>NZ_JBVKAI010000021.1:0-160075 GCF_055639495.1 Streptomyces sp. NPDC039424
GGACAAATGCCCGAAAGCTGCAATTTGTCCGTTTCAAAAAGCCTGGCCGACCGACTTCACCACCGTGTCCGCCGACTGTCACAGGCGCGTCACAGCATCCGCGGCACCCGATGTCCACGATCACGACACCTGGACAACAGATGAGCATTACGAAGTAGTAACAGGGCGCAACTATGCGGCAGTTGGCACGGTCTAGGCCGCCATGAAGATCTCTTTCCTGCTGCACAACGCCTACGGGATCGGAGGCACGATCACCACGACGTTCAACCTGGCCCAGGCCCTGGCCGAGCGGCACGAGGTGGAGATCGTCTCCGTGCTGCGCCACCTGGAGCGGCCGACCTTCACCCTGGACCCCAGGGTGTCGCTGCGGCCACTGGTGGACCTCAGACAGGAGAAGGAGCACCCGCTGCACCTGAGACCGGCGAAAGTGTTTCCCGAGGCCGAGTACCGGTACGGGCAGTACAGCGAGCTGACCGACGAGCGTATCGGCGCATGCCTCGCCACCACCGACGCGGACGTGGTGATCGGCACCCGGCCCGGACTCAACGTGCATCTCGCGCTCCAGGCGCCGAGCCATGTCGCACGCGTCGGGCAGGAGCACCTGACCCTGGACAACCATCCGGCGCGGCTGCGCAGCGCACTGCGCCGGGCCTACCGCCGGCTCGACGCGCTCACCACGGTGACCGAGGCGGACGCGGCCGCCTACCGGCGCAAGATGCGGCTGCCCGGTGTGCGGGTGGAGAACCTCCCGAACAGCGTGCCGGACCCCGCGCTGCCCGCCGCCGACGGCACCGCGAAGGTGGTCGTCGCGGCCGGCCGGCTGGTCCCGGTGAAACGTTACGATCTCCTGATCGAGGCTTTCGCCGTGGTCGCCGCCGAGCACCCCGACTGGCAATTGCGCATCTACGGCAAGGGCGAGCAGCACGCCCGGCTGCGGCAGCTCATCACGGACCGCGGACTGTGGAACAACGTCTTCCTGATGGGGACGGCGGCCCCCATGGAGGCGGAGTGGGTCAAGGCCTCGATCGGCGCCGCCGCCTCCAACTTCGAGCCGTTCGGCATGACGATCGTCGAGGCGATGCGCTGCGGCCTGCCGGTGGTCAGCACCGACTGCCCGTACGGCCCCGCCGAGATCATCGAGGACGGCGTCGACGGCCGGCTGGTGCCGGTCGGGGACCGTGACGCGCTGGCCGCCGCACTGCTGGAACTGGTCCGTGACGACGAGCGACGCCGCCGTGCGGGCCGCGCGGCCCTGGAGAACGCACGACGGTTCGCCCCCGGTCCGGTGGTCGCGCAGGCCGAGCGGTTGCTCGAGGAGGCGGTTTCCGCCAGAAGGGCGGGACGACCGGTCGCAGGAGAACGCCCCCGCGTGCGTCGCGTCCTGACCAGTCAGGGGTTCGCCGCCCGCGACGCCGCGTACACCGCGGCCGGCAGTGTGCTGCGCATGGTGAGGAGGCCGGTGCGATGAGCACGGAACACGGTGCGACGCCGCGCGTGGGCTGCGCGGTCGACGCGGACGGCCGGATCACCTTCGACCTGCCGCTGCGGCCGGCCGAAGGACGGCAGCTGCTCCTGCGGCTGCGCCCCAAGAAGGGGCAGCCCGAGAAGACCCTCCATGTCCTCGACCTCGAACCCTGCGACGACGGTCGGCAACGCGCCGTCCTGGGCCCGCAGACCGTTCTCGCGCAGGGCCGGTGGGACGTGTACCTGCTCGCGGGACCGGAATCCCAGCGGCAACAGCTGCGCTCGGGCCTGCGCGACCTGCGCGCCCTCGTCGACGGGCACCTCCGTGACCGGCCGTCCCCGCTGGCCGTCCGGATTCCCTACGTCACCAAGCAGGGCCACCTCGCGGTCCGCGCCTGGCTCCGCCCCGCCCACGCCGAGGCGGGCGGCGTCGACGTCACGGACCGGTCGATCACGGTCGGGGCACGCCTGCACGGCACCTCGCTCACTGAGGGAGCCGTGGTGCGGCTGCGTCTGCGGGGTGGCAGCGGCACCGTACACACTGTGCGGCCACGGGCCGCGGAGGACGGCCGGAGTTTCTCCTTCACCATCGACTACGGGGAACTCGCCGCCGCGACGCCCGCCGGCGACGGCGTCTGGGACGTCTTCGTCCAGCCCGCGACGGAAGCGCCTCTCATCCGGGTCGCCCGCCTCCTCGACGACGTGGCGGACCGCAAGGAGGTCTTCGTCTACCCGACGGCCGCCGTCGGCGACGCCCGGCTGCGCCCCTACTACACGGTGGACAACGACTTCTCCGTCGAGGTGACGCGAGTCGGCTGAGACGAATCCGAAAGGCTACCGACCCCAGACGGTCACCGGTTGTCATTCGTCAGATTTTCAACACTTTCGGGTGGGAGCATGCTCCCTGTTCCGTATAGTCCCGGAGTACGCCAGGCGAGCACCGGAGGCGCTGGGGGGAAAACCAGATGGTCCGTCAAAGGCCGCGAAGAAAGCCCGGTTTACGTGGTACACGCCCGGCCGTGACGGGTGTCGGTGTCCTGCTGGGCTGCCTCGCGCGGTGACCCCGGAGCCGACCACCACGCAGGAGGACACCGCCACCGCCACCGCCACCGCCGAGACGGAGTCCGAGGACACAGCGGTGACGTCCGGGGTGCCGCACGGCGAGTGGAGCGGCACCGCGCACGTCAGCGTGGACTTCGCCGACCCCGGCTGCGCCGCCGCCTCGCGGTCGTACGACCTGCCGGCGACGCTGATCATCGACGATCCGGTCGGTTCGGAGGGCAACTCCTTCCACCTCTCCTGGGCCAGCGACAGCCAGACGGCGGAGGGGGCCTTCGGAGTGACCTCCGCGCTGAGCGGAACCGACACCACCGACGGCCGGGGTGTGGATTCGTGCCCAAGCCGCTCTTCCAGTGCTCCGGCTACACCGGCTTCCCCTACGGCATGGCGGTGGGTACGAGCCTGGAGGGGACCGTGACCGACGGTTCCGCGTCCCTGACCCTCAGCGGCAGCTCGGCCGACGGCACCAGGAGCTTCCGTGTCGAATGGTCCTAGCGACGACGAGCTCCTGGACGTCTGGGCGGGAAGCATCGCGGCGGGGGCCGCCCCGGACGAGATCGACTTCGCCGGCCACACCGCCCGTGTGTACGCGCACGGCGGCCGAGGGCGCCGCGTACTGCTGCGCCCGGTTCCCTCGGTCCCGGCGGGCACCGGAGGCGCACTGGACGCCGCCGTCCTTCCGACGCTGTGGGACGCGCTGGCGGCCTCCTACACGCTGCTGAAGGCGGCACTGGGGTCGCCGGTCCTCGCGAACGTCATCTCCGGGTCCGCGCTGCTGCTCGCTCTGCGGGAGCGCCAGAGCGGCAGCCCGGTCGCCGCGCCCCGGCCCGAGTCGGCTCACCCGGCGCCCGCGGACGCGGCGGCGGACCGTGACCTCGCCGTGCTGGCCGGGGCGGTCGCGGAGGTGTCGCGCTGTCTGCAGGCCCGTGGCGTGCGGCGCCCGCAGGCCGACCGGAGCGCTGCCGAGGCCGTGGCCGCACTGCACGCCGGCCGCGACGCGGGAGCCGTCGCCTTCCTCGCCCTGCTCGCGGGCGCACGGTCTCCCGACGCGGACGAAGACGCTGCCGCGCCCGGCGTCCGGGGCGGCCTGCGCCGACTGGCCGCCCGGCTGCCGAGGCCGCGCCGACGGACGGATCGGCGGGCGGGACGGTCCGGATGAGGCCAGGCGCCCGGGACGGCGGGACGCCGTTGTCTCCGCCGCCGTGGCTGTGGCTGCTGATGGTCACCTATCTGTGGGAGCTGCCCTCGGCAGTGGACTGGTGGCGCGGCCAGATCCGGGACCTGTGGACGGACCGGGGCGGCTACGGCGCGGAGGTCGTCGTCGGCCCCGGCTTCGCCGCGCTGCGGGTGACGATGCCGCACCTCGCGGCGCTGTGGCTCCGCCTGTGGCGCGGGGCCACCGCCGGCCCGGCGACCGGGCCCGGGGTGTTCGCCATGGGCCACTGGACGGTGCGGGCCACGGCCGTGGTGCTGCCCGCCCTCGTCCTCGCCGTCGCGCTGCTGCCGCCCAGCGGCGCCGTCGACCGCGATCCGGTACTTCGGCCCGCCGCCTCCGCAGCCGGGGAGAGCAACGGCCTTACCCGATGACCGCGGCCCGCGTCAAGCCACGACTTGCCGGAACGTGACCGCGGCGCGCCGTCCGGGCCTACTGGAAGTACCAGGAACCACGAACGAAGGACACAGATCACCGTGATCGACACCATCTGGACCCGCCGCCTGGCCATCACCACCGCGTCCGCCCTGCTGACCGCCGGCGGTGCCCTGATCCCCGCGTCCACCGCGTTCGCGGCACCGACGGCACCCAGCACGACGCGGTCGGCCACCACGGCCCACGACGACGACCACGGACGCCACAAGGACAACAAGCACGACAAGCACGACAAGCACAAGGACAGCAAGCACAACGACGACCGCTGGAACCGCGGCGGCCACAAGGGCCATAAGGACGACGACAGCCATAGGGGCCACAAGGGTCACGACGGCCATGACGGTCACGAGGACCCCTGCCGTCGCGGTGACGGCGGCAATGGCGGCAACGGCGGCAACGGCACCGGCACCGACGGGCCCGTCTGCACGGCACCGGGCGGTGCGGGCACGGGTGGCGCCGGTGGACGCGGCGGCAACGGCCGATGCGGCGGCCAGAACGGGAGCAACGGCCGCGGCGGTTCCGGCAGCGGCGGCAAGAACGGTCCCCCCTGCCCCGAGGCGCCCGGATCCACCGACCACAAGCCCGACGACAGCGCCCCCGTCCCCACCCCCACACCCACGCCTCAGCCCGAGCCCATGGACCCGCACCAGGACGACACCAGCACCGGCACGGCCCCTGACGCTCCCGAGCCGGCCGGGGACATCGTCGTCAACTGAGCGGGGACGAGGAGTCACCCGGCAGGGGGCTCACCCGGCAGACGGCCGAAGACCGGCCTGGCCCAGCCCGGCGGATCCGGCACCGGATCGCCGGGCCACGGGTCCCCGGCCACCTCGCCGTCCTCCTCGCTCACGGGCCGCGCCCCCGCGCCGTCGGCACTCGCACCGCCGGCACCCGCGCCGCCCGCGGCCGCCCGCAAGGCCGCCACGAACTCCAGGCACGAGCCGTATCGGTCCTCCGGCACCTTCGCCAGCGCCGTGGCCATCACCTCGTCCAACGCCGGCGGAATCCCCTCCCCCGTCTCGCTCAGCGCGGGCGGATCGTCGTACTGATGCGCCCACAGCAACGCGATGTCCTCGTCCCGCCTGAAAGGCGGGCCGCCCGTGAGGAGCTCGTAGATGACGCAGGCAAGGCTGTAGAGATCGCACCTGCCGTCCACCGGGCGCCCGGAAATCTGCTCCGGCGCCACATAGTCCAGGGTCCCCACGAACTCACCGACCGTCGTGAACCCGGTCAGCGACAGCGATTTCTTCGTCAGCCCGAAATCGGTGAGATACACGTGCTCGGGGTGATCGCTGTCCGTCCCGCCGGCCACCAGGACGTTCCCCGGCTTCACATCCCGGTGCACCAGATCGTGCTCATGAGCCGCGTCGAGCGCCGAGGCCACCTGACCGGCGATGCGCAGCGCCGTCGCCACGGCCAGCGGGCCCTCCTGGTCCAGCAGGGCCCGCAGATCCAGGCCGGACACATAGCGCATCGCGATGTACAGCACGCCCTCCGCCTCACCGGCCTCGAAGATCGGCACGATATGCGGGTGATCGATCGCGGCGGCCACCCGCGACTCATGCACGAAACGCCGACGAAACGTCTCATTGCGGGCCATTTCCGGGGCGAGCAGCTTCAAGGCGACCAGACGATCCAGCCGCAGATCCCGCGCGCAGTAGACGACCGCCATTCCGCCGCGGCCGATTTCACGTTCCACGCGGTAACCCGCGATGCGCGCCCCCACCACATCCGTGCCGCTCGAGAAGACTCCCGAGCCGCCGGCCCCCGACACCCCGACACTCATCGCACACCACCCCCGCCCCTCCGCACCGACCCCGGCGCCGCCATGTCCCCACGCGACCCGGCCATACCCAAAGCCTAGTCGCCAAGTAGGTCAAATGCCCCGATAAGGGGTGCTCACGGCAGCGGTGTGCCGCCGGTGGCGTTGAGGATCTCCCCGGTGATGTAGCTCGCCTGCGCGGAGGCGAGATAGACGTAGGCCGGGGCCAGCTCGGCCGGCTGGGCCGGGCGGCCCAGCGGGCTCTGCTTGCCGAACTCCGCCGTGTCGGGCATCGTCGCGGGAATCAGGGGGGTCCACACCGGGCCCGGCGCGACCGCGTTGACGCGGATGCCGCGCTCGGCGAGCAGCTGGGCCAGCCCGTGGGTGAAGGTGACGATCGCGCCCTTCGTCATCGCGTAGTCCAGCAGATGCGGGCTGGGCTTGTACGCCTGCACCGACGTGGTGTTGATGACGCTGCCGCCCTGCGGCATGTGCGGCAGGGCGAACTTGGTGAGCCAGAACATGCTGTACAGGTTCGTCCGCATCACCCGGTCGAACTGCTCGGTCGTGATCGCCTCGATGCCTTCCGGCTGGGACATCTGGAACGCCGCGTTGTTCACCAGGACGTCGACGCTCCCGAACTCGGCGACCGCCCGTTCGACCAGCGCCCGGCAGCTGTCCTCTTCACGGATGTCGCAGGGGACGGCGACCGCCTTGCGGCCCGCGTCCTCCACCAGGCGGGAGGTCTCGCGTGCCTCGCCCTCCTCCTCCGCGAGGTAGGTGAACAGCACGTCGGCCCCCTCACGGGCGAAGGCCAGGGCCACCGCCCGCCCGATGCCGGAGTCCCCGCCCGTGATGACGGTCTTGCGGCCCTCCAGGCGCCCGGAGCCGCGGTACGAGTCCTCACCGTGGTCGGGCGGCGGATCCATCGGCCCGGTCCAGCCGGGGTGGGGCTGGTCCTGGGAGGGGAAGTCGGGGCGGGGGTGCTGCGTGGTCGGGTCCTGCGGGGCGTGGTGCTGATCCGTCACGTCGGCCTCCGTGGTCACTGGGGCGGTCGGGACAGGCGACCGGGTTCCCGGATTCCCTCGGCCGAAAGCCGCCGGCGGCACGCTCAGCGCTTCTTGCCGTGCTGGGGCGCGCTCTGCTTCTTGGACGGGTGCGCCCGTGTCTTGTCCTTCTTCGGCTTGGCTCGCGCCGCGGTCTTCACGGTCGTCTGCGTGCCTCGGCCGCCGGGCTCGCCCTGCGCCCGGGGCGTGGGGGACGGGGCCGCGGTGGTGGCCGGTTGTTCCGGGGCCCGGGCGGCGGGTGTCCCGGGGGCCGGCCGCGTCGTCCCGGCCGCCGGTGCGGAGGGGTCGCGCGGCGGTTCGGTGGCCGGGGCGGTCGGTCCGTGGTCATCGGTGCCCGAGGCGGTACCACCGGAGCCGGACAGGTCACCGATCGATCCCGTCAGCGTGACGCCGAGCAGCGTGGCCAGCGCGGCGCCGGCTGTCGCCAGACTCCGCCCGCCGCGCCGGCGGCGGGCGGCCGAGGCCGGCCGCGGGGCCGGCACGGTCCTGAGCCCGGCGGGGTCGGCGGGAATCGCCGGGGTACGGCTGTCCCCCGGACGATCGGTGCCGTACGTCCCCGCCGCGAGCGCGGCGCGGGGACCGCTCGGGCTCAGCGCGGCCAGCGCGTCGGCACACGCGGACGCGCCGGGGCGTTCGCGCTCGTCCAGGGCGGTCATGGCGCCCAGCAGTCGGGACAGGTCGCCGTCGAGGAAGGCGGGAATGACCGGAGGACGGTGCAGACGGGCGATCGCCGCCTCCAGCGGGACGCCGTCGTACTCCAGTCGTCCCTTGAGGCACTCCAGCAGGGTCAGACCGAGGGCGTAGACATCCGCGGCGGGCCCGACCTCGCGGCCCATGACCTGCTCGGGAGCCAGGTACGCGGCGGTGCCCACCAACGCTCCGGTGGCGGTGTGCGCGGTGCCGTCGATCAGCCGTGAGATGCCGAAGTCGGTCAGGTGGGGGGCGCCGGCCTCGTCCATGAGGATGTTGGACGGTTTGACGTCCCGATGCACCACCCCGGCGGCGTGTACGTGGGCGAGGGCCTGCGCCAGGGCCGCGCCGAGCGTGCACACGCGCGCCCGCGGCAGGGCGCCCGCGGCGATGCGTGCGCGCAACGTCGAACCCTTGAGGAGCCGCATGACCAGGAAGGGGCGGCCTAGGTCCCGTCCGAAGTCGTGGACGGTGACGAGTCCGGGGTGCTGCAGACGAGCCAGCAGGAAGGCCTCCTCGGCGAAGCGTTCCTCGGTCTGCGCGTCACTGCCCGCACGGAACACCTTCACCGCCACCGGCCGCCTCAGCTGGAGGTCGAAGGCCTCGTAGACGTCGGCGGCGCCGCCCCGCCCCAGCAGGGCGTCCGTTCGGTAACGGCCCGCCAGCACCGCGCCCCGAGGGGGCGATTCCGGCCCCGAGGACCATCGGCGTACTGGCATCTGCTCCCCCATGACGGACGGCGGTGTGTTCCGGACCGGTGCGTCCGGACGGAGAAGTCCGCGTTCCCCCAACGGGGGACGTTATCCCTGCACGGGCGGCGTTCACCGGCCGTCGGACCGAAGGCCACGACGCCGACGCCCGGTATTCCGGACTGCGGGACGCTGCCGTCAGCGGTGCGGGCCGTCGTACGCGCGGGAGACCACCTCGACGCGCCCGGTGGCGTGATCGCAGCGCACGGTGTCCAGACCCAGGGACCCCAACTCGGCCGTCGACGCGGCGTGCGTGGTGGTGTTCAGCGCGAGCATGGACACCCGGGGGTCGTCGGCGCCGAGCACCACCTCCTCGGCGAGCAGCGTCTCCATCAGGCGCTGCGCGGAAGCCGACGGAAGCTCTTCGTCGACGGCGATGTGCAGCATCAGGTGTTCCATGCCGGTGTCGAGCCACCGCGCCTGCGACACCCAGACCGTGCGGACGGCGGGGAACTCCCGCACCCGGCGCGACAGCGCGTCCCGGAGGGCCACCGCCACCGGGTGGGTGGACCAGGTGAGCACGAGCCGCTCGCCGGCAGCCTGCCGGCCGCGGTCACGGAGGGTCCGGTGCAGCAGGGGTATCGGCACGCCGGCCCAGCCCTGGGCGGAGTGGAGCGCCAGCTTCGCGACGCCGGTCCGCTCGGCGATGTCCAGCAGCCGCAGGGCGTCGCAGTGGACCGCTCCGGCCGCTTCGGGCAACCGCCCGGCGCAGCACGCCTCGCTGACGTACCCGGGCAGGGCGGGAGTGCCGTCCTGGCTCCGCAGGAACAGCACCGAGCCGTTGTCCCGCACGGGCACGAACACACCGTGGTCGACCAGAGCGGCGAGCAGCCGGTCCGACTCGGTCTCGGCGGCGTCGCGGTCGAGGATGTCGGCGAGCGCCGCGTTCACAGTCACGGCCGAAGCATAAAGCCCCCGCCCGGGCGCGTTGTGCCCGGTCGGCCGCCCTGCTTGCCCTTACCTTGCTCTAGACATGACCGACCGTCAGGAACGGAGGGGAGGCGCGAGACGCCGTGGCCGATACGGACGGCCGGACGGCCGGACGGGGCCGCGAACGCCGGGCGGGCGGCGTGGTACTGGGCAGCCGGCCGGCGCACACCGTGCGACTCCCCCGGCGCGTCGGCTCCGGCCCGCACTCCCCTTCGGCGGCAGAGCGCACGGTGCCGTCACTGCGGGTCGCCGCGGCCTACGCCTGGCGCCTCGTCGTCGTCGGCGTCGTCGTCTACGGCGTCTTCACCATCCTCGGCCGCTTCCAGCTCATCGCCGTGGCCCTGTTCCTGGCGCTCGTCGTCACATCGGTGCTGCGCCCCCTCGCCGACCTGCTCGACCGTGTGCTCCCCAGACCCCTCAGCGTCGCCGTCGCCCTCGTCGGGAGTCTGCTGCTGCTGTTCGGCCTGCTCGCTCTCGTCGGCAACGCGGTGGCGGGCGAGTCGACGAGACTGGCCGGTGAGTTCCGGGGCGGCGTGCACCGGATCGAACTGTGGCTTCAGCGCCCGCCGTTCCGGCTCAGTTCCGGCAGGCTCGCCGATCTGCAGCGCCAGGCGATGGACTACGTCGCCGCGCACCGGGCGCGGCTGCTCAGCAGCGCCGTCAGCGGTCTCGGCAGGGTCGTCGAGGTGGTCACCGCGGGTGTGCTCGCGCTGTTCTCCTCCGTCTTCTTCATCCACTCCGGCGAGCGGCTGTGGGGCTGGGTGCGCGACCAGTTGCTGCCCAGGGGCGCCCGCCCGAGGTGGGACCGGGCGGGGCGGGCCGCCTGGCGGACGTTCGCCGGTTACACCCGCGGCATCATCATCGTGGCCGCCACCAACGCCGTACTGGTCGGTGTCGCCCTGTTCCTGCTGCGGGTCCCGCTCGCGCTGCCGCTGACCCTGCTGGAGTTCTTCGCGGCGTTCGTGCCGCTGGTGGGCTCGCCGATCGCCCTCGGTGTGGCGACGGTGGTCGCGCTCGCCGGGCGCGGCCCCCTCACGGCCGTGGCCGTACTCGTGCTCATCGTCGTCATCGGCCAGCTCGAGGGCCATGTGCTGCATCCGCTGGTGCTGAGCTGGGCGGTCAGCCTCCATCCGCTCGTCGTGGCCGTTTCCGTCATCGGGGGCAGCATCGTGGCGGGTGTGATCGGCGCCGTCGTGGCCGTCCCGTTCGTCTCCGTCGTCTGGTCGGTGCGGCGCGCGCTGCGGACGGCGCCGACGTAGCGACCCGGGGACTTTTCGGTTGCCGCAGAAGGGGCACGCGTCCGGGGTAGGCCCCCGAGCGGAGGGACGGTGCCGCGATGGCCGAGTACGAACGTTCACGCACGATGCCCGCACAGCCCGAGCAGGTCTTCGACCAGGCGGCCGATGTCGGCAGGCTCGACACCTGGCTGCCGGACGCCCTGCACGTGCGCCCCGGGGAGCCACCCTCGGTCACGGTGCACGAGGATCACTACGACCAGGACACCTCGGCCCTGCTGCGTGCCGAGCGGGATCAGATGCGCATCGAATGGGGCACCCGCGAGCAGGGCGGCTACGCCGGCTGGCTGCAGGTCGCCGGGATCGGCGGCGGCACCAGTGAGGTGACGGTGCACCTGTCGTTCTTCGAGGACAGCCATGACCCGGGCGAGCAGGCGGCCCGCGACGCCCTCGACAGGAGCCTGGAGCGGTTGGAGGAACAGGTGCGCACCGGCTCCTAGGTGGTCCGGGCGGCGAGGAGGGCGACGTCGTCGTGGTCGTCCGGGTGGCGCAGGCCGTACAGAAGGAGGTCGCAGGTCTCTTCCAGGGGCCGGCTGGGCTCGTCGAGGAAGCTGAGGAGCACGTTCAGGCGGTCGTCGATGGGGTGGTGGCGCGTTTCGACCAGGCCGTCCGTGTAGAGGACCAGCAGGTCGCCGGGGCCGAGCCGGGTCGTCGTGGTCTGGAAGGGGACGCCTCCGACGCCGAGCGGGGCTCCGGTGGGCAGGTCGAGCAGTTCCGGGGCCCGGCCGGGGCGGGCCAGCGCCGGGGGCATGTGTCCGGCGTTGGCGAGCTGGCACAACCTGGTCCGGGGGTCGTACACCGCGTAGAGGCAGGTGACGATGTAGTGCTCCAGATCGCAGGTGATCTTGTCCAGGTGCTGGAGCACCGCCTCCGGAGCGAGGTCGAGGTCCGCGTAGGCGCAGGTGGCGGTGCGCAGCCGGCCCATGGTGGCGGCGGCGTCGATGCCGTTGCCCATCACGTCGCCCACGACCAGGGCGGTCTTGTCGTCGGCCAGGGCGATGACGTCGTACCAGTCGCCGCCGACCTCGCTGGTGCTCTGGGCGGGCTGGTAGCGCGAGGCGAGTTCGAGGCCGGTGGGGTGCGGTGGATGGTCGGGCAGCAGGCTGCGCTGCAGGGTGAGGGCGGTGTTGCGCACGCTCTGGAACCAGCGGGCGTTGTCGATGGCCACGGCGGCGCGGCTGGCGAGCTCGCCGGCCAGGATGACGTCGTCCTCGTCGAACGGGAGCGGATTGCGGGTGCGTTTGAGGTCCAGTGCGCCGAGCACCTCGCCGTGGGCGATCAGCGGCACGGCCAGATAGGAGTGCACGCCGGCGCGTGCCAGCAGCGTGGTGGCCTCGGCGTCGCGTGCGATGCGCCGTAGATCGCGGTCTCCCACGTGCCGCACCAGGACCGGCCGGCCGGTGTGCACGCACAGGGTGACCAGGCGGTCGCCGTCGTAGGCGGCCAGGTCGCCGGGCGGGTCGGCGGCGCGCAGGGCCACGGTGGGGTGGGCCGCCTTGAGGGCCAGCGCGCGGAAGAGCTCCGGGCCGTTGTCGGGTCTGCGGGTACGGCGGCAGGCCAGGGCGGAGTCGAGGACGTCCACGGCGACCACGTCGGCGAGTTCGGGGGTCGCGATGTCGGCCAGTTCCCGGGCGGTGTGCTCGACCTCCAGTGTGGTGCCGACGCGGGTGGAGGCGTCGGCGATGAGCGCCAGGCGGCGCCGGGCCCGGTCGGCCTCGGTGGCCGCGCGGTGCCGCTCGGTGACGTCGACGACCGAGGTGGCGGCGCCCAGGGTCCG
The DNA here is from genome assembly GCF_055639495.1 of Streptomyces sp. NPDC039424. Classification (NCBI taxonomy): domain Bacteria; kingdom Bacillati; phylum Actinomycetota; class Actinomycetes; order Kitasatosporales; family Streptomycetaceae; genus Streptomyces; species Streptomyces sp. NPDC039424. The sequence goes on from NZ_JBVKAI010000021.1 coordinate 12,442, forward strand.
CCCGGCGGTGTCCTCCAGTCGGTAGAAGGACAGGGACCAGGCGTGGTCGTGGTCGGGGTCGGTCGGGGGACGGCCCACGTGGTACTGGTCGACCAGCGGGGTGCCGGTGGTGAGCACCTGGTGCAGCGCGGACTCGATGGTCTCGACTTCGGGGAAGGGGAGGACGTCCCTGAGGTGGAGGCCGATGTGGTCCTCGGCGGGTATGCCGTCGATGCGCTCCAGCGCCGGGTTGACCAGGAGATAGCGCAGCTCGGGATCCAGGAGGGCGAGACCGATCGGGGACTGGCTGATCAGCCGCTCGCACAGGGCCAGGTCGGTCTCGACGCGCTGCAGCAGGGTGTGGTCGGCCGCGATGCCGAGGGCGAAGACGTTCCCGACGTCGTCCAGCAGCCGCATGCTGCGGAATTCCATCAGGCGGGTCGTGCCGTCCTTGTGCCGGATGGGGAAGGCCCCGGCCCAGCTCCGGCCGGTCTCCAGCACCTCAGCGAACAGGCTCAGTACGGACTGCAGGTGCTCGGGTCGGACCAGCAGCCGGGCGGCGTACTTGCCGAGCGCCTCCTGCGCGGTGTAGCCGAAGAGCTCCTCCGCCTGGGGGCTCCAGAACACGATGCGCCCGCGGGTGTCCAGGACCACCGCGGCGACGCTCAGCACGTCCAGCAGCCCGATGGGCCGGAGCGAGTCGATGCCGGATCCGTCATCGTCGGACCGGAAGGCTTCCGCTGTCATCCCAGGCCCTCCCTTCCGGGCCGCTCACGCACCGTCCGGCAGTTGTTGCTCCGCCCAGATCGTCTTGCCGCCGGAGGTGTGGCGGGTGCCCCAGCGCTGGGCGACCTGGGCGACCAGGAACAGCCCGCGCCCTCCCTCGTCGGTGCTCAGGGCCCGTCGCAGGTGCGGGGAGGTGCTGCTCGCGTCCGAGACCTCGCAGATCAGGGCGCGCTCGTAGATGAGGCGCAGGCTGATCGGGCCGTACGCGTGCCTGATGGCGTTGGTGACCAGTTCGCTGACGATGAGCTCCGTGGTGAAGGCCACCTCGTCGAGGCCCCACATGGACAGCTGCCGGGCGGCGTTGTTCCGGGCCACGTGCACGGCGGAGGGGTCCGCGGGGACGTCCCAGGACGCGACGCGGTCGGGGCTCAGTACGCGGGTCCGCGCGATGAGGAAGGCGACGTCGTCACGTGGGCGGTCCGGCAGCAGGGTGCGGACCATGATGTCGCACAGTTCTTCGAGCGGCCGGTCGGGGTGGGCCAGGGTGAAGCACAGGCGTTCCATGCCGACGTCGACGTCCCGGTCCGATGCCTCGATCAGCCCGTCGGTGTAGAGCGCGATGATGCTCCCCTCCTCCACCGGGATCTCGGCGGACTCGAACGGGAGGCCGCCGAGTCCAAGGGGCGGACCGGCGGGGATGTCGGGGAACTCGACGGGTTCGCGCAGGTGGGCGATGGCGGGGCTGGGGTGTCCGGCGCGGGCGACCACGATGGTGCGGGCGACCGGGTCGTAGACGGCGTACACGCAGGTGGCGCCGATCACCAGCGGGCCCTCCGCGGCTGCTTCGGCTTCGTCCGACAGGCGCACGACCAGGTCGTCGACATGGGTCAGCAGTTCGTCCGGGGGCAGGTCCAGATCGGCCAGCGTCTGGACGGCGGCGCGCAGCCGCCCCATGCTGGCCGCGGCGTGCAGCCCGTGACCGACCACGTCGCCCACGACGAGTGCGACCCTGGCGCCCGAGAGCGGGATGACGTCGAACCAGTCACCGCCCACGCCCGCCTCGGTGTCGGCGGGCAGATAGCGGTAGGCGACGTCGACCGCGGTGTGCCGGGGCAGAACGGGCGGCAGCAGGCTGGTCTGCAGGGTGAGCGCCGCCTGATGCTGCCGGGCGAAGCGCCGGGCGTTGTCGACGCACACCGCGGCCCGCGCCACCAGTTCCTCGACGAGCAGCAGGTCGTCCTCGTCGAACGGGTCCGGCTTCTTCCAGCGCAGCAGGGTCACCACCCCCATGGTGATCCCGCGGGCCCGGAGAGGGACGACCAGATGTGCGTGCACGCCCAGCCGGAGGAGCCTCGTCCAGCGGCGGGAGTCGTCGACCAGCCATGGTGTCGAGGCGCTGACGACCTCGCGGATGGGTTTCCCCGTGGCCAGGCAGCGTTCCTGGGGGGACCGGGCCGGATAGTCGGTGCCGGCTCCGATCTCGACGACCACTTCGGGGTGGTCCTCCTGGATCGACAGATGAGCGGCCCGGCGCAGTTTCGGTCCGCCGTGCGGGGGTGGTCCCGGAGGCTGGTCCGCGTCCGTTCGTACGGCGTCCAGGAGGTCGATCGCCACGAAGTCGGCGACCCGCGGCACCACGACCTCCGCCAGTTCCTGCACCGTCCGGTCGAGATCCAGGGTGGTGCCGATGTGTGCGCTGGCCGCGTTCAGCAGGGCGAGCCGGTCGCGTGCCGAGTCCTGGCCGGTGGCGTGCAGGGCGACGAGGCAGATGCCCAGTGTCCGGCCCGCGGCGTCCCGTACGGGGATGAAGGAGCGCAGCCGGAAAGCTCGCTCTCCTCCCCGGCGGGACAGGTCGTGGTGCGGCGGCGTGTGTTCCAGGCTCACCTGGGGCTGCCCCGTGACGAGCGCGCGCCGGGCGTGGTGATCCGCCAGGGCACCGCAGTCGGCGGCCGGGTCGTCCTCCGCGGACCCGTATCCCTCCATGTCGGCCAGTGCGCGGTTCGCCCATTTCCAGCGCAGGTCCGTGTCCAGGACGGCGACTCCCACGGGTGATCGCTCCAGCAGGCCCCGGGTGACCGCCTCGAAGAACTCGTACGCCGTCCGTTCCTTGGCGTCGCAGGCGACGACGAGCCAGCCGTGGTGGCCGCCCGCGCCGGCCAGGGGGCACACCCGGATCGCGACGTCGAGGGCGTGACCGGCACGGTGCCGGCCGGCGAGCGCACCGGTCCAGCCGTCGCCGGTCCGGCGCAGCCCTGACACGGCGGCGGCGGGGTTTCCGTTCGCCAGGAAGGATTCCACCGGGCGTCCCACCGCGTCACGGGCCGGATAACCGAGCAGGCTCTCGGCCCCCGGGCTCCAGTAGACGATCAGCCACTCGGCATCGGTGATCGCCACGGCCGCGCATTCGATGTCGAACGGATCGGCCGGACCTGGACTGCCGAGCGCGCCGCTGACGCCCATACCTTCGTCCCATCCCAGGGCGGGGTCCTCACGAGCCCATTGTCGCACCGGGGGTCGCCCCACGCCCTTCGCTTGCGTCCGCGCTCGGTGGGACCACAGGGCCGTGCTCACGGGCCAGGGAACGCCCGTACGGCGGCTCAGGCGTGCGGGACCACGGCCACCGGGCAGCCGACGTGGTGCAGGACGGCGTGGGCGACGGGGCCGGTGTGGGCACCGAGCCGGCCCCCGCCGGTGGGGCGGCCCACGACGACGAGGCAGGCGCCGGTGGCGGCGCGCACGAGTTCGGCGCCCGACCGTCCCGCCACGACGGTCCGGGTCACGGGCACCTCGGGGTACTTCTCGCTCCACGGACGCAGGGCCGTGACGACCGCGTGTTCCTCGGCCGCGAGGCGCTCCGGGCCGGTGACATGGGGCGAGACGGCATCGGCGGGCGGCGCCTTGAAGGCGTGGACGACGCGGAGCTCGGTGTGGCGCAGCCGGGCGGCCTCGAAGGCGAAGTCGATCAGGTCGTCGCTGGGGTGTGCGACGTCCAGGCCGAGGACGACGGCGCGGTAGGGGGTTTCGGGGATCTCGTCCGGGGCCACCCCGTCCACGGCGGGCAGGTGGTCGTCGGCGGCGGCGCTCCCGGCCCGTACCAGCACCACCGGGCAGGCGGCCTGGCTCACCACGCGTTGGGAGACCGAGCCGGTGACGAACCCCGCCGTAGCGCCGAGTACCGGCGATCCGAGCGCCAGCAACTCCGTCTGGCGGGACACCGAGAGCAGCGCGGAGACCGTGGAGTCGCGCATCAGGCGGCCGGTGGCCGTCAGCGTGGGATGCGCGGCGCGGACGCTGTCGACCGCTTCCTCGAGCAGGTGCTCGGCCCAGCCGTGTTCGGTGCTGTCCGCGGGGACGTACGGCGCCGGCCGTGCGTGCGGGTGCCAGGCGTGTACGAGGCTCAGCGCGGCTCCGCGGCGCAGCGCCTCCTGGGCCGCCCAGTGCGCGGCCGCGAGGCCTTCGGGGGATCCGTCGACTGCCGCCGCGATGTTCCGGACCATGACGTGTGCCTCCCATAGGTGCCGGTCCCCCGCGGCGCCGCTCCCGTCCGACGGGACGGCTGAGGCGGAAAGGACCACCCGCTTCTCGCGGATCCGGATTGCGCGGTGCGCGGCAGGTGGCCGCTTCTCCGCGTCTGGTGGAAGTCCTTTCCGCCACGTCCATCAAACCATCGCGCGGGCGGCTGCACGAGGGTCGAGTGGGCCCTTAGGGGGAGTCCGCTCGGCGTCATACGTGCTCCGGTACGACCGCCACGGGGCAGTACGAGTGGTGCAGCAGCGTGTGCGCCACCCGGCCGAGCTGGAGTCCGAGGTGGCCGCGCCGGCGGCGGGCCCCGATGACGACGAGGTCGGCGGCGGCCGAGCGGTCCACCAGCACCTTGCGGGCCGGGCCCTCCACCGTGGTGCGGCGTACCCGGAGGTCCGGGTGGTCGGCCGTCGCGTCGCGCAGCAGTGTGTCGAGCAGGGCGGAGGCCTGCTGCTCGTGCCGTACGGCCGGGTTCCCGGCGTGCAGGGGCAGCCCGGCGCTCTCGTGTGCGGGGCGGCGCCAGGCCCGTACGACGTCGAGGACGCCTCCGCGTGCCTCGGCCTCCTGGAGGGCGAAGCGCACGGCCTCGCCCCCGGTGCCGGGATCCCCGGCGCCGAGCAGGACGCGCCCGTGGGTGCCGGTCAGGCCGGCCCGGTCACCGCGGACGACGACGACCGGGCAGTGGGCGCGGGCGGCCACGGACAGACCGACCGAGCCGAGGAGCAGCCCCTTGATCTCGCCCCGGCCGCGTGCTCCCGTCACCACGGCGGAGGCGTCGTCGCTCTCCCGCAGGAGGGCGTCCACCGCCTCCTGCGGGAGGATGTCGGTGGTGACCTTCACGTCCGGGTCGCGCCGCCGGGCCCGCGCCGCCGCCGAGGCGACGATGTGCTCGGCCATCACCTGCTCGGAGGGGCGCTCCCCGCCGCCTGCCGGAACGGTGCCTTCGTAGCGTTCCCACAGGGAGGCGTACACCAGCCGCAGCGGCAGCCCGCGGCGGGCCGCCTCGGCCACCGCCCAGTCGACCGCGGCCAGGCCGCACTCCGATCCGTCGACGCCCACGACCAGGGGCAGTTCCGTCATCGGACTCACCACCTTTCGCCGGGGCCGCCACGGCGTGCAGCACACGCTTCCAGTCCACCGTCCCACGTGACGCTCAGTCGTGCGGGACCACGGCCACGGGCGCGGCGGCGTGGTGCAGGACCGCGTGCGTGACGGGGCCGAGGTGTGGGCCGAACGGGGCACGGCGGGCGCGGCGGCCCACGACGACCAGGGACGCCTCGCGCGAGGCGGCGACCAGGCGCTCCGACGCGCTGCCGGGCCCGCAGTCCTCGACGGCCTCGACGGACGGGTACTTCTGCCGCCAGGGCCGCAGCGCCTCGGTGAGCGCGGTCTTGTGCTGTTCGGCGATCTCCTCGTCGAAGACGGGGTCGACGGCGAGGCCGTAGGCGTAGTACGGCGGCAGGGGCCAGGCGTGCACGGCCCGCAGGGCGGTCCCGCGCCGGGAGGCCGCCTCGAAGGCGAACGCGAGCAGCGTGTCGTCCGGGGCGGCGGTGTCCACGCCGATCACGACGGGCCGGTACGGCGTCGCGGCGGACGGGATACCGACCGGGTCCGCCTCGTGCTCGTCGGAGGCCTGCTCCCCGGCCCGCACCAGCACGACGGGCCGCTCGGCGCGGGCGACGACCGCCTGTCCGACGGAGCCGAGCAGGAAGCCGCCGATGCCGCTCAGGCCCCGGGAGCCGAGCACCACGAGCTCGGCCTCCTCGGCCGCCGCCAGCACCTCGCCGGGACTGCCGCCGCGCTGCTCGGCGACGACCTCCACACCGGGGTGGCGCAGCCGCAGCCCCTCGGCGGTCTCGCGCGGAATCCTCCCGGTCCAGTGCTGGTGCGTCTCGGCACCGAGCGGCGGGGCCTGTGCCATGGGCGCCGGGACCGGCTCCCAGACGTGCACCAGCCGCAGTGGCAGACCACTCAGCCGCGCCTCGCGGGCCGCCCACTCGGCGGCGGCCCGGCTCTCGGGGGAACCGTCGAGGCCCACGGTGATGGTGCGGGACATGGTGCCCACCTCCTGTTGTCGGGTTCGGCTCCAGCCTTCCGGCCGGGGCTCCCGGAAGGCAGGGCCCACAGGTCCCTGTCCGGGCCCGACCGGCCCTACGGCGGTGGGCCGCCGAACCCCGGCTGCGGAACCGGGCGACCGCATGTGATCAGCCGCGGACGCGTCACGGACGCGTTCGTCCACGTCGCGAACCCGTTTCGGCCAGTGCCGGGACATCCCGCGACAAGTCACGGCAGTGCGGACCGGTATGCGTTGAGATGGCCGCAGCATCGAGCGACATGGCGGTAGATATGAACGCTTTCGTGGACGAGCCGACGCGGTCGGCGGATCCCGCGGTCCTGGAGCGGTGCCGGTGCGGTGCCCGGTTGCCGCAAGGCGGGCCGTCGGCGGCCGAGGAACGGTTCCGCGGGCTGCTGGAGGCGGCGCCGGACGCCATGGTCATCGTCGACGACACCGGCGTCATCAGGCTCGTCAACGCCCAGACCGAGGCCCTGTTCGGCTACCGGCGCGAGGAACTGCTCGGCCACCCGGTCGACTTGCTGGTGCCGCACCGCTTCCGGCCCCACCACACCCGGCACCGCGACGGCTACGCCGCCAACGGGCAGGTGCGGCCCATGGGGGCCGGGCTGGAACTGCACGGGCTGCGCAAGGACGGCAGCGAGTTCCCCGTCGAGATCAGCCTCAGCCCCCTGGAGACCGAGGACGGGCTGCTGGTGTCCGCGGCCGTGCGCGACGTCAGCGACCGCAAGGCGGCCGAGGCCCGTATCAACGAACTCGCCGCACTCGTCGAGTCCTCCCAGGACGCCATCCTCGCCAAGACCCTCGACGGCTACATCACGTACTGGAACGCCGCCGCCGCGCGACTGTACGGCTACACGGCCGAGGAGGCGATCGGCCGGCACGTGTCCCTGCTCGCCCCGGCCGAGCTGCAGGACGACGTCTGCGCGCTGCTGCAGCGGCTGCGGCACGGCGAGAAGGTCGAGCACTTCGAGACGCTGCGGGTCACCAGGGACGGGTCGCTGCTCGACGTCGACGTCACGCTGTGGCCGACCCGGGACACCCGGGGCCGGGTGGTCGGCGCGTGCGCCATCGTCCGGGACATCAGTGACCGCAAGCGCGCGGAGGCCGAGCTCACGGCGCTGCTGGAGCAGCAGCGGCACATCGCGCTCACGCTGCAGCGCAGCCTCATGGGGACCCCGCCCGCCATCCCCGGCCTGGCCACCGCCAGCCGCTACCGGCCCGCCACGCAGGGCGCCGGCGTGGGCGGCGACTGGTTCGACCTCATACCGCTGGGCGCGGGGCGGGTCGGTGTCCTCATCGGCGATGTGATGGGCCGCGGTCTGGAGGCGGCCGCCGTGATGGGCCAGCTGCGTTCGGCCGCGCACGCGCTCGCCAAGACGGGCATGCAGCCGCGCCAGCTGATGCAGGCCCTGGACACGGCCGTGACCGACCTGGACGTCCCCGACCAGCTGGTCACCTGCTGCTACCTGGTCATCGCCCCCGACGCCGGCACGGTGACGGTGTGTTCCGCCGGGCATCTGCCGACCCTCGTCGTCGGCCCGTGGGACGGCGTCCGCACGCTTCCCACGCCGGTCAACGCCCCGCTCGGCGTCGGTGACGTCCTCTACGAGCAGTCCTGCACGGACATAGCGCCCGGCGCCACGCTCGTGCTGTACACCGACGGCCTGATCGAGACGCCCGGCAGCGACATCGAGGCCCGGCTCTCCGAACTCGCCGCCGTCCTCGACGCCTTCTTCCCCCGGTCCACCGGGGTGGAGGCCGCCGCCGGGCTGGAGGCCGCCGCCGACCATGTGCTCGCCACGCTGCTGCCGGACGCCGAGGGGCACAACGACGATGTGACGCTCCTGCTGGCCCAGCTGCCGGCCGCGCCCCTGGCCGCCGTGACCACCGAGCTGCCCGCGGCGCCGGCCTCCGTCCCCGAGGGACGCGCGTTCCTCAACCGGACCTTGGCCTCATGGGAGTGCGCGGCACCGGCCGACGACGCCCTGCTGCTGCTGTCCGAGACCCTCACCAACGCCGTGCAGCACGCCGAGGGCCCGCTGGGGCTGCGCCTGTGCCGGACCCCCACCGACCTCACCGTCGAGGTCAGCGACCACAGCCCGCAGCTCCCCCAGCCCCGCCTCGCGGCCGAGGACGAGGACGAGGAGTCCGGCCGCGGTCTGTTCCTGGTCCGCACCCTGGCCGACAGCTGGGGGGTGCGGCCGACGGACGAGGGCAAGACGACCTGGTTCACGCTGAAACTGTGAGTCGCGGTCCCGGCCGGCTGCGCGCTGAGGCGGCCGTCAGCGCCTTTCGCCGCGCGGCCGGGCCTGGGCCTGGGTGGCGATGACGGCGGCCTGGACGCGCCGTTCGACGCCGAGCTTGGCGAGCAGGCGGGAGATGTGGTTCTTCACCGTCTTCTCGGCGAGGTACAGCCGTCGGCCGATCTGACCGTTGGTGAGCCCCTCGCCGATCAAAGCGAGGATCTCCCGTTCCCGCTCGGTCAGGCCCGGCAGGGCGTCCGGCTCCGCCTCCCGTGGCTGCCCGCCTCGCAGCCGGGCCATGAGCCTGGTGGTCGCGCTCGGGTCCAGCAGCGACTGGCCGCCGGCCACGGTGCGCACGGCCGAGACCAGGTCGGAGCCCTGGATCTGCTTGAGCACGTACCCGGACGCACCTGCCATGATCGAGTCCAGCAGCGCCTCCTCCTCGTCGAACGAGGTCAGCATCAGACAGGCCAGCTCCGGCAGGCCCGAGCGCAGTTCCCGGCACACGGTCACGCCGTCCCCGTCCGGCAGGCGGACGTCGAGGACCGCCACGTCCGGGCGGAGGGCGGGCACGCGCGCCAGTGCCTGCTCGGCGGTGGCGGCCTCACCGACGACCGTGAGGTCCGGCTCGTCGTCCAGCAGGTCGCGCACCCCGCGCCGTACCACCTCGTGGTCGTCGAGGAGGAAGACCCGGATCGGGGTGCCGGGGCCGGCCGGTTCGCGCTCCGCCATCGCGTTCGCTCCCTGGGATGTGCGCGGTTGTCAGCAGCATCCTTTCCCGCCGCGGGGCCCGCGGGCCAGGGCCGATCGGCCCTGTTTCAGCCGTCCCAGGACCAGTCGGCCACCTCCGGCAGATCCGTGCCGTGCTCGCGGATCCAGGCCTGGTGGCGCTGCCGGACGTCCGCCATGCGCTGGCGGACGGCCGCCGCCCGCACGGCCAGGCCGGGGACGCGGTCGATGACGTCCATCACCAGGCGGTAGCGGTCCAGGTCGTTGCCGACCACCATGTCGAACGGCGTGGTCGTGGTGCCGATCTCCTTGTAGCCGCGCACATGCAGGTTGCGGTGGCCGGTGCGCCGGTAGGCCAGACGGTGGATCAGCCACGGGTAGCCGTGGTACGCGAAGATCACCGGCTTGTCGGCGGTGAACAGTCCGTCGTACTCGAAGTCGTTCATCCCGTGCGGGTGTTCCTCGCTGGGCAGCAGGCGGGCGATGTCCACGACGTTCACCACCCGCACGGTCAGCTCGGGCAGGTGCCGGCGCAGCAGCTGGGCGGCGGCCAGCACCTCCTGGGTGGGGACGTCACCCGCGCAGCCCAGTACGACGTCCGGCTCCCCGGAGCCGTCCTCGGTGCCCGCCCACTCCCAGATGCCGGCGCCGCGCGCGCAGTGGGCCTTCGCCTGCTCCAGGGAGAGCCAGTCGAAGCAGGGCTGCTTGCCGGCGACGACCACGTTGACGTAGTCGCGGCTGCGCAGGACGTGGTCGGCCACCGACAGCAGGGTGTTGGCGTCCGGCGGCAGGTAGACCCGTACCGCCTCCGGGCTCTTGTTCAGGATGTGGTCGACGAAGCCGGGATCCTGGTGGGAGAAGCCGTTGTGGTCCTGCCGCCACACATGTGAGGTCAGCAGGTAGTTGAGCGAGGCGATGGGGGCGCGCCAGGGCAGGCGGCGGGTGGTGCGCAGCCATTTGACGTGCTGGTTGACCATCGAGTCGACGATGTGCACGAAGGCCTCGTAGCAGGAGAACAGCCCGTGCCGGCCGGTGAGGAGGTAGCCCTCCAGCCAGCCCTGGCAGGTGTGCTCGGAGAGGATCTCCATCACCCGTCCGTGCGGGTCGAGGTCCTCGTCCACCGGCAGGGTGCCGGCCTGCCAGGCCTTGCCGCTGGCCGCGTAGACGGCCTGGAGGCGGTTGGAGGCGGTCTCGTCGGGGCCGACCAGGCGGAAGTCGCGCCGGTCGGCGGTGGCCGCCATGACGTCCCGCAGCAGGTCGCCGAGGACGCGGGTCGGTTCGTGGAGGGTCGCGCCGGGCTTGTCGACCTCGACGGCGTACCGCTCCAGCGGTGGCAGGGGTAGGGCGCGCAGCAGCAGCCCGCCGTTGGCGTGCGGGGTGGCACCGAGCCGGCGGGTGCCGCGTGGGACGCAGGCCAGCACGTCGGGGCGCGGGGCGCCGTGCTCGTCGAAGAGCTCCTCGGGCCGGTACGAGCGCAGCCACGTCTCCAGCTGCCGCAGGTGTTCCGGGTTGTCCCGGACGGCGGCCAGCGGCACCTGGTGGGAGCGCCAGGTGCCCTCCACGGGCAGGCCGTCCACCTCGGCCGGGCCGGTCCAGCCCTTCGGGGTGCGCAGCACGATCACCGGCCAGCGGGGACGCTCGGTCGCGCCGTCCTCGCGGGCGGCGCGCTGGAAGGCGCCGATGCGGTCCACGGCGGTGTCCATGGCCTCGGCCATCGCCCGGTGCACGGCGGCCGGGTCGTCGCCGGTGACATGGATCGGGTCGTGACCGTAGCCCTTCAGAAGGTCGTCGAGTTCGGTCTCGGGCAGCCGGGACAGCACCGTCGGATTGGCGATCTTGTAGCCGTTGAGGTGGAGGATCGGCAGGACGGCGCCGTCGTGCACCGGGTCGAGGAACTTGTCGGAGTGCCAGGAGGCGGCCAGCGGCCCGGTCTCCGCCTCGCCGTCGCCGATCACACAGGCGACCAGCAGGCCGGGGTTGTCGAAGGCCGCCCCGTAGGCGTGCGAGAGCGCGTAGCCGAGTTCCCCGCCCTCGTGGATCGAGCCCGGGGTCTCCGGGGCGACGTGGCTGGGCACCCCGCCGGGGAAGGAGAACTGCCGGAACAGCCGCGCCATGCCGGCCGCGTCCCGGGTGACGTCCGGGTAGGTCTCGGTGTACGAGCCTTCCAGCCAGGAGTTCGACAGGACGGCGGGGCCGCCGTGACCCGGGCCCCAGATGCACAGGGCGTCCAGGTCGCGGGCCTTGATGACGCGGTTGAGGTGGGTATGGACCAGGTTGAGGCCGGGTGAGGTGCCCCAGTGCCCGAGCAGGCGCGGCTTGACGTGCTCCGGACGCAGCGGCTCGGTCAGCAGGGGGTTGGCCATGAGATAGATCTGACCCACGGAGAGGTAGTTCGCGGCGCGCCAGTGGGCGTCCAGCGTGGCGAGCTCCTCGTCCGAGAGCCCGCCGGGCGCCTGCTGTGTGTCGACGGACATCGGGGTTCCTTCCGGGTCGGCCGGCGGTCGGGGGTGTGACGCGTGCCGCGGGGCACATCACCCACCCTCCGGGGACCGCCGGGTACCCGCCAGGGCCGTTCGGGCCACGTCCCGGGCCGAACCGTCCCGCCCGGTGGTGACCGGGTATCAGAAGCCCCGGAAAAGCCCCACACGGCCCGCGACCAGCGGTGTGATGTTTCGCACGGAAACGGAATGAAAGGTGACGAACGGGCAACCTTCCCTTTCATACCCCGCGCGAACCTCCCCCGACAGGTGAATCCATGACGACGGCGACCAGGGCGCCCCGGACGCCACCCGCCCCCACCACGCTCCCGCCCCCCCTCACGAACACCACCGGGATTCCACGGCCCGCCTCGGCGCCCCCGCTGCCCTCGCTCACCGGGCTGCGCTGGATGGCCGCGCTGCTGGTCTTCGGACTGCACGTACGCAACTTCGGCTACTTCGGAGGCGACGGCGGTCGCCTCATGAACTGGGCCTTCGGGGCCGGCGCCGGCGGAGTGTCGTTCTTCTTCGTGCTGTCCGGTTTCGTACTGACCTGGTCCGCACGCCCGAACGACCGCGCGCTCCGCTTCTGGTGGCGGCGCGTCGCCCGCATCTACCCGGTGCACCTGGTCACCGTCGCGATCGCGCTGGTGATGGCCTACACACTGGCCCATCAGGCGAGGCCGACGCTGCGCCAGGGGCTGGCCGACGTGCTGCTGGTGCACTCCTGGTGGCGCCCGTGGTGGCAGACGCTGAACCCGGTCAGCTGGTCGCTCGCCTGCGAAGCGTTCTTCTACGCCACCTTCCCGCTGCTGGCTCTCCTGCTGCGCCGCCTGGGCGCCCGCGGGTCGGCCGCGCTGGCCGCGGCGTCGGTGCTGACGGTGCTGGTGCTGGCCTGGGCCGACGCCCACCACTGGCTGAGCCAGCCGATCAACTCCTTCCCCGCCGCCCGCCTGCCCGAGTTCGTGCTCGGCGCCGCGCTCGCCCGGCTGGTGCTCCTCGACCGGTGGCGCGGGCCCGGCCTGGAGGCCTCCCTCGCCCTGGCGATCATCGGGTACTTCCTCGTCCCCCAGGTCACGGCCGGGTACCCGGGCACGGCGTGCACCATCGCCGGTTTCGCCCTGCTCATCCCGGCGGCGGCCGTCGCGGACCTGCACGGCCTGCCCTCACTCTGGCGGCGCCGACGGACGGTGCGGCTCGGGGAACTGTCGTTCGCCTTCTACATGGTCCATCTGCTGGTGCTGCGGGCCGGCATCGGCCTGCTCGGCAAGTCCCCCCACTTCGGCGTGCCGGTGGGCCTGGCCGTCACCGCCGTCGCGTTCACCCTGTCGCTCGGGCTGTCCTGGGTCCTGTACGAGGCGGTGGAAGTCCCGGCGCGGCGGCTGCTCCTGCGGGGGCGCCGTTCCGCCCCGCCCCCGCAGACCTCGCCGTCCACCCGGTCTCAGCCCGCTCCGGCCGCGGCGGCCGACTGAGGCACCCGCCCGGGCCGCTCAGCCGCGCCCATGCCCCTTGCCGAGGCGTTCGAGCACGGCACGCGCCATGGCCTCCTCGCCCTTGGCGTTCGGGTGCGCGGGGGCCGCGGGCGCGGCCGGCTGCAGCGGTTCGATCCAGCGGTCCGCCGGTGCCTCGCACATGTCGTGGCCGCGTGTGGGGCCGTATGTGTCGACGTACTCGGCGTGGTTCCACGCGGCCACCAGGCGCAGCATCAGGTTGAGCCGTTTGCCCGTGTCCCGCAGGTAGGGGAAGTCCCGTGCCGCGAACGGGACGGCGGGGTAGCAGCCGCTGCCGTCGTCGGGGAGGAGGTCCGGGTAGCCGACGACGAGTACACGTGCGTGCGGCGCCCTGGCGTGCACGGCCCGCAGTACCCGGTCGACCTTCGGTGCGGTCTGCGCGATGTTCACGGCCAGCTGGTCGATGCCGGAGGAGGTGTAGTAGCGCTCGCACGGGTTTGCCGTCGGGTCGGTGGCGCCCAGGCGGGCGCAGGTCGCGATGATGGATCCGAAGCCGATGTCGTTGCCGCCGATCTGGACCGTCACCAGGTCGGTGTCCCGTCGCAGGGCGTTCAGCTGGGGGCCGTTGGTGCCCTGGGACTTCCACATGTGCTCGGTCGTCGCCCCGCTGCAGCTGACGTCCTTGAACGCGGTCACTCCTCGCTCCGCCGCCACGAGCGAGGGGTAATTGTGGTCGGAGCGGGCGCAGTTGGCGTCCACCTGCCGCGGTATCAAGGGGCCCGAGGTGTAGGAGTCGCCGAGGGACACGTAGTGCGTGCCGCCGCCGTGCCCCCTCCCGTTCGCCGCGGCGGGCGTCGTCGAAGCGGCGACGAGGGCGCAGCCGCCCAGCACCGCCCCCACAGTGACCGCCCGTCGGCGTCTCGCCGCTCCGCCCGAATGCGTTTCGCCCGCCATGCAAGCCCTCCCCCTGGTGCCTTCGCACGGTCAACGGAGCTTGTATACCGTCCGGTACGCGTGCGAAGCCAGAGGCGGGAACCAACTGTGCGCCGCGGTCCGGTGCCGTGCCCGGACCACGGCTGGTCTCAGGCCGGTTTCAGGCCGGGAGCGCCGGCCTCGGTGACGAAGGACGCGGCCGTGGTGACGGCGGCGCCGGGCGTGGTGACGGCGGAGACGGTCCTGAAGTCGGCCCGGGCGGTCTGGCGTCCCAGTTCGACGCGGACGTAGCCGCGTCTTCCGTTGTAGAACTTCATGTGGGGGTTGGCCCGCATGTAGGTACCCCAGCCGGCGGGCCTGTCGACGCCGTCCTTGCCGCTGGTGACCGATGTGCAGGTGAGCTCCGTGCCCAGGTTCCGGGAGGCCGGGTCGTCGAAGTCGTCCTTGATGTCGAAGGCGTAGGCGACGTGGACGTCCCCGGTGAGGACCAGCCAGTTGTCGATGCCGGCCGCCTTGGCGCCGGCGACGACGCGGTCGCGTGAGGCGCGGTAGCCGTCCCAGGCGTCCATGGAGACCTTGGCCTCCGCGTTGAGGTCGAACTTGCGCTGGGAGAAGCACACCTGCTGGGGCGTCACGTTCCACAGGGCGGTCGAGGCCCGCCATCCGTCGATCAGCCAGCGTTCCTGCGCGTCGCCGGTGAGGGTGCGCGCCGGGTCGTCGGACTCGGCCCCCGGAACGTGCGGCACATCGCCGTAGGCCTGGTCGGAGCGGTACTGGCGGGTGTCCAGGATGTCGAACTGGGCGAGCGTGCCCCACTGGAGGCGGCGGTACAACCGCATGTCGGGGCCCTGCGGGAGCTGCGCGGAACGCAGTGGCTGGTTCTCCCAGTACGCCCGGTAGGCCGCGGCGCGCCGCACCAGGAACCGCTCCGGCGGGTCGTCGTGCTCGTCGACGGCACCGGCGTAGTTGTTCTCGGTCTCGTGGTCGTCCCAGGTGACGACGAAGGGGTGGGTGGCGTGGGCCGCCCGCAGGTCGGGGTCGCTCTTGTAGAGCGCGTACCGCAGGCGGTAGTCCGTCAGGGTCATGGTCTCGCGGTCGAAGACGTCGGGCAGCGGGACGCCGGTGTAGCGGCGCTCGCCTCCCGCGGCGTCCACGGCGTACTCGTAGAGGTAGTCGCCGAGGTGGAAGACGACGTCGACGTCGTCCTCGGCGAGGTGCCGGTAGGCGGTGTAGTAGCCGTCCTGGTACGCCTGGCAGGCCACGGCCGCGAGCCGGAGGGCCGAGGTGTCGCTGCCCGCGGGCGGTGCGGTGCGGGTGCGGCCGACCGGGCTGATCCAGGCGCCGGTGCGGAACCGGTAGTGGTAGACGGTGCCGGGCAGCAGGCCCCGGACGTCGATGTGCAGGCTGTGGCCGTACTCGGGATGGGCCACCGCTTCGCCCCGCTGCGCCGGCACGGAGAAGTTCTCGTCCCGGGCGACTTCCCACTGGACGGTGACCCGCTGCCCGCCCAGTCCGCCGTCCGCCTCGAACGGGGCGGGGGCCAGCCGGGTCCACAGCACCACCGCGTCCGGGAGGGGATCTCCGGACGCGACACCGAGAGTGAACGGATCCTGGGAGATGCGCGCGGCGTCGAGTTCGGGGGCGGCCGAGGCGCCACGGGCCGGCCGGTTGGTGGTGAAGGCGAGCGTGGCCGCCGCCGCGGCGACGGTGAGCAGACGGCGGCGGCCGACGTGCCGGGCGGCGGCCCGCAGCACGGCGTCATGCGGGGAGGAGGGGTGCTCGGCCAGAGCTCTGTGACGGCCCGGTCGCGCCATCTGACGTCCTCTCATGCGGGGGCGGGTCCGCGGACCCCGCATGCTAATCAGACATAACGTCAGAATCCGGTGCACCGTGCCTGGCCGGTCACACAAGAGGCGGCGCACTCGGACCGCGCGGCCCGCTGCCGCGCGCCCACACAGGTGACCGGAGGCGCCGAGGGCTCAGACGGCGCAGGGGTTGGAGCCGCAGTCCGTCTCCGGCAGGTGCCTCTCCGCCCAGACGGCGAGTTCCTTCAGGGACGGCTCCAGTGCCGCGCCCGCCTCGGTCAGGCGGTACGAGACCCGCAGCGGCGGCCCCTCGTCCACTTCGCGCACGACGAGTCCCGCGGCACCGAGTTCGCTCAGCCGGTCCGAGAGCATGCGCTCGCTGATGCCCGGGATGGCGCGGCGCAGGTCGGCGAAGTGCACCGGCTGCGCCATCAGCACCGCGACGATCGGGCCGGTCCAGCGTTTACCGAGCAGCGTGAACACACGCGTGATGGCCTTGTCGACCGTCTTGCAGGGCTCGGCGCCGGCATCCCTCATGACCTCAGTCTACTATGACCTTCGTTGTAGATGAAAAAAAGTAAGCGCCTGTGTTATTACTAGGTACGCACGGAACGACACGACCTCACATTGGAGATCTCCATGGCTACGCTGCTGCACCTGGACTCGTCCCTCTGGCCCGAGGCCGCTTCCGCCTCCCGCTCGGTCACGGCCGCGTTCCGCAAGGCCTGGGAGGAGCAGCACCCCGACGGCACCGTGATCTACCGCGACCTCACCGCGCACCCGGTTGCGCACCTCGACGCCCTCACCGCGTCCGCCGGGTTCGCCGCCCCGTCCGAGCACACCCCGGAGCAGGCCGCGGCCTTCGCCGCGCGCCTGAAGCTGATCGAGGAGCTGGAGAACGCCGACGCCGTGCTCATCGGCGCCCCGATGTACAACCTCACGATCCCGTCCACGCTGAAGGCGTGGCTCGACCAGGTGCTGCTCGTGGGCCGTACGGCGATGGCCGAGGAGTCCCCGATCAAGGGCACCCCGGTGTACGTCGTGGCCAGCCGCGGCGGTTCCTACGCTCCCGGCACCCCGCGCGAGGGCTTCGAGTACGTGCAGAACCTGCTGCGGGCGCTCCTCGGGGACATGATGGGCATGCGGGTCGACTTCATCGTCCCCGAGCTCACCATGGCCCACTCCAACCCCGCGATGGCGGAACTCATCCCGCTCGCCGAGGCCTCCAAGGCCCAGGCCCACGAGGACGCCGTCAGCAAGGGCAAGGGCGCCGCGCTGACGGCCGCCGCCTGACGGGATCGGCCCCTCACTCGTCAGGGAGTGTCGCCGTACCAGTCGTAACGGGAAGCGTCGTCCGCCCGGGGCACGTACAGGGCGCGGCCGCCGGGTCCGTAGCGGCCTATCTCCGTCACCAGGGCCACCGGCTCGCCCGGCGGACGGCCCGAGCGGTCGGTGACGTCAAGCAGCAGCCCGTCCAGCGGGCCGCCGACCAGTTGGGCGTAGGTGTGGTGGGGGCGGGGGCCGGCGTCGTCGTGGTCGGCCCCGTACACCCGGCCGCGCATGAACTCCTGCTCATCCATGCCGGGCAGCGTCGCATCCGGCACTGACAACCGGGGGGCCGCGCCCTCGGTCAGGCCGTGCCGGAGGCCGCGTTGCCCGTTCCGGCGAAGGTGTGGTTGAGCGCCTCCCAGGTCCGCCGTACCGAGTTCACGACCGACTGCGGTGCGCCCGATGCCTCGGGCCGGGCGACGCTCGACCGCCACCAGCCCAGAATCGCCCGTTCGACCCGCGGCAGCGCCCGCTGGCCGGTCACCGCGAGCGTGATGGCCGCGACCACACCCGCCCAGCCGAGGGGGCCGAGGGGGGTGCAGCCGAAGAACTGGCTGACACCGGGGGTCTGGACGAGGGCCACGAGGACGGCGGCGGAGCCCAGGGCCGTGGCCCGGACCAGGAGGCTGTCCCGGCGGTCGGCGAGGGTCTGGGCCAACTGGGTGCCGACCACCGCGCACAGGGCCATGGTGGTGGAGCGGCGGGTCGTGCCCGGGGTGAACCGGCCGATCAGCCAGGCCATGGTGGCGCCCAGGCAGGTGGTCAGCGCACGGTGGCGGATCTGGCGCAGCAGGGGTTTACGCAGGAGTGAGGTGACGAGCTGTCCGTCGGGTGCGCCGCCCGCCGGGGAAGCCTCGTCCCGCCGCTCCTCGTGCGGTGTGACCGCCACCGCCATCGCGGGGAACAGGTCGGTGAACAGGTTCACCAGCAGCATCTGACGGGTGGACAGCGGGGCCGAACCCGACAGCAGGCTGCCGAGGATGCCGAAGCTCACCTCGCCCGCGTTGCCGCCGATCAGGATGGCGATGGCGTCGGCGACGCAGCGCCACAGGGCGCGGCCCTCGGCCACCGCGTCCGTGAGCACGGACAGGTCGCCGAAGGTGAGGACGATGTCGGCCGCGTTGCGTGCGGCCGCCGAGCCGCGGGCGCTGATGCCCACGCCGATGTCGGCGGCGCGGATGGCCGCGGCGTCGTTGGCGCCGTCGCCGACCATGCCGACCACCCGGCCCGCGTCCCGCAGCGCCTCGACGACCAGGAGCTTCTGCTCGGGCGCGACCCGGGCCACGACGTCCGCGTCCCGCAGGATCCCGGCGCGCTGCGCACGGTCGGCGGCGGCCAGCTCGTCGCCGGTGACGACGGCCGTGTCCTCGGGCCAGCCCAGCTCCAGGGCGATCGCCCGGGCGGTCTGCGGGTGGTCACCGGTGAGCATGACGGGTCGTACGCCCGTCTCCCGCAGCGCCTGGACCAGGGCGCTGGAGTTCTCCCTCGGCACGTCCGACAGGGCCAGCAGACCGGTGAAGCGGAGTCCGTCCAGGGCCTGGTCGAGGGCGTCCGTGTCGTTCTCGTCCGCGTCCAGCGGGCGTTGCGCCACCGCCAGGACGCGCAGTGCGTCGCCGGTCAGCGCGTGGGCCGCGTCGGAGGCACGGGGCGGCAGATCGGCGCACGCGGGCAGCACGGTCTCCGGGGCGCCCTTGACCACGAGCACCCGGGCTCCGTCCGCGGTGTGCCCGATGGCGGCGGCGTAGCCGCGTCCGGGCTCGAACGGGAGGCCCTCGGTCTGCACCCAGTCCGGGTCCGGCTCCGCCGCCTCCAGCACCGCCTCGTCGGTGGCGTGGGCGGGCCTGCCGCCCGAGTCGCCGTTCAGCCGGGGACAGGCCCGGGCGGCGATCCGTACGGTCTCGGCGGACTCCGGGCGGTCGGCCGTGCGGACCGTGCCGTCGGCGCCGGCCACCTGGACCAGGCGCAGCCGGTTCTCGGTGAGTGTGCCGGTCTTGTCGAAGCAGAGCGTGTCCATCCGGCCCAGCGCCTCCAGCGTGCGCGGGGTACGGACCAGCACGCCCCGCCGGCTGAGCCGCCGGGCGGCGGCGAGCTGGGCCACCGTCGCCACCAGCGGCAGCCCCTCGGGAACGGCGGCCACGGCCACCGCGACCCCGCCGCTGACCGCCCGTCGGATCGGGGCGCCGCGCAGCAGGGACAGCCCGGTCACGGCGGCGCCGCCCGCGAGCGTCAACGGCAGTGCCTTGCCGGTGAGTTCCTGGAGTCTGGCCTGCACACCGGCGGCCGGGGGCTTACGGGCGGCGAGGTGGACGGCACGTGCCGCCTCGGTGCGGTCGCCGGTGTGCACCACGACCGCCTCGGCCCGCCCGGCCACCACGGTCGTCCCCTCGAAGACCATGCACCGGCGGTCCGCGACGGCGGCGCGCGGGGTGGGGTCGGTGTGTTTGTCCACCGGCAGGGACTCGCCGGTCAGCGCGGACTCGTCCACCTCCAGGCCGTCCTCCCACAGCAGCCGGGCGTCGGCGGGTACGACGTCGTCGGCGCCGAGCCCGATGACGTCGCCCGGGCGCAGTTGGGTGGCGTCCACGGTCCGTGCCGCCTCCCGCGGCGTCGCCTCGTCGTGCTCCTCGGGCCGCCGGTCCGGGCGCAGGCTGAGATGTGCCTTCTGCTTCTGCTGGGCCAGCAGCCCGGACAGCGCCCGCTCGGCCCGCAGCCGTTGGACGCCGCCGATCAGGGCGTTGAGGTCGAGCGCCCCGATGACCAGCAGGGCGTCCACGGCGGAGCCGAGGATCGCCGACGCCGCCGAGCCGACCGCCAGCACCGGGGTGAGCGGGTCGTCGAGTTCGCCCCGTACGGCGCGGCCGAGCCGCACCGACCAGCGCACCGGGGCGGAAGCGGGGCCGAGCACCGGGTGCCGGCGGGCGGCGCCGGCGACGCCGCGCGCCCGGGCGGCGGTCCGCTCGCCGAGGGTGGGCCGCGGTGCCGTCTGGCGGGCCAGCCGCTCTTGGACCTCATCGAGTTCCAGGGCATGCCAGGCGATGCGCGGCCGGGGATGCGGAGCGCGGGCCGTGGCCACGCCGATGGCCGCCCGTACGCCGCTCAGCAGGGCGGCGGCCGCGCCCGCGTCGACCGGTGCGTGGCGCAGGCCGGGCAGCGGCGACCGGGGGGAGCGCCGGGCCTCGCCGACGGCCACCAGCAGGCCGGACAGGGCGGCGCCGGAGCGGGCCAGGGTCTTCGAACGGCGGCTGACCTTGCGCGCGGCCGGGATCGCGGTCAGCAGCCGCCACACGTCGGGCAGGCCGTGCGGGGCCAGCACGTCCGCGCCCCAGACGACGACCCCGTCCTGGTCGGTCAGCGCGACGGCCACATCGCCGCCGAGCAGCCCGGAGAGCACATCGGCGTCGTCGGCCGAGGCGGTCCGGGCGACCGTGAGGACGGTGCCGCCCTCGTCGCCCTGGCGCAGTTCGCGCACCACCTCGTCCCATGGCCGGTCGCCGTCGACGACCCGGTCGGCGAGCCCGGCGAGGTCGGCCAGGGCGGGATCGTCGGTCATCACCACGAGCAGCCCGGCATGCCGGGCCGCGTCGAGAACGGCCTCGCCCCACGGATCCGCGTCGGCGCCCGGTGCGCGCAGTGCGCTGGGGTGCAGCGCGAGGATGTCCGCGGTCTCCAGTTCCCGCAGCCGCCCGGGCTCCCGGACCAGCACACCGTGCCGGGCCAGGGCGCCGCTCAGGACGGCGTGGAAGGCGGCGGGCCCGTAGCGGGCCGCCTTGGGCGAGCCGGCGAGCACGGCCTCCGCCGCCTCGTGGACGTCGTGCTTGACGAGTTCGGTCACCAGGGCGCCGACCACGCTGCCGATGGAGGCGTGCGCGGCGTACTCCTGGTCCGGCACGGTGCGCAGCGGTGGGCGCGGGCAGTGACCGGCGGGCACGCTCACGCGGTGGGGGCCGGACAGCCGGTCGTGGGTGGCGTCGAACGCGGTCGCGCGGGCCACCCGTTCCGCGAGCTGGCAGGCGCGCAGGGATCCGTCCAGTACCAGGGCGGTCGGTGAGCGGTCCGCGGCGTGGCTGGCCGCGTTGGCGGCGGCGAGCACCAGGTCCATCCGGGACCGGCCGAGGCGGCCGGCCAGCCAGGAGCGGAAGCGCGGGTTCTCGCGCAGCAGCGTCACGCCCGCGGTGACCGCCCGGGGCGCGCGCGGCAGCGGCAGCGCGGAGGTGGTGAACGCGACGGCGGTGCCCAGGGCATCGACCGCGAGGGCCGCCGCCGCGGTGCGTACGGCGGCCGGGTCGCCGGGGTGGGTGAACTCCTCCTCCGGGTCCTCCCTGGCCACCAGTCCGTGGTCTTCGGCGAGGGCGGCGGCCCGCTCCACCACCCCGTCGGTGAGGCTGTCCTCGGCCGCCGTCACCACCAGCCGTCCCAGGCCGCCGTCCCAGTAGGCGAGTGCCACGTCGGGGTGTTCGGCCAGCGCCTCGGCCACCCGGCCGGCCGCTCGGGCCGCGTGCCGGGCCGCGTCCGCCGACCGGGCGAGTTCCGCGTCGGCCGGCCGCAGCGCGAGGTGGGCGCGGGCGCCGGACCGCCACTGACCGGTGCGGCCCGGCAGCGCGTTGCGCACGACCCGCGTCACCCGCACGGTGGTGTCGGCGCCCCGCACCCCGGCCCGTACCGTCGCGGCGGCTGCCCCGGCGGCCAGGCCCACGGCGGGCGCGGCCCCGCTCGCCAGCAGCCGGGGACCGGTCAGGACGAGCCCGGCGGCGGTCGAGGAGCGCATCACTCCCGCGAGCCCCATCTCGTGCCCTCACTCGCCGCTGCGGGTGTGCCGCACGGCGGTGCTGGTCCAGCCCGAGGCGTGCTTGCCGTCCCCGTGGTGCTTCCCGTTGCCGTGGCGCTTGCCGTTGCCGTGGTGCTTGCCGCCTCCGTGGCCGTCGCCGCTCGACGCGGCCGGCTGCTCCGGGTGCTCGGGGCGGGGCTGGGTCAGCCAGGCCACGGCGGCCCCGGTCAGGGCGACGGGCCACTCCACGACGCCGGCGACGCCGAGGACCCCGGCGCCCGTGTAGACCGCCATGCGCCGCCCGCGCGGCGATACCGCCCCGACGGCGTTCAGCGCGTCCTCCGTGACCCTGCCGACCGTCCCGGCACCGGGCACCCTGCGCAGCGCGGAGGCCGCGGTGCGCAGCGGCCTGGTGAGGTCCGGCGACTTCTGCTCAGCCATGGTTCCACTCGCCTCCGTACGTCACGTTCCTCGCTCCCGGTCTTCCGAGTTCCCGCAATGTCAGGTCATTACGTGCAAAACGGGAGAAAGTGTAAGAAAAGCGGCATACGGGGGCTGAGGGTCACTTCCTCAGGAAGGCGAGGAGCGCGGCGTTGACCTCCTCCGCGTGCGTCCACAGCAGGCCGTGCGGGGCGCCCTCGATCTCCACGTAGTCGGCGGACGGCAGCGCCTTGTGGAAGGGCCGCGCGGTTCCCTCGACGGGCAGGATCCGGTCGCCCGTACCGTGCAGGATCAGGGCAGGTACGTCGATGGCCGGGATGTCGGCCCGGAAGTCGGTGTACCAGGTCGACGGCGCGGCGGCGGCGGCGAAGAAGCCACCGACCGCGGCGACGTTCCAGCTGTTGCGGACCGCTTCCTCGCTGATCCTGGTGCCGAGGTTCTCGTCCAGGTTGTAGAAGTCCTCGTAGAAGTCCGTGTAGTACGCGTAGCGGTCCGCCTTGACGGCCGCGACCACGCCGTCGAAGAACTCCTTCGGGGCGACCCCGTCGGGGTTGTCGTCGGACTTGAGCAGGCAGGGCTCCAGCGAGGCCAGGAAGGCGACCTTGGCGACCCGGCCGGAGCCGTACGTGGACACGTACCGGGCGACCTCACCGGTGCCCATGGAGAAGCCGACCAGGACGGCGTCCCGCAGGTCGAGGGTCTCCAGCACGGTGTTCAGGTCGGCCGCGAAGGTGTCGTAGTCGTAGCCGGCCGTCGGCTGGCTCGACTGTCCGAAGCCACGGCGGTCGTAGGTGATCACGCGGTAGCCCGCGTCGAGCAGCACGGCGCTCTGCCGCTCCCAGGAGTGGCCGTCGAGCGGGAAGCCGTGGATGAGGACGACCGGCTGCCCGGTGCCGTGGTCCTCGTAGTAGAGGTCGATGGTGGTGGAGTTCTCCTGGCCCACGGTGATGTACGGCAAGTGCTTTTCCTTCCCTGGGAAGTTACCGGTCCACAGGAAGTGACCGGTGCTCGGGACGCACGCTAGGGCGCGCGTGCCGCCGTCTGTTGTCCTCCAGCGCACCGGCGCATGCCTGGGAGTGCCGGGCGGGGAGGCGTGCCTGCCACGGGCGTACCCCGCGGACGTACCATCAGGCATGATCGTTGAATCCGAAAGTGCCGCGGACAACGGGGAACCCGCGCCGCAGGTCGAGGTGCTGTCCGCGCGGGACGTCCCCCTGGGCGGCCCGAGGGCCATGACCGTACGGCGTACGCTGCCGCAGCGGGCCCGGACGCTGATCGGAGCCTGGTGCTTCGCCGACCACTACGGGCCCGACGACGTCGCCGAGTCGGGCGGCATGGACGTCGCTCCGCATCCGCACACCGGACTGCAGACGGTGAGCTGGCTGTTCAGCGGGGAGATCGAGCACCGGGACAGCCTGGGCAGCCACGCGCTGGTAAAGCCCGGTGAGCTGAACCTGATGACGGGCGGGTACGGCATCAGCCACTCGGAGGTCTCCACCCCCCCGTACGACGATCCTGCACGGCGTCCAGCTGTGGGTGGCGCTGCCCGAGGAGCACCGGCACACCGCCCGTGACTTCCGGCACCACGTGCCCGGCCCGGTGCGGGTCGGCGGCGCGGAGATCAGGGTGTTCCTGGGATCCCTCGCCGGTGACACCTCTCCGGTGCGGACGTTCACCCCCTTGCTCGGCGCCGAACTCGTCCTGGAGCCGCGCTCGACGACCGCACTCCCGGTGGACACCGCCTTCGAGCACGGACTGCTCGTGGACCAGGGGGACGTCCGCCTGGCCGGGACGCTGCTGCGCCCTGCGGAACTGGGCTACCTCGGCCCGGGAAGCGGCACGCTGACGCTGACGAACGAGACCGACGCCCCCGCCCGGGCCGTGCTGCTGGGCGGGACGCCGTTCGAGGAGCGGGTCGTCATGTGGTGGAACTTCATCGGGCGCGACCACGAGGATGTCGTCGAGGCCAGGCAAGCGTGGCAGAACGCCTCCGACCGCTTCGGCGCCGTCGAGGGTTACGACGGCGACCGCCTGCCCGCGCCCGCCCTTCCGCACGCCACCATCAGGCCGCGTGGGAACCCGAGGCGCCGCTGAGGGTTTATGTGCCCCTCTTGCGGTCACTCGTCGTAGTGACCCCACTGTCGATTGCGACTTGGAGTGAGCACGGTGGCTGGAGAGCAGAAGGCCAAGGCCAAGATGGAGCAGGCCAAGGGCAAGGCCAAGGAGGCCGTCGGCCGCACGACGGACGACGAGGGGCTGACAGCCGAGGGCCGGGCGAAGCAGTCGAAGGGCGACATGCGTCAGGCGAAGGAGAAGATCAAGGACGCCTTCCGGCACTGAGCGCGAGACACACGTGGCGGGGCCCCCGTTCCCGGAACGGGGGCCCCGCCACGTGTGTCCGCGTGTCTCGTGCGAAACCGGGTGGCCGTTCGGCGGCGGCTCCCCGTAGCTTCGGCCGCATGGCTGACGAATGCTTCCGGCTTCCACGGCTCGCCGCGATCTACGACGCGCTCGATCCCGACCGCGGCGATCTGGACGCGTACGTCGGCATCGCGGAGGAGTTCGGGGCGCGCCGGGTGCTGGACATCGGCTGCGGGACCGGGGTGTTCGCGCTCCTGCTGGCCGATCGGGGGATGGAGGTCGTCGGCGTGGATCCCGCCGAGGCGTCCGTCGAGGTGGCCCGGGGCAAACCGGGCGCCGATCGGGTGCGCTGGATCCACGGTGACGCGACCGCGCTCCCCCCGCTGCGGGTCGACCTCGCGACGATGACGGCGAACGTGGCCCAGGCCATCGTCGATCCCCAGGTGTGGCGGAGGACCCTGCGGGGGGTCTACGACGCTCTGCGGCCCGGCGGCCTCCTGGTGTTCGAGACCAGGGATCCGGCCCGGCGGGCCTGGGAGGAGTGGAACCGCGAGGCCTCGTACCAGGTGGCCGACATCCCGGGTGTCGGCGTGGTCGAGCAGTGGTTCGACCTGATCGAGGTGAGCCTGCCCCTGGTGACGTTCCGGGGGACTTGCGTGTTCCGTGCGGACGGGCGGATGCTGACCTCGGAGTCGACGCTGCGTTTCCGTGAACGACGGGAGATCGAGGCGGAGTTGGCCGCCGAGGGGTATGTGGTGGAGGACGTCCGTGACGCCCCCGACCGTCCGGGCCGGGAGTTCGTCTTCCTCGCACGGCGCCCTGAGAGCGGCTGACGGCCGGGCCGGACACCGCGCAGCCCGTTGCCCTGGGAGGACGAGAGTGCGCGACGCCTGGATCCGGGCGGCCCTGCCATGAGGCCGCCGGACGCGCCGTGGAGGGACCACCGGCAGGTCGCCGAGGCCTGGCCGTCGATCCGCGCGGTGTGCATCGGCGCCGTCGCCGAGGCCAACGGTGTGCGCACGCGCACCCGGACCGCGAACTCCACCTGGGGTTCGCGGACGGTCGTCTCCTTCCACGCGGACGACGTCGCACGCGTCGCCCGGGCGATGGCCGACGGAACGGCCGAGGTGACGGCCGGGCAGCTGCGCGACAGCCCGGAGGGCCGGGCCGCCGAGGCGGCCCGTGTGCGCGAGCTGAACCGGTCCGGCAACCGCGGTTGCCTGATCCTGACCGTCGCGGTCGTGGCCGTGATCCTGCTGGCGGTGTGGGCGGCCCTGCACAGTGGCGGCGACGGCGGCATGCCGAGCTACTGGCACTGACCCCCGGCGTCCGCCGCCGACCGGGCCGCCACCGCGTCGGCGGTCGTGGGGTGGAGGGGAAGGAGCGTGTCGACGCCCGTCAGGGTGAGCATGCGCATCAGGCGGTCGGGAACGTGGGCGAGGGCCAGCGAGCCGCCGGCGCCCTGGGCCGCGTGCCAGACCCCGATGATGACGCTCAGGCCGGTGGAGTCGCAGAAGCTGACCTGTCGCAGGTCCAGGATCAGGTGCGGGTGCCCCTGCCGGATGATGTCCAGCACATGCGCCTGCAGGGCGGGGGCGGCCTGCATGTCCAGTGCTCCCGTGACGGCGGCGACGGCGAGCCCCGGGCGGGGGTGCTGGACGGTCGTACGGAGGTCGTCGGTCACGTGGTGATCACTCCTTGCCGAGGTTGTCGGGTGCGGCGGCGGTGTGGGCGGTGGCGGCCATGCCCGTTTCGGGAGCCGCCTCGGGGGCCGGTACGGACAGGGCCAGCAGGGCGACGTCGTCCCCTGCCTTGTCGGGCAGTGAGGTGAGCAGGGTGACGGTGTCCTCCACCAGTCCGGTGGCGTCGAGGCGACCGTCGCGCTGGTGCAGGAAACCGGTCAGGCCCTCGTCGCCGAGCATGGCGCCCTGCCCGTCGCGGGCCTCGATCAGCCCGTCGGTATAGAGGAGGAGGGCCTCGCCGGGGGTCAGATCGAAGGTGACCTCGGCGAACCGCGCCTGGGGAAAGGCTCCTATGAGCATGCCGCCCTTGGGGCGGACCGCCTTCACCCACACCGCGTCGCTGTCGTCGGGCCGCAGATGGTAGACCGGCGGATGCCCACCGGTGGCCAGCGTCACCGTGAAGGAGCCCGACTCCCGCGGGGTGAGCAGGCCGAAGACGGCGGTGCAGAAGCGGCTCCCGGCGGCGACGTCGGTCAGCAGCACCGTGTTGAGGGCGGTGAGCACGGCGACCGGGTCCGCATCGATCTGCGCCGCGGCGCGCAGGGTGTGGCGGGCCAGCGCGGTGACGGTCGCCGCCTCGGCGCCCTTGCCGCACACATCACCCAGGAAGAACGCCCACCGCCCGCCCTCCAGGGGAAAGATGTCG
The DNA here is from genome assembly GCF_055639495.1 of Streptomyces sp. NPDC039424. NCBI lineage: Bacteria > Bacillati > Actinomycetota > Actinomycetes > Kitasatosporales > Streptomycetaceae > Streptomyces > Streptomyces sp. NPDC039424. The sequence continues at coordinate 39,668 of NZ_JBVKAI010000021.1, forward strand.
TAGAAGTCGCCGCCGACGTCGTAGGCGGAGGCGGTGCTGTAGTGGCAGGCCAGCTCCAGTCCGGGCACGGCCGGCAGCGCCGGCGGCAGCAGCGTGCGCTGCAGGGTCGAGGCGAACGCGGCGATGGCGGCCTTGTCCTTCTCCGCCCGCTCCCGTGCCGCGCGCTCCGCCTCCGCCCGTTTCCGCTCGGCCTCCGCGTGCCGGCTCTGGGCCTCCCGCTGCTGCTGCTCGTACCGGAGCGCGCGCAGTGCGGACAGCCGCAGCTCCATCTCGTCCATCACGATCGCGGCGAGGTCGGTGAGCGTCGCGGTGTCGTCCGGGGTGATCGCGCGCGGCCTGGTGTCGAGGACGTTGACCGTGCCGAGCCGGTGTCCGTCATGGGTGACGATGGGGGCGGCGGCGTAGAAGCGCACGCCCATCTCTCCGGCCACCAGCGGATTTTCCACCGCGACCGGATCGAGCAGTGTGTCGGGTATCACCAGCGCTTCGTCGCGCAGCACGGCCGAGCCGCACAGGCCCGGGTCCCGGCCGATCTCCTTCACGCCCTCCAGGCCGTGGGCCGCCTTGAACCAGATCCGGTCGGTGTCCACGATCGTGACCGTCGCCACGGGGACGTCGAAGAGGCGGGCGGCCATCGCCGCCACCCGGTCGAACGCCCCGTCGGGCGGGGTGTCGAGAATGTCGTAGCGGCGTACCGCCGCGATCCGGTTCCCCTCCACGTCCGGGTCGTGGACCAGCTCGGGGCGCCGTTCCGGGGCCGGGTCGGTTGCCGAGGCGTGCTGGTTCATCGGCCTTCCACCTCCGTCGCCCGGGCCGGCGGGCGCGGCACAGACCGGGGCAGCCTAAACGGATCACCGGCGCGCACGCCAACCCGGTGGCCCATGCATGCTTTGCTGTAGCAATGCTTCCCTAGAGGCGGTCGGGGCAGGTCCAGGGCTGCGGTCCGGTACGGTCGCTCCATGCCCGCAGGGCCTGTCCGTCCAGGCAGAGGATCCCGCACAGTTCGGCGTACTCGGCGGCCGGCGCGGTGAAGTCGCCGGTGGTGACGACGATCGCGAGGTCGGCCTCGTGGACGGTGTAGCAGGTGCCGCCGAAGCGCTGGAGCTCCTCCGAACCCACGCGGTTGGTGGCGCAGTAGCGTTTGCACTGGATGACGAGGCGCCGCCCGTCGGGGGTCACGGCCAGGATGTCGGCACCGAGGTCCCCGGCTCCGCCGACCACCTCCACCCGCGCACAACCGTCCCGTTCGCAGAGCGCGGCTATCGCCTGCTCGAACTCGTCGGGGTCCAGGGCGTCGTAGTCGACGACTTCACCCTCGTCGTGAAAGGGCGGGGCGTCGGGAACCGGCGGCGTCTCCAATGCCTCGACGGCCGTGCGGGTCGCCGCGTCGAGCGCGGCGGCGGCCCGGTGTGCGGCCCGCCGTGCGGTGCGCCGGTGCCATCGGCGGCGCACCGCCACCGCGGACGCGACACCGATGAGGCACAGGACGGCGACCCAGGCCGGGCGGCGCTCGGCGGCGGCGGCCGCCGCGCGAACGGTGAGGCCCAGGACGATCAGGAGAATGGCGAGGATGCCGAAGTACACCGCCGTCGCGCGCAGGTCGAAGGGGCGTCGGCGGCTGGTCCGGCTGAGGCGGCGTGCGGGCACGGTCACGGTGGTGAGGCTCCCCCCTGTGGTGCGTGAAGATCACTCCTGCCGTCTGCCCAAGATCGCCCCGTTCACCGTGCGCCCCGCCGACTCGGCCGTGGCCTTGCCCGGACGCGGGCTCAGGAGTCCAGGTCGTCGGCGAAGTGCCGGAAGCCGTGCCGGTCCTGGTGCATGCTCCACAGGAGGTCCGCGAGTACGGCGGGGTCCTTGCGGTGGTGCCCGGGGATGATCGCGCCGGGAATGATCAGCTGCGCTACGTGGATGCCCTCGGCGGCGAGCCGGTCGTGCAGCAGATGGCCGTAGGCGCTCTCGGCGGCGAAGGCGATCGACGTGCCCGCCCGCTCGGGGTGCGGGACGACGGCGGTGCCGCCGTTGACGAACAGGATCGTGCCGCGGCCCAGGGCACGCATGCCGGGCAGGACCTGTTGCACGGCGGCGACCGGGCCGTACACCGAGAACTCGACCGGCCCCAGCAGATCGGTGTGCGTGGTCGTCAGGACCGGGCGCATGAAGTCCCGGTGCGGGACCGGGCTGTACTGGAGCACCTCGATCGGGCCGACGGCCGCGCCCGCCGCGTCCAGCGCCGCGACAAGGGTCTGCGGGTCGCGCACGTCGGCGGCGAAGCCGCGCGCGGTGACCCCCTCGGCACCGAGTTCACCGGTCAGGGTGTCCAGCCGGTCCTGGTCACGGGCGACGAGGGCGATGTCGTACCCCTCGCGGCCGAAGCGGCGGGCCACGGCGGCCCCGAGGCCAGGGCCCGCTCCGACGACGGCGAGGGCGGTCATGACGCGGCCGTCCGGCAGGGGGCGTCGCGGCCCTGCTCGTCGAGCGCCCGGGACGCACCGCGCGGGATCACGCCCGCGGCGGGCCGCCGGGCCGGTGTGACGGGGACGGACATGGGGACTCCCGTCGGTTCTGGGGGAACTTCCACGAGCATCATGCCCGGCCGCCGGGCACGCATCCCGGCAGACCGGTCATGGTGACCCGGGCCGGCGCCCGCACCGCGCCTCGCATCAGGAACTCCCCCGGTCGAGCTCCTCACCGATCGCGGCCCGCAGGGCGTCATGCCCCGGGCCGAGGGCGTACCGTTCGTCGCTCCACCGCTCGCGCGGGTACAGCCACACGGGCCTGCCCACGAGATCGGCGGGCTCCCAGTCGAACCTCGGCCACACATGCGCGTGCAGGAACGGGTCGGTGTTGCCCAGGATCTCCAGGTTGACGCGCCGAAAGGCCGGGTCCAGCCGGGCACAGGCCCGCTCGACGGCCTCGCCCAGCCGGTCCATGCCGGACAGGAACGCCCGCCGCCTGCTCATGGAAAGCTCCGACAGCCGCTGCACCGCGGGGTCGTCCACGAGGAACACCGAGTATCCCGGCAGGAACTGGACGTCCCCGATCACCGCGAACCCCGCTTCCAGCCTCCGCAGCACCGTGGGGTTCTCGCCCCGGAGCGCGCTGCCGATCCGGTCCTCGCGCCAGTCGTCGACCACGGTCACCTCTCGGGGGACGGGCCCTAGATTGGCCGCCATGAACACACCGGGCCGAACCTATCGCTACGCGGGGCCTGCCGAGCTCATGGCCCTGGTACGTCCCGGAGGCGAGGGCCGGGTCGTGCGGTCGCCCGCGGACTTCGGCACATGGGTTGCGCTCCGGACCGCGGACGAACTGGCCGAGCCCTTCACCTTCGTGGTCGACACCGCGGGGTTCCTGCGCCTCGCACCGCGCCGGAGCGAGCACGTGGTGTGCGCCGGCGGCGCGGCGGTGCTGAGCGCGGGTGAGATCGGCTTCCGTGCGGAGGCCGGGTGGTGGGCGGTGGAGGAGGTCAGCAACCAGTCGACCGGCTACTGCCCCGACACGGCCTCCTGGCCCGCCGTCGCCGCGGCCCTGGACCGCGCCGGGATCGCCCGACCGCCCCGGTTCACCCACGAGGTGGTGTTCCGCCGCTGCCCTTCCTGCCACCGGCTCAACGTCGTACGTGAGGGCTTCTTCTTCTGCGCCCTGTGCGACGCCGCCCTGCCTCGGGAATGGAACGTGGACGGATCCGGGCGCTGACCGGCGGCGGACAGGCACGCTCGGGCGCCGGGTAGGCTGCCGCCCCGTTACTACGATCGGCCGGGGCGGGGACGAATGCGCAGGCAGGGGGCGCTGGGGCGCGGGATTCGCGTCGGCATGCTGATGGCCGCAGTGCCGGTGATCCCCTGGGCGGTGCTCGCCCTGGGAGTGGCGCTCGTGGAATTCGCCACGGGAGGGGACACCGGGTTCGCCACCCGGGATCTCCGGTACTGCGGGCTGCTCCTCGCGGGCGGCGCGGTGGCCGGTGTGGTGATGGGCCTGGTCCTCGGCGGGGGGCTGGCCCTCGCGTCCCGCGTCGTCGTCCGGCCGTGGGGGCTCGCCCTCGTGGGCGCGCTGCTGGGCGGGCTCGCCTTCCTCGCCGAGTTCCCGGTCGTGGCGGTGGGCACGGACGCCGGTTACGCGGAGATCGCGGTGACCTTCCTGGCATGGCCGCTGATGACGGCGGTGGCGGCCGCCCACGGCTCCGACATCGCGGGGCGCACCCGGACGTACTCGTGGCTGTGGGCCCCGGGACCGGGCCGGCGGTTCGGGCGGCGCTGACGCGCGCACCCGCCGTGGGCCAGGGCGACCGCGTCGGCGGCGGAGTACCGGGCCGACGGCGACGACCCGGCCGAGCAGTCGGCGTGGCGGCGCCTGACCGCACGGCGGCGATCGCGGTCGGCCAGATCGTCAGCACCGGCGCCCTGCCCGCCACCTGTCCCGCCCCGCCGGAGAGCCACCACCCGGTGACCGAAGCGGGTCTGGACGCGCTTGCCGTGTGGGCGACGGCCACCGCCTTTACCGACTGGGAAGGACGGCCCCCGAAGAGCCGCTACGCTGGGCCAGCCGCAGCGCCGACACCCCCGTCCACGTGGGGAGTTGCCGTGCCCGGCGGTCGAGATGTCGTACGGCAAGAGGGTGGGAGAACAGGTGCTGGCAGCGGGCCGATACCGGTTGCAGGACGCGATCGGGCGGGGCGCCATGGGGGAGGTCTGGCGGGCCTTCGACGAGATACTCGGCAGACCGGTGGCCGTGAAACTGCTGCTGCCCCAGGGCTCCGATCCCACCTCCGTCTCCCGCTTCCACCTGGAGGCGCAGACCGCCGGCTCCCTCAGCCACCCGAACGTGGTCGGCGTACTCGACTTCGGCCAGCACGAGCACAACCTGTTCCTGGTGATGGAACTGGTCGAGGGCGACAGCCTGGCCCGGCTGCTCGCCACCTCCGGTGCGCTGCCCGCCGCGCGCGTCGCCCGTATCGCCGCCGAGGCGGCCGCCGGGCTCGCCGCCGCCCACCGGCAGGGCATCGTGCACCGCGACATCAAGCCCGCGAACCTCCTGCTGGACGCCGACGGCACGCTGAAGATCGGCGACTTCGGCATCGCCCGTTTCTTCCACGACCCCGGCGCCGCCCTCACCGCCACCGGGCAGATCGTCGGCACCAGCCTCTACCTCGCGCCGGAGCGTGCGCTGGGCCAGCCCGCGGGCCCGGCCTCGGACGTGTACTCCCTGGGCTGCGTGCTCTACCAGCTCCTCACCGGGCGCACGCCGTTCCAGGGCGCGTCCGCCCTGGCGGTCCTCCACCAGCACCTCGACGCCGCCCCTCAGCCACCCCGTGAGCTCGGTGCCGACCTGCCGCCCGCCTTCGAGAACTACCTGCTCGGGCTCCTCGCCAAGCGGCCCGAGGACCGGCCCTCGGCCGAGGAGGTGGCGGACTGGTTCGGGCGCGGAGCCTGGCAGGGGATGGCGCAGCCCCTGCCGCGGGAACTGCCGGACACCCCGATACCGGCAGCCCCGCGTGCCACCCGCGCGGCTGCCACCCCTGGCGCGGGCTTCCCCGTCCCGAAGGCGGACACGGAGTGGAGTACGACGGTGCACCGGGCCGCACAGCACCGCTCCCGCGCATCCGTCCCGCGCCGCTCCCGCTTGGTGCTGCTGCTGTGCGGCGCCGCCCTGTTCGTCGGCGCGCTGCTCGCCGGTATGGCCTGGTTCTCGTCCGACAACGGCGCGGAGGGGGGCCGGGAGGCCGAGCCGTCCTCGACCGCGCAGCCCGCCACCCCACCGGCCTCGGGGGCCACCGCGTCCCCCTCCCCCGCACAGCGGACCGCACAGCCGGCCGGTGACGCCCGGCCGAACCCGAAGAAGGCGGCCAAGCACGGAGGCAAGGGCGAGCACTGACCCGGGTGTCCGAGGGCGCGGGGAGGGCGCCGCCGGCGTCACGGGGTGTGTCGACCGGCACATCGGGGGGACCATGTAAGGCGAGGCGTCTGCCGACGCAGGCGGGCCGCGCTCCAGGCCCGGCGGGCCATGCGCGTCGGCCGGCGGAAGGAGTGCCTGCGATGAGCCAAGCCGAGTGGGCTCCGACGAACCTCGGCCGGACCGGAACCGAACGGTCGGAGGGCGACGCGTCGCCGCCCAGCGGGTTGATGGACCTGCTCGGAGTCGCGGCGATACTGCTGGACGCCGAGGGCCGGGTCGTCCTGTGGAGCCCGCAGGCCGAGCAGCTGTTCGGTTACACCGCCGAGGAGGCGCTCGGGCAGTTCGCCGGGCGGCTGCTGGTGCACGAGGAGCACTTCGACTGGGTGATCAAGACGTTCGCCGAGGTCATGGAGACCGGCCAGAGCTGGGGCGGCACGTTCCCCATCCGCTGCAAGGGCGGCAGCACGCGGCTGGTGGAACTGCGCAACATGCGGCTGCTGGACGACCACGGCGACTTCTACGCCCTCGGCCTGGGCACCGACTCGCCGACGCTGCGCGAGGTGGAGCGCGACGTCGCCCTCTCCACCCGGCTGATCTCCCAGTCCCCCATCGGGATCGCGATCCTCGACACCGGCCTGCGGTACGTGGCGATCAATCCCGCCCTGGAACGCATCCACGGCATACCGGCGGCCGATCACGTCGGCCGGCACTACCGCGAGGTCATGAGCGCCGCGGAGTTCGAGGCGGCCGAGACCGCCATGCGCGAGGTGCTGCGGACCGGGAGGCCGCGGGTCGAGCAGTCGCCCATCGTCGGCCGCACCCGGGCCGACCCGGAACACGAGCACGCCTGGACGCTCTCGGTCTTCCGGCTGGAGGACACCCACGGCCGGGTGCTCGGCGTGGCCGAGCTGGTGGTGGACGTCACCGAGCGGTACCGGGCGGCCAAGGAGGCCAGCGAGACCCGGCGGCGCCTGACCCTGATCGCCGACGGCTCCGTCCGCATCGGAACCACCCTGGAGGTCGACCAGACGGCCCGGGAGCTGGCCGAGGTCACCGTCCCCGCCTTCGCCGACGTGGCCGCCATCGACGTGCTCGACTCCGTCCTCGACGAGCACCGGCCCGCGTCCCGGGCCGGCAGCCCCGCCCACTTCCGGGCGCTCGCCGTGAAGGCCGCCTATCCCACCGACGCCGTCCGGGCCGCCGACCCGCCGGGCGAGCTCAGCACGTACGACGCCGACCGCCTGGCCACCCGCTGCGTGCGCACCGGTCGCCCCATCCTGGTGCGGCACGCCGACGGCAAGGCCCTGTCGTGCATCGCCCGGGACGAGCACGCGGCCACCCTGCTGGCGCGTGCCGGGGTGCACTCCTACCTCGCCGTCCCGCTCAACGCCCGCGGCGCCACCCTGGGGTTCCTGGGGCTGACCCGCGCCCGCGATCCGCGGCCCTTCGACGAGGACGACATGGCCATCGCGGTGGAGCTGGCCTCCCGCGCGGCGGTGTGCATCGACAACGCCCGCGCGCACCAGAGCGTGCGCAACGCGGCCGAGGCCCTCCAGCGCAGTCTGCTGCCCGACCATCCGCCGCGGCTGCCCGGGCTGCGGGTCGCGTCCCGGTACCAGCCCGCCCAGGCGGCCTACGAGGTCGGCGGCGACTGGTACGACGTCCTTCCGCTGGACGGCACCCGGACGGCGCTCGTCGTGGGCGACGTCATGGGCAGTGGCATCGACGCCGCCGCCACCATGGGCCGTCTGCGTACCGCCACCGCCGCGTTCGCCGACCTCGACCTCGACCCCGCCCAGGTGCTCCACCACCTGGACACGATCACCTCACGGCTGGAGCAGTACATCGCCACCTGCGTGTACGCCGTGTACGACCCCCGGCGCGGCGAGTGCCACCTCGCCAACGCCGGCCATCTGCCCCCCGTCCTCGTCCGCCGGGGCCGGCGCCCCCGCCTGCTCGACCTGCCGCCCGGCCCGCCGCTCGGCGTCGGGGGCGTGCCCTTCGAGACCACCACCATCCCTCTCGCACCCGGCGACCAGCTGGTCCTGTACACCGACGGTCTGGTCGAGACCCGCGAGCACTCCATCGACGAACGCCTCGAGACCCTCGTCCGCCTCCTCGACACGCCGGACTCCACCTTGGAGGAGACCTGCGACCGGCTCCTGCGCGATCTGCGGCACCCCGCGAACCACGACGACGTCGCCCTGCTCATCGCCCGCGCCCACCCCTTCCTCGCGCAAGCCTGACCAGGCGCCCGAGGTGCGGATCACCGGTCCTGTGCCGACCCTGGTAACGGGGCCCGTTCCGCCGAGGAAGGACACATCATGTCCATGATGGACAAGCTCAAGAGCATGCTGAAGGGCCACGAGAGCCAGGCCGGCAAGGGCGTCGACAAGGCCGGTGACTACGTCGACGACAGGACCCAGAGCAAGTACAGCTCCCAGGTCGACACGGGCCAGGAGCGGCTGAAGGACGAGCTGGGCCGCGAGCAGGACCGGGGCAACCCGCCCCAGACCTGACCCGCCTGCCGTCCGCGAGCCGTCGTCGCCCGGGCGTATCGCGCCACCCGCACCGGGCCGACGGCACACCGCACCCATACTTGTCTTCGCATGTACACGACGACCAAGAGGGTGGGCATGACGGAAGCGTTGGTGCTGGGCGGCGGCGGGGTCGGCGGAATCGCCTGGATCACCGGGTTACTGGCGGGACTGGCCGATGCGGGACAGGACGTGACGGGGGCCGACGTGATCGTGGGGACCTCGGCCGGGTCGACCGTGGCGGCGCAGCTGGGAAGCGGACTGGCGCTGGAGGAGTTGTACGCCCGGCAGACCGACCCCGCTCTGCAGGCCGCGGAGATCATGGCCGAGTTGGATCTGGAGGGGTTCGCCGCGGACATCGCCGCCGCGATGGACGGTGCCGCGTCCGTGGCGGACATGCGGCGCGCGGTCGGCAAGGTGGCGCTCGACGCGACGACCGTGCCGGAGGCCGAGCGCCGGGCGGTGATCGAGTCCCGGCTGCCGGTGCACCAGTGGCCCGCGCGGGCACTGCGGATCGTCGCGGTGGACGCCGAGAGCGGGGAGCCACGGGTGTTCGACAGCACCTCCGAGGTGAACCTGGTGGACGCCGTCGCGGCGAGCTGTGCGGTGCCGGGTGTCTGGCCGCCCGTGACGATCGACGGGCGCCGGTACGTCGACGGCGGCGTCCGTTCCATGGCCAACGCCGACTACGCCTCCGGCGCTTCGCGAGTACTGGTGATCGTGCCGATGGGAGGCACCGAGCCGTTCCCGAGTGACGCGCCGCTGGAACAGGCCGTGGAACAGCTGCGTGCCCAGGGCGCCGAAGTACTGGTCGTGGAGCCGGACGAGGCCTCCCGCGCCGCGATCGGCCCCAATCCGCTCGACCCGGCCACGCGCGGCCGGGCCGCCGAGGCGGGACGCGCGCAGGGGCGCGCACTGCGGATCTAGGACAGGTCCCTGGCGGAGCCGCGCCTGAGCCCCGACGTCCCGCGGCCCGCCGACGGCCCGGTGCCGTCGGCGGGCCGGTGACGCTTCGTCCGGCGCGGCCGGTTCAGGCGATCTCGACGAGCAGGTCGCCGCCCTCCACCTGCTGGATCCGGTTGATCGCCAACCGGGACACCCGGCCCGCCTTCGGAGCCGTGATGGTGGCCTCCATCTTCATCGCCTCGATGGTCGCCACCGTCGCCCCGGCCTCTACCTCGGTGCCCTCGGTGACCGCGAGCGTCACCACGCCGGCGAACGGCGCCGCGACGTGGCCGGGGTTGGCGCGGTCGGCCTTCTCGGTGACCGGGACGTCGGAGGCGGCGGCCTTGTCGCGTACCTGGATCGGCCGGAGCTGACCGTTCAGGGTGGCCATCACGGTGCGCATACCGCGTTCGTCGGCGTCACCGACGGCCTGGAGCTCGATCAGCAGCCGCACGCCGGGTTCGAGGTCGACGGCGTACTCCTTCGCGGGACGCAGCCCGTAGAAGAAGTCCTTGCTGTCCAGCACGCTGGTGTCGCCGAAGGTCTGCCGGTGCGTGTCGAAGTCGCGCGTCGGGCCGGGGAACAGCAGGCGGTTGAGCGTCGCACGCCGGGCCTTCTCCAGGCCGGTGCGGTCCTCGCCGGTCAGCTCCTGCACCGGCTTGGCGTCGGCGCGGCCCTGCAGCGCCTTGCTGCGGAACGGCTCCGGCCAGCCGCCGGGCGGGGTGCCCAGCTCGCCGCGCAGGAAGCCGATGACGGAGTCGGGGATGTCGTACCGGTTCGGCTCGCCCTCGAAGTCCGCCGGGCTCACCCCGGCGCCGACGAGGTGCAGGGCGAGGTCGCCGACCACCTTGGAGGACGGGGTGACCTTGACCAGGCGGCCCAGGATGCGGTCGGCGGCGGCGTACATCGCCTCGATGTCCTCGAAGCGGTGGCCGAGGCCGAGCGCGACCGCCTGGGTGCGCAGGTTGGACAGCTGGCCGCCGGGGATCTCGTGGTGGTAGACGCGTCCGGTGGGCGAGGCCAGGCCCGCCTCGAAGGGCGCGTAGATGCGGCGGACGCTCTCCCAGTACGGCTCCAGGTCGCCGACGGCCTGGAGGTCGAGGCCGGTGGGCCGCTCGGAGTGGTCGGTCGCGGCCACGATCGCCGACAGCGACGGCTGGGAGGTCGTACCGGCCATGGAGGCCACCGCGCCGTCCACCGCGTCCGCGCCGGCCTGGATCGCGGCGAGGTAGGTGGCGAGCTGGCCGCCCGCCGTGTCGTGGGTGTGCAGGTGCACCGGCAGGTCGAACTCGCGGCGCAGCGCGGACACCAGCTTGGCGGCGGCCGGGGCGCGCAGCAGGCCCGCCATGTCCTTGACGGCCAGGACGTGGGCACCGGCCTCGACGATCTGCTCGGCCAGACGGAGGTAGTAGTCGAGGGTGTAGAGGCGCTCGTTCGGGTCGGACAGGTCGGAGGTGTAGCACAGGGCGACCTCGGCGATCGCGGTGCCGGTCTCCCGTACGGCGTCGATGGCGGGGCGCATCTGGCCGACGTCGTTGAGCGCGTCGAAGATGCGGAAGATGTCGATGCCGGTGGCGGCGGCCTCCTGGACGAAGGCGTCGGTCACCTCGGTGGGGTACGGGGTGTAGCCCACGGTGTTGCGGCCGCGCAGCAGCATCTGCAGACAGATGTTGGGCACGGCCTCGCGCAGGGCCGCCAGCCGCTCCCAGGGGTCCTCGGCGAGGAAGCGCAGGGCGACGTCGTAGGTGGCGCCGCCCCAGCACTCCAGGGACAGCAGCTCCGGCAGGGTCCGGGCCACCACCGGGGCCACGGCGAGCAGGTCCTTGGTGCGCACCCGGGTGGCGAGCAGCGACTGGTGGGCGTCGCGGAAGGTGGTGTCGGTGACGCCGATGGTCGGCGACTCGCGCAGCCAGCGGGCGAAGCCCTCCGGGCCCAGGTGGACGAGCCGCTGCCGGGAGCCCGCGGGCGGCTCCCCGGCGGGCAGCGGGGGCAGCTTGGTGACCGGTTCGATCAGCTCGGGCCGCTCTCCGTGGGGCTTGTTGACGGTGACGTCGGCGAGGTAGGTGAGCAGCTTGGTGCCGCGGTCGGCGGAGGAACGCGCGGTGAGCAGGTGCGGACGCTGTTCGATGAACGACGTGGTGATCCGCCCGGCCTGGAAGTCCGGGTCGTCCAGGACGGCCTGGAGGAACGGGATGTTGGTGGCCACGCCGCGGATGCGGAACTCGGCCACGGCACGCCGGGCCCGGCCGATCGCGGCCCTGAAGTCCCGGCCCCGGCACGTGAGCTTGACCAGCATCGAGTCGAAGTGCGCGCTGATCTCCGTACCGGCGTGGGTGGTGCCGCCGTCCAGCCGGATGCCCGAGCCGCCCGGCGAGCGGTAGGCGCTGATGCGGCCGGTGTCGGGGCGGAAGCCGTTGGCCGGGTCCTCGGTGGTGATACGGCACTGGAGGGCGGCGCCGCGCAGGGTGACCGTCTCCTGGGACAGGCCGAGGTCGGCCAGCGTCTCGCCGGCCGCGATGCGCAGCTGGGACTGCACCAGGTCGACGTCGGTGACCTCCTCGGTCACCGTGTGCTCGACCTGGATGCGCGGGTTCATCTCGATGAAGACGTGGTTGCCGTCGCGGTCGAGCAGGAACTCCACCGTGCCCGCGTTGCGGTAGCCGATCTGCCGGGCGAAGCTCACGGCGTCGGCGCAGATCCGGTCCCTCAGGTCCGGGTCCAGGTTCGGGGCGGGCGCCAGCTCGATCACCTTCTGGTGGCGGCGCTGCAGCGAGCAGTCGCGCTCGAAGAGGTGGATGACGTTGCCCTGGCCGTCGGCGAGGATCTGCACCTCGATGTGGCGGGGTTCGACGACCGCCTTCTCCAGGAAGACGGTGGGGTCGCCGAACGCGGAGGCCGCCTCGCGGGCCGCCGCCTCGATGGACTCGCGCAGCTGGGCGGGGTCCTCGACGCGCCGCATGCCGCGTCCGCCGCCGCCCGCGACCGCCTTGACGAAGACGGGGAAGCCGATGTCCTCGGCGGCGCGGACCAGCTCGTCCACGTCGGTGGAGGGGGCGGAGGAGCCGAGCACCGGGACGCCGGCCTCGCGGGCGGCGGCCACCGCGCGCGCCTTGTTCCCGGTCAGCTCCAGGACGTGGGCGCTCGGCCCGACGAAGGTGATGCCCGCCTCCTCGCAGGCGCGGGCCAGCTCGGGGTTCTCGGACAGGAAGCCGTACCCGGGGTACACCGCGTCCGCGCCCGCGCGGGTCGCCGCGGCGACGATCTCCTCGACCGACAGGTACGCCCGCACGGGATGCCCCGGCTCACCGATCTCGTAGGCCTCGTCGGCCTTCAGCCGGTGCAGCGAATTGCGGTCCTCGTGCGGGAAGACGGCGACCGTGCGCGCGCCCAGCTCATAGCCGGCGCGGAACGCGCGAATCGCGATCTCCCCGCGGTTGGCGACCAGCACCTTGCGGAACATTGTCGATCCCTTCAGCCTGCCGGTGACGAACACCATGGTGTCGGCCACTTCCCTGCCGTGCCACGCGATGAACGTTAGGGGCTCGGCGGCCCGCCGAAGCGCGGGATACGTCACATTGACATAACCGAGGCGATCCAGGTGGTCAGGAGCCGGATCAGGGCGATTAATCGCTGCGCGGCGCAGCAATCCGCTGCTATTCTCCTGCTTGACACATTCGCTGCATGACGCAGCTAATATTTGAAGGAGAACCATGCTCACCGTCGCCGTCACCGGAGCCACCGGCGCCCAGGGCGGGGCCACCGCCCGTGCCCTGCTGGCCGCCGGACACCGGGTGCGCGCCCTCACCCGCCGCCCCGACTCCCCCGCCGCCGAAGCCCTGCGCGACCTCGGCGCCGACGTCCGCCACGCCGACCTCGACGACCGCCCCTCCCTCGACGCCGCGCTCACCGGAGCCGACTCGCTCTTCGCCGTCACCACTCCGTTCGGCACCGACACCGCCACCGAGACCCGGCAGGGCAAGGCCCTCGTCGACGCGGCGGCGGACGCCCGCCTCGGCCATGTCGTGTTCACCTCCGCCGCCCACGCCGACCGCGGCACCGGCATCCCGCACTACGAGAGCAAGCACCTGATCGAGAAGCACCTGCGCACCACCGACGTGCCCTGGACGGTGATCGCCCCGGCGGCGTTCATGGACAACTTCGCCGACGGCTGGACCCTCGACGGGCTGCGCGACGGCACCTTCGCCTGGCCCATGCCCGTCGGCCGCTCGCTCACGCTCATCCCCGCGGCCGACATCGGCGCCTTCGCCGCGCTGGTCCTCCAGCGCCGCGACGAGTTCGCCGGGCGCCGCATCGACATCGCCTCCGACGAGCTCACCCCCGGCCGGATGGCGGAGGTCCTGGCGCGTGCCATCGGCCGCCCGGTCGCTCCCGAGGAGGTGCCGCTGTCCTACGTGCGCACCCGCTCCGCCGACCTGGCGGCCATGTTCGAGTACTTCACCACCGTCGGCCTCGACGTCGATGTCACCGGTCTGCGCGGGGACTACCCGGAGGTGGGCTGGCACCGCTTCACCGACTGGGCCGCCGAACAGGACTGGAGCGCGCTGCTGTCCCCCGGCACACACGAATGAGCCCCCATCCGCACGAAGCGGATGAGGGCTCATGTCCGAGCGCCGGGCAGGCCTTGCACCTGCATCTCCCCGCAGGAAGCGGGACGTCTTTCCTTGGACCACCAACGCGCGACCAGCCACCAGGAGTTGCGGCGACCAGCTCGGGGTCAACCATACATGGACCGGACGCCCGCTGTCGCATCGCCCGTTTCCCTGGTCCGACGGCCGCAGGACTGCTAGTGTCGCCATGCACATGATCAACCGAGGAGGTGAGACCCATCAACGCTGTGTCAGGCTGGGTGCTCCCCTCCCCCGCGTCCGCGCGGATTTCTCTGCCGTAGGCGGCAGTTGGCCCCGGGGAGCGCCCTCAGGCATCCCGAAAGGCCATCACACTCATGCGTTTTCTCTCCGCGTACGACGGTACGACGCTCGCCTATCACGTCCTCGGTGACGGCAGTCCCGTGGTCTGCCTGCCAGGGGGACCCGCCGACTCGGCATATCTCGGGGACCTCGGCGGCCTGTCCGCGCACCGGCGGCTGATCCGGCCGGACCTCCGGGGCACCGGACGGTCGGCGGTCCCGGCGGACCCCGCCTCCGGCCGGTGCGACCGGCTCGTCGCCGATGTGGAGGCCCTGCGCGAACACCTCGGCCTGGAGCGGATGGACCTGCTCGCACACTGCGGCGGCGCCAACCTGGCCGTCCAGTACGCGGTCCGCCACCCCGAGCGCGTCCGGCGGCTCGCCCTGGTCACACCGAGCGTCAGGGCCGTGGGCCTGGGAATCCCGGGAGACCTCCGGGTCGAGACCGCGCGGCTGCGGCGGCACGAGCCGTGGTTCCCGGCGGCGTTCGCGGCCCTGGAGGAGATCGTGGCGGGCCGGGCCACCGAGGAGCTCTGGAGGTCCGTCGTCCCGTTCTCCTACGGCCGCTGGGACAAGACCGCCCGGGCCCATCACGCCGCCCAGGAGGAACAGGACAACACGGCGGCCCTGGCCGCCTTCTCGGCGGAGGGCGCCTTCGACCCGGACGCCACCCGCGCCGCGCTGGCCCGCTTCGCACCGCCGGTGCTCCTGCTGGCCGGAGAGGTCGATCCGGGAGCGCCCCCGCGCACGATGGCGGAGTTCACCGGCTTGTTCCCCGACGCCGGACTGGTCGTCCAGCCCGGGGCCGGGCACTACCCGTGGCTGGACGACCCGGACCGGTTCACGGCCGTCGTCGCGGAGTTCCTCGGCGGCTGAGAGCGGGGAGCACGGACATGCCGCCGGCGTCAGCCGATGTGGTAGCTGTCGCCGTACACCTTCCAGTCCAGCGGCGGATTCAGGTCGAGGTTGCCCTTGCGCAGGAAGACCCGCTGCTCGGTGTCGACCCGGGTGGTGTCGCTGTGCGCCTCCTCCTGTTTCATGGCCCACACCCGGGCGTCGAGGAAGGCGTTGAGGTAGGACGTCTCGTCGCCTCCCTGGGCCGGCGGCTTCGCCGTGCGCAGGGCCCGCTTGCGGATGTTGCGGAAGCTGGTGGGGTCGCCGCCGTCGCCGTGCATGACGATGGCGTCGTAGTAGGTGAACTGGCCGAGCGCGCGCAGCCCGTCCGCCTTGCCCTGCTTGACCGCGGGGTTGAAGTAGACGCGGTCGCGCTCGTCGTTCTGCGCCTGCTGGAACGCCGTGTCCTGGGCGGCCTTGCGCCAGTCCCGGGGGTAGTTCGGGTCGAGGCCGTCGTGCGAGTCGCCGCCGTTGACCCTGCGCAGCGCCGGGAGGTACTTGGCGAGGACGTTGCCGGGCTTGCGGTCGGTGTAGAGCTGCACCAGGTCGAGCATGTCGCCGGTGCCCGAGCAGAAGCCGATGATGCCGGCGGTGTAGCCGCGGCCGTCGCCGATGTCCTCGATGTACTTGTACTGGGCCTTCCAGTCGAGCGAGGAGTTCTCCGCGCTCGACACCAGCTTCATGGCGATCTCCTTCTTCGCCGGGTCGTCGAGGCCCGGGGCGGCGGCCGAGGTGGCCACGGCACGCGGGGCACCGAGCAGGGCACCGGACGCCACGGTGCCGAGCAGGGTGACGGCAGTCCGGCGGGAGAGGGGGGCGGGGGTTGTTTCGCGGTCGTGGTGCGCCACGGAGGCTCCAAGTGTGGGTGGGGGGTGGCGAGTTGTTCTCTGCTCTGCCTTGATAGGAAAGTTTCCTATCAATCAGCGGTGCGGACGTCACCCATCACGTGCGAACTTCGTACGAAGACACAAGGCAGGCCTCGGGGTCTCCGCGAGTGGTGCATCGCCCCGGACGGTCGTAGCGTCGATACAGAGGCGATCACGGGCGGGAGTCGAGATGCGCGGACCGGTGGTGTGGACAGCGATCACGCTCTGGGCGGGCGCCCTGCTCGGGGCGGCCCTGACACCGGCCGCGGCCACCGCGCCGGCGCCGGTGTCCGACACACAGCTGACGGCACCGCCGCCCGGACCCGTGCTCGTGGACTGCCTGTGGCACAAGGACGTCCACCCGGCCGACTTCATCCTGGCCTGCGGCGACGGCAACAGCCGCCTCGCCCGGCTCTACTGGTCGCAGTGGGGCCCCACATCGGCGACGGCCAAGGGCGTGAACCTGGTGAACGACTGCAAGCCGTACTGCGCGGCGGGCACCTTCCGCTCGTACGCGGTGACCGTGCGGCTCGACCGCCCGCGGCCCTGGAAGAAGGACCCGCAGGTGCAGCACTTCACCCGGATCAGCCTGACGTACGCCGATGCCAGGCCGGAGGGATTCACCCGCGTGGTGACCTATCCCCTGTGGGACTGACCGCCCGGCGCGGGTCAGCGCCGGCCGGCGTGCGGCTGTGACTCCCGCGAGAAGGCGTACAGATCCTCGGAGGTGCTGATCAGCTCCCGCCGCTCCTGCTTCGAACCGACCATCGGCTGGGAGCCGTTGAGCGGCACCTGGGCGCTCTCCGGCAGGAACCGCACCGTCACCAGGCCGATGGCGCCGGCCAGCATCAGATAGAAGGCGGGCATCAGGTCGTTGCCGGTGAGACCGATCAGGGCCTCGGTGACCAGCGGCGTGGTGCCGCCGAAGGCCGCGACGGCGATGTTGAAGCCGATGCCCATGGCCGCGTAACGGACGGCCGTCGGGAAGAGCGCGGGCAGGGTGGCCGCACTCGGCGCGGCGAAGCAGGCCAGCAGGGTGGAGAGCAGCAGCACCCCGAAGACCGGCCCCCAGGTTCCGTCCATCTTGAGCAGCAGGAAGGACGGCACGGCGAGGACGACCATCGCCGCCGCGGCGACCGCGTAGACCGGACGCCTGCCGACCCGGTCGCTGAGCCGGCCGATGAACGTGATCAGTACGACGATCCACACCATGCCCACCAGCACCAGCACGTCGGCGAAGCCGCTGGAGCGGTGCAGTGTCTCCGTCTGGTACGTGGGCAGGAAGCCGGTGACCATGTAGTTGGTGACGTTGTAGAGCAGTACCAGACCCATGCAGATGAGCAACGGCCGCCAGTGGTCCTTGACGATGGCCTTGAGCTCGGTGCCGGCCGACTCCTGGGCGAGACTCTTCTCGTGTTCGTCCAACTGCTGCTGGAAGGCCGGCGACTCCTCCAGCTTCAGCCGCATGTAGAGGCCGATCACGCCGAGCGGTCCGGCGATCAGGAACGGGATCCGCCAGCCCCAGGAGAGCATCTCGGCGTCGGTCAGCATCAGGTTCAGCAAAGTGACCAGCGCGGAGCCGAGGGCGTAGCCGACGAAGGTGCCGAAGTCGAGCCAGCTGGAGAGGAATCCGCGCCGGCGGTCGGGTGAGTACTCGGCGACGAAGGTGGTGGCGCCGCCGTACTCGCCGCCCGTGGAGAAGCCCTGGACCATGCGGGCGATCAGCAGCAGCACGGGAGCGGCGATGCCGATCGTGTCGTAGCCGGGGATCAGCCCGATGGCGAAGGTGCCGATCGCCATCATGATCATGGTGGTGGCGAGCACCTTCTGCCGGCCGAGCCGGTCACCGAGAGGGCCGAAGACGAGGCCGCCGAGCGGTCGTACGACGAAGGCCGCGGCGAAGGTCGCGAAGGAGGAGATCAGTTGGGCGCCGGGGGAAGCGCCCGGGAAGAACACCTTCCCGATCGTGGCGGCGAGGTAGCTGTAGACGCCGAAGTCGAACCACTCCATGCAGTTGCCGAGGGCGGAGGCGCCGACCGCGCGCCGCAGCAGTGGGGGCTCGACGACCTGGACGTCCTCCTTGCGGAAGGCGCGCCTCTTGCGGCGGAGCCTCTGGGTGAGTTCCTCGCGCACCTGCCGCGGCAGGCGCGCGACCGTTTTCGGGGTCCTGCCCGGGAGGTGTTGTTCGCCGTCCGTAGTGGTGTCGACCATGCCGCCACCCTTCTTTGCTCTTACCGCCTTGCGTCGCACATGCGACGATCGCGCCGTGCCGGCGCACACCGTCGCATGTCCCAGCTACTGCCCGGCTTCGCTCCCGGCACACTCGCCCCTTTTCCCGGTGCCAACAGCGGTACCAGAGCGACCTCCGCAAGTTTCCCGAGGTCTCTTCCCGGGGGTTCAGGCCAGGCAGGTCAGGGGGCGGCCGCCGTTGTAGGCGACCATGTCGGCGAGTGCGGCGACGGCGTCGATGGGGCGGCCGAGCGGGCCGGCCTCCAACTCGGCGTAGGCCCGGTGCAGGTTGCCGACGATCCGCTCACGGTCCAGCAGTTCGCCGTACTTCCCCAGATCCAGTTCCCGGGCGGTCTGCAACGGGGTCAGTCCGGCGTCGCGGCCGTCGCGGGCGGCCTTCTGCACGAACCGCAGATAACCGAGGACGTCGTCGATGACCTCGGGCCCGGCGACCGCGCCGTGTCCGGGGACGATGGTGGTCGCTCCGAGCGGCTTGACGACCTCCTCCAGCACCTGGATCGCACCGGCGACCGAGCCCTGCAGCAGGAACGGCGTGCCTCCGTTGAACAGCAGGTCACCGCTGAACAGCAGCTTGCGCTCCGGCAGCCAGACGATCGAGTCGTTGGTCGTGTGCGCGGGTACGCCGACATGCCGCACCTCGGCGCGCAGGTCGTCCGCCCACACGGTCACCGAGTCGGTGTACGTCAGGAACGGCGGCTCCAGGACGAACTCGCCCCAGTCGACCTCCGTCCAGAACGGCGCCGACTTGGGCTCGCCCCATTCGAGGACGCCCGTCCGGGTGGCCTCGTGGCCGACGATCGTGGCGCCGTTGAAGAGGTGGTTGCCGAAGGTGTGGTCGCCGTGGTGGTGGGTGTTGATCAGCGTACGCACCGGCTGCGGCGTGATCCCGGCGATCGCGTCCAGGTAGGCGCGGGTACGGCGGACCGTGGAGCAGGCGTCCACGCTGATCACCCCCCGCAGGCCGACGAGGAAACCGGTGTTGTTGATCCACCACGTCCCGTCGGGCTGTACGTAGGCGAAGACGCCGTCGCTGACCTCCTCGACCCGTGCCGGGGGAAGCGTGGCGACATCGTGGTGGACACTGCTCACTTCGGGCTCCTGGAGGGCTGGTGGGACATCGTCGCGATCATCGCATCGGTGACGAGCCCGCCGGTACCCCACGACCGGCCACCCCGGGCCGTCAGAGTGCCACCGCCCAGTCGGCCACGGTCGTGACGGCCGCCTGCTGGGGGAACACCTTCTCGGTGAGCACCCGGTGCACCTCGGGGTCGGCGTCGAGGCATCCGTCGGACAGGACCGTGAGGGCGAAGTCGAGGTCGGCGGCCTGACGGAGGGTGGAGAGCACGACGCCGCCGGTGGCGATGCCGGTGAGGACGAGGTGCTCGATGCCGCCCGCCCGCAGGACCATCTCGAGGTCGCTGCCGGCGAAGGCGCTGACCCGTCGCTTGGTGACCACGGTCTCGTCGGGTTCGGGGGCCACGTCCGGATGGACCCGGATGGCTTCGTCGCCGCCGGCGTCCGCCGGGCCGCGGGAGGCGAGCGCGCCGAACATCTTGTTGCGGGGGCTGACCTCCGGGTAGCCGGGGCGGAACCCGACGACCACGTGGATCACGGGGAGCCCGGCGGCGCGGGCGGCGTCGATCGCCTCGCGCAGGCGCGGCAGGCAGGCGGGATCGGGATACGGTCGACCACGGCCTGTTGGACATCCATGACGAGGAGCGCTTGCCGAGGCTCCGTCACTGTTCCTTCCGTGCCGCCCGGGGAACGAGCGGAATAAGTCATCAGTCGTTTACTTGGTAACGTAGCCCTGCCCGGACGAGCATGTCAACGAGTGATTACTCGCCTCGTCGGCGCGGCGAGGAGGAGGTCTTTCCGTGGTGCGGACAGAGACCGGCGGTGCGCCGGACGGCGAGGAGACCGGCCCCCCGGCCGAGCACCCCGGCGAGCATCCCGCCGGGGACCGCCGACGGCGGGACGCGGCGGCCACCCGTCAGGCGCTGCTCCTCGCCGCACGCGCCCGGTTCACCCGCCTCGGCTACGACCGCACGACGCTGCGGGACGTGGCCGCCGACGCGGGGGTCAACCTCGCCCTGATCAAGCGCTACTTCGGCTCCAAGGAGGGGTTGTTCAAAGCGGCGCTGGCGTCCTCGCCCCGCTTCCTCGGGGGTGAGGGGGAGTTCCCCCGGGGCCGCGCCGCCCTGGCCGAGGCCCTCAGCCGCCAACTGGCGGCCGGCGCCTGGGCGGAGTTCGGCGAGCACCCCGTGCTGATGCTGCTGCGGAACTCCGGCGACGAGCAGGTGGACGCCCTGCGCCGGCAGGCGCTGGAGGACTTCGGCCGCCAGGTGCTCGAAGCCTCGGGCGCACCGTCCGGGGCGCAGTCCGAGGCGGAGGAGGACGAACGCCTCCTCAGGGCACAGCTGCTGGTCGCCCTTGGTGTCGGGGTCGCCGTCGTGCGGTCCGCCGTGGGGCTGCGGCCCCTGCGCGACGCTTCCTGCCAGGACCTCCTGGACCCGCTGCGCGATGTCGTCGACGGCCTGCTCGGTCCCTCCACGTCCCAGGGCGGGGGCGACCATGAGCGCGTCTGACGGCTGGTCCGGAGCGGGGGCGGACCGCCCCGACGTCATCGTGGTGGGAGCGGGGGGCAGCGGCGCCGTCCTCGCGGCGCGCCTCAGTGAGGACCCCGGCCGCACCGTGCTGGTGCTGGAGGCAGGTCCGGTGCCGCGTCACCGCTCGCGGTTCCCGGCCGGGTTGCTCGACGCCCGGCTCGTCCCGGGCGCCCAGCCCGGGCACGCCGCCGTGCAGCCGTACCCGGCGCACCTCACCCCGCGACGCCCGTACACGGTCGTCCGCGGACGCTTCCTCGGCGGCTCGACCACCGTCAACGGCGGGTACTTCGTCCGGGCCCGGCGTGCGGACTTCGACCGCTGGTCGGCCGCGGCCGGCGCCGCCTGGTCGTACGACCGGGTGCTGCCGTTCCTGCGCTCGCTGGAGACCGACCTCGACCACGGCGCCGACGCGACGCACGGCGGGCACGGACCGGTGCGGATACGGCGCACCGATCTGCGGCACCCGGCCGCCGCCGCGTTCCGGGAGGCCGCGCGCCTGCTGGGCTATCCCGAGGAGCCCGACAAGAACGCCCAGGACGCGCCCGGCTTCGGCCCGGTGCCGTCCAACGCCGTGGACGGACTGCGCCTCAACACCGGTGTCGCCTACCTGCTGGACGCGCTCGGCCGCCCCAACCTCACGGTGGCGGGCGGCAGTACGGTCCTCGGCATAGTCGTCGAGCGCGGCCGTGCGACCGGGGTCGTGGTCGAACGCGACGGGCGGCGTACGAGGCTGGAGTGCGGCGAAGTCGTGCTGTGCGCCGGGGCGTTGCGTTCCGCTCACCTGCTGCATCTGTCCGGGATAGGGCCGCGCGCCGATCTGGAGCGCCTCGGCGTCCCCGTCGTCAGAAACGTTCCTGCCGTCGGGGCACGCTTCGGCGACCACCCCCAGGTGGTGCTGGAGTGGATGCCCCGAAGGCCCCTGGCCGAACCGGTCGGCTCCTGGCTCGGCGGCGCCCTGCACCTGTCGTCGTCTGACGGAGGCGACCCGGGCGACCTGGAGATACTGCAGTCGCTGGTGCCCCTGGCCGGGCTGGTCGGCGGCACCGTGACCTCGCCGGGTGAGCCGCTCGCCTTCCTCGCGTCCGTCCAGTCGCCCCGGCTCACCGGCCGGCTCCGCACCCGGTCCGCCGACCCGGCCGTGCCGCCCGCCCTCGACTACGGCTACCTGCGGACGCCCGAGGACCGGCGTCGCATGCGCGAAGCGGTCCGCGCCACCGCCGCGCTGGTCGCCACCGGCGCCTTCGCGGAGGTCTCCGGCGGGCTGACGGCACCGGGACCGCAGGCGCTGGAGGACGACCGGCTGCTCGACCGGTGGATCCACTCCCGGCTCGGCACCTCCCAGCACACCTGCGGCACGGTGCCCATGGGCCCCGCCGACGATCCGGGGGCGGCCGTCGACCACTACGGGAGGGTGCACGGCGTCGGCGGCCTGCGGGTCGCGGACACCTCGATCCTGCCCACGGCCCCGCTGCGCGGCCCGGCGGCGACCGCCGTGCTCGTAGGGGAGCTCGTCGCCGACGCGATGCGGCGCGACCTGCCGTGACCCCGCGGGCCGGTCAGCCCCGCTCCAGCGGATGGGCCGACGTGCGGTCCGCCCAGTCCCCCGCCACCAGTTCCGCCGCCGCGCACCCGGGCTTGCGCCGCGCCTGGTCGCGGAAGAGGGATACGAAGGAGTCGGCGAAGCCCCGGCGGGGGTGGGCGGCGACGAGGGCCTCGGTGAAGGCGGGGTCGAACGCCTCGAAGCCCGTGCCGGAGACGTCCGCGCTCGTGCCCACCTGCAACAGGCGGCTCTCCGGGTCCACTTCGGGCGCCACGTCGTCCCGCATGTGCAGCACGATGATGTCGGCCGCGCGGTCGCGCCGTTCGGACGGCCAGCCGAGGCCCGCCGTGAAGACCCGGGCGAGGTGGCCGCCGGCGTCTTCGAAGGGGAGCGTGTGGCTGTCGAAGGGCGGGGTGAGGGCCAGGTCGTGCAGCATCGCCGAGACGAACAGCAGCTCGCGGTCGAAGTCGAGGCCCCGGGCCTGCGCCCAGGCCGCGCCGAAGAAGTACGACCGCCACGAGTGGTGGTACAGCGCCTCCTCCGCGTACTCCGCACACACCAGCCGCGCCGCGTCCGCGGCCCGCCCCGACGGTGCCCGGACCCCCGCCACCTCGATCTCCACGCGCCCTCCCTCGTAGTCGAGGGATGATCATCCCACGTACCCCCGCCCTGGGTGAGTGCTTGACTTGGAGTGCGCTTCAAGTCCTACGGTCCATGACCTGGCACCGGGCAGTGGGCCCAGGTGTCCGAGGAGCGGGGCCGGCACGGCCGCCGGACACTCGGAAGAGAACGACCATCCACTCCACGGAGAAAGGCTGGGACTCACATGAAGCAGCGCAGGCTGCGGGACCTCCAGGTATCGGCCATCGGCCTCGGCTGCATGGGCATGTCCGCCTTCTACGGCTCCGCCGATCAGGACGAGGGCGTCAGGACCATCCGGCGCGCCCTGGAGCTGGGCATCACCTTCCTCGACACCGCGCAGGTCTACGGTCCGCTCACGAACGAGACGCTCGTGGGCGAGGCGGTCAGGGGCCATCGCGACGAGTATGTGATCGCCACGAAGTTCAACTACCGGATGGACGACGCCGTCCCCGGCGACATGAGCACGGTGGGACGGCAGGACGGCTCGGCCGAGCATGTGCGCGCCTCGGTCCACGGCTCCCTCGAACGGCTGGGCACCGATTACATCGACCTCTACTACCAGCACCGCGTCGACCCGGACGTCCCCATCGAGGAGACCGTCGGCGCCCTGGCGGAACTGGTCGCGGAGGGCAAGGTCCGGCACATCGGCCTGAGCGAGGCCGGGCCGGAGACCCTGCGCCGCGCGAACGCCGTGCACCCGATCACGGCCGTGCAGACCGAGTACTCGCTGTGGACCCGCGACCCGGAGGCAGAGGTCCTGCCGACGTGCCGGGAGCTCGGTATCGGTTTCGTCCCCTACTCCCCCCTCGGCCGCGGCTTCCTCGCGGGCCGGTTCTCCTCGCCCGACGAGCTCGACGAGGCGGACTGGCGTCGCGGCGGCCCCCGCTTCACCGGCGACAACCTGGAGGTGAACCGCAGGCTCGCGGAGAAGGTGAAGGAGATCGCCGCCGAGAAGGGCGTGACACCGGCCCAGCTGGCGATCGCCTGGGTGCTGGCGCAGGGCGAGGACCTGGTCCCGATCCCGGGCACCAAGCGCCGCACCTACCTCGAGCAGAACGCCGCCGCGGTCGACGTCGAGCTGACCAAGGACGACCTGGCACGCATCGACGCCGAACTGCCGAAGGCCGCCGGGGAACGCTACGACGAGGCCGGCATGCGGACCGTGAACCTGTAGGCGGCGGGGCGGGGGCGACGGGTCGGCCGTATGGCCCCGGTGATCCGGGGTAGGCGGCCCGGGACGTCCGAGGGGCAGGGGGCTCGAATGTTCGACGGCTTCACACTCGCGTGGTGCGAGGGGGACGGTGCCCGGCTGCGGGTGCGGTACGGCGGGCAGGGCCCGGCGGTGCTGCTCCTGCACGGTCACCCCCGTACCCACGCGACCTGGCACCGCGTCGCTCCGCTGCTGGTCGCGGCCGGTCACACGGTGGTGTGCCCGGATCTGCGGGGCTACGGCCAGTCCTCGAAGCCCCCGACCGACCCCGAGCACCGTCCGTACTCCAAGCGGGCCATGGCGGCGGACTGCCTGGCGGTGATGCGCGGCCTCGGCCACGAACGGTTCGCGGTCGTCGGACACGACCGGGGCGCCTACGTGGCCACGCGCCTCGCCCTGGACCACCCCGAGGCGGTGTCCGCCCTGAGCGTGCTGGACGCGGTCCCCATCGCGGAGGCGCTGCGGCGCTGCGACGCGGGGTTCGCCGCGAGCTGGTGGCACTGGTTCTTCCTCGGGCAGACCGACAAGCCCGCGGAGCGGGTGATCAGCGCCGATCCCGAGGCCTGGTACCGGGCCGGGCCCGAGCCGATGGGTGCGCAGGCGTACGAGGACTACCGCCGCGCCATTCACGACCCGGCCACCGTGCACGCCATGTGCGAGGACTACCGGGCGGGCCTGGGCGTCGACCGGGAGCACGACGAGGCCGACCGGCGGGCGGACCGGCGCATCGGCTGCCCGCTCCAGGTGCTGTGGGCCACCAGGGACGACATGGTCGACCTCTACGGCGACGTGCTGGGCGTCTGGCGGGACTGGGCGGGCGGCACGCTGGTCGGCGGCCCGGTCGAGTCCGGTCACCATATGGCCGAGGAGGCTCCCGAAGGACTCGCCGACGTTCTCCGTGAGTTCTTGCGCAGTTCGGTTACCCGGACGTAGCCGTCGACACCGACGCGGCGGCCTCGTGGACGGAGGGGTCTGACCGACCAACCCAATCTCGCGCTCATGAGCGCGGCGACTGCGGGTAGCCGAGAACTCGACGCAACCACGGCCCCCCGTCACACGAGGACAAGGACCCCCCACACGAAGGCCCATGGAACATGGTCATCCCGCTTAGGAAGCAGGCGACGGATGAACGGCACTCCCGCGCGCCCACCGCACTGCGTTACAGCGCCACCTGGGACGCCGACACCCTGCGCGGCGTCGACGCGCGACGCGCGGTGTCGGCGTTCCTGGCCCGCCTCGGTCATCTTCCCGACCAGAGGGTGAGCCAGGACGCCCAGCTGGTGGTCAGCGAGCTGGTCACCAACGCGCTGCGGCACGCTCCCGGCCCGTGCGGGCTGCTGCTGGAGCTGGCGCCCGGCGGCGATGTGCTGCACATCACCGTCTGGGACACCTCCACATACCTGCCGGAGCTCCAGCCCAAGGACGGCCGCCGGATCGGCGGTCACGGGCTGCGGCTCGTCGCCCTGCTCTGCGCCCAGCTGCGGGCCGCGCCGCTGGACGGCGGCAAACGCGTCACAGCCGATCTGGCCCTGCCGCCCCGCGGCAGCTGAGATCCGTCAGGAGCAGGCACCGGCGGCGCACGCGGTGAGCCACTGGTCGAAGTCGGCGTCGTAGCGGGTGCCGATGCCGGTGGCGTAGACGGCGTAGCCGCCCTGGTAGTCACCGGCCCGGAACCGGGCCAGCATGCGCTGGATGTCCGCCGGGTGTCTCTCGAACATGTAGCGGACCGCGAGGTAGCCCCACGGATATGTGCGGGTCACGTCGCTGTTGCCGTAGGTGTTCTGGAACAGCGTGCTGAGCCGGTAGGTGTGCTTGCCCGCCTCCGTGACCGCCTGGTCGTAGGTGAGGCCGCGGTAGCCGTAGGAGACGTACTCGGCCAGGCCCTCGATCCACCACACGTCCGGCACCGTCGTCTGCTGGGCGAAGTCGCCCTTCATGTCGTCGCGGGCGTCGATGAAGTGCGTGTACTCGTGGTTCAGGTTCCAGACCCGGGCCGCGAAGCCGTCGTCCTGGTCCTTCTGGTACATGATCGACAGGGGCCGGTTGGCGGGGTCGGCGGGATCTCCTTCGAGGGTGATGCCGCCGTTGTCCGTGCTGACGCCGTAGAGGGCCCAGGCGTACGTCCGGTAGTCGGCGCGGCTGGCGAAGACCACGAGGTCGATGGCCGACACGTACTGGCCGGGTATGGGTCCCTGGTCCTTGACGAGATCGTGGACGTACGGATCCTGGCCCAGCACGCTCGCGCAGACGGCGTCCAGGTCGGCGGCGGTCAGTGCCTGGGCCCGCACGGTGTGCGCCGCGTCGCAGCGGTGGGTGACGGGCAGGGCCGCCCGGGTCAGCCGGCCCGTGAGGTCGCAGAGGTCGTAGTAGGAGCACGCGTCGTGGTCGTAGGAGTCGGCCTGGGTGGCCACCGCGACCCACAGCCCGGCGGTCGGGCCGGTGATCCGCGCGGCGTCCAGCAGGTCCTTGGCCAGAGGGCGGACCGTGGGCTGCAGTGCGGGGTGCTCGACATAGCGGGCGAGGTTCATCCCGGCGTTGGAGTCGAGGAAGCCGCGGTCGGTGCCGAGCAGGTCGAGGTGGTCGAGCGCGAACGCGTAGAGGGCCCGGACGATGTCCGGGTCGGCGGCGACCGCGGTGACGTAGTCCGGGTTCCAGTTGCCGCGCCAGAGGGGGGTGTAGACGTCGTTGACGGCCCTGACCATGCTGTCGACGGCGTCGTAGGAGCTGTCGTAGTCCTCCAGCAGCCGCTGGTAGACGTCCAGGTAGCGAGCCTGCTGGTCGGCGCTGTCGGTGAGGACGACCACCTCGCCCAGCACGTCGCCGTTGGCCGCGGTGACGTCCTCGGAGTGCGGACGGGCGAAGAAGGCGTCCAGGCCGCGGGTGGTGGCCCGGGTCAGCCT
Organism: Streptomyces sp. NPDC039424; assembly: GCF_055639495.1. Taxonomy (NCBI): domain Bacteria; kingdom Bacillati; phylum Actinomycetota; class Actinomycetes; order Kitasatosporales; family Streptomycetaceae; genus Streptomyces; species Streptomyces sp. NPDC039424. Next base: position 66,877 of record NZ_JBVKAI010000021.1, read on the forward strand.
GGCGTCGTACGGGCCGACCTCGGCCGGGTGGTTGAACTGCGCGTAGTAGCCCGCGCGGAGGAAGAGGACGAGCTGCTGGATGCGCGCGGAGTTGTCTCCCCGGTAGCGGCGTGCCGCCTCGGTGAAGGCGCCGGCGACGGTGACCATCTGCGGCTGGCGGAAGACAGCGTGCGCGTCGGTGCCGGTGACCGCGAACAGGGTGTTGACGCAGTCGGTGGTCGAGGCCCTGACGAGCGCGACGAGTGCCGCGCCGGTCCTGCTGCCGAAGTCGCCCGGAGTGCACGCGGCCGCTCGCACGGTGGGGCGCGGGCCGGTTCCCGCACCCCGGCGGGGCGGCGCGGGTGCCAGGGGCGGTAACTGGGCCGGGGCGAGCCGCCGTTGCTGCAGCTCGGGACGCTCGGTGGCGTCGAGGGCCGAACCGGCCGGCGGCGGGGCCGGTACCGCCGTCCGGGCCTGGGTCGCGGGGGCCGGGCCGGTCCGGGCCGGGGGTGCCGCCGTGGCCGGCGCCGACAGCAGGCCGGCGAGGGTGACGCAGAGGGCCAGGGCACCGGCCATGCGTCCGGGCAGCGCGAAGCGATAGCGCATCGGGGCTCCTTCACGGACGGATGCGCCTCGGCTGGGGCGATGAGGCGTGTGAGGCACTGTCTCAGCGCCGGGTCGGCCCAACAATGGCGTGTGACATAGCACATGGCACCGCCGGGCCATAACATCCCGTGCCCGCTCGGCCCGGCCGACGGATCATGTCGCGAGCAAGGCACCCCCGCGCGGGCGCATGCGAGCCTGCCGGGCCCCGCGCCCGCGGCGTGCCCCACCGGACCGGACCTACGCCCCGCTCACACTCCAGTTGCGCGAGGCCCACGCCCTCAGGTGCGCGGACCCGGCGACGAGCTCGCGGTAGGCGGCGGTGGCCGCCCGGAACAGCGTCTCGGCCACCTCCTCGGCCACCGTGTCGCGCCGCCAGGCCAGCACATAGCGGCACCACAGCGGCGTACCGGCCAGCGGCTTGACCACCACGCGCGGGATCGGCCGCAGGGTCGCCTGGACGACGGACACGCCGAGGCCGTCGGCGATCATGCTCTGCAACTGCCCCTGGTCTCCGAGGAATTCGTGCACGGTCACCGGCGTGAATCCGGCCACCGCGCAGGCCGCGTAGAACACACCCGGCCAGCCCGCCCCGTCGTCCGGCGTGAGAAACCACGCGTCCCCGGCCAGCTCGGCGAGCGGGACCTCGGCGCGGCGCACGAGCCGGTGGCGCGACGGCAGGGCCACGAAGCTCGGCTCGGTGACGATCCCGCGGTGAGTCACCACCGCCGAGTGTCTGAGCTCCATACCGGGATAGTCCGCGGCGATGGCCGCGTCCACCGCGCCCTCCTCCAGGAGCTCCACGATCCGCGAGGAGGCGTACACGCTGCTCACCGCGAGCGGGACGTCCGGCAGCCGGGCGCGCATCCCGGACACGGCGCCCGACAGCATCGGCGAGTTGGTCGCCGCCACCCGAAGGGTGCGGCGGCGGCCCGCCGCGCCGGGCGCTGGGCGGTGCCCGATCGCGTCGGCACGGTCCAGGACGTCACGGGCCCGGGCCACGATCTCGGCGCCGTACGGGGTCGGCCGAACGCCGGTCGGCCCGCGCTCGAACAGCGGCTCACCGAAGTGCCGCTCGATACGCCGGAGTTGGGTGCTCAGGGCAGGCTGGGAACACCCCAGTCCGGATGCCGCCCGGCCGACGCTTCCCGCGTCGGCGATCGCGCACAGCACGCGCAGATGCCGCAGCTCCAGCTCCATCCGCCCGCCCCCTCCACTCCCCCGTCCGCCGGCGGAGAGGAAGCGTTCCACCGTGCCGTCACCGGCACAAGGGCACCCCCTGTTCGACCACCCGAAAGATCGAAGTATCGTGTGGTTACCATATGAGCGCCGCCTAGCTCGAAAGATAGATCTGTGACTGTCAACGACGACTCGTTCACCAACTGGAAGAACCGCGAGGAGATCGCGGAGTCGATGATCCCGATCATCGGGAAGCTGCACCGCGAGCGGGACGTCACCGTCCTGCTGCACAGCCGCTCCTTGGTGAACAAGTCGGTGGTCAGCATCCTGAAGACGCACCGGTTCGCCCGGCAGATCGCCGGCGCGGAGCTCTCCGTCACCGAGACGCTGCCGTTCCTGCAGGCACTCACCACGCTCGACCTCGGCCCGTCCCAGATCGACATCGGCATGCTCGCCGCGACCTACAAGGCGGACGACCGGGGTCTGACGGTGGCGGAGTTCACCGCCGAGGCCGTCGCCGGCGCCACCGGTGCCGACAAGATCGAGCGCCGCGAGCCGCGCGACGTCGTCCTCTACGGCTTCGGGCGCATCGGGCGCCTCGTCGCCCGCCTGCTCATCGAGAAGTCCGGCTCGGGCAACGGCCTGCGGCTGCGCGCCATCGTGGTGCGCGGCGGCGGCGACCAGGACCTGGTCAAGCGCGCCTCACTGCTGCGCCGGGACTCCGTGCACGGCCAGTTCCAGGGCACGATCACCGTCGACGAGACCAACAGCACCATCTCCGCCAACGGCAACGAGATCAAGGTCATCTACGCCGACGACCCGACGTCGGTGGACTACACGGCGTACGGCATCAAGAACGCCATCCTGATCGACAACACCGGCAAGTGGCGCGACCGCGAGGGCCTGTCGAAGCACCTGCGCCCCGGCATCGACAAGGTGGTCCTGACCGCTCCGGGCAAGGGCGACGTGCCCAACATCGTGCACGGCGTCAACCACGACACGATCAAGCCGGACGAGCGGATCCTGTCCTGCGCCTCCTGCACCACCAACGCGATCGTCCCGCCGCTGAAGGCGATGGACGACGAGTTCGGTGTGCTCCGCGGCCATGTGGAGACGGTGCACTCGTTCACCAACGACCAGAACCTGCTGGACAATTACCACAAGTCGGACCGGCGTGGCCGTTCGGCCCCGCTCAACATGGTCATCACCGAGACGGGTGCCGCCTCCGCCGTCGCCAAGGCGCTGCCCGACCTGAAGGCCCGGATCACCGGCAGCTCGATCCGTGTGCCCGTGCCGGACGTATCGATCGCGATCCTCAACCTCCAGCTCGCACGCGAGGCCGACCGCGAGGAGGTCCTCGACTACCTCCGTGACGTGTCGCTGACCTCCCCGCTCAAGCGCCAGATCGACTTCACCACCGCCCCCGACGCGGTCTCCAGCGACTTCATCGGCTCGCGGCACGCCTCGATCGTCGACGGCGGCGCCACCAAGGTCGAGGGCGACAACGCGATCCTCTACCTCTGGTACGACAACGAGTTCGGCTACTCCTGCCAGGTCGTCCGCGTCGTCCAGCACGTCTCCGGTGTGGAGTACCCGACGTACCCGGCCCCGGCGGTCTGATCCCCGCGCCGCGGCCACTGAGGCGCCGACACGTCGAGGGCCGCCACCCGGATGCCGGGTGGCGGCCCTGGGCACACGCGAGGAGTGGCCGGCCCTCAGTCCACGCCGGGCGGCACGCGCGTGGCGTGGTGGTAGTACATTCGCCACCCCAGGCCCCCGCCTCCCTTGCGCCAGATCGAACTGTGCCTGGTCCGGCGCTCGCCGAGCATGGTCTCGAATGTCAGATGCACCAGACCCGGCGCGAGCAGCACCCCCGACATATCCGAGGGCTCGTATCGGGGGGCATCCGGCGAACTGCCGGGGTGGTCGCTCAGTTCGGCGAGCATGGTTTCATACGTCCACCGCCGCCCGGATCCGCCGACCTCGACGAACTCCGGGTCGAGGAGCTGCCCGGCCCGTTCGCGCGAGGCGCGTACTTCCGGATCCATGAGCAGCAACTCGCCCGCGATCGCCTGCTTCACATCGTCTGACGCACTGTCCATGGACGTATCCTCCCCGAGCCCACCCGCCCGCCGTCACACGACCCGGATACCGACGATGCAGGTGTCGTCGTCGGTATCCGACCTGCTGTAGGTGAGCAGCCGGTCCAGTTGCTGGTCCAGCGTGCCGGGTGCGGACCGGGCGGTGGACAGCAGATGCGACAGGGACTCCTCCACGGACCGGTCGCGGCGCTCGATCAGACCGTCGGTGTACATCAACAGTGTGTCGCCGGGGGCCAGTTGGACCTCTGTCTCCTCGTACACCGCCTCGGGTACGGCGCCGAGGAGCAGTCCCTTGACGACCGGCAGGGCACTCGCCTCCGTGTCCCGGACTACCACCGGGGGCAGGTGCCCGGCCCGGGCCCAGCGCAGGGTGCGGCTGTCGCCGTCGTACAGCGCGCAGACGGCGGTCGCGGTGACCGCGCCCGTCAGGTGGTGCGCCACGATGTTGAGCCACGACAGCAGCTGCGCCGGCCCCGCGCCCGTGACCGCGAGGCCGCGCAGCGCGTTGCGCAGCACCACCATGCTGGTGGCCGCCTCGATGCCGTGCCCGGCCACGTCCCCCACGCACAGCAGCACCAGTCCCGTGGGCAGCACGACCGCGTCGTACCAGTCGCCGCCGACCAGCTGCTCCGTCTCGGCGGGGCGGTAGCGCACGGCGATCTGGAGTTCGGGCACCTCCAACGGGGCCTGCGCCGGGGGCATGATCGCGTGCTGCAGCTGCAGGGCCAGCCGGTTGCGCTCGTCGGCCTGCTGCTCGGTGTGGGCCAGCTGGTCGCGGGTGGCGGCGAGGGCGACCTCGGTCCAGTGCTGGGCCGAGATGTCCTGGTAGGCCCCGCGGACGACGAACAGCCGGCCGTCGGTGTCGAGGACCGGTTCGGCGACGACCCGGATATGGCGGGTGACCCCGTCGGGCCGCAGCAGACGGAAGGCGGCGGAGGCCGGGCGCCGGTGGTGCATCAGGGTCCGCAGGAACCGCCTGATGGTGGTGGCGTCGTCGGGGTGGGCGTGGGCGGGCAGTTCCTCCAGCGCGACCGGGGGGCTGGTGGGCGGGCGGCCGTACAGGCTGAACAGCTGGCCGTTCCAGGTGATCTCGCCCGTCAGCAGGTTCTCCTCGAAGCCGCCGATGCGGCCCAGGCGCTGGGCGTGCTGGAGCAGGCTGGCGAGCCGGGCGGTCTCGTCCTCGATCCGCCAGATGAGCAGCACGCTGGAGCCGTGGCGGCTGATGCTGATGTCGGCGACGGCGGCGAGGGGGACCTCGTCGACGAGCGCGGTGAGGTTCATGCGCCGCGCCCGGAACGGCTCACCGGTGGCGTAGACCCGCTCGACGCTCTGGTACAGCTCGCTCTCGCCGGCGGCCATCGGGTAGGCCTCCAGCAGCAGGGCGCCGTTGACGACGGCCCGGGACCGGCCCGCCGGGTCGAGGAAGCGGCTGTTGACGTGCTGGATGCGGAAGTCGACGAGGTGGCCGGCGCCGTCGAGGTGCGGGACGAGGACCAGGGCCGGGTCGTGCAGTCCGTCCGCGAGATCGGTCAGCTCGTGCGCGTCCGGCAGGACCCGGTGTTCGTACGGCTGCCCGTGCAGCAGCGTGTACGTCTCCAGGGTGTGGGCGCACAGCTCCGCCAGCGCCTCCACCTGCCGTACGACCTGCGGCGGCTGGGGTTCCTCGGGCTTGGGCCAGGCGATCTCCAGCACGCCGTGGATGCGGCCACCGGCCCCGGCGGGTACGGCCACCCGGCCGCCGTCCGGGTACAGGGACCGGCCGATGGTGGGCAGGCCCGACTCCGAGAGCGACGGCAGCCACTGTCCCGCGCGCTCGGTGAGGCCGCGCCGGGCCACCGTGGCCACGTCCGGGGGGACGTAGCGCCAGCGGGCGGCCTCGGCGAGCGGGAATCCGGCGCTGCCGGCCAGGGTCAGCGAACCGTCGGACCCCGCGGCCCAGATGGCCACGCCGACCGCGCCGAGCGGCTGCAGCGCGTGCTGGAGCAGCGAGTCGGCCACGGCCTGGGTGTCGTTCGCCGCCAGGGCGCCGCTCTCGGCCGCGCGCAGCCGTACGGCGGCCGACTCGTCGACGAGCTCCGGTTCCTCCGCGGTGGCGGCGAGGAAGGCCCCGGTCACCTCGGACATCCGGTCCCGGGCGGCCTGGTTGATGACCTCCACCGCGAATTCCAGGGGGGTCACCCGGGCCTGCTCGGTGAGTTCCGCGAGCTGGCGTGCGGCCTGGGCGGGGCCGCAGCCGAGCCGCTCGACGAGGATGCCCTTGGCGAGCTCGATCAGCGCCCGCCCCTCGGCCTCGACCTGCGCCGCCCGCACCTCCCGGCGCAGCCGCTCCACGGTCGCGGCGAGCCTGCCCACCGGCGAGGTCCGCGACGCCTCCGCCAGGCCGGCCTCCGGACCGGGCTGGGCGGGGATGAGGGCGGAGGTGTCGGCGGCGGACGGGACCAGGGGTGCCGCGGTGCCCGGCTCGTCGGCGTCGAAGGCGGCGTCCGGCGTGCCGGTGTCGGGCCGGGGCTGCGGCTGCACGGGTGCGCCGCGTTCGGGGGGCGGCGGGTCGTTCGTCGGCTCGGGGGTCGAGTCGTACGTGGTCACGGTGTGCGGGCTCCTCGGCTGGCGGACGGCCCCGGGGCGCGATGGTGCGGGCGCGGGGCTGGGGCGGGCACGGGCCTCCTCATGCGGGGAGCCAGCGTCGGACGCATGCGATGAGGTCCTGGGTGTCCACCGGCTTGGTGACGTAGTCACTGGCGCCGGAGGCCAGGCTCTTCTCCCGGTCGCCGGGCATCGCCTTGGCGGTCACGGCGATGACGGGCAGGTCGGCGTACTGCGGCATCTTCCGGATCTCGGCGGTGGCGGTGTAGCCGTCCATCTCCGGCATCATCACGTCCATCAGGACGAGGGCGACGTCCGGGTTGTCGACCAGCGTCTCGATGCCCTTGCGGCCGTTCTCCGCGTGCAGCACACGGAAGCCGTGGAGTTCGAGGATCCCGCTGAGCGCGAAGAGGTTGCGCGCGTCGTCGTCGACGACGAGCACGGTACGGCCCGCGGCGTCGGTGTCGCCGGGGTCGAGCGCCGGCCGCTGTGGTTCCTCGGGCCGGACCAGGGTCAGCACCTCGCCGGGCTCCTCGGTGGAGAGGTGCAGGGCGATGCGCTCGCGCAGCTCGTCCAGGCTGAACAGGTACTCCAGCGACCGGCCTTCGGGACCGGAGCGCGCGGTGTCCTCCCCGACCGGGCCGACCCGGTGGCCGGTGTGCACCAGGACCGGAACGCTCGCCAGCGCCGAGTCGCCCTGCAGGGCGTCCAGGAAGCCGGCCGACTCCCCCTCCGGCGTGCCCAGTTCGACGACGACGCAGTGGCACGGCTCGGCGGCCAGCGCACCGGCCGCCTCCTGGGCGCCGACGGCGGTGATGATGTCGACGGGCGCGTACGAGGGGTCGCCCTCCCGGCCGTGCGCCAGGTCTCTGACCACGCTCTCGGCGACGAGGGTGAGCAGTCCGCGCGGACGCTCCTCGACGACCAGCAGCCGGCGCGGACGCCGCTTGGTGCCGGTACGGACGACACCCTCGCGGGGCGCGGCGTCGGTGACCGGCTCGGAGGCGACGGCCTCCAGCGCCTGCTGCGGCGGGCGGCCGGTCCGCGTCACCTCCTCGAAGTCCGGCCGGGCCACGGGCAGGAACAGCGTGAACGTGCTGCCCTTGCCGGGGGTGCTGTCGACGGTGACGGCGCCGCCGAGCAGGTGCGCGATCTCCCGGGTGATGGACAGGCCCAGGCCCGTGCCGCCGTACTTGCGGCTGGTCGTGCCGTCCGCCTGCTGGAAGGCACCGAAGATCGTCTCCAGCTGCCGCTCCGGGATGCCGATCCCGGTGTCCTTGACCCGGAAGGCGACGACGCTGCCGCTGCGCAGCACCCCGTCGGGCACCTCGCCGTCCAGCGCCGGCTCGATCCGCAGCTGGACTTGGCCCTGCTCGGTGAACTTCACCGCGTTGGACAGCAGGTTGCGCAGGATCTGGCGCAGCCGGGAGTCGTCGGTGAGCAGGTCCGCGGGCGCGCCGGTTGCGGTGGTGACCGTGAAGTCGAGGCTCTTCTGCGTCGTCATCGGCCGGAACGTGGCTTCGACGTACTCGATGAGCTGCCGCAGCGAGACGCGCTCCGGCGCCACATCCATCTTCCCGGCCTCCACCTTGGACAGGTCGAGGATGTCGTTGATCAGCTGGAGCAGGTCGGAGCCCGCGGAGTGGATGATGCCCGCGTACTCGACCTGCTTGGGGGTGAGGTTGCGGGAGGGGTTCTGGGCGAGCAGCTGGGCCAGGATGAGCAGACTGTTCAGCGGGGTGCGCAGCTCGTGGCTCATGTTCGCCAGGAACTCGGACTTGTACTTCGAGGCCAGCGACAACTGCTGGGCGCGGGCCTCCAGTTCCTGCCGCGCCTGTTCGATCTGCAGGTTCTTCGCCTCGATGTCCCGGTTCTGTTCGGCGAGCAGGGAGGCCTTCTCCTCCAGTTCGGCGTTGGAGCGCTGGAGTTCCTCCTGTCGTGCCTGCAACTCGGCCGAGCGGACCTGGAGTTCGGACGTCAGGCGCTGCGACTCGTCCAGCAGCTCATCGGTGCGGGCGTTGGCGACGATCGTGTTGACGTTGACGCCGATGGTCTCCATCAGCATTTCCAGGAAGTCCCGCTGGATCTGGGCGAAGGAGCGGACCGAGGCCAGTTCGATGACGCCGAGGACCTGGTCCTCGAAGACGATGGGCAGCAGCAACAGGGCGCTGGGCTCCACCTGTCCGAGTCCGGAGGAGATGGTGATGTAGCCGGGCGGCAGCTCGTCCACGGCGATGGTGCGGCGGCTGCGGGCCGCCTGGCCGACCAGCGAGCGGCCGAAGGGGATGCGGACGGGCCGCGAATCCTCCTCGGGGCGGCCGTAGGAGCCGACGAGCCGCAGTTCGGGCCCGGCTTCGCCGTCCTCGGCGAGGTAGAAGGCGCCGTACTGGGCGGACACCAGGGGAACCAGCTCGTCCATGATCAGCTCGGCGACGACGGGCAGGTCGCGGTGTCCCTGCATCAGGCCGGAGATCCGGGCCAGGTTGGTCTTGAGCCAGTCCTGCTCCTGGTTGGCGCGGGTGGTCTCGCGCAGGGACTCCACCATCGAGTTGATGTTGTCCTTGAGTTCGGCGACCTCGCCGGAGGCGTCCACGGTGATGGACCGGGTCAGGTCGCCCTCGGCCACGGCGCTCGCCACCTCGGCGATGGCGCGCACCTGCCGGGTCAGGTTGCCGGCGAGCTCGTTGACGTTCTCGGTGAGGCGCTTCCAGGTGCCCGAGACGCCCTCCACCTCGGCCTGGCCGCCGAGGCGTCCCTCGGTGCCGACCTCGCGGGCGACGCGGGTGACCTCGTCGGCGAAGGCGGAGAGCTGGTCGACCATCGTGTTGATGGTCGTCTTGAGCTCCAGGATCTCGCCGCGGGCGTCGACGTCGATCTTCTTGGAGAGGTCACCGCGGGCGACCGCGGTCGTCACCAGCGCGATGTTGCGCACCTGGCCGGTGAGGTTGTTGGCCATCGAGTTGACGTTGTCGGTGAGGTCCTTCCAGGTGCCGGCCACGTTCGGCACGTGGGCCTGGCCCCCGAGACGGCCCTCGGTGCCGACCTCGCGGGCGACCCGGGTGACCTCGTCCGCGAACGCCGAAAGCGTGTCGACCATCGTGTTGATGACGTCGGCCAGCGCCGCGACCTCGCCCTTGGCCTCGACCGTGATCTTCTGCGAGAGGTCGCCCTTGGCCACGGCGGTCGCGACCTGGGCGATGGAGCGCACCTGTCCGGTGAGGTTGGAGGCCATCACGTTGACGTTGTCGGTGAGGTCCTTCCAGGTGCCGGAGACACCCCGCACGGTCGCCTGTCCGCCGAGATTGCCGGCCGTGCCGACCTCGCGGGCGACGCGGGTGACCTCGTCCGCGAACGCCGACAGCTGGTCCACCATCGTGTTGATGGTGTTCTTCAGCTCCAGGATCTCACCGCGCGCGTCGACGGTGATCTTCTGCGAGAGATCACCCTGGGCGACGGCCGTGGCGACCTGGGCGACGTTGCGGACCTGGGCGGTGAGGTTGCCCGCCATGAAGTTCACCGAGTCGGTCAGGTCGCGCCACGTTCCCTTGACGCCCTTGACGTCGGCCTGGCCGCCGAGCCGCCCCTCGGTGCCGACCTCCCGGGCGACGCGGGTGACCTCGTCCGCGAACGCCGACAGCTGATCGACCATCGTGTTGATGGTGTTCTTCAGCTCCAGGATCTCACCGCGCGCGTCGACGGTGATCTTCTGCGAGAGATCACCCTGGGCGACGGCCGTGGTCACCTGGGCGACGTTGCGGACCTGGGCGGTGAGGTTGCCCGCCATGAAGTTCACCGAGTCGGTCAGGTCGCGCCACACACCGCCGACCCCCGGCACCTGGGCCTGCCCGCCGAGGCGGCCCTCGGTGCCGACCTCGCGGGCGACGCGGGTGACCTCGTCCGCGAACGCCGACAGCTGATCGACCATCGTGTTGACGGTCTCCTTCAGCTGGAGGATCTCGCCGCGCGCGGGTACGTCGACCTTCTGGGACAGGTCGCCCTTGGCCACCGCCGTCGCCACCTGCGCGATGTCCCGCACCTGCGTGGTGAGGTTGCCCGCCATCGCGTTGACGGAGTCGGTCAGGTCGGCCCAGGTGCCGGACACGCCCGGCACCTCCGCCTGACCGCCCAGGGTGCCCTCGGTGCCCACCTCGCGGGCCACCCGGGTCACTTCGGAGGTGAACACCGACAACTGGTCCACCATGCCGTTGAACACGGTGGCGATGTCGCCCATCAGACCGTCGGAGTCGGCGGGCAGGCGCGTCCCGAAGTCGCCGTCCCGCACGGCTGTCAGACCCGCGAGAAGTCGTCTCAGTTCCTGGTCACCCGGGACCGCCTCGGTCACCTCGGTCGCCTTGCCGGCCATGCGTACCCTCGTTCCGCTCCCGGGAGCCCTTGGTCGAAGGACTCGGAAACCGTGCCGGGGCCGCTGGGCGACCCGGCTGATCGTGCGCGTTTCCGCAGTTCACGGATGTGTCTACGGAGAAAATACGCCGCAGGCTAACCCACGCGAGCGACGGCCCACAAAGCTTCCGGCCAAGTTCCCCGCAACGTGAAAAAGATGGGCAGGAGACATGATTGGAAGGGAGAGACAGGGGTACCCGAGCACTTTTTGCCGATCTTGCGGAGCATGTGAAAGTCTCGGTTGCGCCCGTGCGGCAACGTTTCTCTTGGGGAGCTCACGTGTTGTTGCTCGATCTGGACACGGTGGCGCCGCGTGAGCGGGCGGAGGTGTTCCATCACACACTGACGGACGAGTCGGTGCCCAACGACGTCGTCCACGAGGAGCCCGAGGCGGGCATCCACGCGCGCATGGAACTGTGGCGGGTGGGCGGCCTGGACCTCTTCGCCACCCGCAACTCGGGCTTCGAGGTGCGGCGGACGCAGCGTCATGTGCGCCACCACCGCAGCAACCCCGTCGTCTCCGTCTCGCTCCAGCCCGAGGGCGTGCACCGCGCCGAGGTCGCGGGGCGGCGCCATCTGCTGGGCCCGGACGACATCTGTGTCTTCCACGAGTTGTCACCGCGGGTGTACGGCTGGTCCGGGAGCGGGTCCTCGCAGGCCGTCATGTTCGACGTGGACCGCCTCGGCCTGCCGGTGGACACGGTGGTGAAGGCCTCCCTCCGGCTGCGCGCCAGCCCGCTGCACGACATGGTGCTGCAGCATCTGCGGGCACTGTGGCGCGATCCGGGCCGTATGGAGGCCGACCCCGGCGCGCAGGCCCTCGCGAGCGCCACCGCGGACCTCGTCCGCGCCCTGCTCCTGTCGGCCGCGCACGGCGAGGAGACCGCCCCGGTCAGGTCGGCCATGGACGACACCCTGCTGACCCGGGTCATGGCCTACGCGCGTCGGCACCTCTCGGACGGTGACCTGACGCCGGAGCGGATCGCGGCGGAGCACGCCGTCTCCGTGCGCCGGCTCTACCAGCTGTTCAGCGATGCGGGCGTCAGCCTGGAGCAGTGGCTGATCTCCGAACGGCTGGAAAAAGCACGGCGGATGCTGGCCGCCGTCCGCTACGACCGCCTCACCGTCGCGGCCGTCGCCGCCCGGTGCGGGTTCAGCAGCCCGAGCCACTTCAGCCGCCGGTTCCAGGCGGCGTACGGGGTGACACCGAGCGAGTGGCGGCGGCACCGGGATGCCGGTGGGCCCATGGACGGTGCCGGTCGCGCCGACTGACCGGGTCAGGTGCCGTGCAGGGCGGCGTGCAGCGTGTCCGTCACCTGGATGCGGGCCGCCCTGGACGCGTACGTGCCGCGGAGCAGGTCGAACAGGACGAACCCGTGGATCGTGCCGTGGTAGCGGGCCGACACGACCGGGACGTCCGCTTCCCTCAGCCGTGCCGCGTACGCCTCGCCCTCGTCGCGCAGCACGTCGGCCTCGGCGGTGAGCACGAGCGCCGGCGGCAGTCCCCGTAGCCGGCGGGTGTCCGCGCGCAGCGGGGAGACCGTGCCGTGTGCGCGGGACAGCGGATCCGGCGCGTACTGCTGCCAGTAGCCGTACATGGCGGCACGGCCGAGGAAGTACCCGTCCGCGAACTGCCGGTAGGAGGGGGTGTTCATCGCCGCGTCGGTGACCGGACAGACCAGCACCTGGTGGCGCAGGGCCGGCCCGCCACGCTCCCGCGCCACCAGGGTGAGGGAGGCCGCGTGCTGAGCGCCCGCGCTGACGCCGACGACCGCCATCCGGGTCCCGTCCAGCCGGCATTCGGCTCCCTGCCGGGCGATCCACCGGGCGACGGTGTAGGCCCGTTCGACGGCGCCCGGGTGGCGGGCGTCCTCCGGCACGTCGTACTCGGGGACGACCACGGCGGCGTCCGCTCCCAGCACCAGGTCCGCGACCAGTTTGCGGTGCGCGTAGGCGTCGGTGAGCATCCAGCCCAGGCCGTGCAGGTACAGCACCACCGGCAGTGGCTCCTCGGTGCCCGCGGGGCGCAGGATCCGCACCCGGATGCGGTTGCCGTCGCCGCCCGGCAGGGCCAGCCACTCCTCCTCGATGTCGGGCTCGTCCCGGCCGCCGCCGTTCCACAGGGCCGCCATGCGGGTCCGGGAGGCGGCTTCGTCGGTGGCCGAGGGCGTGGGGCAGGTGAACTCCTCGACGAAGGCCCGGGCCCGTCTTTCGAGAACAGGCGCCGCCCGGAAGGGCGCAACGTCTTCTTCCACCGGAACTCCTGCTTGAGGGGCGGACCACGGGCCGCTCGAAGGAGCGGATCCACACCCGCGGCCGGGCAAGCAGGCGCTCCGTGCCGGAAGCGGCTCTGCCGACACGGGTGTCCACCCTAGAGGGCCGGTCACGGTGCGTGGGCGGGGCCACCGTATCCACCCGGGTCGCTGCGTGCACACTTCGCCGCCCGTCACAGTGATGTGCAGTCATATGACCTAACACCTCCCTCCGGGCGCGCCCGAGACTCGGTCGAAGGGCCGTGGAAAGGGGTGACCGTCCCCCCTCACGCGCACCGCGCACCGCATTCCTGGGACGGCTGAAGGGAGCCCTCTTGAGCGCTCGACACGAGACGGCCGATTCCCCGGACACCACCGCGTCCACCGAGGTGGCGGCCGCGGTCTCACGCCGGCTGGCGCCGGTCGTGGAGCGTGTGGGGCAGGACGGCCCCGCGCGCGGCCGGGTGACCTCGCATCACCTCGGCTACGTCCGCACGCTCGCCTGGGAGGCCGGGCCGCTGCGCCTGGCCCGGGGCGCGGGCTCCATCGCGCAGGACGCCGGGGACGCGATCGCCCTGGTGATCGCCCGGTACGGAACCGTGCGGCTGGCGCAGGACGGGCGTGGTGCCCTGGTGGAGAGCGACCGGCAGGCCCTGATCGATCTGCGTCGGCCCTTCTCGGTCGAGCAGCGGGACCGGGCCGGGGTCCTCTTCTTCCGCCTGCCCGTCCACGCCCTGCACGTCCCGGTGACGCACCTGCGCTCCGTGACCGCCCGCGTCCTCGCGCCGGCGGGCGGGACGGCCGCGCTGCTGGCCACGTTTCTGCCACGGCTGGAGGAGTCGGCGTCCCGGATTCCGGCCGCGGTGGGCGAGCGGCTCGGGGGGATCGTCACCGAACTGGTGGCGGCCCTGGTCGACGAGCTCACCGAGGAGTCCCGGGAACCCGCGGAGACGGGACGCGACCGGCTGGTCGCCACGATCCGTCAGTACGTCGAGCGGAATCTCGAGGACCCCGAGCTGTCCGCGGAGCGGATCGCCGCGGCGCATCTCATCTCCGTCCGCTATCTGCACCGCCTCTTCGAAGGGGAGGGGATCACCGTGGGCCGGCTGATCCAGCGGCGCCGGGTCGAGGAGTGCGCGCGGGAGCTGGCCCGGCGCGGCCGGGTGAGCCCGTCCATCTCCGTGGTGGCCGCCCGCTGGGGCTTCGGCAACGCGGCCCACTTCAGCCGCGCCTTCAAGGCCGTCCACGGTCACGCGCCGCAGCAGTGGCGCCGCCTGGCGGTCGCACCGTCGACCGCTTCCCCCGCGGGCGACTGGCCCCCCACCGGGGACAACCACCCCGCCGACGCGTCCGGCCACCCCACCGACACCGCCGCCTTCGGCGAAACCACCGGATCCACGGAGTCGGCACACGCGTCCTGACGCACCAACGCGTCCACATCCCCCGCGCCCCGCGGATCGGCCCGGCACCGCTGAGCCGCCCAGGTCCCCGCCGACACCCGCCACACCGACCACCCAGCCCCGACCACCCCCGGCCCGGAGCCACACCGGCATCCCCACACACCACAGCCCGCCCGCTCCGACCCGCGCGGAGCGCCCGCCGCACCGGCCCGTCAGCCGGGGGCGTTCCCCGTGCCCCGGGTCGGGCGGAGTCGGGCGTCGCGCCAGTCGCTGGGGGAGACGCCGTATGCCGCGCGGAAGCTGCGGCTGAAGTGGGTGGCGCTGGCGAAGCCCCAGCGGCGGGCGACCGCGGAGACCGTGGTGTCGGTCCGACCGGGGCGGGCCAGTTCGCGCCGTGCCTCCTCCAGGCGGCGGTGCTGGATCCACCGGCCCACCGTGCTGCCGTGGTCCTCGAAGAGCTTGTGCAGGTAGCGGATCGAGATGTGCTGGGCCGCGGCGAGACTCGCGGGCGTCAGCTCCCGGTCCCACAGGCGCGCGTCGACGTGGGCGCGCACCTGCCGGACCAGGCTCTCGCGCCCCTCGCCGCCCCGGGGCCCGGCGTCGGCGTCGTCGACGGCCAGCAGGGCGACCAACTCGGCGACGCTGCCCGCGAGATGGAGCGCCGTCCGAGGGGAGTACGCGTCCATCGCGCCGACGGCCTCCCGCAGGAGCGTACCGAGCAGCGGCGCCACCGCGCCGTCGGCGGAGGGGGCCCGCCCGGTCAGGGCGCGCACCTGGCGGTCGGTGAGGGAGAGGGCGTACCGCGGTATCCGCACCAGGTGCAGTACGAAGTCCTCGGACGCGTGCAGTGCGAAGGGCTCCGCGCCCTCGCCGACGAAGAGGTCGTCGGACCGGCAGGGCTCGGTGGTCCCCCGTCGGACGAGGGTCGCGCGGCCGGAGGCGTGCAGGCCCAGCAGCAGTGACGGGTCGGCGGCGGCGACGGGGTCGTGGACGTAGGTCCCTGCCGTGCCCCGCACCGTGGTCACGTGGAGGAAGCCGAGGTTGTCGGCGGATGCGGGTGTCAGGCTCATGCGGCCCCCTGGTCGACGGGATCGTACGGGGTCCAGCCTGCGGCGATCGCGGTGCCGACGGGGGGAACGGCCGGCATTCCTGCGGGCAGGGGCAAGAGGCGTGCACGCTCGGGCAACGCGGCGATGGCACGATGGCGCGGGGACACGAGAAGGGGAGAACCGTGGGAGACGGGCGCGGCGACACGCCCCTTGTCGGCCGGCGGCGCGAGCGCGCGGTGCTGGAGCGGTCCCTGGCGGGCGCGCGGTCCGGGGCGGGCGGCTCGGCGACGGTGCTACGCGGTGACCCCGGCATCGGGAAGACCTCGCTGCTGGACTGGACGGCCGCGCGCGCCGGGGAGCAGGGCTTCACCGTGCTGCGGGCGGCGGCCGGCGAGGCGGAGGTCGGCATCGCCTTCGGGGCGCTGCACCAGGTGCTCCGGCCGCTGCTGGAGAAGTCGCGGGCGCTGTCCGGGCAGCAGCGGGACGCGCTGGAGCGGGCCCTGGGCCTGCGCGACGGGCTGCCCTCCGGGGGTTTCATGGTCGGCGCGTCCGCGCTGGCACTGCTCGCCGAGGAAGCGCGCCGCCGTCCGGTGCTGATCCTCGTGGACGACCTGCACTGGGTGGACTCCTCCAGCGCCGCCGTCTTCCTCTTCCTGCACCAGCGGATCACCGACCTGCCCGCCGTCATGGTGTGCACCAGCCGTCCCGACGGCTCCGCGCTGGAGGGCTGGCCCGCCCATCCGGTGGACGTCGAGGCGCTGTCGCGCGAGGAGTCGTGCGCCCTGCTGCGGCGCTGGCATCCGGGGCTGACGGCCGTCACCGCCGAACGGGTGATGGACGAGGCGGCGGGCAACCCGCTGGCCCTGGCGGAGCTGCCGGACCAGTTGGCCGCCGAGCACCGCAGGGGCATCGTGCCGCTCCCGGAACGCCTGCCGCTCGGACAGCGGCTGGAGGCGGTGTACGTACGACGGCTGCGCGCGCTCCCCGCCGACGCGGCGAGAGTGCTGCTGCTGATCGCGCTGGACGGGAGCGGCCTCGTACGGGAGGGCGTGGTCGGCGGGCCGGACGGCGCGGAGCGGACGCTCGGTCACATCGAGGGCAGCGGGCTGGCCCGGCTGGACCACACCGGGCGGCTGGTCTTCCGGCACCCGCTGGTGCGCAGTGCCGTGATCGCCGCCGCCTCGGACGCGGAGCGCCGGGCCGCCCACCGGACGCTGGCCGGGCGGCTCGCCGGGGACGACCCGCGCCGGCTGCTGCACGAGGCCTCCGCCGCCGAGGGGCCGGACGAACGGCTCGCCGCCCGGCTGCAGGAGGCGGGAACCCGTATCGCGCTGCGCGGCGGTGACGCGGAGGGGGCGCTGCTGCTGGACCGCGCTGCGGCCCTGAGCGCCGACGCCGGGGACCGGGCGCGGCGGCTGACCTGGGCGGCGGTGATGTCCGCCCGGGGCGGGCGCCTGGCGTACGCGGCGAAACTGGTGCGGGAACTGCGGCGGGGGCCGGTGCCCGAGGACATCGCCCCGCTGTTCGCCTACGCGGTCGTGTACGTCGACCAAAGTCACCATGTCGACTTCGCCTCGTCGTTCTCGCTGCTGCCCCGCGCCCTGGCCGCGCTGACCGCTCCCGGCGCCCCCGACTTCGGCGACCTCGTGGAGCAGATGGTCTTCAAGCTGCTGCTGGCCTCCGTGTACACGGGCGACCCGAGGGGGTGGCAGACGCTGGAGCGGCACCGCGAGGACGTGTCCCCCGCCGCCCGGCTGTGCCACCGTGCCTGGGCGGACCCGCCGCGCACGGCGCACGGGGCGGAGGCGGAACTGCGCGCGCTGGTGGCGCGGCTGACGGCCCGCGGCGAGACGGGCAGTGCCTGGCTGCTGCTGTGGACGTCGGCCGCGGTCGGCGGCGGCGACGCGGACCTGTGGCGGCTCTTCGCCGGGGAGCACGCCTACGCCACCCAGGGGTCTTTGGCGAAGGCGAGGTGCTATCAGGCGTTCCTGCGGGGCCGTTGGGACGCGGCGCAGGACTGTCTGCGGGAGGCCGAGACCGCGGAGGAACTGGGCTACCACACCAACGCCCTGCTCTTCCGGCACTATTACGCCTACTTCCTGGCGGGCCGCGGCGACGAGCGGGGCCTGAGGGAGCTGCGGGCCCGGATCGAACCGGCGGCGTCGAAGGCGCGGCTGCGGTTCGTCACGGATCATCTGGACCACCTCGACGCCCTCGCCGCCCTGGCGCACGGGCGGCACGAGGAGGCGTACGCCCGGCTGCGCCGGCTGATGGCCCCCGGCGACCTGCCGCGCGGTCTGTCCTGGTGCCATCTGCCGTTCTTCGACCTGGTGGCCGCGAGCCTGCGCTGCGGGCGCCGGTCGGAGGCGCTGGCGCACGTCGCGGCGGGGCGGGCGGCACGGATGGACGCCATCTCCGGGCACCACGCCTTCCTGCTGGCCGCGGCGACCGCGCTGACGGCCGAGGACGACACGGCGGACGCGGCCTACGCGGCGGCCTACGCCATGCCGGGCGCCGGGCAGTGGCCGTTCGACCTGGCGC
Organism: Streptomyces sp. NPDC039424; assembly: GCF_055639495.1. NCBI lineage: Bacteria > Bacillati > Actinomycetota > Actinomycetes > Kitasatosporales > Streptomycetaceae > Streptomyces > Streptomyces sp. NPDC039424. The sequence continues at coordinate 84,966 of NZ_JBVKAI010000021.1, forward strand.
GGCTGCGGCTGGCGCACGGTTCCTGGCTGCGCCGCCGGGGGCGGCCGGCGGAGGCGGACGACCTCCTGCGGGCCGCCTGCCGCACCTTCCAGGACCTGCGGGCCACGCCCTGGGCGGACCAGTGCCGCGCCGAGCTCGCCGCCCTCGGCCCTGTCGCGGGCGCCGGTCCGGCGACATCGGGCTGCGGCCCGCTCACGGCACAGGAGCTGCGCATCGCGCGTCTGGTCGCCACCGGGCTGACCAACAAGGAGGTCGGCGCCGAGCTGCACCTGTCCCCCCGGACGGTCGGAGCGCACCTGTACCGCATCTTCCCCAAACTGGGGATCACCTCGCGGGCGGCCCTGGCGAGGGCCCTGCCCAAGGACCGGGCCGGGTCCGGGTCTCCTCCAGGGCCCGGGCGACCCCGCCACGGGTCGTGATGCCCAGCTTGGGGAAGATCTTGTAGAGGTGGGCGCCGATGGTACGCGGCGACAGCCCGAGTCTCTCCCCGATCTGGCGGTTGGTCAGCCCCTGGGCGGCCAGCTCGGCGATCCGCAGCTCCTGGGCGGACAGCAGCGGATGAAATCCACCGCCGTCGCCGGGTGCCCCGGTGCGGGCGTCCGGCTCGTCGAGGGCGCGGGCGGCCTGTTCGGCCCAGGGCGTGGCACCGAGGCGGGCGAAGGCGGTGAGGGCGGCCCGGCAGTGGTCCGCGGCGGGCCCGGGCCGGCCCTGCCTGCGGAGCCGCAGTCCGTGGGCGAGGTGCGCCCTGGCGAGCGGGAAGGGCCACCGGTCGGCGCCCGGGTGGGCGTACACGGCCGCGTGGCGTCCGTCCGCCTCGTCGTCGGTGGCGGCGAGGGCCTCCGCCACGGCCACCAGGAACCCGTGGTGCTCCGAGACGTGGGCGATGCCGGACTCGCGGACCGCCCGCAGATGGCGCCGGGCGTCCGCGTGCCGCCCGCTGTCGACGGCGGCCTGCACCCAGTCGACGAGCGACAGATGGAACCAGGGGGTACGGGCCGGGACCGTCCCGGGTGTGGTGAGGCGCCGCGCGTACCGCCAGGCCTCGTCGGCCCGGCCGAGGCCGAGCGCGCACAGCACCTCCAGGCCCCGCAGCCGCTCGGTGACGAAGCGCATCCGCCGCTCCCGGGCCATGGTCCCGAGGACGGGTTCAAGGGTGGCGAGACCGGCGCGGTCCCCCCGGGCGGCGAGCACCTGGGCGACGTTCTGCAGGAACAGCATCTCGTTGAAGGCGTAGCCGTGGGCGGCGGACGCCTCGGCGCCCTGGCGGGAGGCGGTGAGGGAGGCGTCCCAGCGGCCGTGCAGGAAGTCGTCGTGCGCGCGGAGGATGTCGATGAAGGCCTGGGTGGCGTACGCGTGGTGGCGGGCGAAGCGGCTCCACAGCGCGTCGTGCTCGCCGACGGCGTCGAGGGCGGCGGCCGTCCACAGCAGCAGCCAGGCCGCGGCGGTCTCCCGGTCCTCGGGCAGGGCGGCGACCGCCTGCCGCAGCCGGTCCGGCACGTCGTCCACGGCGCGGCACGGGCCGGCCCAGGCCCGCCGGCAGAGCTGCGCCAGCTCGGAGGCGCCCGCCACCTGGTGTTCGGCGGCGGCCCATGCCCGTTCGTCGCCGGTGTGGACGGCGATGACGATGAGCAGGAACAGCATCGGTTCCAGCAGCCGGGCGCGCAGCTCCCCGGCTTCCGGCGCGGCCAGCAGGTCCAGGGTGCCGGGCAGCAGCTCGACGGCGGGTGCCGGGTCGCCGTCGAGCTGGAGGCGGGTGTAGCCGGCGGCGAACGCGTAGAGGGCGGCGGGCTCGGGCCGTCCCGGGCGGGCCTCGGCCTCGGCCTGGGCGAGGAGGTCCGCCGCAGCGCGCAGTCGTCCGCCCCGTCCGGCGAGGGCAGCCGCGGCGACGAGGCGCGCGGTCCGGCTCTTCGGGTCCGGGCTCAGGCCCGCCGCCCGGGCGAGCATGGCCGCCGCCTCGGCGTCTCCGCCCTGCGCGGCCATGGCGTCGGCCTCCGCGTGCAGCAGGGCGGCCAGTTCGCCGTCGGTGCCGATGGCGGCGGCCGCGAGGTGGGTGAGTCGCTGCGGGCTTCTGGCGGGCAGGGCGTCCGCGAGCAGCCGGTGCGCCGCGCGGCGCTCCGCGGGCGTGGAGATGTGCACCAGACCGGCGCGCACCAGGGGGTGGTGGAACGCCAGGCGGCCGGTCGCCGGGTCGGCGTGCGCCAGCCCGGAGGCCTCGATGTGCTCACGGGTCCGCGTCCAGGGCGACACCCCGTCGCGGTCCGCCAGCTCCCGCAGCAGCGGGACGCGCTGGGCGAAGGAGCCGCCGAGGGCCGCCGTCAGCAGCAGGTGCCGGGCGCCGTCCGGGAGGGCGCGCAGCCGGTCCTCGTACAGGCGCCCGAGCCGTTCGCCCAGGGGGAGTTCGCCGAACAGCTCGGCGATCCCGGCCGTCCCCGGCGCTCCGGGGCGGGCGGGGCGGTCCTCGGCCGTCCGCCGCAGCCGTACCGGAAGCTCGTGCAGCGCGAGCGGGTTGCCGCCGGCGGCGCGCAGCACCCGGCGGCGGGTCTCCTCGGGCAGGCTCGGGTGGAGGGTGCGCAGCAGCCGTTCGGCCTGCCGCTCGTCCAGGGGCTCCAGGTCGATCACCCGGCCCGGCAGGCCGTCGGTGCCGTCGCCCTCCTCGCGGGCCACGGCCGCGGCGGGCCGGGTCGCGCCGATGACGACGACGGGCAGCCGGGCCAGGTGCCGCTGGACGTACCCGAAGACGGCGACGCTGGAGGGGTCGGCCCACTGCACGTCGTCCAGGAGGACGACGACGGGCCGGCGCGCGGCGGCATGGCCGAGCAGGGTGAGGGCGGCTCCCGCCACCGTGAAGCCCTCGGGGGGTGTGCCCTCGCGCACTCCCAACGCGGCTTCCAGGGCGACGCGCTGGTCCTCCGAGAGGGCCCCGGCGTCGCCGAGCAGCGGCCAGAGCACCTGGTGCAGGGCGGCGAACGGCAGGCCCGACTCGGCCTCGGCGCCGGTCATCCGCAGCACGCGCAGACCGGCGCGCCGGGCCATCGTCCCGGCCGCCGTCAGCAGGGCGGTCTTCCCCATCCCGGGATCGCCCCGCAGGACGATCCACGTACCGGTGACGGCGATGTCCGCCAGGGCCGAGCCGATGACCGCGAGCTGGGCGTCCCGCCCCGCCGGCACCGGCCCCGTGTCCCGCCCCCCGGGCATGCCCGTACCGCTCATGAGCCCCGGTTACCCCGCCCTCTTCCCCACGGTCCGCACCTGCCGCTCCCCCGGCGGCCCGCCCAGTAGACCACGTCCGGTGCCCGGATTCGCCGGGCCGTGATCGGCGAGACGTACGGCACATGTGCGGGGCCGCGTGAAGAGCCGGTTCCGGGGGAAGCCGGAGTTCCGCCACGCGCACCACACGAAGGGGGACATCATGGCGTTCTTCACCATTTCCAGGCATCGTCCCCTCGTACTGTTGTCCTCCACGGACCTGGCCACGGAGTACGAGCGGCTGACGGAGGAGAGCGCGCAGCTCAGGCAGGCCGTCACCTCACACGCCGTCATCGACCAGGCGATCGGTGTGGTGGTGGCCGTGGGGCGGATCGCGCCGGAGGAGGGCTGGCGGGTCCTCAGGGACGTCTCGCAGCGCACGAACACCAAACTGCGTACCGTCGCCGAACACATCCTGGCCTTCGGTCAGGGCGCCACCCTTCCCGAGCCCGTGCTCACCGAACTGAAACTGGCGCTGGACCGGTACCGGGACATCGCCGACGCCGGCACTCGGCGCGCATGAACGAGAGCGACAGCACCCACCACGGCCGAGCGCGCCCGCGGGAGCAGCGCGAAGCGGAACGGAAACGTGAGGCCTCCCGGCCGGAGGCACCCGGTGCGAGGGCGGAGGCGGGCGGGCTCAGATCTCCTCCTCCACACGGATCGCCCGGCGCAGGTCCTCGTGGGCCTGGCCGGTCCTGCCCTCGCTCTGCTCCAGCAGCGCGGCGGCGATGCTGTCGAGCTTGTGCTGAACCGCGCGCTCGGCGCGTCGCTCGGAGTTCTTCAGCAGGGCCAGCAGGAGCAGGTTGACCGCGGTCATGACATCGCCGACGAACACCTGCCAGGTCAGGGAGAGACCGGCGGCGTGGACCGCGATGAACGCGGCCACCAGGGCGAGGCAGAAGCAGTAGAAGGCGATCGAGCTGGTGAGGTTGGAGACGCCTTCGGCCAGCCGCTCGAACCAGCCCCGCCCGTTCCGGGACCGCTCGGCAGGATGCGGCACAGTCACGAGTACCGGGTACCCATCCCGCCCCGGAACACCACACTGGTTATCGCCTTACCCTCTCCCGCCGTTCACAGGACCATCACCCCAGGGCCGCGCCGCGTGTCCGGCGCCGGGCTACCGTCGTCCGCTCGCCCCGAACCGACCCGAGTGAGGTTTCGATGTCCGTACGGCACATCCTCGCCGGCCTGGCCCTGGTGCCGGCGTTGGCGTTACCGGCGACCGCCCGCGCGGCGACGGACGCTCACCCCGGGGTGCCGCCCCACCGGCCGGCCTTCGATCTCCAGGCCCATCGCGGTGGCCTCGGCATGACGACCGAGGAGTCCCTGGAAGGGTTCGGCAAGGCGATGCGCCTCGGGGTGTCGACGCTGGAGCTGGACACCCAGATCACCAAGGACCTCAAGGTCGTCGTCAATCACGACCGGCAGGTCAGCGCCCAGAAGTGCCGCGACACGGCGCCCGTCGTACCCGGCGACCCGATGTACCCGTACGTCGGGAAGTACATCAAGGACCTGACGCTCGCCCAGATCCGGACCATGGACTGCGGTTACCGGCAACTGCCCGGTTTCCCCGAGCAGGAGGTCGTCGAGGGTTTCCGGATGGTCCAGCTCAAGGACGTCCTGAACCTGGTGAAGAGCTACCACGCCAGGAAGGTCAAGCTGAACATCGAGACGAAGGTCGAGGCGGGCGCGCCCGAACAGACCGCGCCGCGCGAGGTGTTCGTCCGCCGGGTGTACCAGGAGATCCACCGCTCGGGCATCGAGGACCAGGTCACCATCCAGTCCTTCGACTGGGGCGCGCTGAAGGCCATGCACCGGCTCGCCCCCCGCTGGCCGCTGGTGGCCCTCACCAACTACGACTTCCTCCAGGTGGGCCTGCCGGGCGCGTCCCCGTGGCTCGGCGGGATCGACGCGGACGACTACGGCGGCGACTTCGTCAAGGCGGCGGCCACCGTCCCCGGGGTCACCACCCTCTCCCCCAACTACGGTTTCCCGCAGAACGGCAAGGTCGGCGACCCGGGCTTCCGCTTCTACTCCGACGCGGCCATGGTGGCCGAGGCCCACGCCCGGGGCCTGAAGGTCGTCCCGTGGACCTGCGACGATCCCGCCACGGTGGAGGCGCTGATGGACATGGGCGTCGACGGTGTCATCACCGACTACCCCGACCGCGTACGGCGGATCATGGCCGAACGCGGTATGCGCCTGCCCCGCCCGTACCACCCGCGCTGAGCCGTCCCCTCGACCAGCCGGGCGAGGTTGCCGAGGGCCATCCGGGTGCCGTCTGGCCGGGGGCTTCACACGCCGTGAGACCCGGGTGGCGTACACGAGGTCAGCCACCCGTCCCGTAGCGCACCCCCGCCACGGCGCCCAGCACCAGGGCGGGCGCCACCCACCCCCAGCCCATGACCCGCCGCACCGACGGAATCAGCCACAGCCCCGCCGCCCCGCCGGCGCACCCGAGGGTCAGGGCGCAGGCCACGGCGATGCCGGTGTACGCGTCGTCGTCCCACGGGCCGGACGGACGGATGGTCACGGCCAGCAGGCAGAAGTACGCGGCGACGAGGGTGAGCAGGGTCAGGGGCACGGCGAGGACCAGGCGGAGGCAGCCGCGGTCCTCCTCGGTGTACGAAGGGGGCGTCATCAGCGCCGTAGGGTACAAGAGCGCTCACAGGAGGTGCGCGAACACCACCAGGTTCTCCGTGTAGTCCTTGACCGCGTGGTCGTAGTCCCCGGCGCAGGTGATGAGCCGCACCTCGGGCCTGGCCGCGTCGGCGTACACGCGCTCGCTGGGGAACTCGTCCTTCGGGAAGGTCTCGGCGCTGTCGACCACGAACTCCGGTTTCGTGCCGTCGGCCCGCTCGACGGTGAGACGGTCACCGGGCTTCAGCTCGCCGAGCCGCGCGAAGACGGCGGCGGAGGTCACCGTGTCGACGTGGCCGGCGATGACCGCGGTGCCCGCTTCCCCGGGCGTGGCGCCCTCGGCGTACCAGCCGACGAGGTTCACGTTGTCGGCGGGCGGCGGTTCGAGGTTGCCCGAGTCGGCGATGGCGAGGGGTGTGAAGGGGGCGTCGACCGAGATCTTCGGGATGGACAGACGCGTCGGCCTGGAGCGGGGCAGGGGCTCGCCCGCCGGGGCGGTGCCCGTGGCGGCCGACGCGGTGGGGGCGCTCTCGGCGCGCGGGGTGCCGGACGCCCCGGACGAGTCGGCCGGGTTCTGACGGCCTCCGATCAGAGCGACGGCCAGGAGCAGGAACGCGGCGATCCACATCGGCAGCCGTCCGCCGGAGCGGGCGCCCGGTTCGGCCGGTGCCGGATCGGTGGGGGCGGGGGACGACGGGCGAGCTGCCATGGGTCACCACCTCACTCGGGCACGGCAGCGCAGCGGTCGGGAATGCGGGCAGCCGGCCGCCGAGCGCGAAGCGCGCGGGCGGCGGCCGTAGCCCTCGGACGTCGGATGCCCCTCAGACGCCCGCTTCGGCATCCTTACGACGGCGCAGCGCGTACATGCCGGTGGCGGCCACGGCCACGACGGAGAGCCCGGCGGCGGTGACGCCCGGCGAGGCCAGCGCGCCGCCACCGGTGTGGACACCGCCGCGCGGCTTGTCGTGGTCCTTGTCCTTGCCGTACCCGTCCTTGTCGTGCTCGTCGTCCTTGTAGCTGTCGGGGTCGAACCTGCTGTCGTCCTTGCCCGACCCCCAGTCGTCCCCGCTCGACGAGTCGTGCGAACCGCCACCGGAGTGGCTCCCGCCGCCCTGCTCGTCGTGCCTGCTGTCGTCGCCGTGCTCCTTGCTGTAAGAAGAGTCGTCATGGCTGTCGTCGCCCCCGTAGGCGTGGGCCCCGGGAGCGGCGAACGCGAAGGCGGCCGTCGCCGCCGCCGTGGCCAGGATCATGCGGGCAGAGCGCATCTCGGAAATCCTTCCGCCGTGGCCGGGCAGCCGATACTCCATCAGCTGTCATGACCCGACCCCCGACATGAACCACCGTCAGCCACACTTCCGGCTCGCACCATCCGAGCCGCCCAGCCGGGTTACCGGCACCCCCCTCCCGGAGCGCCCGTTCGCCCGAACGGGGCGGAGCCGAGCGGCATTGACGGGACGGGAAGCCGGGAGGCGCCGCCGGGGGAGGGTGAGCTGTCAGCGCGTCAGCACTCCACCCACTTCCGCAGCAGCGCCTCGCGCTCCTCGCGGTCGGGGGCGGTGTCGTCGGCCCGGTCGCGGCGCCAGGCGAGCAGGGCGTCGACGCTCGCGGAGCCGTCGGCGAGCCGCCCGAGGAGCGTGCGGGAGAGCTCGTACTCGGCCGTCGTGTAGATGCCGCCGACGGCGGCGGTGTGCACGCTCACCTCCCGGGTTTCGTCGTCCGTCTCCACCCGGACGGCGAAGGCGGGTGGCAGCTCGCCGGCGCCGGTGACCAGCACGGCCAGCGAGTCGAGGGCGACGGCGGCGATCCGGCGGGCCGGAGAGCGGACGGGCACGGCGTCCACGTCGAGCCGCCGCACCTCCGGCCAGCCCCAGCGGGTGGCGCGGTCGGGCCCCAGGGCTTCCACCCCGTCGCCGGTCAGCCGGACACCGTACGCCGTGCCTGCCGGCTCGGCCCCGATGTACACGGCGTCCTCGCTGATCCAGAACAGGCCGACCATGGCCATGCGTGCCTCCCGGTAATTCCCTGTAAAGGTGCTGGTCGGGGCAGCTCGATCGGGCTACCCGTGTCGGTGTGTGAGACGGCTGGCACGGCCGTTCGGTTTCCGCGGGGTGTGCGCCATTCAGCGGCCGGGGACAAGCAGTTGGGGCATCACCTTCCGCTGACCGGCAGAGTGAGGGTCGCCGGGCGCAGACCGGTGGCCTTCGCCGTCAGGGTGAGGCGGCCGGGGCGCTTGGCCGGACGCAGGATCGCGAGTGCCTGGCCGTGCCAGGTGTGGCGGCGGGGCTGCCGAAAGCTGTCCACGTTGTGCGGGTTGCCGTTGCCGACCGCGGCGAGTTCGCCCGCGCCGTCGACGTCTTCCGCCGACCGTGTACCCGGTCGAGCCGCCGTTCTGGCTGCGCCGCATGTCGAACGGGCCGATCACTTGCGGCGGGGCGGGTGCGTCCGGGTCGGGGTCCTTGAGGACCAGGAGCGAGGGGTCGCTGGTGGCGCCGCCGTCGGTGGAGGTCGCGTACGGCAGGTCCTCGATGCTCCAGTCGTGCGGCAGGTCGAAGGGCCGCCAGGAGCCGTCGTCGTACGACGGCGACTCGGCGCCGTCGGCGTCGCCGCGCAGGAACAGCCAGCCCTCGTCGAACGAGTGCTCGCGGACCCGTCCGGTCGCGGGCGAGTCACCGGTCTCGGCGGCGGCCGCGGCCGACGGGTCGAGCTCGAGTGCCGCCGCCCCCGCGGCCACCGCGCCGAGCGCGAGGGCCTGACGCCGGGTCACACCGTCGTGTCTCCGCTTCTCCATGGACACCCCAATCTCCGATGCACTCTCATGCAAAGCACTTGTTATTGCAAGTAATATGCAACAAGCTGGCTCGGTCCTTACCACCGCTCGCGAAAGCGGAGTCACGTCATGCCCCGACTGCTGCCGGATCCCGGCCCCCAACGCGTCCTCGCCGCCTCGAACTTCGTCTACACCGTCGGCAGCGGCCTCTACCTGACCGCCGGGGTGCTGTACTTCACCGAGGCCGCCCGCCTTCCGGCCCGCGAGGTCGGGCTCGGCCTCGCTCTCGCCGGTTTCCTCTCGCTGGCCCTGGGCATCGCCGTGGGTCATCTCGCGGACCGGCGCGGAGCCCGGGGCGTCTACGCCGCGACGCTCCTCGTCCAGGCGCTGGCCACGGCCGCCTTCGTGACCGCGACCGGGTTCTGGCCGTTCGTCCTGGTGGTCAGCGCGGCCACCGGGGCGAAGGCGGCCGGGGTGGCCGCCCGCAGTCCGCTCATCCGGCACTACGGAGGGGACCGGCCGCAGGAGTTCCGGGCCTATCTGCGGGCCGTGACCAACGTCGGCGTCTCCGTCGGCGCCCTGCTGGCGGGCTGGGCGGTCCAGGTCGGCACCCTCACCGCCTACCGGCTGCTGGTCGTCGGCACGGCGACCGCCTGTGCGGCCGCCGCGGTCCTCCTGGTCCTGCTGCCGCCGATCGCCCCCGCCCCGGACCGCGGCGGCCCCCGCTGGATGGCCCTGCGGGACCGCCCGTATCTCCTGCTCACCTCCCTCGACGGTGTCATGGCCATCCAGTTCAAGGTGCTGACCGTCGCCGTTCCGCTGTGGCTGGTGCGGGAGACCACCGCCCCGCACTGGCTCGTCTCGGCCACCATGCTCACCGGAACCGTCCTCGTCGTCGCCTTCCAGGTACGGGCCGGCCGCGGCGTCACCTCCCCCGTCGCCGGCGGACTCGCCTACCGCAGGGCGGGGCTGGCGTTCCTCCTCGCCTGTGCGCTGATCCCGCTGTCGCACGGCGTCCCCGCCTGGACCGCCGTGACGGTGCTGCTGACCGCCGTGGTGATCCACACGGTCGGCGAACTGTGGCATTCCGCCGCCGGGTTCGAGGTCTCCTTCGCGCTGGCCCCAACCCACGCCACCGGCCAGTACCTGGGCGTGTTCGGCCTCGGCGCCGGACTGGCCGAGGCCCTCGGTCCCGGTCTGCTCATCTCGCTGTGCATCGGCTGGGGGCGCCCCGGATGGTACGTCGTGGGGGCGATGTTCGCCCTGACCGGCCTCGCGGCCCCGTTCGCCGTCCGCCGGGCGCGGCCCGAAGAGCACGCCCGGCGGGCCCACGCCACGGCGGCGCGGCGAGCGACGGCCGCGTCATGAACCGGAGGCCAGCGCCGCGACCTCGGCCGGGGTAAGTGCCCTGCCGTGGACGCGGAAGTCGTCGACGGCCCCCTTCAGGTACGGGTCGGAGTACTGGGACCTGCCGATGTACGCGGCCCGGATGTGGTTGCCGAAGTACCGGGGCTCGACGGTGACGGCGGTGTTCTTGCCCACCTCCTGGCCGTCGACGTACAGGACGGCGGTTCCGGCGCCGTACGTCACGGCCACGTGCACCCAGCGGTCGATGGGCAGCGGGTCGGCGTTGATGCGTTGCTCCGCTCCCCCGCCGCCCGCCGTGATGGCGTACCGGAGGGTCCCGGAGTCGCTCAGCGGGGTCAGGAACATGTTCGCGCTGACACCGGTGCCGACGTCGAAGATCCGGCTCCAGGCGGCCGGTTGGCCGGAGAGTTTCACCCAGGTGGCCACCGAGTAGGCGGAGGCGCCCGCCAACAGGTCGTCGGCGAGGGCGACATGGCCGTCCTCGCCGTCCAGCAGGACGGCTCCGCCGCTGTGGCCCCGCGTCCAGGCGGCGCCGCCGGCAAGAGTCGCGGCCTTTCCCCGGCCGGTGGCGTCGGAGGCCGTCGTGCCGGAGGTCTCGTCGAAGGGGTGCCAGGCCGCGAACTCGGGCGGCGGGGAGGGCGGTTCACCGGTCAGCCAGTAGACGGTGTAGTGCTGGTGGTGGACCCGGGATATGGGCAGCAGGGTGACCGTCTCGCCGTCGGCGCTCGCGGTCAGCCGCAGCGGGTCGGCCGAGGCCCGGCGCACCGAGGCGGTGTCCAGGCGCGGCATCCACGGGTCGGCCCGGTCGCCGTAGGCACCGGCCAGGACCACGGGCCCGTGCAGGACGGCTTTCACGTCGGGGTCGTCCGGGGTGGCCTCGATGCTCGTACGCATGGGCAGCGTGACCTCGACCCGGTCGCCGCGCCGCCAGACGCGGTCGAGGACCAGCCGGCTCCCGGGCGCGGGCCGGTCGGGCAGGGTACGGCCGTTGAGCTTCGCGCGGGCTCCTGAGGCCCAGGCGGGGATGCGGACCAGCAGCCGGTGGGCGGCGCCTCCGGCGGTGACCGTGAGCACGGTGGCGGATGAGTCGGGCAGGGTGGTGGTCTGCCGCCAGGTGATGTTCTTCTCCCGCCAGGTGACCTCGGAGGGGATGAACAGGTTGACCAGCAGTTGCCGGTCGTCGTGCGAGTAGACGGTGTCCGCGAACTTCGCCTGGGTCTCCATGCCGGTGCCGTGGTCGCAGGAGAAGTTGTCGTAGTCGGTGGAGTAGGCGTCCGGGTCCGTGCCCATGAAGGACGGCTGCTGTTTGAAGGAGCCGGGGGCCAGGCCGGTGTAGTAGATGTCGAAGCCGTGCGCGGAGTCCGGGTCCTGTTCGCCGAGCATCTGGTTGAGCAGGGTGCGCTCGTAGTAGTCGAGCAGGTCGGTGCGGTCCGGGGCGTGGAAGTGCAGCAGCCGGGTCAGCTTGAGCATGTTGTAGCTGTTGCAGTTCTCGCAGGTGCCGTTCGACAACTGGCCCGCGATGACGTCGGGTTCGTGGAAGGCCTCGCCGTTGCTGTTGCCGCCGATGACATAGGTGTGGTGGTCGGTGACGATCCGCCAGAAGTTCTCGGCGATCGTGCGGTAGCGGTCGGGCAGGCCCTCCTGCCACAGCCGCATCGCCCCGACCATCTTGGGGATCTGGGTGTTGGCGTGCAGCCCGGCCAGCCGGTCCTCGTTCGCCGCGAGCGGGTCGAAGACGCGGGCGTGGGTGAAGCGTTCGGCGACCTCCAGCCAGACGGCGTCACCGGTGATCGCGTGCAGGTCGGCGAACACGTCGTTCATGCCGCCGAACTCGGTCTCCAGCACCCGCTGCATCTGCTCGTGGCTGAGCTTCGCGGTGCGCCGGTCGACCCACTCGCCCTTGCGGAGGACCACGTCGAGGGCCTGCTCGTTCCCGGCCAGCCGGTACTGGTCGACGAGCCCGGCCATGATCTTGTGCAGGGTGTAGTACGGGGCCCAGACCCCCGTACCGGCCTCCAGCCGGTCGAAGAAGCTCTCCGGGAAGGCCGACAGATAGCCCTTGCCGTAGCCCGCGGCCGGGGAGGCGGCCTGGCACGCGGCGAGCGCGGCGACCAGTGAGCGGCCCTTGGCGCGCAGGGCGGTGTCCCCCGTGGCCGAACAGGTCAGGGCGAGGCCGGAGAGGAGGTGGCCGGTGGAGTGGCCGCGCAGTTCGACGTCCGGGCCCTCCCAGCCGCCGCAGGGCTGTGCGGTGCTGGGCAGGCCGACGTTGCGCCGGAAGGTGTGCAGCAGCCGGTCGATGTCGACGAAGCGCAGATAGGCGGTGTTGCGGCTCTGGTTGTCCTTGAACGGGCCGGCCAGCAGGGTCACCGCGGTGAGGGGGAAGGGCCGCACCCGTGCGGCGGCCAGGGGGCGGGCGGCGCCGGCCGGGCGGGGCGCGGCATGGGCGGCGGGTCCGTCGGTGACGGTCAGGGCGGCGGCGGTCGCGCCGGCCGCGGTGAGGAACGACCGTCTGCCGAGAGGTCGGGTCACGAAGTCCTCCGCATGTCGGTGGCATGGGGCGGCGAGTCCCATTCCCCGCCCCACTGGCATTTGTTCGATATTTCGAAGGCTGTGCGACATGCTGTGCGGATCACCACGGTAGAGGACTGACTGCTGATGTCAATGACACCCCTGGGACACCATCGCGGGACCGCGCAACGGTTCACGGGAGCGCTCCCATGGCAGGTCGCGCTTCCCCGGCGGCCATGACAGCGGTCATAATCGGGCCGACTGCCCGGCGCGCGCCGGGAGAGCGGGAGGAAGCCGTGGGCAAGGCGCTGTCGCGGATGATGTGGGAACGGTACGAACCGGTGCACGACCTGGTGTACGCGCCCGGGATCCGGCAGACCACCGACGCGCTCGGGATGCGCGGCTTCTGGATGGGGTACTTCGTGCTCCGCGCGGCGCCGCTCGGAGCGGTGCCCCCGGCCGTCGTCACCAGCTGCTTCTACGTCTTCCACCCCGACCGGGTGGCACGGGCCCTGCCCGACGCCTGGGGATACGCGTCCCCGGCCGACGTCCTCGCGGCACGGGAGGAGGCCGTCGACGCCGCGCTGACGCGGCTGTTGGGGCCGCAGGCCGTCGCCTCCCCCGAGATGGCCGAGGCGGCCGACCTGGCCTGGGCCGCGGCGATGGCCGCGGACACCGGGGGCCGGGTCCTCGGCGCCGCCAACCAGGCCCTGGAACGCCCGAAGGAGCCGCATGTGCGGCTGTGGCAGGCCCTCACCACACTGCGCGAGCACCGCGGCGACGGGCACGTGGCCGTCCTGGTGAACCACGGGCTCGGGCCGGTCGCCGCGATGGTGCTGAAGGCCGCCGCGGGCGAGTCCGACGGCTCCACCCTGCGGGAGGGCCGCAAGTGGGACGCGCCGGCGTGGCAGGCGGCCGAGGCCGAGCTGCGCGAGCGCGGCCTGCTCGCCGCCGAGGGGACACTCACCCCGGCCGGTGTCGCGGAACACGCGGCCGTCGAGGCCCGGACCGACGCCGCCGCGCAGCGGCCGTGGACCGCCCTGGGCACGGAGGCCACCGAACGCCTCGCCCGCCTCCTCGAACCGCTGGCCCGGACCGTACGGGAGGCCGGACTGCTCCCGGCCGGGAACCCGGTGGGCCTGACCGGCGACCGGCAACGGGCCGGGTCCGGCCGGAAGTTGTGGTGACGGCTCCCGGTCCGGCTCGGGCCGTACCCTGGGACCGTGGTCAACAGCACGCAGCGACCAGGGACGGTGGCGGCCCGGCTCACCGGGCGCCCGGTGACCGGTGAGCGTCCGCTGTCCGGGGCACTGGCCGAAGTCACCCTCGACGGTGGGACCGTGGTGGTGGTCAAACGCGGGGACGGTCCGCGTGCGGTGCGCGCGGAGGTGACCGGACTGCGCTGGCTGGCCGCCGCCGAAGCGGTCCGCGTGCCCGTCGTCCACGGCCACGACGAACACTGGATGGTGACCGAGCGGATCCCGACCGGGCCGCCGGACGCCGAGGCGGCGACGCGTTTCGGCCACGCGCTGGCCGCCCTGCACGCCGCCGGGGCCCCCGCGTTCGGAGCGCCGCCGCCCGACGGGCCCGAGGACGCGTACATCGGGCTCGCCCCGATGCGCAACACACCCGGCGCCGACTGGCCGCGCTGGTACGCCGAGCACCGCGTGCTGCCCTATCTGCGCCGCGCCGTCGACGACGGCACCGTGCGCCCCGCCGAGGCCACCGTCGTCGAGCGGGTCTGCGAGCGGCTGCCCGAGCTGGCGGGGCCCGCCGAGCCGCCCGCCCGGCTGCACGGCGACCTGTGGAACGGCAACGTGCTGTGGGGCGCCGACGGGCACGTCCGCCTCATCGACCCGGCCGCGCACGGCGGCCACCGGGAGACCGATCTGGCGATGCTCCGCCTCTTCGGCTGCCCCCACCTCGACCGGGTGCTGGCGGGCTACCAGGAGGCGGCACCCCTCGCCGACGGCTGGGCGGACCGTGTCGGCCCGCACCAGCTCTTCCCGCTGCTGGTGCACGCGGTGCTGTTCGGCCGCGGGTACGCCGAGCAGGCCCTCGCGGTGGCCCGGCGGGCCCTGGCCGGCTGACGCGGGGGGTCTACTCCCCCTCGTCCGGCGCCGCGATCCGGCCGGACTTGATGTAGCGGGCCAGGTTCAGGTGGTCGCCGTGCTCCTCGCGCAGGCCCTCCGCCCACAGCACGCTCTGGGTGCCCTCGTGCTTGACCATGCCCGGGCTCACTCCGATCCGGAAGCCGCCGGGCAGGGGCTTGCCGTCCCGGTGGGGCAGGAAGTCGAGCGGGGTCGGGCCGTCGGAGGCGTACACCGCGCAGTCGGAGAGGACCGCCACCGGGTACTGGCCGGTCGCCCGGGCCATGGCCAGCATCTTGCGGTGCATGTTGGTCCGCGCCTTGGAGATCACCGCGGCACGGATGTCGGGCCGCCAGGTCGGCCGGTCCAGCGCGGACCAGCGCTCGCCCGGCCGCCACCCGGTACGGGCCCGCTCGCGCAGCTTGCCGATGCCGCCCTTGACCGTGGCCTTGATCGCCGCCAGCACCAGCGCCAGCTGCGGATCCCGGTCCTTGTGGCCGTCCATCGCGACCAGGAACTCCTCGGGTGTCATGCCGGTCGTGACCCCGAGGTCCGCCATGGTGGCCACGTACGCGTCGCGCAGCCTGGTGTACCAGGCGTCCAGGTACGGGCCGTGCTCGGGCCGTACGTACGCCTCCAGCGGGGCGACCTCGTAGCCGAGTTCGAGCGCGTACGCCACGGTCGGCGTCGCGTACCACGCCGGACCCGACGGCGCTTCGCCGTCCGGGGTGAACGGGCTCGGCAGACGCGGATCGAGGCGGACGTGGGACAGGTCGACGAGCCAGGAGCCGGGCAGCGAGGGGTCGAAGTCCGGGTTGTGCCGGTGGACCGGCGCGCCGAGGCCGACGACGGTACGGTTGGCGGCCGCCGCGAACGCCATGTTGACGTCGATGCCGACGAGGCAGGGCTTCATGCACTCCTCGTCGGTCAGCGGCCGGGCCCAGTCGTAGGCCTCCTCGCGCAGCATCTCGGCCGGGGTGCGCTGGTGGAAGCGCGGGAGGTGGGCGAGGAGCGGGTGGCCGTCGGGGGCCTCGCACGGGGCGCAGTCGACGGCCTCGGTCAGGGCGCCCGGGTTCGGGGCGGACACCCACTGGCCGTCGTCGCCCCTGACGGCGCGGGTCGGGGGGTGCAGGGCGGTCATCAGCTCCAGGCCGGTGACGGCGGTGGAGCCGCGCGGGGTCAGGACCCGGGTGGCGTACGTGCCGAGGACGCGGGCCAGGTCGGCGGGCGGCAGCGTGGCGGCGTCGCCCCAGTGCCGGGCGTCCAGGGCGTGCCACGAGGGCACGCACAGCTGGACGCAGGCGCGTCGGCCGCCCTGTGCCGGGCGGTAGATCCGGGCCCACGGGCCGAGGCCGCGCCGGGTCAGCTTCCAGTCGGCCTTCTTCAGCTGCCGGATGGCCGGATGCGACTCGGGGAGCCGGCCGGCCAGGCGCTCCTCGTCGGTGAGCCGGGCGGGCAGCCCGTAGCGTTCGCAGGCCGCCGCCGTGAGGACCACCAGCGGGTCGGCGTCCTTCCCCGACCGGTGCAGCCGCGCCTGCCCCAGCCTCGCCTCGGCGAGCGTCCACTCCACCAGCGCCGGGAGCGACCGCGCGGGCACGTCCAGCACCAGCCCGCCGACGCAGTACGCCGCGACCTCACCGTCGGCGACGTCGACGACGGCGAGGGGGCCGTGCGCGAAGCGGGGGTCGACGGGCTCGGACTCGGTGCGGGGTGAGGGGGCGGGGGCCCGGGTGGCCGGTTTCTTCCGCGTGCCCGGGCGACGGGGAGGGGCGGGAGCGGGTGGGGCCGCAGCGGGTGCGGCCGCAGCGGGTGCGGCCGGCGCGTCGGGCCCGGCGGGGCTTTCCGTGGCGGGGCGGATGGTGGCCTCGGCAGACGGCTGTGCGGCCGGGTAGCGGTCGGCGAGACCGGCGAGGAGGCGGCGGTAGGCCTCCAAGCGCTCCCCCCTGGGCTCCGCGCGACCCGCCTCCCAGGCCTGGATGCTGGGTACGCGTACCCCTAGGGCCTGGGCCACGGCGGCCTGGGTCAGTCCGGCCGCCTCGCGCAGCCGCTGCCGCTCCGCCGGTGCGGGCAGCACGGTTTTGCCGTCGACGGCGGCGAGCAGCGAGTCGACCGCCGCGAACAGCTCATCGGGCTGGTCCGTCATTTCCACATCCGTCTTTCTACCTTGCGCCCCGCCGGATGCTATCTCAGCACTCGCGCCACAACGTTCCGTGGTTTTCCCAGCTTCCGGAGGTGATCACGGAGAGTAAGGAAACCAACCACCCGTTCGATTCGTATAAGCAGGTGGAAGCCGAAACAGGGAGACACCATGCAACCGTTCACGCTCAACTACGCGCGCCCCGCTGTGCAGTTGGACGTCACCACTCCGTACGCGTACGACTCCGGACTGCAGTTGAACGTGCTCCCCGACGGGCGGATCGCCGCCACCGACCACGCGACACTCAGAGCGCTGGGGACCACGACCTCCACGGCCGGCTCCAAGACGCACTTCGACGACTGAGCCGGGCCCTGAAGATGACGGTACTCATCCTGACCACCGAAGAGGACGTGACCGCCGACATGGTGGTCCTCCGGCTCAACGAGTCGGGCGTCCCCGTGGTCCGGCTCGACCCCGCCGACCTGACCAGCGGCGTCGCCCTGTCCGGCGAGTACGTACAGGGCGTCTGCCGCGGACATCTGTCCGTCGCGGGCCGGCTGGTCGGCATGAACGGCCTGCGCTCCGTCTGGGTGCGCAGGCCCGGGGTCCCGGCCGCCCGTGCCGCCCAGCCGTCCGACTGGCTGACGGAGGAATCCTCCCAGGCCCTGTACGGCATGCTGCGCTCGACCGACGCCCGCTGGATGAACCATCCGGACGCCGCCCGCCGGGCCCGCCACAAGCCGTGGCAGCTCCGGCTCGCCCAGCGCAGCGGACTGGCCGTTCCGGCCACGCTGATCACGACGTTTCCGCAGGCCGCCCGGGAGTTCGCCGCGCGGTTCCCGGATCTGGTGGTCAAACCGGTCTCCGGCGCGCACCCGCAGGAACCGCCGCGCGCGGTGCCGACCAGCCGGGTCGCGCCGGACGCCGACTTCGCGGCCGTCGCCTTCGGGCCGACGCTGCTGCAGCGCCGGGTCGCCAAGCGGGCGGACATCCGCCTGACCGCCGTGGGCGAGCGGCTGCTGGCCGCCCGCAAGCCGGTCGCCCCGGACGCGCATCCCGACGACGTGGACGTCCGCTTCGCCCCGTCGTCCGCCCCCTGGGCTCCCGTGGACGTGCCCCCGCGGGTCGCCGAGGCCGTCCGCACATATCTGAGGGATGCCGAACTAGCCTATGGCGCCTTCGACTTCGCCGAGGACGCCGACGGCATCTGGTGGTTCCTGGAGTGCAACCAGTCGGGCCAGTTCGGCTTCGTCGAGATGGACACCGGCCAGCCGATCGCCCGCAGCATCGCCGAGTGGCTGGCGGGCGGCACGAGCGAGCCGTGCTCGACGGCCAACGGAACGAGGAAGTCCGCTCTGTGAGTTCACCCCCCACCGGACGCGGCGCGACGGCCGAACCGCACGCGGCGTCCGGGATCAGGGCGATCCGGGACCCGGCAGCTGGGGAAGCCGCTGCCACGCCGGGGCCGGCGCCGCGGACGGCGGCAGGGTGGTGCCGGGGGCGTGTCCGTGCGACCGCAGTGGCAGCATGACGACCTCCAGCTCCCTGCGCAGGCGGTCGGCCTCTCTGCGTACCCCCGCGGGTACGTCGCCGCGTTCCGCGACAAGCCGGTCGTAAATGGGAGAATCCTGGAACACCCGTCAACATGCCTTTCGGACAACGGCCCATGGACATGGGCACGGTTGACGAGTGTAAGGATCCGGGCGGGTCCACGTACGGCTTGTCCGTCACGCGGTCTTCGTCACAAGGCTTTCGTCACACGGCCAGGGGCAGCCCGTTGTCCCCTTCCGTCTCGGTTCCGGCCTCCGGCGCCGCGCCGGCCTGCCGTGCCCCGGCCAGCAGCAGGGCGTCCGCGCGGGCGATGGCCTCGCCGATGTCCATGGTCGCCGTCATCACGCACAGTGTGTAGCTCACGTCCTCGAGTTCCCGTGTCACCGCCGGTGTGTGCCGCTCGGCCTGAGCGATCCGCAGTGACGCGTAGCGGGTCAGCAGCTTCCTGACGACCTTGGGGTCCGGGACCAGCACGAAGTGCCCCTCTCTCGATTTTTGTGCACCGTATGCCCGGGAGGGCGTTGATCATGCCCGTCTCGCGCGCCACGCCGGGGAGATGACGCGATCGTGTCGCTCGGGCGAGGCGGGGCAGAAGAGTGGTGGGAGGAGGGATCGGCGATGAGGCTGGACATCCCCACCGACGGCGCGGCCTTTCGGGACCGCCTGGGCAGTGAGATCTTCGCACGGATCGCGGGCCCGGACGGCGCGCGTGTCCGGGCCCGCATCCACCACACCCCCGGCCCGCGCTGGTTCGGCCGGGATCGGCCCATCCGCCGGGTGCACGGGGACGCCTCCATGTTCATCGGCGGGCTTTCGGCCCTGCTGCTGCAGTCCCTGCATCCGCTGGCGATGGCGGCCGTGGCCGCGCACTCCGGGTTCCGGGGCGACCCGTGGGGACGGCTCCAGCGCACCAGCGCCTTTCTGGCCGTGACGACGTACGGCACCGCCGACAGCGCCCAGGAGGCCTGCGACCGGGTGCGGAGCGTCCACGAACGGGTCAGCGGGACGGCACCCGACGGCCGCCCCTACCACGCCGCCGACCCCCATCTGCTGGCCTGGGTCCATGTCGCTGAGGTGGACAGCTTTTTGCGGGCCCACCAGCGCTACGGCGCCCGGCCCCTGGACGACGAGGGCTGCGACGGCTACGTCGCGGACACGGCGCGGGTGGCCGCCGCGCTCGGGGTCCCCGACCCGCCGCGCACCCGTGCCGAGCTGGCCGGCCGGCTGGCCGCCTACCGGCCGGAGCTGCGGGCGACGCCGCAGGCGCGCGGCACCGCCCGTTTCCTGCTGCTGCGCCCGCCCGTACCGCCGGCCGCCCGTCTCCCGTACGGCGTGGTCGCCGCCAACGCGATCTCGCTGCTGCCCACTTGGGCCTCGCGGGCGCTGTGGCTGCCCCGCCTGCCGGTGGCCGAAGGGATCTGCGTCCAGCCACTGGGCAGCGCCGTGACCTCCGCGATCCGCTGGGCGATGACACCCGGCCGGGAACGCGCGATGGCGGAGGCCTCGACCGCCGAGTGAGCCGTCGAAGGCCCAGCGAGCGGGCCGCCCGGGACCGTCGTACCGCTGCTGCCGCTGCCTGCCGCACGGTTCCTCCGGCGCCCGCCCTCCCCTGCCGTACCCCGGATGTGAAACCCTCGGTGGCGGCCGGCCCGGCGCCGGTCGTCGTCGGGTTCGGGATCCTGGAGAGGCGGCGCTATGCGCATCGGACTGCTCGGCACGGGCCCCTGGGCCCGCATGGTGCACGCCCCCGCACTGAGCGGGCGCGAGAAGGTGGAGTTCGCCGGCGTGTGGGGGCGGCGCACGGAGGCCGCCGAGGAACTGGCGGGCCGCCATGGCATCCGAGCCTACGAGGACGTGGACGCCTTGTTCGCGGACGTGGACGCCGTCGCGGTCGCCCTGCCGCCGGACGTGCAGGCCCCGCTCGCCGAGCGCGCGGCCCGCGCCGGACGCCATCTGCTGCTGGACAAGCCGCTCGCCGCCACGGTGCCGCAGGGCCGGGCGGTCGTGGACACCGTACGGGATGCCGGGGTGGCCTCGGTCATCTTCCTCACCACCCGCTTCCAGCCCGAGACGGAGGCCTGGATCGCCGAACAGGCCAAGCGGCCGGGGTGGTTCACCGCACGGGCGGACTGGCTCGGCGCGGTGTTCACGACCGACAGCCCGTTCGCCGCCTCACCGTGGCGCCGGGAGAAGGGCGGCCTGTGGGACGTCGGCCCGCACGCCCTGTCGGTGCTCCTGCCCGTCCTGGGCGACGTACGGCACGTGACGGCCGCGGCGCACGGCCCCGGGGACACCACTCATGTGATCCTCGAACACGTCGGCGGCGCCTCCAGCACGCTGACGCTGAGCCTCACCGCACCGGCCGAGGCCGCCGGAGCCACCGTCGAGCTGCGGGGCGCGGCCGGGGTGACGGCTCTGCCGCCGAGTTCCGCCGGGGCCCTCGCCGCCTTCGGCCGGGCCGTGGACGCACTGATCGGCGCCGCACGCACGGGACTGCCCCATGCGTGCGACGCCGTCTTCGGTCTGCGTGTGACCGAGATTCTCGCCGCTGCCCACGCCCTCCTGCCCGAACGGGCCGGCTGACCGCCGCGGCTTCCCGTGGCGGGGTGCGGGGCCCACTTCCCGAGCCCTGCCCCCACCGTCCTTGTCATGCGTGCCGGTGTGTGTGCCCGTGCCGGCTGCCCGTGACGAGCCGGTACAGCACCAGCAGGATCAGCGAGCCGACGATCGCGGCGATCCACGTCGACAGATCGAAGAAGCCGTCGATCGAGTCGACACCGAAGATCACCTTGCCCAGCCAGCCGCCGAGCAGGCCGCCGACGATGCCGATCAGCATGGTGACGATGATGCCCCCGGGGTCCTTGCCCGGCAGCAGCAGCTTGGCGATCGCACCGGCCAGCAGACCGATCAGGATCCAGGCGATGATGCCCACTTGTCCTCCACAATCCGTCGGAAATCCGTGCTACATACGGATGTGCCGAGACGCCGAGGACAAACCTGCGAATCGTGGAAACCTGAAGCTTCTACGCGGCCGCGTGGAAGTACAGGCGCTCCCGTATGACCGGATAGCCGGCCCGGGCGAAGTGCTCGGCCATGGGCAGGTTGCCCTGGTCCGTGTCCGCGGCGATGAACTCCGCGCCCTGTTCGGCGAGGAAGTGGGTGCACTCGGCGAGCAGGTCGGCGGCGTAGCCGTGGCCGCGGTGTTCCGGCACGACGCCGATGAACCCGATGCACGCGCCCGACGGGTTGCGTGCGGGGACGTGGATGCCGACGAGGTCGCCGGCGCGGGTGCGGGCGACCCGCCACCACTCGCGGGGCGACGGGAACCAGTGGAAGACGTCCAGTTCCCGCTGCGCGGCGAGGTCGACGCCGCCTTCCGCTATGGCCCGCCGGGCGTGCGCGTCCAGCGTGGCGGAGTGGATGCGGCGCAGCGCGTCGAAGAAGACCGCGTCGTCGGGTTCGGCGGTGAAGACGAGACGGCCGGGGCGCTCGGGGAGGCCGCGTTGGGGGGTCCACCGGTACTGGAAGCGGTCCACCAGGAACTCGAACCCGGCGGCGCGGGCCGCCCGGACGCGGGTCTCGCCCGCCGCCTTCAGGTCCGGGTCCTCGCGCCAGCCCGAGGGCAGCGTCATCTCCAGTTCCCCGACCCGCCAGGGCGCGGTGCGCAGGAGTTCGGCGCCCGCCTCCTCCTCGCCGTCGGCCACGTCGAACCAGTTGATGAAGACGGGCTCGGTGTCGTCGGGCGCGCCCCACCAGGCGGCGCGGGCGACGACCGTGCCGTCGCGCAGGGCGACCCGCTTCCAGTCGGGGCGGTGCCGGGTGAGCCGGTGGGCGGCACGGACCCCGAGCGGGTCGGGCAGGGCGTCGAAGAGAGAGGCGTCGTGCTCGGTGAGCGTGCGGATGACCAGGTCGGTCACGTAATCCTCCGGGATGCGTACTGCGTGGAGCGCTCCCGGTCGGTCAGACGAACCACGCCGGGGCAACGGAAGGGGAGCGCTGGATGAATGAGAACTGCATGGCACTCGCCTCCTTCCACCGGGCCTCGGGCGTGGTGCCTAAGGCTAGGGCCCGGCCCGCGGCGGCGTCCAGCGATTAAGGACCTGTCCGGACGCACCACGGGCCCCGGTGCGCCGCCGGGCGTAGCGTGGGCATGTGGGCAATCTGGCCGTCCGGTCGTCGCGCCGGCCCGCGGAGCGCCCCGGCTGGCTGCGGGGAGCGCCGCCGCCACGCTGGGTGCGGGTGCTGCCGGTGGCGCTGCTGGCGGGCGTCGCGGCGGCCACCCTGGCCAGTCCGCACCCGCTCGACATCGGCTTCCTGCTGGGCGCCATCCCGCCGCTCGCCGTGCTGTCGTACGGGCCGCTGGCGACCGCCGTCCTGGGCGGCCTCGCCGTCACGCTGCTGAACATCCCGGCGGCGAACCTGGACCGGCCCGGCAACACCGACCTGCTCACCATCTGCTTCGTCTCGCTGCTGAGCGTCTTCGTGTCCTTCGTGCGCAGCCACCGCGACGCCCAGCTGGTCACCGAGCGGACGGTCGCCGAGGCCGTGCAGCGGGCGGTGGCGCCTGCGCTGCCGGAGCGCGTGGGGGCGGTGGGGTGCGTGGGCCTGTACCGGGCGGCGCAGCAGGGGACGCTGGTCGGCGGGGACTTCATCGACGTGCGCGAGGGCCCGTACGGTGTGCGGGCGGTGATGGCGGACGTGCAGGGGCACGGGCTGGCGGCGGTGGCGACCGTGGTGTCCCTGCTGGGGGCGTTCCGGGAGGCGGTGCTGGACCAGCCCGACCTGGAGTGCGTCGCCGCGCGCCTGGACCGCAGGCTCGCGGTGGACTCGGCGGCCGTACGGCACGCGGAGCTGTTCGCCACCGCGGTCCTGCTGGAGTTCTCCCCCGACGCCCGCTCGGTGCGCCTGGTGGCCTGCGGTCATCCGGCGCCGCTGCTGCTGCACGCCGGGCGGGCTCGGGAGGTGGAGGTCGTGCCGGGGGCTCCGCTGGGGCTGGGCCTGGCCGACGTGGACCCGCCGAAGGAGGCCACGGTGGAACTGCTGCCGGGTGACCGGCTGTTCCTGGCCTCGGACGGCGTCTGGGAGGCCAGGGACACCGCCGGCGCCTTCTATCCGCTGGCCGACCGGCTCGCCGCGCTCGCCGACGGAGACCCGGGCGGACTGCCGGGCCGGGTGTGGGCGGATCTCGTACAGCACTGTGGCGTCGTCCGCGACGACGCCACGATGCTGCTGCTCACGCCGGAGCCGGTGCGCCCGGAGATCACCTGAGCACGCCCTTCCCGCCCGAGGTCAGCAGATCCTCGGCAGCTGCTCCCCGATCGGCATGTCGACCACCCGGGTGCCGCCCAGACCGGTGCGGGCCACCACCATCCCGGGGTGGTCGGCCACCGCCTCACCGATGATCCGGGCCTCGGCGCCCAGCGGGTGGGCCCGCATCGCCGCCAGGACGGCGTCGGCGTGCTCGCGCGGGACGAACGCCACCAGCTTGCCCTCGTTGGCGACGTAGAAGGGGTCGAGGCCGAGGATCGCGCAGGCGTTGGCGACGGCCGGCGGGACCGGGACCTGGCGCTCGGTGATGACGACGCCGGTGCCGGAGGCGGCCGCGATCTCGTTGAGGGAGGCCGCCAGTCCGCCGCGGGTGGGGTCGCGCAGCACATGCAGGTCCGGGGTGACGGCGAGCATCGCCTCGACCAGAGAGCCCAGCGGCGCGCAGTCGCTGACGATCTCCACCCCGAACTCCAGGCCCTCGCGCACGCTCATCACGGCCACCCCGTGCACACCGACGGGGCCGCTGACGATCACCACGTCGCCGGGCACGACCCGCTGCGGGCGCAGGTCGACTCCGGCGGGTACGAGGCCGATGCCGGCCGTGTTGAGGTAGATCCCGTCGCCGTGCCCGGCCTCGACCACCTTGGTGTCGCCGGTGGCCACCTCGACGCCCGCCGCCCGCGCGGCCGTGCCGAGCGCCTCGGCCACCCGGGAGACGGTCTCCATCTCCACGCCCTCCTCCAGGATGAACCCGCAGGAGAGGTAGGCGGCCCGGGCGCCGCTCATGGCGAGGTCGTTGACGGTGCCGTTGACGGCGAGGTCGCCGATGCTGCCGCCGGGGAAGAACAGCGGCCGTACCACGTAGGAGTCGGTGGAGAAGGCCAGCCGGGCACCGCCCAGGGTCACGGTGGCCGCGTCGCCCAGCTGGGCCAGGGTGGCGCCGCCGAAGGCGGGGGCGAAGACGTGCTGGACCAGTTCGGCGGAGAGCGTGCCGCCCCCGCCGTGGCCCATGACGATCCGGGGCTGGTCGCGCAGCGGGGCAGGGCAGGTCCACCCGGTGAGGTCCAGGGTGTCGGTGGTGTCAGGCAACGGGGCTCGCCTCCCGGGCGGCGGGGGTGGTCTCCAGGCGCCGGTAGAGGTAGTACGCGGCGCAGGCGCCCTCGCTGGAGACCATGGTGGCCCCGAGCGGGGTACGCGGGGTGCAGCCGGTGCCGAACGCCTCGCACTCGTAGGGCTTGATGAGGCCTTGCAGGACCTCGCCGCTGCGGCACTCGGCCGGCTCCTGGGTGCGGATGCCCTCGACGGAGAAGCGGGACTCGGCGTCGTACTCGCGGTACTTCGCGGACAGCCGCCAGCCGCTGCCGGGGATCACGCCGATGCCCCGCCAGGCCCGGTCGGTGACCTCGAAGACGTCCTGGAGCATGGCGCGGGCGGCCGGGTTGCCCTCGGGCTGGACGGCCCGGGCGTAGGCGTTGTCGACGCGGTGCTCGCCGCGTTCCAGCTGGGCCACGGTGCGGCGGACGCCTTCGAGGATGTCCAGGGGTTCGAAGCCGGTCACCACGATCGGGACGCGGTGGCGCTCGGCGAGCTCCGGGTACTCCTCGACCCCCATGACGGTGCACACGTGCCCGGCGGCCAGGAAGCCCTGCACCCGGCAGTCCGGGGAGCGCATGATCGCCTCGATGGCGGGCGGGACGCGCACGTGGGAGACCAGCAGGCTGAAGTTGCGGATGCCCAGCCTGCGGGCCTGGTGGACGGTCATCGCGTTCGGCGGCGCGGTCGTCTCGAAGCCGATGCCGAAGAACACCACCTGGCGGTCCGGGTGCCGCTGGGCGATCCGCAGGGCATCCAGCGGCGAGTAGACGACCCGTACGTCCCCGCCCTCCGAGCGCACCTGGAACAGGTCGCGTCCGGTGCCGGGCACGCGGAGCATGTCGCCGAAGGAGCAGAAGATCACCTCCGGGCGGGAGGCGATCTCCAGGGCCTTGTCGATGACCTCCAGTGGGGTCACGCACACCGGGCAGCCCGGGCCGTGGATCAACTCCACGTGATCGGGCAGGAGTTGGTCGATGCCGTGGCGGATGATGGAGTGGGTCTGGCCGCCGCAGACCTCCATCAGCGCCCAGGGCCTGGTGACCGTGGCGTGGATCTCGTCGAGGAGCCGGCGGGCCAGCTCCGGGTCCTGGAACTCGTCGATGTACTTCACTTGTGCGCCTCCTCACCCGCGGCTGCTTCCGCTGCTTGCCAGGGGTCGCCGAACTCCTCCTGGAGCATGCCGAGTTCGGCGAACAGTTCGAGCGTCTGCCGGGCCGACTCCTCGTCGAGGCGCTGCAGCGCGAATCCGACGTGCACGATGGCGTACTCGCCGACCTGGAGGTCGGGCAGGTACTCCAGGCACACGTCCTTGACCACTCCGCCGAAGTCGACGGAGGCCATCCGGGTGCCGTCGCGTTCCTGGATGTCCAGCACTCTGCCGGGTACCGCCAGGCACATGGGTCTCTCCTCGCTGTGGGGTCAATCGGGAACTCCGGCGCGGGCGGCCACCATGAGCTGGCCGAGGGCCAGGCCGCCGTCGCCCGGCGGGACGAGGTGATGGCGCAGCACGGTGAAACCGTCGCCGTGCAGGGCCGCGGCGCAGGCGGAGGAGAGCAGGGAGTTGAGGAACACGCCCCCGGTGAGGGCGACCGTGTCCGTTCCGTGCCGCTCCCGCGCACGCAGGCAGAGCCGGTGCACCAGGCCGGCCACCCCCCGGTGGAAACGGGCGGCGACGGCAGCCGTCGGCACGCCCGCTCGCAGGTCGCCCACGATGGCCGCGAGGACGGGTGCCGGATCGGCCCGCACGGGTCCGTCGCCGGATTGCGCCGACAGGGCGAAGGCGTAGGCGGCGCCGTCCCCGGGGGAGGCGCCCAGTGCGGCGGCTTCCAGCTCGACGGCCGCCTGTGCTTCGTATCCCGCCCGGTGGCACACCCCGGCCAGGGACGACACGGCGTCGAAGAGCCGGCCCATGCTGGAGGTGGGCACGCAGTTGAGGTTCCGCTCCAACTGGCGTTCCAGTAGCGGGAGTTCGTCGTCCGGGCAGGCGGTCACACAGGGCAGGTCGGCGGACCGGGCGAGCCCGGCCGCGCGCAGATGGGCGAGCGCCATGCGGTAGGGCCGGTGCACGGCCGCGTCGCCGCCGGGCAGGGGTACGTAGGCGAGGTGGGCGAAGCGGGTGAAGCCGTCGTAGTCCGCGAGCAGGAACTCGCCGCCCCACACCGCGCCGTCGTCGCCGTAGCCGGTGCCGTCGAAGGCGACGCCGAGCACCGGCCGGGTGCCGTCCAGGCCGTTCTCGGCCATCGCGGCGGCGACGTGGGCGTGGTGGTGCTGGACACGGACGACGCTCCGGCCCGCCGCGTTGCGCTCGGCCCAGCCGACGGAGCGGTAGCCGGGATGCCGGTCGGCCGCCAGCAGCGCGGGCCGGACCGGGGTGATGGACTCCAGCTGGGTCACGGCGCGGGCGAAGGCCCGCTGGGTGGCGAGGTCGTCCATGTCGCCGATGTGGGCCGACAGCCAGGCGCGGCGGCCCTCGCCGAGGCAGAAGGCGTTCTTCAGGTCGCCGCCGACGGCCAGCGCCGGACGCACCGGGACCGGCAGGTCCAGCGGCAGCGGCGCGTAACCGCGGGCCCGGCGCACGACCAGGGGTTCGCCGTCGCACACGCGGACCACGGAGTCGTCGCACGGCACATGGATCGGCCGGTCGTGAGTGAGCCAGGCGTCGGCCAGGTGTGCCAGCCGCCCGAGCGCCTCCCGGTCGTCGGTGACGATCGGCTCGCCGGAGACGTTGCCGCTCGTCATGACCAGCAGCCGGGGCCCTTCGGCGTCCCCCGGCAGGCCGAGCAGGAGATGGTGCACGGGGGTGTACGGCAGCATGACGCCGAGGTCGGGGCTGCCCGGTGCGACGGCCGGGGCGGGGCTGGGCCCGGTGGCACCGGTGGCGTCGTTTCGGCGGCGCAGCAGCACGATGGGCCGGGCGGCGCCGGTGAGCAGGCCGCGCTCCTCGGGGCCGAGCCGGACGAGGTGCCCGATGTCGTCGGCGCTCCCGGCCATGAGGGCGAACGGCTTGTCCCCGCGGGCCTTGCGGCGGCGCAGCAGCGAGACGGCGTCGGGGTTGGTGGCGTCGCAGGCCAGGTGGTAGCCGCCGAGCCCCTTGACCGCGAGGATCGCGCCGTCCGCCAGCAGGGCGCGGGCGGCGGCGGCCGGGTCCGGCGGGGTGGCCTCCCGCGGTGTCCCGCCCGGCTCCGGTCCCGCGACGAGCAGGCGCAGCCGCGGGCCGCAGGCCGGGCAGGCGACGGGCTGGGCGTGGAAGCGCCGGTCGGCGGGGTCGGCGTACTCGCGGGCGCAGTCGGGGCACATCGGGAAGCCGGCCATCGTGGTGTGCGCCCGGTCGTAGGGCAGACCGGTGACGATGGTGAACCGCGGCCCGCAGTGGGTGCAGTTCACGAACGGGTGGCGGTACCGGCTGTCGGCGGGGTCCGCGAGTTCGCGCAGGCACGCGGCGCAGGTCGCCGTGTCCGGCGGGACCAGGGTGCGGGCCGGGCCGCCGGCGCGGGAGGCGAGGATGGTGAAGGCGGCGGATCCGGTGGCGGGCACGTCCTGGTGGTCGACCGTGTCGACGCGGGCCAGGGGCGGCGCGTCCCGGGCGATCCGGGCGCAGAACCGGGCGACGGCCTCCGGAGCGCCCTCGATCTCCGCGATCACGCCCTCCGGGGTGTTGGTCACGTGCCCGGTCAGGTGCAGGGAGGTGGCGAGGCTGTGGACGTACGGCCGGAAGCCGACCCCCTGCACCACGCCCCGCACGGTGACCCGGCGGCGCAGCGCGGTCCGGTGGTCGGCCTCGGCCGGTGGGGGCAGGACGCTCACGAGCCGGACGGGGCGGTGACGCCGGCCGGCGCGGGGTGCTCGTGCGGGCGGCGGGCCATGACGGGGCTGTGCGGCACGGCGCCCTCCGCCGCCGCCAGGGCCTTGTCGAGCAGGGCGCCGAGCCCCTGCCGGCGGCGCACCGAGGTCAGCAGCACCTCGACCCCGGGGTTGACGCGCTCGACGTTGGCGCGGAACTCCGCCTCGTCGAAGCCGACGGCCTCGGCGATGTCGGTCTTGGTGACGACCACGAGATGGGCGAGGCCGAAGGCGGTGGGGTACTTCAGCGGCTTGTCCTCGCCCTCGGTCACCGAGGCGAGGACGACCCGCAGCGTCTCCCCGAGGTCGTAGGAGGCCGGGCAGACGAGGTTGCCGACGTTCTCCACGAACAGCAGCCGGGTGGGGTCGGGGAGCCAGTCCTGGAGGTGGCGGGCGAGCATCGCGGCCTCCAGGTGGCACAGGCCGTCGGTGAGGATCTGCTTGACCGGGACGCCGGAACGCGCCAGCCGCTCGGCGTCGTTCTCGGTGGCGAGGTCGGCGGTCAGGGCAGCGACCGGCACGGACCGCTCACGGGCCAGGGTGAGTTCGTGTTCCAGCAGGGCGGTCTTGCCGCTGCCGGGGCTGGAGAGCAGGTTGACGACGGTGGTGCCCAGGGCCGCGAGTTCCTCGCGCAGGGTGCGCGCGGCCTCGTCGTTCCGGGCGAGGACGGCCTGTTGCAGATCGACGACACGGCACATGGTTCAGCGCTCCTCGAGGATCGGTTCGCGGGTGGCCGCGGGCGTCGTGCCGCTCTCCCAGCGCACGTCGGCGATGCGCAGTTCACGGCCGGTCAGCAGCTCGGTGGTCGCGCCGTCGCAGCGCGGGCAGCTCAGCAGGGGCGGCATGCCGACGGCCCACTCGTGCGCGCACGGCCCGCAGCGGGCGCGGCCCGGCAGCGTGTCGACGACCAGCTCGGCGCCCTCCAGGACGGTGCCGGCCGAGGCCAGTTCGAAGGAGAACGACAGCGCGTCGGGGACGACGCCGGCCAGTTCGCCGACCTGGAGCCGCACCGATCGCACCGCGGTGACGTCGCCGGTTCGCCGCGCCGCCTCTTCCACCTCTTCGATCACCGCGACCGCGATGGACATCTCGTGCATCTGTCTCCGTCCTGGCGCGGGCCGTCCGTGCGCGGGCCGCGGAACCCCATTAGAGGCGGGGCCCGGACGGGCTCCGGACCGGCGCGCCGTCACCGGCGGGCGACGTACGTCGTTTGCCGCAGCGCAACCAGTCCGCGCAGATTCCGCGCAGATTCCGCACGGATACAGACAGATCAGGGGCCTTTTCGAAGCCAACTCTCACTCATCCGGGCGAGATCGGTGGTCAACGGTGTGTACTGCGAGGACCCAAGGACCGGACCGCCAGGAGAGTCGCCGTGACCGTGACCGACCGCATCGACCGCTTCGTCATCGACTCGTTCGGCGCCGACATCCCGGCCGAGAGCGCCCGGCTGCGCGCCCTCGGCCCGATCGTGCCCGTCGACCTGCCCGGCGGCATCCCCGCCTGGGCGCCCACCGGCTACGAGGTCCTCAAGGAGCTCATCCTCGATCCGCGGGTCAGCAAGGACCCACGGCGGCACTGGCGGCTGTGGCCGGAGATCGGCGAGCACCCCTCCTGGGGCTGGGTGCTGGGCTGGGTGGGCGTGATCAACATGCTCTCCGCCTACGGCCCCGACCACACCCGGCTGCGCAAGCTGGTGGCACCGAGCTTCACGCACCGCCGTACGGAGGCGATGCGCCCGCGCGTGACGGCCATCGCCGCGGACCTGCTCGACGGGCTGGAGTCCGCCGGGGCCGGGGGCCGGGTGGTCGACCTGCGGTCGGGGCTCGCGCATCCGCTGCCCCTGCGGTTCATCTGCGAACTGTTCGGTGTGCCCGAGGAGATGCGGGAGGACACCGCGTGGCTCGTCGCGGCCATCATGGACACCTCCGACACGAGCCCGGAGCACGCCGCGCGCGTGCAGGAACGCATCGGCACGGTGCTGGGCGGCCTGATCACGTACAAGCGCGAGCGGCCGGGCGACGACATGACCACCGAGCTGATCCGGGTCCGGGACGAGGACGGCGACCGGCTCAGTGACGAGGAGCTGCTGTACACGCTGCTGCTGGTGATCGGCGCGGGCTTCGAGACCACGGTCAATCTCATCGGCAACGCGGCGGTGGCGCTGCTGCGGGACCCGGAGCAGCTGGCGGCGGTGCGGGCCGGCGCGATCGGCTGGGACGGCGTGATCGAGGAGACGCTGCGGGTGCACCCCTCGGTCGCCTCGCTGCCGCTGCGCTTCGCGGTCGAGGACCTGAAGGTCGGGGACGTCACCATCGCGGCCGGGGACGCCATCATCACGACGTACGCCGCCGCCGGACTGGATCCCGCGCGCTACGGGCCGAACGCGGACGCGTTCGACGCGGCGCGCGGGGCGGACGACCATCTGGCGTTCGGGATCGGGGTGCACCGCTGCATCGGCGCGCCGCTGGCCCGGGTGGAGGCCCTGGCCGCGCTGCCCGCGCTGTTCGACCGCTTCCCCGGTCTGCGGCTGGCGGTGGCGGACGGCGAGCTGCGGCAGGTTCCGTCGTTCATCGCCCATGGGTGGCAGGAGGTGCCGGTCACCCTGGGGAGCTGAACCCCCGGTGGGGGCCCGACCGGTCCCCCGTTCCGGTCGTGCCCCCGGGACTGCCGAAGGTACGTGGGGGCAGGCCTGTTGGGTATCGTGCCGATGCCCGCCGGGGGACGCGGAGGGCTCACCCGTGCACAGGTGCGTCCGAAGGGCCCCGTTTCGCCCCGTCCAGGGCGGGTGCGGACAGGTCACCGACGGCCAGATGGGCGAGGACGACCTCGTAGAGGTCGGCACCGGCGCCGAGGAGCCGGTGTTCCAGGACGGGTTCGGCGCCGCGGACGTGCTCGCGTACGGTCTGCGCGTGCACGCCGAGGTCCTGAGCGGCGCGTTCGGCGTTGCCGCCGGCGGCAATCCAGGCGCGCAGGGTGCCGCGCAGGTCCCGCCCGTCCTGGGTCAGGCGGCCGAGGAGGTCGTGCGCCCAGGTGCGCAGCGCGGTCCCGGTGAGCAGGCCGTCCAGCCGCGCGGCACGCGTCCCGGTCGCCCGCGCGTCGTCGGGGGTGTGCGCGCGGCTCGCCTGGGTGTTCAGCGCGAGGTGCGCGACGGCGCGGACGGTGAGGTCGGAGAAGTCGGTGTCCAGCAGGCCCTCGACGCGATCCATGCGGGCGCGCACGGTGTTGCGGCTGACGCCCAGCACCTTGGCCGCGTTCACGGCCGTGAACTCAAGGCCCAGCCGGGTGGTGGCGAGCAGTTCGGCCCGGGTGTGGTGGGGCAGGGCGTCGAGGGGGCGCAACACCTCGGCGGACCAGGCGTGCAGCGCCGCCGGGTCCATCAGCCGCGCCGGGTGGGTGCGTTCGGCGTAGACCGCCGCCTGGTCGGGCCGGAACCGGGCGACGGCGAGGGCGCTGATCGCCTGCCCGTAGGCGCCGGCGGTCTGGGCGAGGCTCAGCCGGAGACTGCCGCCGAGGTAGGTCCCGGGGCGTCCGCCGACGAGGGCGCGCAGTCGCTCCTCGGCCGGGGCCGCGGGGCTGACCACGATGACGTGCCCGTCCATCGCCGGGCAGCGCACGACGAGGGCCTCGCCGTCGGTCGCGGCCAGGCACTCCTCGGCGAGCCGGTCCCGGTCCTCGGGGGAGCTCTCGACGACGTAGACGCAGGCGCTGTCGGTGTCGAGCAGGCCCGGCCAGAGTCCGGCGGCGACCCGGCGGGCGGCGACGGTGTCCTCCACCATCAGCAGTTGCAGGATGGCCAGCCGCAGGTCGGCGGTGGCCCGCCGCAGCCTGCGCCCGGCGGCCGTCAGCGCGCGCTCCCTGAGCAGCAGTTCGACGACTCCGGCGGCGTGGGTGACTATCTCGGCGGCATGCCGGTCGAAGGGGGCCCTGCGGGCCACGGCCAGCACGCCCGTCGAGCCCGGGTGCGGCTGGTGCTGGTGGCGCACCGCGACGAGGCGGACATGGCGGCCCGCGTCCTCCAGCGAGGCGGCGGAGATCCGGCCGGCGGCCACGTCCGCGACGAGCGTGTCGTCCAGCGTCATCGGCTCTCCGGCGAGCAGGGCTCCGTCGCCGCCCCGCAGACAGACCGTCGCGTCCACGGTGCGGGCGAGCCATGCGGCGAGCCGGCGGGGATCGCGGGCCGCGGGGCGCAGTTGGTCGAGGAGTTCTTCGGCCCAGGTGCCGCGGCGCGGCATCGGTGTGTGCGGCCCCTCGTCCGCTCGCCCAGCCACCTCGGGCCTCTCCCCTCGCCTCTCGCGTCACGCGTTGACCTCGGCGTACGGAGGGGAAAGGTACCCCACGCGCGGCTCGGGGCCAGCGGAATTCCTTTTCCGCTCCGGCGCTGCCGGAGGGTACGGCTCCGCCGGCGGGCACGGGGGGAGGTGGCCGCCGGCGGAGACGCGTTGCCCGGGGCCGGGGGAAGTCCCCGGGCGCTTCGTTTCTCGTGTGCCCCGGAACGCACCGGCCACACCAGGAAGTTCCGGCGTGATTTCGGCCCGTGCGTCTGCGGGTCGCGGCCCGCGTGTGCCGCGACCGCCCGCACCACGGCATAAGCTCGTCCAATGGCGAAGTACTTCGACGTGCACCCCGACAATCCACAGCCGCGCAGCATCGCGCAGGTCGCCGACGCCGTGCGCTCGGGGGCGCTCATCGCGTATCCGACCGACTCCTGCTACGCGCTGGGATGCCAGCTGGGCAGCCGTGACGGCATGGACCGGATCCGCTCGATCCGCCGCCTGGACGACCGGCACCACTTCACTCTGATGTGCCGGGACTTCGCGCAGCTCGGCCAGTTCGTGCGGGTCGACAACGACGTGTTCCGGGCGGTCAAGGCGTCAACGCCCGGCAGCTACACCTTCATCCTCCCGGCGACCCGGGAGGTGCCGCGCAAGCTGCTGCACCCGAAGAAGAAGACCGTCGGCGTGCGCATCCCCGACCACGTGGTCACCCAGGCCCTGCTGGCCGAACTCGGCGAGCCCCTGCTGTCCAGCACGCTGCTGCTGCCCGACGAGGAGGAGCCGATGACCCAGGGCTGGGAGATCAAGGACCGGCTCGACCACGTGGTGGACGCGGTGGTCGACTCCGGCGACTGCGGCACCGAGCCCACCACGGTCGTCGACTTCTCCGGCGGAGAGGCGGAGATCGTACGCCGGGGAGCGGGCGACACGTCACGCTTCGAGTGACCCCGGCCGGCCGTCCGGCGAACCCCGCCCCGGACGCGTGCCCCGGCACGTGATCTCCCGGAGAGCCGCCCACCCGCGCCCGCGTCACCGCCGGGGACCGACCACCCCGGCCCAGCCGCACCCGCGCGCGGGACGCGCAGCGCTTTTCGGCACGCATCTCCACCTCGCCACCACACCGATCAGCCGCCGCCACTCCCCCCGCCCGGCCACCGAACAGACCACCGGACGCGGAACCGTCCGGCGAACCCCGCCCCGGACGCGTGGCCCGGCACGCAGCCTCCGGAGAAGGACCGCTCACCTTCACCGCCCCGGCCCGGTTGCCGAGCGGAGCGTCGGGTGGGGCCGGTGGGGTCGTCGGGGGCTTGCGTGACAGCATGGTCGTGTATGCCGTGCCGGGGAGGGAGGCACCCCGGCGACCGCTTCGCATGGAGGCACTCTCGCCATGACCGCCGTACAGGGCACCGCCGTGGACATCCCCACCGAGGACGGCACCGCCGACGCCTACCTGGCCCATCCCGGCGACGGCACGCCCCGTCCGGCCGTCCTGTTCTACCAGGACGCCTACGGACTGCGCCCGCACCTGAGGTCGATGGCCGACCGGCTCGCCGGGGCCGGGTACACGGTCCTCGTGCCGAACGTCTTCTACCGCGACGGCCGGGCCCCGGTCGTGGAGCTGCCCGAGTTCATCGACCCCGCCGCCGACCCGAGCATCTGGGAGCGGCTCGGCCCGCTCGTACACTCGCTGACGCCCGACCTCGCCCGGCGGGACGCGGACGCCTATCTGAGGTGGCTGGCGGACAGCCCCCTGGTCGCCGACGGCCCGGTGGCGCTGACCGGTTACTGCATGGGCGCCCGGCTGGTCCTGGTCACCGCGGGCGCCTACCCGGACCGGGTCGCCGCGGCGGCCGGGTTCCACGGCGGGCGGCTCGCCACCGACGGCCCCGACAGCCCCCACCTGGCCGCCGAACACATCACCGCCGAGGTCTACTTCGGCCACGCCGACCAGGACCCGTCCCTGCCCGAGGAGCAGGTCAAGCGGTTCGAGGACGCGTTGACGGCGGCGGGTGTACGACACCGCTGCGAGGTCTACCCGAGGGCGCACCACGGTTACACGCAGGCCGACACCCCCGCGTACGACCGGGAGGCCGACGAGCGGCACTGGGCGGCGCTGCTCGACCTGCTGAAGCGCGCCTTCTGATTCCGCCGCTGACCCTCTGACTCGGCAGCGCCGCGCCCCGGACGTGTGGGGCGCGGCGCGAGTCGTTCCGTGTTCACCTTATTGACATGCACGCGCCTCGGCACGACATTGAGAGCGCTCTCAAAACTGGTACGGACCAATGCCCGTACCACCCCGACCCCACACGGAGGTGGAGAGTGCTCCGCAGACTCCTGCGCCACGCGCTGCCCGCGGCGGTCGCGACCGCCCTGGTCGGCGCGCTGCTCACGCTGGGAACCCCGGAACGGGCGGACGCGGCGGTGCCCGCCACGATCCCGCTGAAGCTGACCAACAACTCCGGGCGCGGCGGCCCGGTCTACGTGTACGACCTGGGCACCCTGCTGTCGACGGGCCAACAAGGCTGGGCGGACGCGAACGGCGCCTTCCATCCCTGGCCCGCGGGCGGCAACCCGCCGACCCCCGCGCCGGACGCGTCGATCCCCGGCCCGGCCGCCGGGCAGTCGAAGACCATCCGGATCCCGAAGTTCTCCGGCCGGATCTACTTCTCCTACGGCCAGAAGCTGGACTTCAGGCTGACCACCGGCGGGCTGGTGCAGCCGGCGGTGCAGAATCCGAGCGACCCCAACCGGAACATCCTCTTCAACTGGTCCGAGTACACCCTGAACGACTCCGGGCTGTGGCTCAACAGCACCCAGGTCGACATGTTCTCCGCGCCCTACGCGGTCGGCGTGCAGCGGGCGGACGGGAGCGTGAGCAGCACCGGGCACCTCAAGGCGGGCGGCTACACCGGCTTCTTCAACGCGCTGCGCGGACAGCCGGGCGGCTGGGCCGGTCTGATCCAGACGCGGTCCGACGGGACCGTCCTGCGGGCGCTGTCACCGCTGTACGGGGTGGAGACGGGAGCGCTTCCGGCGAACGTCATGGACGACTACGTGAACCGGGTCTGGCAGAAGTACGCGACGACGACGCTGACGGTCACCCCGTTCGCCGACCAGCCGAACACCAGGTACTACGGCCGGGTCTCGGGGAACGTCATGAACTTCACCAACTCCTCCGGCGCGGTCGTCACCAGCTTCCAGAAGCCGGACGCGGCCAGCGTATTCGGCTGTCACAAGCTGCTGGACGCGCCCAACGACGCGGTGCGCGGGCCCATCTCCCGCACGCTGTGCGCCGGCTTCAACCGGTCGACGCTGCTGACCAACCCCAGTCAGCCGGACACCTCGCCGGCGAACTTCTACCAGGACGTGGTGACCAACCACTACGCCCGCAAGATCCACGCGCAGATGGCCGACGGAAAGGCCTACGCCTTCGCCTTCGACGACGTCGGCAACCAGGAGTCGCTGGTGCACGACGGCAGTCCGCAGCAGGCGTATCTGACGCTGGACCCGCTGAGCTGACACGCGCGTGTCCCGCACGCGGACGGCTTCCGCGTGCGGGACACATGTGCCGTTGCGGCGCGTGCGGGTCAGCTGGTCGTCAGGGCGGTGTCGTCCACGACGAAGCTGGTCTGCAGCGAGGAGTCCTCGACGCCGCTGAACTTCAGGGTGACCGTCGAGCCCGCGAAGGAGGAGAGGTCGAAGGTCTTCTGCGTGTACCCGGAGGCCTTGTTGAGGTTCGAGTACGTCGCCAGGGTGGTCGAACCGGCGGTGACCGTCAGCTTGTCGTAGGCGGTGCTGCTGGTGGTCTCCGCGGTGTCGATGTGCAGGTAGAAGGTGAGCGACGCCTTGCAGCCGCTCGGGATGGTCACCGACTGGGACAGCGTGTCGGTGTGGGTCGAGCCGTAGCCGTCCAGCCAGGCATAGTAGGAGCCGCCGTGGGCCGTCTGGCCGCTCTCATTGGTGATGACGCCACTGGACGCGGTCCAGGTGGTGTTCCCCGACTCGAAGCCCTGGTTGCCCAGGAGCTGGGTGGAGGTGCAGCTGCCGCCGCCCCCGCTGGACCTCACCGTCCAGGTGAAGGAGGCCGTGCCGGTCGCGCCGGTGGAGTCGGTCACCGTGACGGTGGTGCTGTAGGTGCCCGCGGTGGTGGGCGTCCCGGAGATCACGCCGGTCGAGCCGCTGATCGACAGACCGGTGGGCAGTCCGGTCGCGGCGTACGTCAGGGAGCCGCTGTTGGTACTGCTCGCCGATATCTGGAGGCTCACGGCGGTGCCGACGGTCGAGGACTGGCTGCCCGGGTTGGTCACCGTGACGCCGGTGCTGGGCGGGGTGATGTGGCTGCCCACGTTGATGCCGGCGAAGGCGTTGCCCACCCCCGCGTACTGGGTGGAGTTGGTGCCGTAGAGCGCGGCGGCGGCGTTGAGGGCGGCGGTGCGGGCACCGGCGTAGTTGGTGCTCGACGTCATGTACGTCGTCAGCGCCTTGTACCAGATCTGCAGGGCCGCGGCCCGGCCGATGCCGGTGACGGCGACGCCGTCGGAGGTGGGGCTGTTGTAGGTGACGCCGTTGATGGTCTTGGTGCCGCTGCCCTCGGAGAGCAGGTAGAACATGTGGTTCGCGGGGCCCGAGGAGTAGTGCACGTCGAGGTTGCCGACACCGGAGTACCAACTGTCGGCGGAGCCGCCGTCCTTGTCCGGCTCGTCCATGTAACGCAGCGGCGAGCCGTCGCCGTTGATGTCGATCTCCTCGCCGATGAGGTAGTCACCGACGTCGTTGGAGTTGGCCGCGTAGAACTCCACGCCCGTGCCGAAGATATCGGAGGTCGCCTCGTTCAACCCGCCTGACTCACCGGTGTAGTTCAGGCCCGCGGTGTTGGAGGTGACGCCGTGGCTCATCTCGTGGCCGGCCACGTCCAGCGAGGTCAGGGCGTGGGTGCCGCCGGAGCCGTCGCCGTAGGTCATGCAGAAGCAGTCGTCGTCCCAGAAGGCGTTGACGTAGCTGCTGCTGTAGTGGACGCGGGAGTAGGCCGCGACGCCGTCGTTCTTGATGCCGCTGCGCCCGAAGGTGTTCTTGTAGAAGTCCCAGGTGGTCTGGGCGCCGTAGGCGGCGTCCGCGCCGGCGGTCTGGGTGTTGGAGCCGGATCCGGTGCCCCAGACGTCGTCGGCGTCGGTCATCAGGGTGCCGGTGCCCGAGGTGCCGTTGTTGAGGCTGTACGTCTTGTGGCCGCCGCGGGTGGTGTCGTACAGCTGGTACGTCGCCCCGGACAGCGTGGTGTTCAGGGTGACCGTGCCGCTGTACTGGGTGTTGCCGGTGCCGGTCTTGACGGCCTGGTAGCGGTAGAGCTCCTTGCCACTGGTGGCGTCGGTGATGACGTGCAGCTGGCTGGGTGTGCCGTCGTCCTGGAAGCCGCCGACCACCGTCTCCCAGGCGAGCTTCGGGGTGCCGTTGCCGGCCCAGATCACCTTGCGGGCGCTGTCGGCGGTGGGCTTCTCGGCATGCAGGGCTTTGGCGGTCTTCAGCGCCTTCGTCCGGGCGGCCGACTTGGTGAGGGCCGCGGTGGTGGAGGCGACCTTGACCGTGCGCTTGTTGTTGAAGGTGGTGCTCACCGTGCCGGCCGCCTGGGAGGCGGGCGGGGTGTGCACGACGAGGTCGCCGCCGAGGACCGGGAGGCCGTCGTAGGTGCGCTCGTAGCGGGTGTGCAGGGTGCCGTCGTTGTCCTTGACGACGTCCCTGACGACCAGCTTCTCCTTGGCGCCGAGACCTATGGTGCGGGCGGTCGCGGCGCTCTTCTGCTTGGCCGTCTTGACCAGCGCGCTGTGCTGGGCCGGGGTCAGTTCGGCCTCCAGCCCGCCGGTGCGCAGTGGGCTGGGGTGGGGGGCGGCGGGCTTGGCGGCGGCCGGGACCGCCTGAAGGCCGACGGCCAGGAAGGCCGCGGTGGAGACCAGGGCGGCTCCGACCGTGACCCGGGTGTGGGGAAGGCGTCTCACTCGTACTCCTCCTGCTGCGGCCGCCGGGACGCGGCCGGTGACAGACCGGGCAGACGGGTGTGCTGTCCGGAACGAGCTGAGCTGTGCGGGACCGTGTTGCGTGGAGAGACGGGGGAGGATCCGTGTGCTGACGGAGGATGACATTTTTGACCGGCACATGTCATCAGAGGTCGGGGGAATCAAGGGTTTTCCCTACGCGCGGGTGAGGATGCCCGGCCCGGCGGGCGAGCGGGTCCCGCCACCGGGCCCGCGCCGCACCGTTGTTACCGTTCACCGCGTGTCTGACTCCTCACGCGATACCGCGGAAGGCGCCGGCTGGGGCGCCGCCCAACCCGGTGACTACCGGCGGCTGATGCCCGACCACGTCGAGAAGCTGTCATGGCTGAATCCGAGAACTCTGTGGGCCGCGCGCAACGGCGTGCTCGCCTCCTGGTTCGGCGATCCCACCGGCCGCACCCGGGGCCGCTGGACGGCACAGCGGGCCGCCGACGGAGCTCCCGCCGACCGGGTGATCCAGCGCGCCGACGGGGACCGCTTCTCCTTCATGGTCATCGGCGACACCGGGGAGGGCGACGACTCCCAGTACGCGGTAGTCCCGGGCTTTTTGAAGGTCGGTCGGGATACGGCGTTCTCCGTGATCGCCAGCGACGTGATCTACCCGGTCGGCAGCACCGACGACTACGGCACCAAGTTCTTCCGCCCGTACCAGGACTACCGGGCGCCGATCTACGCCATACCCGGCAACCACGACTGGTACGAGGACCTCGGCGGGTTCATGCGCGTCTTCTGCGACGACGCCCCGCCCCTCGCCCCCGAGCCGGCGCCCCGCCCGCTCGGCCGCGCCTGGTGGCGTTCCCTGCTGTGGCACAGGCCCCGCCCGGTGGACGAGCAACGCCTGGCCGCCGCACGGGCGTTGCGGCCGGCCCCGGAGCAGCGGGCGGTACAGCCCGGCCCGTACTGGGCGATCGACACCGGACCGGTGCGGATCATCGGCATCGACACCGGTCTGCTGGGCACGATCGACGCCGAACAGGGCGCGTGGCTGCGAGAGGTGTCGCAGGGGCCGCGTCCCAAGATCCTCGTCACCGGCTCGCCCCTGTACGTCGACGGCGAGCACCACCCCTGCCCCATCGAGGGCGGCGGCACCGTCGACGAGATCGTCCGCGACCCCGGCCACCACTACGTGGCGGCGATCGGCGGCGACATCCACAACTACCAGCGGTATCCGGTCGACGTGGACGGCCGCACCGTCCAGTACGTGGTCGCGGGCGGCGGCGGGGCCTTCATGCACGCCACGCACACCATCCCCCGGGTCTCCGTCGGGGGCGTCACCGAGCGGGACTTCCGCTGCTACCCGCTGCGCGGCGACTCCCTGGCCTTCTACAGCCGGCTGTACGGCCACCGCCTGCGGCTGCGCCGCTTCTTCACCCTCACCGAGGCGGAGGCGACGGCCGTCGTCGCCGAGCGGCTGGGCATCCCGCCCACCCGCACCCCGGGCGCGCCGGTCCGGCTCACCCGCCGGGTCCGGCTGGTGGCGAGCCTGCTGGGTGCCGGGCGCCGGCCCGATCGGCGGAACCGGTTGCGGCTGCCGGTGCGGAAGATCTACACCCAGCTGTTCTCGCCGGGGTCGGCGACCTACAGCCCGCCGTTCTTCAAGTGCTTCCTGCGCCTCGACGTCACCCCGGAGGCGGTCCGGCTGCGCTGCTTCGCGGCGACCGGCAACCGCGCGCAGGAGACCGACCCGCCGGTCGAGGACGAGGTCACCATCCCGCTGATCTGATCACACGCGCGCAACACTCACCTGCCACAATCGGCTCGGAACCGACGCACGACCGCCCGGAGGAGCCCATGTCGTCCGCCGCCCGCCCCCTGCGCAAGCTGGGCTTCCTCACCATCGGCCTGTTCGACGCCGCCGATCCGCGCCGGGGGCACGAGTCCACGCTGGAGATCATCGAGCTGGGCGAGCGGCTGGGCTTCGACAGCGCGTGGGTGCGCCACCGGCACCTGCAGTACGGCATCTCCTCCCCCGTCGCCGTCCTGGCCGCGGCCTCGCAGCGCACCCGCCGCATCGAACTCGGCACCGCGGTCACCCCGCTGGGCTGGGAGAACCCGCTGCGTCTCGCGGAGGACCTGGCGACGGTGGACATCCTCTCCGGCGGCCGTCTCAACCCGGGGATCAGCGTGGGCCCGCCCATGCACTACGACCAGGTGAAGCACGCCCTGTACCCGGACACGGGCGACGCCGAGGACTTCTCGTACGAGCGGGTCCGGCGGCTGCTGGACCTCGTGCGCGGCGAACCGGCCACCGACTTCAGCGGGGTGGAGGGCTTCGAAGTGTTCTCCGATGTCGTGCAGCCGCACTCCCCCGGGCTCGGCCGCCGCCTGTGGTACGGCGGCGGGAGCCTCGGGTCGGCGCGCTGGGCGGGCGAGCACGGGATGAACCTCCTG
This sequence comes from Streptomyces sp. NPDC039424, assembly GCF_055639495.1. Taxonomy (NCBI): domain Bacteria; kingdom Bacillati; phylum Actinomycetota; class Actinomycetes; order Kitasatosporales; family Streptomycetaceae; genus Streptomyces; species Streptomyces sp. NPDC039424. Next base: position 126,188 of record NZ_JBVKAI010000021.1, read on the forward strand.
ACCAGCAGCGTCGTCAAGGCGGAGAATCCGGAGGGGGCACTGGACTTCGCGGAGATCCAGCTGTCCCACATCCGCGAGTTCCGCGCCCACCACCCCGACGGCGAGGCGGCCCGGGTCTCCCAGGGGCTCGTCGTGATCCCCACCGACTCGGCCACGGCCGAGCAGCGGGCCAGGTACGAGCAGTACGCGGCGAAGCGCCTGCCCCGGACCGCGTCCCCGCAGGGCCCGGCGCGGCTGCTGTTCGCGCCGGACCTGGTCGGCACCTCGGACGAGATCGCCGAACGCCTGCACGCGCACGCCGCGTTCCGCGAGATCGACGAGGTGGCGTTCGCGCTGCCGTTCACCTTCGGGCACGAGGACTACGTGCAGATCCTCACCGACATGGCGACGAAGCTGGGCCCGGCACTGGGATGGCGGCCCGCCGCCTGACTCACCAGCGCCCCACCTCCGTGCCGGTGACCGGTTCGGACGGCCTGCCGTCCACGCCCACCGGCACGTCACCGGTGAGCATCACGCGGTGCATGATCCGCGGGAAGCCCAGGTGGGCGTTGTCGCTCGGGGCCAGGTGGATGGTGGCCCGGTTGTCCCAGAAGGCGACGCTGCCGGGCTCCCAGCGGAACCGGACCGTGTACTCGGGCCGCACCGCCTGTTCGAGCAGCATCTCCAGCAGGGCGGCGCTCTCCGGGCGGGAGACGTCGGTGATCTGCTCCAGGTAGTAGCCGTTGACGAACAGCACCCGCTCGCCGGTCTCCGGGTGGACGCGGACCAGCGGGTGCACGGAGGCGACCTGGCGGTCGAGGAGGTGCCGGAGGTACGCGTCGTCGCCGGGGCGCGGCTGGTAGCCGACACCGAGCCGGTGCTCGGCCCGCAGCCCGTCCGCGAACGCCCGCACGGGCGCGGACAGCCCGGCGTAGGCCGCGGCCAGGTTCGCCCAGGTGGTGTCACCGCCGTACGGCGGGACGGTCTCGGCGCGCAGAATGGTCGCGGCGGGCGGATCCACACGGGCGCCGTGGTCGCAGTGCCAGCCGCGCAGCAGGGTGTGCCGGCGCCGCTGGAGCCACTCCTCGTGGTCCATGCCGAACCGTCCGCCCAGCTCCAGCCGGTCGGCGGTGGTCTCCACCTCGGGGAAGTCCGGCGGCGAGGCACTCCCGCGCCGCCCGAGGACGACGGGCTCGCCGAACCGGCGGGCGAAGGCGACATGACCGGCGTGGTCCAGCCGCTGCCCGCGGAAGAACACCACCTTCCAGCGGAGCACGGCCTGCCTGATCAGGTCGACGACGGCGTCCCCCAGGTCACCGGCCAGATCGACGCCCGTGATCTCGGCGCCGATGTGCCCGGCCACCGGCCTGACCTCGACCCCGTCGGCCTCCGCCGTCTCCGCCCGGTCCACTGTGCCCCTGTCCGTCGTCATGCGCGCTCCGATGCCGTCCGCCCGTACCGGTTCCAGGGAGATCGTGTCAGCGAACCGGCCGGGTGGCGACAGGGCCCCTGCCCGCGTCCACAGGCGCCGGGGCGCGTGACCCGGGGTCCCGCCGGGGTACCCGGGCCCGCGAGGTGTCGTACGGACCGTGCGAAGGGAGTCGCAGGTGGGTGCGGAGGACCGGCTGCGGGAGTACCGCGGCAAGCGTGACTTCGAGCGGACCCGTGAGCCGTCGGGACAGGCGCCGTCCGCCGGGGAGCGGCCCCGGTTCGTCGTCCAGATCCACGACGCGCGCCGGATGCACTTCGACTTCCGGTTGCAGGTCGGCGATGTCCTGAAGTCCTGGTCCGTTCCCAAGGGTCCGTCCACCGACCCGCACGACAAGCGGCTGGCCGTGCCCACCGAGGACCACCCGCTGGAGTACGAGGACTTCGAGGGCGTGATCCCCGAGGGCGAGTACGGGGGCGGCACCGTGATCGTCTGGGACCACGGGACGTACGAGCCGCTCAGCCACGACCGCGGGGGGCGGCCCGTCGACTTCGCGGAGTCGCTGGAGCGGGGCCACGCGACCTTCCGGTTGCACGGCGCCAAGCTGAGCGGCGCGTACGCCCTCACCCGGTTCCGCTCCGGAGAGGGCGAGGAGGAGGCCTGGCTGCTGGTGAGGAAGGGCGACGGACGGGCGGCGGGGCACGGCACGCCGGACCCCCGCCGGGCCCGCTCGGTGCGCACCGGCCGGACGCTCGCCCAGGTCGCGACGGACGACGGCGAGGGATGACCGGCGGTGACCGGCCTGCTGGACGCGGTCCCGGACGGGCAGCGCGCCCTGCTGCGCCCCGCCCGCCCGGGCGCGGAACTCGCCGCCCACCCGATGCTCGCCACGCTCAGCGACCGGCGTGACTTCGGCGAGGGATGGGTCTTCGAGCGGAAGCTGGACGGGGTGCGGCTGCTCGCGGTCCGGGAGGGCGGCCGGGTGCGGCTGCTGTCCCGCACGGGACAGCACCTCGACGCCGCCTACCCGGAGGTCGCCGAGGCGCTCGCCGCGCAGGAGCGCGACGACTTCACCATCGACGGGGAGGTCGTCGCCTTCTCCGGCGGCCGGACGGACTTCTCCCGGTTGCAGCGGCGCATGGGCCTGACCCGCCGTCGGGACATCGAGGCGACCGGGGTGGCGGTGACGTACTACGTCTTCGACCTACTGGGGCTGGACGGCGCCGACATCCGGTCGCTGCCCCTGCGCACCCGCAAGTCCCTGCTGCGGCGCGCGCTGCGCTACCGCGCTCCGCTGCGTCTGACGCCCCATCGCAACGCGGGCGGCGCCGAGTTGCTGGCGAACGCCTGCGCCCGGGGCTGGGAGGGTCTGATCGCCAAACGGGCCGACGGGCCCTACCAGCCGCGCCGGTCGACGGACTGGCTGAAGCTCAAGTGCGAGCAGGGGCAGGAGTTCGTGGTCGGCGGCTTCACTGAGCCCGCGGGCAGCCGCGTGGGGCTGGGTGCCCTGCTGCTGGGCTACTACGAGGACCGGGCGCTGCGCTACGCGGGCAAGGTCGGCACCGGCTTCGACCGGCGCACCCTGCTGGCCCTGCGCGAGCGGCTGGACGGACTGCGCGGGGACACCTGCCCGTTCGCGGGGCCGGTGCGGGAGGCGCGCGCCCGCTGGGCGGAGCCGGAACTGGTGGCGCAGATCGCCTTCACCGAGTGGACCCGGGACGGGATGCTGCGGCATCCGCGGTTCCTCGGGCTGCGCGAGGACAAGATGCCGGAGGCCGTCGTGCGGGAGCGCCCGGCCGGCTGAATCCGGATCACCGGGTTCCGCCCCCAACCGCCCCGCACTGCCTCTATGTTCGCGGCGGGTATCCGCTCGCGTCCCTGGAGGCTCCCGCATGCGCACCGCACTCCGCACCGCCGTCATCGGCGCGGTGACCGCCGCCACCTTCCTGACCTGCAACACCGCCATAGCCACCCCGCCGGGGCCGGGGGTGACCGCCCGGCTCATCAGCCAGACCACCGTGAACGGCACCGACTACACCCTGCGGGAGATCACGATTCCGCCCGGCCAGAGCACCGGATGGCACTACCACGACGGCCCCCTGTACGGCTTCGTCAAGCAGGGCACCCTCAGCCACTTCGACTCCGGCTGCGCCGCGGACGGCGTGTACCGCAGGGGCAGCACGATCCAGGAACCGCCCGGCCCTGACCATGTGCACATCGGCCGCAACCTGGGCGACACGCCGGTGGTGCTGGACGTGCTCTACGTCCTGCCGCACGGCGCCCCCTTCTCCGAGGACGCGCCGAACCCGGGCTGCTCCTTCCAGTGACCGTTCGGTCAGTCCGGCAGCGGCTGTTCGGCCCAGATCGTCTTGCCGGCGCTCGTCTGCCGGCTGCCCCAGCGCTGGGTGAGCTGGGCGACCAGCAGCAGTCCGCGCCCGCCCTCGTCGTAGGCGTGCGCCCGGCGCAGGTGCGGTGAGGTGGAACTGCCGTCGGAGACCTCGCAGATGAGCGCCCGGTCGCGGATCAGGCGGAGCTGGATGGGCGGCACTCCGTAGCGGATCGCGTTGGTGACCAGTTCGCTGACGACGAGTTCGGTGATGAAGGCCGCCTCGTCCAGTCCCCAGGCGACCAGCTGCTCGGTGGCCGCCTGCCGGGTGGCGGCCACGTGGACCGGGTCCGGTGGGACGTCCCAGGTGGCGACCCGGTCGGCGCCGAGGGCGCGGGTGCGGGCCAGGAGCAGGGCCACGTCGTCGCTGGGCTGCTCGGGCAGGACGGCCTTCAGTACGTTGTCGCCGAGGGCCTCGAGCGAGTCGGCGGGGGCGCTCAGCGCGCGGCACAGCTCCTCGGTCGTGCGGTCGACGTCGCGGTCGCGGTCCTCGACGAGGCCGTCGGTGTACAGCGCGAGGACCGCGCCCTCGGGCAGCCGCAGTTCCGTCGCCTCGAACGGCAGGCCGCCGACGCCGAGCGGCGGTCCGGCGGTCATGGGGACGAGCCGGGCCGGGTCGCCGGGCAGGACGAGGGCCGGGGCCGGGTGGCCGGCGGCGGCCAGGGTGAGCAGGCGCGAGACGGGGTCGTAGACGGCGTACAGGCAGGTGGCGCCCAGCTCGGCGACCTCCTCGCCGCTGCCGTCCGCCGCCAGGTGGGTCACCAGGTCGTCCAGATGGGTGAGCAGTTCGTCCGGGGACAGGTCCACGTCCGCCAGGGTCCGTACGGCGGTGCGCAGACGGCCCATGGTCGCGGAGGACTGGATGCCGTGTCCGACCACGTCGCCGACGACCAGTCCGACCCGGCTGCCGGACAGCGGGATCACGTCGAACCAGTCGCCGCCGATGCCCGCCAGCGACCCGCACGGCAGGTAGCGGTGGGCCACCTCGACCGCCGCCTGCCCGGGCAGGCCCCGGGGCAGGAGGCTGTGCTGCAGGGCGAGGGCGGTGGTGCGCTCGCGGGCGAAGCGGCGGGCGTTGTCGATGCAGACGGCGGCCCGGCTGGCGAGTTCCTCGGCGAACACCGCGTCGTCGGCGCCGTAGTCGTCGGGGTGGGCGACGCGGACGCCCACCGCGACGCCCAGCGTGGTGCCGCGGGCCCGCAGCGGGACGGCGATCACCGAGTGGACGCCCAGCCGCTGCGGGCGGCCCGCGGGGGCCCGGGCGTTGCGCTCGGCGACCCAGCGGACGAAGTCGGGTTCACCGGCCTGGCCGAGTACCGCCCGTCCCTCGCGCAGGGCCCGCGCGGGCGGCGTGGACTGCGAGTAGACGGCCGCCTCGCCCAGGTGCACGGCGGCCTCCGGGGTGCCCTCGGTGACGGAGCCGTGGGCCACGCGGCGCAGCAGGATGCCCCCCTCCGGGACCATGGGCGGCTCGTTGGCGCCGAGGACCCAGTCGAGCAGGTCCACGCTGGCGAAGTCGGCGTAGTGCGGCACCAGCAGTTCCACCACCTCCTCGGCGGTGCGCACCACGTCCAGGGAGGTGCCGATCGCGGTCGCGGCCTCGTTCAGGAGGGCGAGCCGCCGTCGGGCCCAGTACTGCTCGGTGCTGTCGAGCGCCGCGAGGGCGACCCCGGTGAGCTCGCCGGAGGGGTCGCGCACGGGCCACATCTCGATGCTCCAGGCGTGTTCCCGGTTCAGGGCGGGTGCGCCGGTGAAGCTCTCGTAGCGGGCCGGCCGGCCGGTCTCGGCGACCTGGCGCAGATGGCGCAGGAAGCCGCGGCTGTGCTCGGCGTCCTCCACGGTGTCCGGGAAGTGCCGGCCGAGCAGCATCTCCTCGGGTACGCCCATCACCTGGCAGGCCACGTCGTTCAGGCGCAGATAGCGCTGCCGGGTGTCGAAGACCGACATCGACATGGAGGCCTGCTGGAAGGCCCGGCCCGCGAGGGTGGGCTCGCCGTCCCCGGGCGGCTGGGCGGTGACGACGAATCCGGCCGGCCGGGCGTCGGGGCCGAGCACCGGGCACGCCGTCAGGGTGAGCTCGACGCGGTGGCCGTCCCGGTGGCGCAGCGCGACGGGGCCGGTCCGGGCGGCGAGGGTGGCGGGCTCCGGGTGCTCGGCGAGCAGGTCGGCGGCCGGCCGCCCCACGACCTCCTCGGCCGAGCGGCCCGTGAGCAGCCGGGCGCCTTCACTCCACCCGGTCACCCTGCCCAGGGCGTCGAGGGTCGCCGCAGCCGCGACATGCTCCATACGCCCCAGGGTGATCCCTTTGCCCCACCGCATCAAGCGCGGGCGCGGCGCACCTCACCCCTTGTGGGCGCGCAGGGCGGCCAGGGCCCGATCGGCGTGCGTGTTCATGCGCAGTTCGCTGTGCACGACCTCCAGGACCGTGCGGTCCTCGGCGATCACGAAGGTCACCCGTTTGGTGGGCGCGAGCGAGAAGCCCCGCTTCACACCGAACCGCTCGCGGACCGCCCCGTCGGCGTCGGACAGCAGCGGCATGCCGAGCGTGTGCCGCCCGGCGAACTCCTGCTGGCGTTCGACGGAGTCCCCGCTGATGCCCACGGGCCGCGCGCCGGCGGCGGCGAACTCGGCGGCGAGATCGCGGAAGTGGCAGGCCTCGGCGGTGCAGCCGGGGGTCAGGGCGGCGGGGTAGAAGAACAGCACGACGGGGCCGTCGGCGAGCAGTTCCGTGAGCCGCCGCGTGGCGCCCGTCTCGTCGGGCAGCGCGAAGTCCTCGGCCTTGTCGCCGACGCCGATGCGCCCGCTCATGCCTGGGCCTCCGCCCCGCGCGCGATCCCGCGGGCCCACAGCACCAGGGGCACCTGGAGGGGCAGCCGGGCGAGGGCGGCGGTCTTGAGCGGGGCGGGCCGGTGCCGCCAGTCGACCGCCAACTGCACATTGGCGGGGAACACGCCGACGAAGAAGGCCGCCGCGGCCCGTGCCGCCACGGGCCGCGTGCGGGGCAGTGCCACGCCCGCCGCCAGTGCCAGTTCCACCGCCCCGCTCGCGTACGTCCACGTCCTGGGCGACCCGGGCAGGGCCCGGGGAATCGTCGCGTCGAACTGGCGTGGCCTGGCGAAGTGGGCGACGCCCGCGGCGGCCAGCAGACCGGCGAGCAAGAGGGGCGAGCGTTCGGACCGGGGCACGGTTCCTCCTCTGATGACTGGCCCCGGATATTACTCCCTGGTAGCCGCGGACTCAGGTCACTAGGGGGCGGGCACAGCCGACGGACCGGAGGGCTGGAGTCAGTTGTTGACGCGGTTCATGAGCTGGTCGGGGTAGCGCGGTCCGGCGGCGGCGCCGGGAGGGAGAGCTGCGTCCAGGGCGGCGAGGTGGTCGGCACTGAGACGGGCGTCGGCGGCCGCGGCGTTCTCTTCCAGGTAGCTGATGCGCTTGGTGCCGGGAATGGGGACGATGTCGTCGCCCTGGTGGAGGAGCCACGCGAGGGCCAGCTGCGTCGGTGTGAGGCCGGCCTCTGCCGCGAGGGTGCGGACCTGGTCGGCCAGATGCAGGTTGCGGCGCAGGTTGTCGCCCTGGAAGCGGGGGTCGAAGCGGCGGTAGTCGTCCGCGGCGAGTGAAGCGGTGTCCTTGATCGCGCCGGACAGGAAGCCTCGGCCGACCGGCGAGTAGGGGACAAGGGTGATCCCGAGCTCGCGGGTGGTCGGGAGGATCTCGGCCTCCAGGCCGCGTTCCCACAAGGAGTATTCGCTCTGGAGTGCGGTGATGGGGTGAACGGCGTGCGCCCGGCGCAGGGTGGTCGCGTTCACCTCGGACAGTCCGATGTGGCGGATCTTGCCTGCCGCGACGAGTTCGGCCAGGGCGCCGATGGTGTCTTCGATGGGAACGCCGGGATCACGCCGGTGGAGGTAGTACAGGTCGATGTGGTCCAGACCCAGCCGGGCGAGGGAGGCGTCGACGGCCTTTTTGGCGTACTGCGGGGTGGAGTCGACGGTGAAGGAGCCCTCGTGCAGGCGGGAGCCGAACTTGGTGGCCACGACGGCTTCCTCCCGCCGTCGGCCCGCCAGGGCGCGGCCCAGCAGGGTTTCGTTGTGGCCGGCGCCGTAGACGTCGGCAGTGTCCAGGAGGTTCACGCCCAGGTCGAGGGCGCGGTGGATGGTGGCGATGGACTGGGTGTCGTTGGTGGCTCCGTAGAACTCGGACATGCCCATCAGGCCGAGTCCTATGGCGGAAACCGACGGTCCGTTGATGCCCAGGGTGCGCTGCTTCATGAGGGGGTTCCTTGCCGCGGCGGAGGGAGGTGGGTATGCGGCCGGAGCCGCACAGCGAGAAAGTTATAATGCATAATCATAATAGTCAATCGTTGTCAGGCCGAATAACTTTTCATAACCTGGGGCAATGACGGCAGACGACCCCCTGGCCTCCGAGGTGATCAACCTTTTCGCGAAGGTCACCGACCGCTACACCCGCGAGTACGAGACCGCCGCGGCTCACCACGGCCTCACCCCTCAGCAGGTGAAGGCACTGATCGCCCTGGACGAGGCCCCCCTGCCCATGCGTCGTGTCGCCGAACGACTGGGAGCCGAACCGTCCAACCTCACCGGCATCGTGGACCGCCTGCAGAACCGGGGTCTGGTCGAACGCCGGCCCGAACCCAACGACCGGCGAGTCAAGCTTCTCGCCACCACAGACGCCGGGAAAGCGGCAGCCCAAGACCTGCGCAGCCGCCTGCGCTTCGCCCGCGACCCGCTCGCCGCCCTCGACGAGGACCAGCGCCGCAACCTGCGCGACCTGCTACAGCTGATGACCGAGGAATAGAGCCAGGTCCCCCGGGTTGGTGGGCCGCTCCACCGCTCGTCAGCCCGGGAAGGGTGCGGCAATAACACTTCGATGATTCATGCCAGTTGAGCCGGGGTTGCCGTCGGGCGAGGTGACCCCGGCTCGCGCCCGTGGATCAGGCCGTGGTCACCGACGTACCGGCCTCCTGACCCGACTCGTCCTCGATCGAGTACGACAGGAAGTCGTCGACCATGCGGTGGAAAAGAGTGGCCAGCTGCCGCAGTTCGTCGGGCGACCACTCGGCCAGGGCGAGTTGCATGCCACGCGCCCCGGCGTCCCGGACGCTGTCGACGGCCCGACGGCCGGCGTCGGTGAGCTCGATACGCTGGGCGCGCCGGTCGTCGGGGTCGGGAACCCGGGTGACATAGCCCGCCTTCTGCAACTGCTGCACCGTCCGGGTCACATGGGACGCCTCGACACCCAGACGTTGGGCCAGCTCCCCCGGCCGCAGCGGCTCGGAGTCGGCGACCTGCCGCAGCAGGGCCACCGCGGCCCGGTCCAGCGGTACACCGGCGAGCGCCATGAGCCGGTCGTGCTGCCGGGCCCGGGTACTGAGGTAGGTGATGCGGGTCAGGGCGCGCTCGATCTCGGTGACTTCCGGGGAGGCGGGGGGCAGCGGTTCTGTGGACATGCGACCCACTTTACCATATCGTTGCGTAACTCAAGTAAGTACTGCAGGCGGGGCGTGTTAGGGTCGCCCGAAATCATCAGGAATCCTGTCGACGGGAGTCGTATGTCCCTCCTGTCCCGCCCGGCGGTGGCCGCGCTCGCCGCAAGAGGGATGCAGACCCTCACCCGGCTGGCCGGCCGACGGGCGAGCGGCTCCGGCTCCGACGCCTCACGACACGCCCGGTTCCCGGAACTACCGCGCCGCACACGAGAGTTGACCATCCCTACGTCCGTCGCCCCGGCCCGCGCCACCGTCTACCTGCCGGAGGCCGCCGCCGACGGGTCGCCGCCCCCGGTGCACGTGAACTTCCACGGCGGCGGCTACGTCATGGACCTCACGGAACTCGACGACCCGCTGTGCCGCTTCCTGGCCGCGAAGGCCGGGGTCGTGGTGGTCAACGTGGACTACGTCGTCGCCCCGCAGCACCCCTTCCCGGCGCCACCCCGGCAGGCCTTCGAGGCCGTCCGCTGGATCGCCGCGCACGGCGCGGCGGAGGGCTGGGACGGCGCTCGGCTCACCGTGGGCGGACAAAGCGCGGGCGGCGGGCTCGCGGCGGCGGTGGCCCGGCAGGCGCTGACGGAGGGCGGCCCCTCGATCGCCCTCCAGGTGCTGCACTATCCCCCGCTCGACCTGGCGACCGGCGCCCGGGACAAGCGCGCCGCCGTGCCCCGGCCCATGCTGCGACCGTGGATGGCCGACATCTTCGACACCTCGTACGTCCCGGATCCGAAGCGCCGCGCCGATCCACTGGTCTCGCCCGCGCACCCGTCCGACACCACCGACCTGAAGGGCATCGCCCCGGCCCTGGTGGTCACGGCCGAGCACGACCTCCTGCGGGCGGAGGGCGAGCGCTACGCCGAGCGGCTGCGGGCGGCGGGCGCCCTGGCCGGGTTCCACGACGTGGCCGGGGCCGACCACGGGTACGACGGCAAGGACGACGACATGGCCCGGGAGGTCTACGCCCTCATCGCCCGCCACCTACGGCAGGCGGTGGGCGAAGAGGTCTCCGGGGCCTGAGCCGCAGGCGTCGGCCCGGGGGGCGGTCAGCCTGCGGTGATCAGTTCCTGCGGGGCGTCGCCGCGCACCGGCTGCCGGGCCGAGCGCAGGGCCGCGATGCCGATGAACACCATCGAGGACACGCCCGCGAGGGCGAACGCGGTGAAGCCCCAGTCGCCGTTGTTCGCGGCGAGCAGCTGGCCGCCGAGCCACGGGCCGAAGACGGCGCCGAAGCGGCCCATGCCGGAGGTCCAGCCGACGGCGGTGGCGCGGTTGTCCGGGGTGGAGCGGATGGACACCGTCGCGTAGATCATCGTCTGGGCGCTGTTGAGGAACACGCCGGTGAGGAAGACGACCAGGAAGGTCACGCCGAGCGGCATGTGGACGCTGAGCAGGAAGACACCGGCCGCGGTGAGCGCGAACCAGATCGCCGAGATGCGCGGCGCGCCGAAGCGGTCCGAGGCGCGGCCGGCGACCAGCATGCCCACGATGCCGCCGAGGTTGAACAGGACCACGAAGGTGAGCGCGGAGCCGAGGTTGTAGCCCTCGGCGCGCATCAGGGTGGGCAGCCAGGTGGCGACGCCGTAGACGAGGAGCAGTCCGCCGAAGGAGGCCAGCCAGTACAGCAGGGTCTGGGCCCACTCGCCGCCCCGGAACAGGGCGAGCAGCCCGTCCCAGCGGTCGGCGGCAGTCTTCCTGCCGGCCGCGGCGGGCATCTCGACCTCGTAGCGGCCGGCCAGTTCGCGGGCCTCCTCGGTACGTCCCTTGGCGACGAGGAAGCTGAGCGACTCGGGCATCACCTTGGCGAGCACCGGGGCGAAGAGCAGCGGGAGGACGCAGACCCAGAAGGCGGAGCGCCAGCCGTGCGGCTCCACGAGCCACTTGGCCACGTACGCGGAGAGGATGCCGCCGGCGTGGTGTGCCGTCATCAGCAGGCCGATGGTGAGCGCGGCCCGGCCGCCCTTGGCGTAGTCGGAGACCATGCTGATCGCCGTCGGCAGCAGGCCGCCGAGGCCCACGCCGGCCAGGGTCCGGCCGAGGCCGAAGACCGCGACCGAGCCGGACAGGGCGCAGATGCCGGAGGCCAGCGAGAAGAGCGTCACGCAGGCGACCATCAGCTTCTTGCGGCCGATCCGGTCGGCGACCGTGCCCGCCGTCAGGGCGCCCACCAGCATGCCGAACGTGGCGTAGCTGCCGAGGTCGCCGGCCTGGTCGGGGGTGATCCCGAGGGCCTCGCTCGCCAGCATGTGGGGCAGCACCGACCCGTAGATGAACATGTCGAGGCCGTCGAAGAGGACTGCCAGCCAGCACAGACCGACGACCAGCAGAGCCAGTCTGCTGCCGCGAGCGGACAGGGCGGGGGAGGAGGACATCGTCGTTTTCCTCTCGTCCAGGAGGCTTTCCCTGGAGGGGATCTATGAGGCGGGTCGAGGCGGCTCGTGCGGCTGACCCGTGGTGCGCAAGACGCTAAGGATCCACTCGATAAGTGTCAACGCTTTTGTCAACAATCTCAGCAACAATGCCACCAGCGTCTTTCGGACACGCGCAAGGGGGCGGGCGACGCACCGCGGTACGCCACCCACCCCCCGTGTGCCCGGAAGTCAGCCGACCGGTGGTGTGCCATGGGTGTGGAAGGACTCGATGGTCTTCAGGCCCCAGGCCTGCCCCTTGGCCCGCTCGGCCTCGGTCCAGGTGATCAGCGGCCAGTCGGGCGCCAGCACCAGGCGGGTGAGGGGGTTGCACAGCTCGATGCGGTTGCCGCCCGGCTCGTAGACGTAAAGGAAGAAGGTCTGCTGGATGGCGTGCTTGTGCGGACCGGTCTCGATGAACACCCCGGTGTCGATGGCCAGATCGGCGGCGCGCAGCACGTCCTCGCGGGTGTCGGTCGCGAACGCGATGTGGTGCAGCCGCCCGGTCGAGCCCGTCCAGTCGGAGGTGTAGACGACGTCGTACGACTTGTTCGTGAAGGTCAGCCAGCGTGCGGCGATCTTCCCGGTGTCGAGCCGGATCTGCTCGGTGGGCCGGGCGCCCAGGACATGTTCCTGGAACTCGGCGTTGGCGGGCACGTCGGCGGCGAGGAAGTTGACGTGGTCCAGGCGGCGCACGCCCACGCCCCGGTTGGGCTTGGCCTGCGGCTGGTTCTTCAGCGCGGGCCTGAGCTCGTCGGGGGCGGCATAGTGCTCGCTCTCCCAGTACAGGGCGTGCTCGTGGCCGTCCGGGTCGGTGGTCACGTACAGCTTGCCGAGGCCCGGCTCGTCCTCCGTCCAGTGGCCGGAGCCGCCCGCCTCCTCGACCGCCTTGACACGGCGCTGGAGGGCCTCCTCGCTGGAGGTGCGCAGGGCGAGCCGGCCGAGGCCGGGCCGCTCGCGGGCGGTGAGGACCAGGCTGTGGTGCTCGTAGTCGTCGAAGGTGCGCAAGTAGACGGTGTCGCCGTCGTGCCCGTTCACCGTCAGCCCGAGGTAGTCGGTGAAGAAGGCGACGCTGGCGTCCAGGTCCGGGGTGAACAGCTGGGCGTGGCCGATATGGGCGATGTCACCGAGGGGCGGAGCCATCGTTGCCTCCCTGGGGGCGTGCGGGGGTGGGGGTCGTACCGGCGGGCCCGGGGAAGACGGTGCCGTCGAAGATCTTGCGTGCGGTGCGGACGACGGCCGTGCGCCGGGCCACCGGAGGGGAGCCGTCAAAGCCGGGGGTGACGGTGGTGTCGATGTCCAGGAATCCGGTCGGGTGCTCGATACGGACGCGGTCGCCCCGCTCGGCGAGGTCCGCGACGCCCTCCCCCACTCCCCCGGGCAGTCGCAGGCCCGCCGCGACGCTCGCGGCGCCCAGGACGCCGATGGAGGTGTGGCAGCGCACGGGGATGAAGGTGCGGGTGGTGACCGCGCCGCCGTGCCGGGGCGGGGCGAGCAGGGTGAGTTTGGGGACGGTGGCGGTCTCGACGTCGCCGAGGCCCATCAGCTTGCCGGCCTCCAGGCGGATCTCGCGCAGCCGGTCGGCGAGGGCGAGGTCCTCCTCCAGGTCCTTGGGCTGCTCGTACCCGGTGACCTTCAGGGCGGAGGCGGCGATGAGCACGGTCGGCATCCCGTTGTCCACGCACGTCACCTCCGTCCCCGCCACGGTGTCGCGGACGTTGCCGGTGGGCAGCAGCGGGCTGTCCCCGGCCGGGAACTCGATCACCACGGGCGCGGCCGTCCCGGGCACCCCGGATATCCGGGCGTCGCCGGTGTAGTCGACTCGCCCGCCCGGGGTGGGGAAGGTCGCGACCGCCCGTTCCCCGGTGTTGAGCATCCGGATCCGGACGGACGTCTCGCCGTCACCAGGGGCCACGAGCCCCCGTTCCACGGCGAACGGGCCGACTCCGGCCAGGATGTTGCCGCAGTTCTGACGATCGGTCACCTCGGGCCGGTCGACGGCCACTTGGAGGAACAGGTAGTCGACGTCCGCGTCGGGGTCGTCCGACGCCGAGATCACGGCCACCTTGCTGGTGAGCGGGTGCCCCCCGCCCAGGCCGTCGATCTGGCGCGGGTCGGGGCTGCCCATGACGCGCAGCAGCAGGTCGTCGCGTGCGGCGGGGTCCGCGGGAAGGTCCCCGGCCAGGAAGTAGGCTCCCTTGGAGGTGCCGCCGCGCATCAGCGTGCAGCGCACCTCCACGGGCCCGCCGGTCACGACCGCTCCCCCGCGTCCCGCGCGTACTCCGCGTAGGTCTTGTACTCGACGCCGAGCCGCTCCAGGGTCCCCCGCAACTCGTAGCGGTCCAGGCCCAGTTCGCCGCCGAGGAACGCGGCGCGGGACCTGGCCTCCTTGTCCTCGCGGGCCTCGGCCCTCTCGGCGGTCTCGCGGGCGCGTTCGCGGGGCACGACCACCACACCGTCGTCGTCGGCCAGGATCACGTCACCGGGCCGGATCACCTGGCCGTCGATGGCGACCGGCACATTGACCGATCCGCCGGTCGCCTTGACGGTGCCTTGCGCGGAGACGGCGCGGGACCAGGCGGCGAAGCCCATCTCCCGCAGCTCCTGGGTGTCACGGATGCCCGCGTTGATGACGATGCCGCGCACCCCCCGCTGGTGCAGGGCGGTGGCGAACAGCTCGCCGAACATGCCGTCGGTGGACGGCGAGGTGGTGGTGACGACCAGGATGTCCCCCTCGCCGCACTGCTCCACGGCGGCGTGGATCATGAGGTTGTCGCCGGGCCAGCTGAGCACGGTGACCGCGGTGCCCGCGACCCGTACGCCCTGCTGGACCGGGCGGATCTCCGGCCCGAGCAGACCGGTGCGGCCCATGGCCTCGCTGACCGTGGCCACACCGAACCCCGCGAGCGCCTCGACGTCCTTGGCCTCGGCCTTCGGCGGGCTAGTGACGATCACGCCGCTCATGCCAGCTCCTTCGCGATCTGCGGGTAGGGGCGCATGTACGCCTCGGCCATGGTCTTGTGGGCCAGGCCCAGGTTCGGGCCGGCGTTGCGCTTGAGCTGGACGCCGCGGCGGACGGCGAGGTCGGTGTAGTAGTCCCACAGGTGCTGCTGGGCGCCGAGGCACTCCATCGCCTTGCGCTTGGTGTCCCACACCTCGGTGATGTCGAGCAGCACCTCGGGCCTGAAGCCGCTCATCTCGGGCTGGTGCGGCTCGAAGTAGAAGACCGGCGGGGCGCCGATGATCTCGCCCTCGCCCGGGTAGCCGATGGCCTGGGCGAGGACGCGGGCCTCCAGCGCCATGCGGTTGGCGGCCGGGTGGTCGCCGTTGTACGGGTCCTCGACCGGGTGGGTGAGGACGACGTCCGGCTGCGTCTCGCGGTAGACGGCGACCAGCCGGTCCGTCAGTTCCGGGGTGGCGAGGAGCGGGTAGTCGCCGGCGTCGAAGAAGCGGACCTCGGCGCCGAGGGTGGCGGCGGCCTGCTCCGCCTCCTCCCGGCGTATCGCCTTGATCTCCTCCAGCTTCCTGCCCTCGCGCCACGCCTTGGCGGACTCGCCGCGCTCGCCGAAGGTGAGGCACGCGATGGTGACCCTCTCGCCCCGGGAGGCGGCCAGGGCGATCGCTCCGCCCGCCCGCCACACGAAGTCCCCGGCGTGCGCGGTGACGACGAGGGTCGACCGTGGTGGGGTGGCGGGCGCGTTGGCCTGGGTCATTGCTCAGATCTCCTTGAATGGACAGGTGGACGCCCGCCCCCGCGTCCGGCGCGTGGTGCGTCAGTCGCGCAGCGCCTCGATCACGCTGGTGAGGTGGGCGCGGACGGCCGCTTCGGCCGCCTGCGGGTCCCTGGCGGTGATCGCCTCGATCATCGCCAGATGCTCGTTCAGGGAGTGCTGGGGACGCCCCGGCCTCAGCGCCAGCTGGAAACGGTGGCGCACCAGTTGGGCGTTGAGCCGCTCCAGCAGATCCAGGGCCGTCCGCTGGCCGGAGAACTCCCGGACCTTGGCGTGCAGTTCCTGGTTGAGCTCGGAGTAGGTCATCGGCTCGCCGTCGGCCACCGCCTTGGTCATCGCCGTGCCCAGCGCGGTGAGTTCGGCGAGCTGGTCGTCGTCGGCCGCGACGGCCGCCTTGGCCGCGCACAGCCCTTCCAGGACCATGCGGCACTCGGTGATGGCGACCGCTTCCTCCACGGTCACCACCCGCACCCGCGAGCCGCGGTTGCGGATGCGTTCGACCAGGCCCTGGGCCTCCAGGTCGATGAGCGCCGCCCGGATGCTGGCCCGGGTCACACCGAACTGCTCGGCGAGCTCGTTCTCCACCAGCCGCTGGGCCGGTGCCATCTCGCCGTGCAGGATCGCCTGCCGCAGCTGCGCGAGCGCACGCTGTTTGGCCTGCTCTCCGGTGGTGGGACCGGCTTCCTTCGGCATCGTTGCCCTCCCTGAATGAGTGCCTGTCGAACCTAAATCTAGCCAAACAAGATTGTCAACAATTTTGTCCGCCGTATTGCGGCCAGTGATCCGGCCGCTTCACCCCGTCCGGTACAGCTCGGTGAGCAGCTCGATCACCGCCTGCTGGGCGGGGTGCGGGTCGTCCCGCCACCAGGCGAGGCGGACCGCGACCGGCTCGGCGTCGCGCACCGGCCGGTAGACCACACCGGGCCGCGGGTACTGGTTGGCGGTCGACTCGGCCGTCACGCCGATGCCGCGTCCGGCGGCGATCGCGGTGAGCCAGTCGTCGACGTCGTGCGTCTCCTCGGTGACCGGGCGGGAGTCGGGGGGCCACAGGTCCGGGGTGGTGGTGCCGGTCCGGCGGTCGACGAGGAGTCTGCGTCCGGCGAGGTCGGCGAGCCGGACGGAGCGGCGCCGGGCCAGCGGGTCGTCGGCGGCCAGGGCGCACAGGCGGCGTTCGAGTCCGACGATGGCGGAGTCGAACCGCCGGTCCTCCGGCGGTCTGCGGACGACCGCGAGGTCGCAGGCGCCTTCCGCGAGGCCCGCGGACGCGGTGTTGACGCGGGTCAGATGCAGGTCGGTGCCGGGACGGGCCTCGTTCCAGCGGCGCTGGAAGGCGACCGTGTGGCGGCCCAGCGCCGACCAGGCGTAGCCGATCCGCAGCCGGGTGTGGCCCGAGGTGGCCTCTCGGACCAGGTCGGCCACGTCGGACAGCACCCGCCGCGCCTGCGCGACCACCCGCAGCCCGGTGGCCGTCGGGGTCACCTCGCGGGAGGTACGCCTGAGCAGCCGCACCCCGAGGGCCCGTTCCAGCGAGGCGAGGGTCCGGGAGACGGCCGCCTGGGAGACGCCGAGGGCGATCGCCGCGTCGGTGAAGGTGCCCTCGTCGACGATGGCCACGAGGCAGCGCAACTGCCGGAGCTCCAGGTCATTCATGCGCCCAGCGTATAGATCGACAGGCGTATGCATTTTGCGCAAGGGTCGCCGGGACGCACGATCCCGGCATGCGACGTACTCTCGACCACCCCGACACCCCGGCCGTCCCGCCCGCCGCCGTCCCCGCGCGCGACGGACGGCGGCCGGCCGCCGTGGCCGTCATGTTCGGCAGCGGCCTGTCCAACCAGACCGGTGCGGCGATCGGCGCGCTGGCCTTCCCCGTGCTCGGGCCGCTCGGTGTCGTGGCGGTACGTCAGTACGTCGCCGCCCTCGTCCTCCTGGCCGTCGCCCGCCCCCGCCTGCGGAGCTTCACCTGGCGGCAGTGGTGGCCGGTGCTGCTGCTGGCCGGGGTGTTCGGCACCATGAACCTGACCCTGTACAGCGCCGTCGACCGGGTCGGCCTGGGGCTGGCGGTGACCCTGGAGTTCCTCGGGCCGCTCGCCGTCGCGCTGGCCGGCTCACGCCGCCGGCTGGACGCCGGGTGCGCGCTGCTGGCCGCGGCCGGAGTGGTCGTCCTGATGCGCCCTCGGCCCTCCGCCGACTACACGGGCATGGGCCTCGGGCTGGTGGCCGCCTGCTGCTGGGCGTCGTACATCCTGCTCAACCGGATCGTCGGGCGGCGTCTCCCCGGGGCGCAGGGGGCGGGGGCCGCCGCGGTCCTGTCCGCGCTAGCCTTTCTGCCCGTGGGCGTCGCCGTGGCCGTACGTCACCCGCCCACGGCCGCGGCGGTGCTGTGCGCGGTGGCCGCCGGGGTGCTCTCCTCGGCCGTGCCGTACCTCGCCGACCTCCTCACCCTGCGCCATGTGCCCGCGCAGACGTTCGGGCTGTTCATGAGCGTCAACCCGGTACTGGCCGCCGCGGTCGGCTGGGTCGTCCTCGGTCAGGGCCTGGGCGGTTGGGAGTGGGCTGGCATCGCGGCGGTCGTCGCCGCGAACGCGTTCAGCATCCTGACGACACGCGCCTGACGCCCGCCCTCCGCGACGTCAGGCCACCGCCTCCCGCCACGCCGCCCCCACTGCGACGGCCCGGCGCCTGCCTGATCGAATGGAGGCGGTTCGCTTGCTTGACTCAAGTAAATCACATGTGCTTGCCTAACTCAAGCAAACCAGCAGATGCGGGTCTGCCGCACCGGAAAGCGAGTCACCCATGAGTCACCCCACGTCCACGATGAAGTCCGTGCGGACCGCAGGCGTCGGCAAGGTCGGCGTGGTGGACGTCGAGCGTCCCGTGCCCGGCCCGAAGGACGTGCTGGTGAGGATCCGCGCCTGCGGTGCCTGCGGCACCGACGTCACCTTCCTGCACATGGGCGGGATACCGGCCCGGGCGCACCTGGGCGGCGAACTGGTGCCCGTCGCGCTGGGCCACGAACCGGCCGGCGAGGTCGTCGAGGTGGGCGCGGAGGTCACCGGCCTGAAGGCCGGTGACCGGGTGGTGGTCAATCCGCAGGACGCGCCCACCGGGATCATCGGCTGCGGCGGCGAGTACGGCGGCATGAGCGAGTACCTGCTCATCGAGAACGCCGTCGTCGGCAGGAGCGTGGCGGTCTTCCCGGACACCGTGCCCTTCGACGTCGCCTCCCTCAACGAGCCGATGGCGGTAGCCCGGCACTGCGTCAACCGCTCCGAGGCGCAGCCCGCCGACAAGGTGGTGGTCTTCGGTGCCGGGCCGATCGGTCTCGGGGCCACCATCTGGCTGAAGCTGCGCGGGGTGGAGCACGTGGTGGTGGCCGACGTGATCCCCGCACGGCTGGAGAAGGCACTGGCCGTCGGGGCGGACGCGGTCATCGACTCGGCCCAGGAGAACGTGGCCGCCCGGCTGACCGAGCTGCACGGGCAGAGCGCCAACGCGCTCGGGCAGCCCCGGCCGGGCACCGACATCTACATCGACGCGGCCGGTGCGGCGGCGGTCTTCAACACCGTGGTGGCGTCGGCGAAGTGGGGCGCCAAGCTGGTCATGGTGGCGGTGCAGAAGAAGGGCTCCGAGATCGACCTCGGCGGGATGCTGCGCAGCGAGCTGACCCTCGTGGCCTCGCAGGGCTATCCCACCGAGATCTTCGAGGTGACCCCCGAACTCGTCGAGCACCATGAGCGCTTCGCCCAGCTCATCAGCCACCGCGTCCCGTTCTCCGAGGCCGACCGGGCCTTCGAGCTCACCCTGACCCCGGGGGCCGCGGAGAAGGTGGTCGTGACCTTTGACGCGTAGTGCGGTGCGGCCCGTCGACGACCCGGCGCGGCGACGGCGAGCCGAGGGACTCCTCGGGCGTACACACCGCGTTCGGCGAACAGCCTCTCCGCCGGGGCGGTGAGGTCCAGCCGCGGAAGCCTCCGTGCCGAACGGTTTCGGATGGTCCCGGCCCTCGGTGCCCCGGCCACCGTCCCCGCCTTCCTCCTCGTCACGAGGGTGTGAGCCACGTGAATCCACCCGCCGGCCACGGCCCCGGCCACCGCACGCGCTCCGACGCGCCCGGTCCGGTCGGCATGCGTGGGACGCTGCGGCACGCCGGGCGGGCCACCGTCCGGCTCGTCCTGGCCGCCGCGACGGCCTTCGGGTCGTACCTCTTCGTCACCGTGCTGCTGATCACCGCGTGCGCGACGGTCTCGGTGGTCGGCGCGTTCCTGCTGCCCGAGACCGTGCTGCTGATCCGCCGGATCGCCGGGGCCAAGCGGCGGCAGGTGAGCACGTGGACCGGGCGGGAGATCCCGGAGGCGTATCCGCCGCTCGACGGGAGCGTCCGGGATCGGGTGCGCACGGCGGTCCGCGACCCGGGAACCCACCGTGACCTGATCTGGATGCTCGCCCACTACCTCTACGGCTGGCTGCCCTGCCTGATGCTGCCGCTGTGGCCGCTGGGGCTGGTGGTGGACGGCGTGTGGTGCGGGCTGCTGCGCCGCGGGGCGGTCGTCCTGCCGTTGATCGGGCTCCTCGCCGACCTGGACGCAGCCTGGTCCACCGCCCTGCTCAAGCCCTCGCCCAGGGCCCGGCTCGCCGAGCGGGTGGCGGAGCTGACCGAGACCCGCGCCGACGCGATCGCCGCGCACGGCGCCGAACTGCGCCGCATCGAACGGGATCTGCACGACGGCACCCAGGCCCGGCTGGTCTCGCTGTCCCTGCGGATCGGCCTGGCGAAACGCGCGTACGACTGCGATCCCGAGGCCGCCCGCCGGATGCTGGAGGACGCGCAGACGCTGGCCGAGGAGGCGCTGACCGAGCTGCGGCACGTGGTGCGCGGCATCCACCCGCCGATCCTCACCGACCGGGGTCTCGTCGGCGCCGTGCGCGCCCTGGCCGCCGCGAGCGGACCGGAGGTCACCGTGCGCGTGGACGGCCTGACCGACGGGCACGACGGGCCACGGGCCCCGGCGGCGATCGAGGCGGCCGCGTACTACCTGGTGGCCGAGGCGCTGACGAACGCCGCCAAGCACAGCGGCGCCCGGCGGGCCGAGGCGCGCCTCGCGCGCGTGCCGCGGGGGCTGCGCGTCCGGGTGCGGGACGAGGGCCGGGGCGGGGCGGACGACTCCGGTGGCTCCGGGCTGCTCGGCATGCGGCGCCGGGTCGCCGCGCTCGACGGGACCATGACCGTGACCAGCCCCATTGGGGGCCCCGACCGTGATCGACGTGGAGCTGCCGTGCGTGTGGTGATCGCCGAGGACAACGCCCTGTTCCGGGAGGGCCTCGTGCTGCTGCTGGCGTCCGCCGGACACGAGGTGGCGGCCGTCGCCGGCACCGGTCCGCAGATCCTCCCGGCGCTGCTGGAGCACCGCCCCGACGTCGCCGTGCTCGACGTGCGGATGCCGCCCGGCTTCCGCGACGAGGGGCTGCGCGCGGCGCTGGAGGCCCGCCGGGTCCTGCCCGGCCTGCCGGTGCTGGTGCTGTCGCAGTACGTCGAGGAGTCGTACGCGGCCGAACTGCTGGGCGGCGGCGCCGAGAGGATCGGCTACCTGCTCAAGGACCGGGTGGGCCGGGTGGACGAGTTCCTCGACGCGCTGAAGCGGGTCGCCGACGGCGGTACCGCCCTGGACCCGGAGGTGGTGAAGGAGCTGATGACCCGGCGCGGGGACTCGCCGCTGCACTCGCTGACCCGGCGCGAGCGGGAGGTGCTGAAGCTGATGGCCGAGGGCCACGGCAACACCGCCATCGCCACCACGCTGGTGATCACGGAGCGCTCGGTCAGCAAGCACATCGGCAATGTGTTCCTGAAGCTGGGGCTGGAGCCGAGCGACAGCGGGCACCGCAGGGTGCTGGCAGTGCTCGCCTATCTGCGCCACACCTGAGGGACCGCACCGGCCGTTCAGGGGAACCGGCCCCGAAAGGCGCGTGAGCCGGGCGGGCGCGGTCGACACCTTCAGCCGTGACCGCCGCGCCGCTGCCGCTGATCCCGCCGATGCTCGCCACGCCCGGCACGCTGCCGCCCGCCGCGCAGGACGCCCGGTGGGCCTACGAGACCAAGCAGGACGGCCAGCGCGTGGTGGTCTACCTGCCCGGCGACGGCAGCCTGCTGCTGCGCGCCCGCTCCGGCGAGGACATCACCGCCGCCTACCCCGAACTGCGGCCGCTCGGCGGCGTCCTCGGCACCACCCCCGCGATCCTGGACGGCGAGGTCCTCGCCCTCGACGAACACGGGCGCGCCGACTTCCAGTTGCTGCAGAGCCGGATGGGCCTGGCCCACTCGCCCGCACGCGCGGCCCGCCGGGCCGCCCAGGTCCCCGTCCACCTGGTGCTGTTCGACCTGCTGCACCTTCAGGGGAACTCCCTCCTCACCCTCCCCTACGTCCGGCGCCGCGCGCTGCTGGAGGGCCTCGGTCTGGACGGGCCGTCCTGGTCGACCCCGGCCGCCGTCACCGGGCACGGCGCCGAGGCGCTGCGCGCCACCCGGGAGCACGGCCTGGAGGGCCTGGTGTGCAAGCGGCTGGACTCGGTGTACGAGCCCGGGGTGCGCTCCCGCGCCTGGATCAAGATCCGGAACATGCGCAGCGAGGACGTGGTCGTCGGCGGCTGGCTGCCCGGCAAGGGGCGGCTCACCGGGCTGCCGGGCGCGGTGCTGGTCGGTCAGCGCGCCGCCGGGCGGCTGCGGTACGTCGGCGGGGTGGGCACCGGCTGGAGCGCGGCGGAACGGGCCGAACTGGCCCTGCTGCTGCGGGCCGCCGAGACCGGTGTGTGCCCCTTCGACCCCGTGCCGCCGGTGTCCGGCGCGCACTGGGTGCTGCCCCGGCTGGTCGGCGAGGTCAGCTACAGCACCCGTACCCGGGCCGGGATGCTGCGCCAGCCGTCCTGGCTGCGGCTGCGCCCGGACCTCACGCCGGAGGAGTCGGCGGCCGACCTGCCGGAGGGCGACGCGAGTTGACACGGTGTCGGAAGACCCGGAGTCGGGCTGGGTTTCACCATGGGGACGCTCGTGACGTCTTGGCAACGCGGGAGCGGACGTGGATGCTGAACTCCCCTGCCCCCCGCAGTCGTTGGAGGACGCGTTGTCGTCAGTCACGTTCCGCATCCGGCGCCGGAGATGGCTGGCCGGCCTGGCCGGTGCCGCCGCCCTCGTCGTCGCCTTCCCCACCGTCGCCTTCGCCGCCCCGCCGACGGCGCTGAGCGCCAACGCCGAGGCGGCGGAGCTGACGTACCAGCCCGCCTTCGACTACGACACCGACGGCTGCTACCCGACGCCCGCGATCGGCCCGGACGGCACCGTCAACGGCGGCCTGAAGCCGACCGGCGCCCTCAACGGCTCGTGCCACGACGCCTCCGACCTCGACAACACCAACAGCTATTCGCGCTACACGTGCAACAACGGCTGGTGCGCCTATATGTACGGCCTGTACTTCGAGAAGGACCAGGCCCTGGCCGGCAGCAGCATCGGCGGCCACCGGCACGACTGGGAGCACGTCGTGGTGTGGGTGCGCGACAACCAGGTCCAGTACGTGTCGACCTCCAACCACGGCTCGTTCACCGTGCATCCGGTCTCCGAGGTCCGCTTCGAGGGCACCCACGCGAAGGTCGTCTACCACAAGGACGGCATCAGCACCCACTGCTTCCGGCTGGGCAATTCCAACGACGAGCCGCCGGAGAACCATGAGCACACCTGGCAGTACCCGCCGCTGGTCGGCTGGAACGGCTATCCGGCGGGTGTGCGCGAGAAGTTGAGCACGTACGACTTCGGCAGCGCCCACTTCGGCCTGCGGGACGACAGCTTCTCCTCGCATCTGTCCAAGGCCAAGCCGTCCGGCATCGCGTTCGATCCGGCGCTGGTGTGACGGA
Organism: Streptomyces sp. NPDC039424; assembly: GCF_055639495.1. NCBI lineage: Bacteria > Bacillati > Actinomycetota > Actinomycetes > Kitasatosporales > Streptomycetaceae > Streptomyces > Streptomyces sp. NPDC039424. The sequence goes on from NZ_JBVKAI010000021.1 coordinate 149,523, forward strand.
CTAGTTCCGCCAGAGCCCGGCGGTCACGGACCGGATGACGCCGTCGCACGGCCCGTGACCGACTATCGTGTCCCCATGGCTGTCCCGGAACTCATCCGTATCGTCTCCCGCGACTCGCCCATGGCGCTCGCCCAGGTGGAGCGGGTCCGCGCCGAGTTGGCCGCCCTGCATCCGGGCGTGCGCACCGAGGTCGTACCGGTGAAGACGACCGGCGACAAGTGGCTCGGCGACCTGGCGAAGGTCGAGGGCAAGGGGGCGTTCACCAAAGAGGTGGACGCCGCCCTGCTGGCCGGGGAGGCGGACCTCGCGGTGCACTGCGTCAAGGACGTGCCCGCGGACCGGCCGCTGCCCGCCGGCACGGTGTTCGCCGCGTTCCTGAAGCGGGACGACATCCGCGACGCGCTGATCCATCCCGGCGGGCTCACCCTCGGCGAACTGCCGCCCGGCACCCGCGTCGGCACCTCCTCGGTGCGCCGGGTCGCCCAACTGGCCGCCACCCACCCGCACCTGGAATGCGTGCCGTTCCGCGGTAACGCCAACCGCCGTCTGGAGAAGCTCGCGGCCGGTGAGGCCGACGCGCTGCTGCTGGCGGCCGCCGGTCTGGAGCGGATCGGCCGACCGGACGTGATCACCGAGGTGCTGTCCCCGGAGACGATGATGCCGCCGATCGGCGCGGGCATCCTCGCCCTGCAGTGCCGCGAGGGCGACACCGAGCTGATCGACGCCGTCAGCGGGCTCGGTGACCCGGACACCCACCGGGAGGCCACCGCGGAGCGCATGTTCCTGCATGTGCTCCAGGGACACTGCAACAGCCCGATCGCCGGATACGCGCGCGTCGACCACGGCGGCGAACTGTCCCTGCGGGCGTGTGTGTTCACCCCGGACGGCAAGACCCGGCTGAACGCCCACGAGTGGGCGGGCCGCCTCGACCCGGCCACGCTGGGCACCTCGGTCGCGGTGTCCCTGCTGCGGCAGGGCGCTCGGGAGATCATCGACGGCATCCCGCACTGACCACCCGGGCCAGGGGGGTCAGGCGGTGCCGGGCTCGCCCTGGTCCCGCAGGAAGGCGCTGACCTGGTGGGCCAGGCTGCCCGGTCCGGCGCCCGCGGCGGCACTCGCGCCGACCTGCCCCTCGATGAGTCCGATGCCGCCCGCCCACAGCCGCCGCTCGGTCCACTCCTCGTCGACCCGCAGCTGGATCTGCACGTCCACCTGGGCCAGGGCGGCCTCCGGGCCGGCCGCGTACAGCACGGCGGTGACGCGGCGCAGCGGGTAGACGTCGAAGCCCTCGATGAACTGGGAGTTGCGCCAGTCGATGAAGGCGCCCTCGCCGTCGGGGCCGACCCGGACGTCGATCTGGCCGTCCTCGAGGTGCACGCCGAGGTGACGCTCGCCCCGGTTCTCGACGGTCACGCGGAGACAGAAGTACGTCAGGCCGGCGGCGGCGTCGTCGCGTCCGCGCGGTGGCTCGGCCGCCTCCAGACGGTGGACGCGGACCCGCAGACCGGCACGCTCCTCGTACTCCTGCCAGTCCCCGACCACGTTCGGCTCGTACACAATGCCCCTCTCGACCTCCGAGGCCTGCTTCCTATCTGTGCGCTCAGTGCACTGTCAAATGAGCAGAATGCGCTGTGGCCAGGGGATTCGCCCGCTTTGATCGACGATCAAGCCGTGCGCAGCGGGAATCCCGCCACCGGGTCCGCCGACGGGGTGAGCGCGCGTGCCGCACATCACGTCCGGGGACAAGATCAGCGGGCCAGCCGGCCCAGCAGTGAGGCTGCCGCGGCGATGCCGAGCGCGGCGGCCACCGCCAGGACGCCGAAGTCGGCGGCGAGACGCGCGGGCGTGCCCAGCAGGAGGCCGCGCAGGGCGTCGACCTGATAGCTCAGCGGGTTGACCTTGCTGACCGCCTGGAGCCAGCCCGGCATCACCGAGACCGGGTACAGGGCGTTGGAGCCGAAGAACAGCGGCATCGTGATCGCCTGCCCGAAGCCCATCAGGCGGTCGCGGCTGAGCACGATGCCCGCGATGGTCATCGACAGGCAGGAGAAGAAGGCGGAGGCGAGGACCACGGCCGCCGCGACACCGAGCAGCTTCAGCGGGTTCCAGTTCAGGGCCACGCCGAGCACCGCGGCGATGACGATGACGACGACCGCCTGGATCAGCGACTTCACACCGGCCGCGAAGGCCTTGCCGGTGATCAGCGCCGAGCGCGGGGTCGGGGTGACGAGAAGCTTGTTGAGGATGCCGGCGTCCCGCTCCCAGATGATCTGGATGCCGTAGAAGATGGCGATGAACATCGCGGACTGGGCGATGATGCCGGGCGCCAGATAGTCGATGTAGGGGAGGCCGCCGGTGGGGATCGCCCGGATCCGGGTGAAGGTCTGACCGAAGATCAGCAGCCACAGGGCGGGCTGGACCGCCCGGGTGTACAGCTCGGTGCGGTCGTGGCGCAGCTTCTGCAGTTCGACGGCGCACATCGCGACGATCCGGGCGGGCAGCAGCCGCCAGCCCGCGCGGGGCCGCGGCGGGCGCAGCAGCAGGGCCGCTGCGTCCTCGGCGGCGGGGTCAGCCGACCCGGTTCGCGGTGCGGCGGGTGCTTCGGACATCGCGGAAACCTCCTGACTTCTCCTCCAGGCCGCTGCCGGCGACGTCGCGGAAGACGTCCTCCAGGGTGGGCGGCGCGTCCGTGGCCGGGGCGCCCTCGGCGCGGCGCCGCTCACCGAGGCCCCGCCGCAGTTCGGCCGGGGTGCCGAGGGCACGGATACGGCCGCGGTGCATCAGGCCGACCCGGTCGCAGTACTGGTCGGCCTCGTCCATGTAGTGGGTGGTGACCAGGACCGTCATGCCGGTGGCCGCGCGGACGGCGTTGATGTGCTCCCAGACGCCGGTGCGGGCGATCGGGTCCAGGCCGATCGTGGGCTCGTCCAGGATCAGCAGGCGCGGTGCGCTGACCAGGGCCTGTGCCAGCTCCAGCCGGCGGACCATGCCGCCGGAGTAGGTGCCCGCGAGCCGGTCGGCGGCCTCGGCGAGGCCCACGGCGGCCAGTGCCTGTCCGACCCGGGCGGCGCGCTCTCGGCGGGGCACGTCGAAGACCCGGGCGAAGAGGGCGACGTTCTCGCGTCCGGTGAGACCGCTGTCGGCCGACAGCTGCTGGGGGACGTATCCGAGCAGCCTGCGTACGGCCATGCGGTCCCCGGCGGCGTCGTGGCCGAAGACCCGGACCATGCCGGCCGGGACCGGCAGGAGGGTGGTGACGCAGCGGATGGCGGTGGTCTTGCCGGCGCCGTTGGGCCCGAGGAGTCCGAAGACCTCGCCCTCGCGCACCGTGAGATCGAGCCCGTCGACCGCGTTGGTGTCCCCGAAGGCGTAGGCGAGCCGGGCACAGGTGACGGCGTCGGGCGCCTCGGCCGGGCGGTTGGCGGTGTCCGCGTCCGGGGCGGTGTGCGGCGTCATGATTCCTCGGCCTCCTCGTGCAGGGTGACGGCCAGCCTGCGCAGCGCCGGGAGTGCGGCGCGCAGCGCCTTGCGGTCGGCCTCGTCGAGCCGGGCCACGTGCCGGGCGACCAGGGCCGCCCGCCGCCGCTGCCAGTCGCGCAGCCGGTCGCGGGCCTTCTCGGTCAGCCGCAGCCGGGCGGCGCGCCGGTCGGCCGGATCGGTCTCCCGGAGCAGGTACCCCTCCCGCACCAGTTGGTTGACGAGGGTCGACACCGAGTTGCTCGCCAGGTACAGCTCCTTGGCGGCGTCCGAGATCCCGACGCCCGGCCGGGCCTCGACCAGACGGAGCAGTTCCACCTCGGCGCCGCGCAGCCGCGGCACGGTCAGCCCGCCGCGCAACCGGCGGCGGATCAGTCGCTGGACCCCGACCAGGGCGTCGGCCAGCTCCTCCGGGAACGTCTTCGATTCCACACCGGGAAGATTACCTCTGTTACAGAGGTACCTCTCCCAAGTGGAGGTCAAGCGTGCGTTCGCACCAAGGCATAAGATATCCCTACATAAGGGGACTTGTTTCCGTAAGTCCGTCCCCGGGAACAGCATGTATGTGCTTCGGACAGGAGGCACATCCGTGGGAGCCGGTCCGCCGGACCCCGGTGTCTTCCTCCGGCCCGAGCGAGCGTCTCCCATGGTGTCTTCCCACCGGCACCCGCTGAGGGAGGTGCGCGCGATGCGCGGCACCAGCAGAACGAAACCCCATCCGCACGACGACGCCCCCGACACGGCCGAGGCGTTCGAGCGGCTCGCGGGGCTGCCCGACGGCCCGGAGCGCCAGGCCCTGCGGGAGGAACTGGTCCGCCTCTGGCTGCCCATGGCCGAGCGGATCGCCGTACGGTTCCGTGGCCGCGGCGAGTCCCTGGAGGATCTGTACCAGGTGGCGGCGCTGGGCCTGGTGAAGGCCGTCGACCACTTCGATCCGGCTCGCGGCCGGGCCTTCGAGGCGTACGCCGTGCCGACCATCACCGGTGAGATCAAGCGCCACTTCCGCGACCACATGTGGACCCTGCACGTGCCGCGCCGGGTGCAGGACCTGCGCAACCGGGTGCGGTCCACCGTCAAGGAGCTGGCGCAGACCACGCCGGGCCGGGCGCCCACGGTCGCGGAGATCGCCGAGCGCGCGCAGCTGACCGAGGACGAGGTGCTGGCCGGCCTGGAGGCCCTGGAGTGCTTCACGGCGCTGTCGCTGGACGCCGAGATGCCCGGCACGGACGGCTACGCGCTGGGGGACGCCCTGGGCGGCCCCGAGCCCGGCTACGACCTGGTCGTCGACCGCGCGGCGGTCAAACCCTGTCTGCAGGCGCTGCCGGAGCGCGAGCGCATGATCCTCTACCTGCGGTTCTTCCGTGGCATGACGCAGAGCCGGATCGCCCAGCAGCTCGGCATCTCGCAGATGCACGTCTCCCGGCTGCTCAGCAGCTGCTTCGCGCATCTGCGGGAGGAGTTGTTCGCCGAGTCCGGCTGAGCCGGCCGCCGCCTCACTCGGGCGGCGAGCCGGGGATCTGGGTGGGGCCGAGCCGGTCGAGGGCGTCTTCGAGTTCGGTCCTGACGTCGGCGGGCATGTCGCCGGTGCGGCCCCAGATGAGGATCAGCTCCGCGACGTTGCGGAGCTTGATGTTCGTGTGCTGGGAGACCTCCTTCAGCACCATCCATCCCTGGTCCGGAGTGACCCGGCCCAGCGCGACCATCATTCCGATCGCCTGGTCCACGACGGCGTGCGAGGTGACGGCTTCCTTCAGCTGGTGGACCTCTTCCTGCAACGCGAAGATCCGGTCCGGCTCCGCCTCGTCCTGGCGGCCGTTCGTGGACATGACTGGTCGCCTCCCTGTGCCTGCGCGGCGTCGCCTTGCGGCCCTGAGCCCATCAATACACCGTCACGCCGCACCTCGCCATGTGCCACCGGACAGCGGGGCCCTGGCCTCCCCGGCCCGGCGCACGGTGCGCGGAGCCGTTTGGCGACACGCGGACGGGGTACTCCGCAGGCGCCCGTACCGCTTCCGGCTGGACACTGGTGGGAGACCGGTGGCTGCCGGTCGCCGAGACCAGGACGCGACTGCCATGAACCACGACACCACCCTCCCCGGCGGTACGACGAACCCGCGGAATCCGAAGAACGTCGTCTCCACACACTCCGTGTTCGGTGCGCCCTGCTGGGTGAGTCTGACCAGCCGCGACCTAGGGGCCACACAGGACTTCTACAGCGCCGTCCTGGGCTGGCGATGGCGCGACGCCCGGCTCGGCGACCACTTCCGGATCGCCCTGGCGGGCGGTGTTCCGGTCGCGGGGATCGCCGCGGTCGCCACCATGTGGCAGATGGCGGTGGCCTGGACGCCGTACTTCGCGGTCCCGAACGCCGACGAGGCCGCGGCGCGGGCGCGGGAACGCGGCGGCACGGTGGCCGTCGGCCCGCTGTCCTTCCCGCCCGGACGGGCGGCGCTGCTCGCCGACCGGGACGGCGCCACCTTCGGGATCTGGGAGGGCAAGCTCGTCTCCAACTGGGAGACCTGGCGGCGCGCGGCGCCGACCTTCATCCGGCTGCACACCAGAAACGCCTTCGACTCCGCCATCTTCTACGGCGAGATCTTCGAATGGGCCTCCAGCCGCAGCGGCTGCTGCGAGGTGGAGTACGAAGGGGGCGAGGTCGTGCTGCGCAGCCGGGGCGACGTGGTGGCGCGCATCGACTCGGGTGCGGTGGAGGCGGCCCCCGATCCGTCGATCCGGCCGCACTGGCAGGTCCACTTCGCCGTGGCCGACGTCACGGACTGCGCCCGGGCCGCGGAGAAGCACGGCGGGAGTGTGCTGCGGGAGGACGAGGACGAGGCCATCCTGCGCGACCCCGACGGGGCGCAGTTCACGGTGACGGCCCGCCGCGAGCGCTGATCTCCCGCGGCGGGGCCGGGGCGTTCAGGCGTCCCCGGTGGCCCGGTCGGCCGTGCGCGACGGGCGGGACAGCAGGATCAGGCTGCGCGGCTCGACGCGCAGCCGGGTGCCCGCCTTGCGCTCGCGTTCGTCGGGGACGCCTTCGGGGTCGGAGGTGTCGATCAGGGTGGTCCAGCGCTCCCCGTAGGTGTGGTCGGGCAGGCGGAAGTCCACCGTCTCCCAGTAGCCGTTGAGGAGCAGCAGGAACGAGTCGTCGACCACGGGCCGCCCGTACGCGTCCCGTTCGGCGATGGCGTCGCCGTTGAGGAACACGCCGACCGAGTGCGCGTCGTCGCGCTGCCAGTCCCGGTCGGTCATCTCGCGCGCGTCGGAGCGCAGCCACACCAGGTCCGGCAGCGGCTGCGCGGAGTTGGTGACCGTCTCGCCGCGGAAGAACCGGCGGCGGCGCAGTACGGGATGGGCGGCGCGCAGCCCGATGACGTACCGCGTGAAGTCCGCGAGCGTGCGCTGCTCCCGCGTCAGCCGCCAGTCGACCCAGGAGACCTCGTTGTCCTGGCAGTAGGCGTTGTTGTTGCCGCGCTGGGTGCGGCCCAGTTCGTCGCCGTGGCAGAGCATCGGGATGCCCTGCGACAGCAGCAGCGTGGCCAGCAGGTTGCGCTGCTGGCGGGCGCGCAGTTCCAGCACGGCCGGATCGTCGCTCTCGCCCTCGGCGCCGCAGTTCCAGGACCGGTTGACGCTCTCGCCGTCCCTGTTGTCCTCGCCGTTGGCCTCGTTGTGCTTGTCGTTGTACGACACGAGGTCGCGCAGGGTGAAACCGTCGTGCGCGGTCACGAAGTTGACGCTGGCGCGCGGCCGGCGCCGGCTGTGTCCGTAGAGGTCGGAGGAGCCGGTCAGCCGGGAGGCGAACTCGCCTAGCGAGCCGGGTTCGGTCCGCCAGAAGTCCCGTACGGCGTCCCGGTAGGGGCCGTTCCACTCCGACCACAGCGGCGGGAAGTTGCCCACCTGGTAGCCGCCCTCGCCGACGTCCCAGGGCTCGGCGATCAGCTTGACGCGGCTGATCACCGGATCCTGCTGGATCAGGTCGAAGAACGCCGACAGCCGGTCCACCTCGTGGAACTGCCGGGCCAGGGTGGCCGCGAGGTCGAAGCGGAAGCCGTCGACGTGCATCTCGGTGACCCAGTACCGCAGCGAGTCCATGATCAGCTGCAGTACGTACGGGTGCCGCATCAGCAGGCTGTTGCCGGTGCCGGTGGTGTCGTAGTAGTGCGCCCAGTCGCCGTCGACGAGGCGGTAGTACGAGGCGTTGTCGATGCCCCGGAAGGAGAGGGTGGGGCCGCGCTCGTTGCCCTCGGCGGTGTGGTTGTAGACCACGTCGAGGATCACTTCGAGCCCGGCCTCGTGCAGCGACTTCACCATCGCCTTGAACTCGTCGACCTGCTCGCCCCTGGTGCCGTGGGCGGCGTAGGCGTTGTGCGGGGCGAAGAAGCCGATGGTGTTGTAGCCCCAGTAGTTGGACAGGCCGCGGTCCTGGAGCACACCGTCGTGCACGAACTGGTGCACCGGCATCAGCTCGATGGCGGTCACACCCAGCGAGGTCAGGTGCTCGACGACCGCCGGGTGCGCGAGGCCGGCGTAGGTGCCGCGCAGCCGCTCCGGGACGTCGGGGTGGGCGCGGGTCAGTCCCCGTACGTGCGCCTCGTAGATCACGGAGTCCGCGTACGGCCGCCGGGGCGGGCGGTCGTCGCCCCAGTCGAAGTGCGGGTCGGTGACCACGCCGAGCATGGAGTGCCCGGCGCTGTCGGCCGGGGAGGGACCGCTCGGCGCGCGTTCGTAGAGCGAGGCGTGGTTGTCGATCTGCCCGTCGACGGCCCGCGCGTACGGATCGAGGAGCAGTTTGGCGGGGTTGCACCGGTGGCCGAGAGCGGGGTCCCAGGGGCCGTGGACCCGGTAGCCGTAGCGCTGCCCGGGCCCGATGCCGGGCAGGTAGCCGTGCCAGACGAAACCGTCGACCTCGTTGAGCTGAACGGGGGTCTCGGTGCCGGCGTCGTCGAGGAGAATCAGGTCCACGCGTTCGGCGACCTCGCTGAACAGGGCGAAGTTGGTGCCCTGCCCGTCGAAGCCGGCGCCCAACGGGTAGGGGTGCCCGCTCCACACGGGCGCCCCTTTCCGAGGTCGCCGCGCGGTCACCGCGCCCCCTCCAGGGCGCCGTCCGCCGGGCCGGCCAGGACGGTCAGCGGCAGTTCGCGGGGCACCGTCAGCCCCTCGGTCAGGCTGGGCGCGGGAGCGGTCGGTACCAGCGGTTCGCGCTGGCCGGCACGGGCGCGCTGCGAGAACCAGATGATCTTGCTGCCGGTGTCCGTGGCGCAGCAGCCCCAGCCGTCGCTCATCGCGGCGATGTGGACCAGGCAGACGCGCAGGTCCTGGTCGGGGCGCAGGTCGCGGTCGTCGCCGCCGACCGCGGTGATGAGGTGCTGGCCGTTCCACCACATCTCGATCGAGATGTGCTTGTCGGTCGCGTGCTCGTCGATGGCCCGCAGCAGCAGTTCGCTGCCGCGCTGGACGGGATCGACGAGGTTCTCGAGATCCCAGTAGCGGAGATGGGCGGCCAGGATGCGGCTGACCTGTCCCACCCGTTCGGGGCTGACTTCCACGTCGAGGTGGTAGTAGCAGGGCACTGCGGTCTTCATCGTCGCTTGCTCCTCACCGGCGAAGCTCTCGCTCCCCTCGCCCCGTCCGGACCCACTGCCCGGACACGGAGCGTGAGCACTGATCGCTTCTGAGTCAGATCCACAGTGCGGGCACTACGCCATTCGTGCAACACGAGCGCACCACTGAGGTGGTTGAAGAGCCAACAAGACGCTCCGTGGCCGTCCGTGCACCATAGGTGAAAGCCTCGATCGCCGTAACGGATCCGTGCCTCTCCGTGCACGGAGACCACCCGACCGTCGGGAAGCGTGCCGCAGTCGAGAGCGTCGGAAGGTGACAGGGCCATGCTGCTACCCGCCAAGGCCGAAGTGGCCCGGCTGTTGCGGCGGTACCGGGCGTGGGAACGCCTGATGCTCGCCTCGCCCTCCGATCGCGCCGTACGGGCCGCCTTCGAGGACTCGGGATACACCCTGTGCGTGCTGATGGGGAAGCGCTGCGCCCGGGAGGCCGCGGACGCCGCGGAACGCTATCTGCGCACCACACTCGCCGTCTACCTGCGGGAGCAGGCCGGACGGCCGCATGTGAAGGGCCGGGCCAGGCGGGCTCCCCCGCCGGACCGGCGTCCAACGGCGGGAAGGCGCTGACCCTTTCCGGCACCCATCGGATTCCGAGCCGGGCCCCGGGCCCGGCTTCGCGCACGGCGGAGGTGACACCCATGAGCTCGACTGAGGCCATCGGCCGCATCCCGGTACGGGACGTCCGGCCTGCCGTGGAGTACGGCAGGCGCCCGGCGAAGGCGGTGGTCGGCGAGACCTTCCAGGTCACCGCGACCGTCTTCGGCGAGGGCCATGACGCCGTCGGTGCCAATGTGGTGCTGCGCGACCCCGAGGGCCGCCCCGGCCCGTGGACGCCGATGCGCGAACTGGCCCCGGGTACCGACCGGTGGGGCGCCGAGGTCACCCCGGACGCGACGGGCCGATGGACGTACTCCGTGGAGGCCTGGCGCGATCCCGTGACCACCTGGCGGCAGCACGCGCGGATCAAGGTCCCGGCGGGGATCGACGCCGGCCCTGTGCTGGAGGAGGGCGCCGGACTGCTCACCCGGGCGGCGGCCGGGGTGCCCGCGGGCCGGGAGCGCGCCCTCGTGCTGACGGCCGCGCGCGCCCTCGGCGACGACTCCCTTCCCCCGCGGTCCCGGCTGGCGGCGGCGCTGGCGCCGGAGGTGGAGGAGGTGCTGGCCCGCCATCCGCTGCGGGAGCTGGTCACCGCCTCCGACCCGCTGCCGCTGCTGGTGGAGCGCGAACGGGCGCTGTACGGCTCCTGGTACGAGTTCTTCCCCCGCTCCGAGGGCATCCCCGAGCATCCCCACGGCACTTTCCGCACCGCCGCCCGCCGCCTGGACGCCATCGCCGCGATGGGCTTCGACGTGGTCTACCTCCCGCCGGTCCACCCCATCGGCCACACCTTCCGCAAGGGACGCAACAACACCCTCACCGCCGGCCCCGACGACGTCGGCGTGCCCTGGGCGATCGGCTC
>NZ_JBVKAI010000022.1:0-150055 GCF_055639495.1 Streptomyces sp. NPDC039424
GGACAAATGCCCGAAAGCTGCAATTTGTCCGTTTCAAAAAGCCTGGCCGACCGACTTCACCACCGTGTCCGCCGACTGTCACAGGCGCGTCACAGGGCCCCGCCACCGAAGACCGTGGCGGATTGGTGCTCCGGGGCTCTCGGGATCATCCTGGTTAGGAGGGCCCGGCCGTGCAGGTTCCCCGGAGGATGAGCGGCGATGGAGCGAGTTCCCACCCCTCCCGGCAAGCAGGCGCAGACACACACCGTGCCCGACGACGCCTATACGGCCGCCGCCATCGTCGATGAGCAGGGCATCGTGACGGCGTGGAGCGAGGGTGCCCGTCGACTGCTGGGCTACATGGCCTCGACGGTCGTGGGACAGCACGCCGCCCGGCTGCTCGCCGAGGACGCCGGGCAGCGGGCGTGGCGGGATGCGGCAGCGCACCGGCGGTGGAGCGGCACGGTGGCGCTGCGGCACCGGGACGGTCAGCGGCTGGAGCGGAACCTGCTGGCCCACCGGCGCACCACGGACGGCCCGGGCGCGCAGTGGCTGGTGGTGTCCGCGGTGGCGGGGGCGGCGCGCATGCCCGGCGGTGAGGAGCTCGGCGAATGGGCCTTCAGCCAGTCGCCCCACGTCCTGGCCGTCTTCGACGCGGGTCTGCGGCTGGTGCGGGCCAGTGCCGGTATGGAGCGGCTGCTGTCGCTGAGCGAGGAAACGGTACGGGGGTTGCGTCTGCCGGAGATCGCGCCGGGCACGGCGAGCCGTGCGGCCGAGACGAGGATGCGCCTGGTTCTCGACCGGGGTGAGCCGCAGACCGCGGAGGTCGGCCTTCTCCCGGTCGACGTCTCCGGTGCCGGTGCCGAACGCGGCTGGCAGAGCTCTCTCACTCCGCTGGAAGACCCCTCCGGGCAGGTGTGCGGCGTGTGCCTGGCCGTCGATCTGCCCGAGCACGTCATGCGGCAGCGGATGCGGCTGCTCAACGACGCCGCAACGCAGATCGGTTCCACCTCCGACGTCCGGCGCACCGCGCAGGAACTGGCCGAGGTCGCCGTCCCCCGGTTCGCGGACGTGGTCGTCGTCGATCTGATCGAGGGCACCCGGCACGGCAGGCCGCCCGCCGCAGGGCAGGCCGGGCCGGTGACGATGGGCCGGGCCGCGGTGCGAGCCGTGTCCGGCGAGGGTTCCCGCTCCTTGGGGGCGGTGGGGGACCAGGCCCGGTATCCGCAGTGGTCGCCGGTGGCGCAGTGCCTGGCCGAGGAGCGCGGCGCCCGGTACGCGGGGGGTGAGGACGTCATCGCCCGCTGGGCGGACGGTGACGACCAGGCCGCCTGGATCCGTGAGACGGGCACCCACTCACTGCTCGTGCTGCCGATCCGGGCGGCCGGCACCACGCTCGGTGTGGCCCTCTTCGCCCGCCACCGGCGCACCGAGCCCTTCGACCCGGACGACCTGTGGCTGGCCGAGCAACTGGTAACCAGGACGGCCACCAGCATCCACGGCACGCACCGCCCCCGGCAGCACACCAGCACCATGACCCTGCAGCGCAGCCTGCTCCCCCAGACACTGCCCGAGCAGGGGGCCGTGGACATCGCCACCCGCTATCTGCCCGCCGTGAGCCGGGCCGGCGTCGGCGGCGACTGGTTCGACGTCATCCCCCTGTCCGGCACCCGCGTCGCCCTCGTGGTCGGCGACGTCGTCGGCCACGGCATCCGCGCCTCCGCCACCATGGGCCGGGTCCGTACCGCCGTACGCACCCTCGCCGACGTCGACCTGCCCCCCGACGAACTCCTCACCCACCTCGACGACCTGGTCATCCATCTCGCCGCCGACGAAGCCGGCCCGGACACCGACTCCGCCACCGCGGAAACCGCCGGCGGCGTCGGCACCACCTGCCTCTACGCGGTCTACGACCCCGTCACCCGCCGCATCAACCTGGCTCGCGCGGGCCATCCCCCGCCCGCCGTCGTCACCCCCACCGGCGCCGTCCGCTTCCTCGACGCACCCCCCGGCCCGCCCCTCGGCCTGGGCGGTCTGCCCTTCGAGGCGTTCGAGACCGAACTGCCCGAGGGCAGCATCATCGCCCTCTACACCAACGGCCTCCTCGAAGCCCGCGACCACGACATCGACGAATCCCTCGACAAGATGTTCGCCGCCCTCGCCCGCCCCGCCGGCAGTCTCGACACCGTCTGCGACCGCATCCTCACCTCCATGCTCACGCACCGCCCGGACGACGACATCGCCCTGCTCGTCGCCCGCACCCGTGCCCTGCACGCCGACCGCGTCGCCACCTGGAACGTGCCCTTCGACCCCGCCACCGTCGCCCACGCCCGCCAACAAGCCACCGACCAGCTCACCACCTGGCACCTCGACGACGCCGCCTTCATCACCGAACTCGTCGTGAGCGAACTCGTCACCAACGCCATCCGCTACGGCCGGCCCCCCATCCGCCTCCGCCTCATCCACAGCAACCACACCCTCACCTGCGAGGTCTTCGACTCCAGCAACACCGCCCCCCACATGCGGCGCGCCCACACCTACGACGAGGGAGGACGCGGCCTCCTCCTCATCGGCCAGCTCGCCCAGCGCTGGGGAACCCGCCACCACCCCACCGGCAAGACCGTGTGGACCGAACAGTTCCTCACCGGCGACTGAGCGCCCGGCCATGGGAAAGCGCCCGTCAACGGGTCACGGCCCGGGCGGGGAGAACCCGCCCGGGCCGTGAGGGGTGACAGGCCGAAGCCGTCAGAGGGCTTCGCCGCCCGCCCCGCCGTTGCCGCCCTGCACACCACCGGCACCGCCGTTGCCACCCGCGCCGCCGGTCTGGCCACCGGCACCGCCGTTGCCACCCGCGCCGCCGGTCTGGCCACCGGCACCGCCGTTGCCACCCGCACCGCCGGTCTGGCCACCGGCACCGCCGTTGCCACCGTTGCCGCCCTGCACACCACCGGTACCGCCGGCACCACCCGCACCGCCGGTGTCGGCGCCCTTGCCGCCCGCACCGCCGTCGCCACCCTTGACACCGCCGGCGCCGCCGTCGCCGCCCTTACCGCCGGTCTTCTTCGGCTCGTCCTTCTTCGGCTCGTTCTTCGGCTCTTCCTTCTTGGGGTCGTGCTTGGGGTCGTGCTTCTTGTGGTCCTTCTTCCAGTCGTTCTTGTGGTCCTTCTTCCAGTCGTGCTTGTTCTTCTTCTTCCAGTCGTCGTGGTGCTTGTCGTGCTTGTCGTGCTTGTCGTGCTGCACCTGGGCGGTCAGGCTCACCGCCGGCGAAGCGGGCATCGGCGCCGCCATCGCGGAGGTGGCCGGAATGATCGCGGCACCGGCCACGAAGGCACCCGAGGCGAAGAACGTCGCCAGACGCAGACGCCGACGCTTGGAACCGGCCTCGTTGTTGTTACGGCTGTCAAAGTTGCGGATCATGGTTTTCTCCTGCTTGTTAGGAAGTGTCTTGATCGGTGGCCCCGGTCGTTCCTTCCGGCGTGGCCGCTCTTCAAGTACGCCCCAGCAGGACGAACCGGTCATGTTCCTACAAGTCGTGTCTTGACACCGTCATGCGCCCCAGGTAAAAGCCCGGCGATCCGGCCTCCCGCCGTCCGTCACCCGTGGGCCGACGCCTTCTTGATGGCCTCGCGGATCCGGGAGTACGTACCGCAGCGGCACACGTTCTCGATCCGGTCGATGTCGGCGTCGGTCGGCCGGGCCGTCTTCTTCAGCAGGGCCGCCGCGGCCATGATCTGGCCCGGCTGGCAGAAGCCGCACTGCGCGACGTCGCAGTCGAGCCAGGCCTGCTGCACGGGGTGCAGCCTGTCGCCGTCGGCCAGGCCTTCGATCGTGGTGACCTCGCGGTCGGCGCAGTCCGCGACCGGGACGACACAGGGCTGGATCTCCCCGCCGTCCAGGTGGCTCGTACAGGCACGGCAGACGCCCACACCGCAGCCGTACTTCGGGCCGGTGACGTTCAGCAGGTCCCGGAGCACCCACAGCAGCGGCATGTCGGCCGGTGCCTCGACGGTGACCGGCTTCCCGTTGAGGACGAAGGAGTAGGACGGCATCGGCACCTTCTCAGAAGTCGAGGGGGAAGCGGCGGGGCCGGGACCCGGTTGCCCGGGCATAGGCGTTGGCGACGGCGCCGGCCGCGGCCGGAACGCCGAGTTCGCCGGCCCCGCCCGGTTCCCGCCGGGAGGGCATGATGTGCGCCTCGAAGCGCAGCGGGGCATGCCGCTGGCGGGCGTAGCGGAAGTCGGCGTAGCTGCTCTCGCGGACGGCGCCCCGGTCGATGTGCAGGCCGGCCTGGAGGACGGTGGAGATGCCGTCGATCGCGGTGCCCATGAGCTGGGCCTGGAGTCCGCGCGGGTTGACGGCCGTGCCGACGTCGGCCGCCATCACGACCCGCGTCACCCGGGGGTGTTTCGGGTCGCCGGCGTCGATCTCGACCAGGCAGGCGACACACGAGCCGTACTCCTCGTGGACGGCGACGCCCTGCGCCTGGCCGGCCGGCATGGCCCGGCCCCAGTCCCCGGCGGTCGCGACCTTGTCCAGCACGGCTTTGACGGTCTTGTTCCGCAGCGTGGTGCGCCGGAAGGCGACCGGGTCCTTGCCCAGACTCCTGGCGACCTCGTCGACGATGACCTCCTCCGCGGTGCGCATGGTCCCGGAGTCCACCGACCGCCAGGCACCGAGCGGGATCGCCAGTTCGACGGAGCCCGAATCCCCGGAGATCCGGCCGAAGTTGTACAGGCCGCTGTCACTGGGCAGCGGCCCGGCCGCCCGTGCGACGGCCGGGGTCACTCCGCCCTGGGAGGACAGGCCCTTCCCGTCGTACGACTCGCTCACCGAGGCCATCACGTGGGTGAACGCCACCACCCTGCCCCGTGCGTGGCTGGCCCGGATCCGGTGGTGGCTGGCCGGGCGCATCCTGCCGTGCCGGATGTCGTCGGCGCGGCTCCACATCAGCTTGACCGGTCGGCGCGCCGCCTTGGAGATGAGGGCCGCCTCGATCGCCGCGTCGTAGTTCAGGCGCCGGCCGAACGAGCCGCCGCCCCGGATGACATGGACCCGTACCTTGGACTTGGGCAGTCCGACCGCCGAGGCGATGCTCTCCCGCGCGTCCATGGGAGTCTGCGAGGAGAACCAGATCTCGGCACGGCCGGCGCGCACGTCCGCGACCGCGGTCAGCACCTCCATCGGCGCGTGGCTGACGAAGGCGAACTCGAACTCGCCCTCCGTCTGCGCCGATCCGCGCGGCGGGTTGCCCAGGCGGGGGACGGCGGCCTTCAGCCGCGAGCGGATCGCGGCGTCGGACAGCGAGGCGAGCGGCCCCGGTGCCCAGGTGATCCGCAGGGCGTCCCTGGCCTTGAAGGCGTGGTGGAAGGAGTCCGCCACGACGGCCACTCCTCCGGCGATCCGGACGACGGCGTGGACGCCGGGCATGGCGCGCGCGACCCGGTCGTCGACCGAGACGGGCTTTCCGCCGAGGGTCGGCGGCCGGGCCACCACGGTCGGCTTCGCTCCGGCCACCGCCAGGTCCCCGGTGTACCGGGCCTTGCCGGTGACGATGTCCCGGGCGTCGATCCGGGTCGTCGGCCGTCCGATCACCCGGTGCTCGGACGCGGGCTTGGGCTTGCTCGACACGGCCGGCCGCTGGATCCGGGCGGCGCTCGCGGTCAGGGAGCCGAAGGTGGCCGAACGGCCGTCCGGCGCGACCACCTTCGTGTCCCGGGTGCGCAGGGACCGGGCGGGGAGGTGCCAGCGCCTGGCCGCCGCGGTCACCAGCTTGGCGCGCGCCAGGGCCGCGAGCTCGCGGGCGGGACCGTACAGCGAACTCACCGAGCTCGAACCGCCGGTGTACTGGTTGCCCTTGGCGCGGGCCTCGGCGAGCGGGATGTCGACGTCGACGAGCCGGGCGTCCAGCTCCTCGGCGATCATCATGGCGACCGCGGTGGTGACCCCCTGGCCGACCTCGACGCGCGGCAGTCGTACGACGACCTTGTTGGCTTCGGTGACTTCGAGGACCAGCATCTCCTCGTCGGTGCCGGTCACCAGGACGCCGGAGGGTCCCCGGGCCGGCTCGGCGCCTTCGGCGGGCGACGCGTCGCAGCCGAGGGGGGCCGCGACGGTCAGGGTGGACGCCGCAAGCGAGTAGACCACGAACCTGCGGCGGGACAACTGACGGGCCAACAGACGCTCCTCTCCGGGTTCCCGGACCGGTTCGACTGGTATGAGGGGTCAGCGTCCTTCGGGGTTGCTTGTGTCGTTCCGCGATCGTGCGCGCTTCTGCCGTTCCTGGCTGTGCTCAATAATAGACCGAGCACTCGGTCTATTATTGAGCGAACAGCAGGAGCGAGGGGGAACTCGAACATGGACATGCGCAAGGCATCCGAACGACGCCCACGGGGCGACCGGCTCACCGTGGTCGGCGAGCCGCTCTGGAGCACCGTCTGCGTCTACGTCGTTCTCGTACTGGCGGGGGCCGGGGCCGGCCGGGTGGTCACCCTGCTGGCCGAGTGGCTGGTGGCCCTGCCCATGGCGTTGCTGCGGGGACCGGCCCGGCTCGTCGCGTCGCTCCCCTCCGTGGCGCTGCCCGTCGCGGGCTCGCTGGCCGGACTGGCCCTGGGACTCGTCGCCCAGCACGAGCAGTCGGTGATCCGCCTGTCGGACGGACGTGTCACGCTCACCCGCAAGGGGCACGCGCAGGAGTTCCCGCGGGAGGCCATCGCCATGGCGTTCCGCGACGGCGGGCAACTCGTCCTGCTCGGCCACGACGGAGGCGAACTCACCCGGCAGGAGTGCGGCCTGGACTTCGGCCGTGTCGCCGACGCCTTCACCGGGCACGGCTACCGGTGGGCGGACACCGATCCGCACAAGGACGAGTTCCGCCGCTGGGTCCCGGACACTCCCGGGCTCCCGGAAGGTGCGAACGCCATCCTCAAGGCCCGCCAGGAGTCTCTGGAGAAGAAGGACCCCTCCGACGACGACGTTCGCGAACTCCGCGAGGAACTGGCCCGGCTCGGCGTCGTGGTGCGGGACGAGAAGCGACGTCAGTACTGGAGGACCTTCCGGGAGCCGGGCCCGGCCGTGGAATGAACGGCGCGGAATGAACCCGCTACTCGTCGCTTTCCCGGCGGTGAGGAGCACCAGGGTGGCGACCGGGCCGAGGCCCACCCCCGTCGGCGCCGTCACGGGAGCCGGGGCGGGCGGCGGCTCACGCGGAGGCCGACTGCCGCGACGAGCAGGACCGCGCACCCCGTGAACACCAGACCGGCGTCGCGCACGCCCAGCGCCACCGTCAGGGCGCCCACCCCGACGACCGGCAACGAGATGCCCACGTACGCGACGACGAAGAACGCCGAGATGGTGGCGCCCCGGTGCGTCCGGGGCGCCGCGGAGCTCACCGCGGTCAGGCCCGCGCGGAAGGTCATGCCCTGTCCGACGCCGCCCGTCACCGCTCCTGCCAGCAGCACCGGAAGCGACGTCAGGAGCAGTGAGGCCGCGACGAGGAGGAGGCCGGCGACGAGGACCAGGCAGCCCCACGGCAGGGCTCTGCGCGCGCCGATGCGGCCCATGAGCAGCTGTCCGCAGGTCGAGGCGCAGAACACGCAGAAGACGACCGCGCCGATCGCCGCCAGGTTGCGCTCGCCCAGTGTCTGGGAGAGGAAGGCGGGGGCGACGGCCGTGAACAGGCCGAGCAGGGAGAAGCCCGCGAAGGCGGCGAGGGCGCAGGGCGCGAACACGCCGCGCACCTCGGGCGGCACCGTCATGCCCAGCGGACGCAGCGAGGGCCGGGGCCCGGTGCGGCGCACGGTCTCGGGCAGCAGGCAGGTGACCGCCACGGCGACCGCCAGGAGCGCCAGATGGACGAGGAAGGGCAGTTTGAGCGGCCAGGGCGCGTACTGGGCCAGGATCCCGGAGACGAGGGGGCCGAGCCCGAGGCCGCCCATGTTGGCCGCGGTCGCCGCCAGGCCGGCTCGTTCGCGTCGTCCCGGGGGTGCCAGGTCGAGGACGGCCGCGGTGCCGGTGCCGCTCAGCAGCCCCGCCGAGAAGCCGGACAGGATCCGGCCCGCGTACAGCAGCGGCAGACCGCCCTCGCACAGGAAGCAGACGGCGCTGAGCGCGGCCAGCCCGAGCGCGGACAGCAGCACCGGACGCCGTCCCAGCACGTCGGAGAAGTCGCCGGCCACCAGCAGCGCGGTGATGACGCCCACCGCGTAGACGGCGAACACCACCGTCACGATCAGTTCGGAGAACCCGATCTGCTGCCGGTACAGCCCGTACAGCGGTGTGGGCAGGGTGGTGCCGAGCATGCCGACGGCGAAGACGCCCGCCGCGGCCTTGTACCCCGGCCGGCGGGTCTGCCGGTGACGCTCGGCGTCACTGCTCATCACACACCGGCGCCGGCGTCATTTCCGGTAGCCGAGGACGGTCATCATGCCGGACTCGGAGTGGTACAGGTTGTGGCAGTGCAGCATCCACAGGCCCGGGTTGTCGGCGTTGAAGTCGACGACGAGTTTGCGGTGCGGCAGTACGACCGCGGTGTCCTTGCGGGCCCCGAGCGCGCTGTCGCCCCTGACGGCGAACGTGTGGCCGTGCAGGTGGACGGGATGCCACATGTCGGTGGCGTTGATGACGGTCAGCCGGACCCGTTCCCCCTCGCGCACCGGGTGGCGTTGCCCGGTGGAGTAGGGCCGGTGGTCGATGCCCCAGTCGAACATCCGCATGCCGCCGGTCAGCCTGATACGCATCTCGCGGTCCGGCTCGCGGTCGCACAGGGCGACGGATTCGTGCGGCACCAGCCGCCTGGCCGGCACGACCCGGCCGTCGAGTTCCCGCGGATGCGCGGAGGACCGGGGCAGCGCCCCGCTACTGGTACGCAGCACCGCCAGGGCCCGTGCCTGCTTGCCTTCGGCGAGCGCGACCAGCGGGAACACGCCGTCCTTGGCGGTGATCAGTACGTCGTAGCGCTCGGCCATGCCCAGCAGCAGCGCGTCCGTCCGGGTGTGCTCGACCGGGTAGCCGTCCGTGTGCGTCACCGTCATCTCATGGCCCGCCAGGGCCACCCGGAAGGCCGTGTCACCCCCGGCGTTGATGATCCGCAGCCGGACGCGGTCCCCGGGACGGGCCCGGAAGACCGAAGGTGCGTGTGCGAGGCGGCCGTTGACCAGGTAGTACGGGTAGGCGACATGGCCGCCCGCGCCGTGCAGCATGCGACTGTGGGAGTCGTGCAGGACACGGGAGGGGCCACCGGACGTGCCGGCGGCCCACGTGTGGCGACCGGCCCACACGCCATGGCCGACGGCGTCACGCCTCGTGCGCCCTCCCCTGTCCGAGGCCGGGTCCATGTCCATGCCCATCGGCGCGTTCCTGCCGTGGTGCAACTGCGTGAACACTCTGTCCGGAGTGGAGTGGTCCACGCCGTCCACCCAGTCGTCCAGGACGACGACCCACTCCTTGTCGTACGACAGCCGCTCCCTGGGATCCTCGACGATCAGCGGCGCGTACAGGCCGCGGTCGAGCTGGACTCCCGAGTGGGAGTGCAGCCAGTACGTGCCCGGGTGCGTCACGGCGAAGCGGTAGGTGTAGTCCGCGCCGGGCCTGATGGCGTGCTGGGTCAGCCCCGGCACGCCGTCCATGTCGCAGCGCATCCGCACCCCGTGCGAGTGCAGTGTCGTCGCCGCGGGCAGGTGGTTGGCCAGGGTGAGATGAAGGACGTCACCGGCGGTGATCCGCACCTCCCTGCCGGGCAGCGTGTCGCCGTACGCCCATGACCTGACCGTCCGTCCGCCCAGGTCGAGGAACGTCTCGGCGGCGGTGAGCCGGACCCTGCGCAGCGGCCCGGAACCGCGTCCCCGTTCGACGGCGAGGACCTCGGGATCGGACGGGTTCACATATCCCTCGGGCCCCTCGGGGACGAATGCGCCGCCGTGGCCGTCGCCGGCGGTCCCGGGCCCTGGGCGGGAGCCGGGCGCCGCGTGGGGTGCGGGGCGGGCGTGCGGGCCGGCCCCCGGGCGGGAGGCGGACCGCGCGTCGGGGCCGGACCCGGAACATGCGGCCAGGAATCCCGACCCAGCGGCCACGATCGAGGCACCGAGCAAAGTGCGCCGCGTATGTGTCTCCATGACTGAATAACACACGTTTTATGATGAAATATGCGAGAACTGGTGCGGCGCGTCTCATGAATGAGGCACACCAAGGTTTCGTAACGCCCTCGACTCGCCGCTCGGGTGAGGGATGCCCCGCATCGCGGCGGGGGCCAGTGTCGGAGCATGACTGACACCCCCCACCAAAACCCCTCGGCCAGCCGCAGATCCGTGATCACCGGTCTGGGCGGCGTCACCCTCGGACTGGCCACCCTGGGCCTCACCGGTACCGCCGACGCGCGGCCGAGGGCCCAGGCCCCCACCCCGCAGGCCGCCGCCTGCGTCCTGACTCCCGAACAGACGGAGGGCCCCTACTACCTGGACCTGGAGACCGTCCGCAAGGACATCACCGAGGGCAAACCCGGCGTCCCGCTGACCCTCCGCGTGACGGTGGTCGACGCCACGACCTGCGCTCCGCTGCCCGACACGGCGGTCGACATCTGGCAGTGCGACGCCCTCGGGATCTACTCCGGCTATGTGGCCGGCGGCTCCACGCCGGACACGACGTTCCTGCGCGGGGTGCAGCTGACCGACTCCACGGGCGCCGCCACGTTCACCACCGTCTACCCGGGCTGGTACGTGGGCCGCGCCCTGCACATCCACGTCAAGACGCACACCGGCGGCACCGTCTCCAACGGGCACTACCACGGTGGCCACGTCTCCCACACCGGCCAGCTGTACTTCCCGGAGACGTACAACACCCGGGTCGCCGCCCTGGCCCCCTACCGGACGAACACGACCACGCGCACGCTCAACGCCCGCGACGGCATCTACCAGCGGGGCGGATCCTCCACCCTCCTGACCCTCACCCAGGTGGGCGGGGACCTCGGCAAGGGAGTGACCGGGACGGTCGTCCTCGGCATACGCCCCACCGCCACACCCTGACAGCACGCGGACCGGTGCAGACGGCGGTTTCCGCGCTCAGCCTCGTGGCCAGGAAACGGGGATGAACCCGAGTCGAACCTGCGAGTCCTGCGGCACGGCCCTGGCCGGCGGAGCGGGCGGCCGACCGGCCCGCTACTGCTCCGGCGCGTGCCGGCAACGGGCGTTCCGGCGGCGAGCGGCCCGCCGGGACGCCCGCGCGGCGGAGCCTGTCACCTCGTCCGGGCCGGCCCCGGCAGCCGCGACCCGAGGTCCCGGCCTGCCCCCGGCCCTCGACTCCTTCGTGGGCCGCCGGCCGGAACTGGCCCGACTGCGCACCCTGCTGAGGTCGTCACGGCTGGTCACCCTGACGGGCACTGCCGGGGTCGGCAAGACGCGGCTGGCGCTGGAGTTCGCCCGGAGGCCACCGGGCGGCGTCGGCCGGGTCGACCTGGTCGAGCTCGACTCGCTGCACGAGGGTGCCGCGGTGGCGCGGTCCGTGGCCGCCGCGCTGACCGTGGGCGAGCGGGCGGGGCGGACCGGCACCGACGCCCTGGCCCACGCCATCGGCGACGCCACCCGGCTGCTGGTCCTGGACAACTGCGACCATCTGGCCGACCCGTGCGCCCATCTTGCGGCGGCCCTGCTCGGCCGCTGCCCCGGGCTGCGGATCCTGGCCACGAGCCGGGAGGCGCTGCGGGTGCCCGGGGAGGTCGTGTTCCGGGTGCCGGAGCTGTCGCTGGCTCCGCCGGGCGCCGAGGAGGATCCGGCGGCACTGTTACGGGCCGACGCCGTCAGGCTCTTCGTCGACCGGGCCTCGGCCCGCGCCCCCGGCTTCCGGCTCCACCGCGGCAACGGCCCGGCCGTCGCCGGGATCTGCCGCCGACTCGACGGGCTGACCCTCGCGGTCGAACTGGCGGCCCGCCGGGTCGGTACGCTTCCGCTGAGCGGCATCCTGGCGGGACTGGACGACCAGCTGACCCTCCTGGCCGACGGCAGCAGGACCGGACCCCACCGGCACCGTGAGCTGGCCGCCGCGATCGACTGGAGCCACCGGATGCTCGATCCGGTGGAACAGGCGGTGTTCCGGCGTCTGTCGGTCCTCGTCGGCGGGTTCGACACGGCCGCGGCCGAGGCCGTGTGCACCGGCGGCGACGTGGCGGCGCGGCAGGTCCTCCGCGTGCTGTGCGCCCTCGAGGCGAAGTCACTGATCGTACGGGTGCCGGGGGACGCCCCGTCCGTACGGTTCCGGCAGCTCACCGCCGTCCGCGTCTACGCCCTGGAGCGCCTGACGGAGTCCGGCGAGCTGCACGCCACCCGGCAGCGGGTCCTGCGGTGGCTGAACGCGCTGGCGGAGCGCGCCGGTGACGGGGTGTTCGCCGACCAGGCCGGCGGCGCGCTCGCCGGGGAACGGGACAACCTCGTCGCGGCCCTGGCCCACGGCACGAAGGACGACGGTGCCCTGCGGGCCGGGCCGGCGCTCGAACTCGCCCGGGTGCGCTATCAGCAGGAGCAGCCGTCGGCCGCCCGTGCGCTGCTGACGCGGCTTCTGGACGACCCCGCCGGCCGGGCGCTGGGCGGCGCGGTCCCGGCACTGGCCGCCCGCGTGGCCTGCCAGCAGGGGGACCAGGCTGAGGCCCTCCGGCTCGGTGAGCGGGCCGTGGCCGTCGAACGCACCCGCGACCGCCCCGCAGGACTGGCCAACGCCCTGGACGCGCGGGCGGCGGCACGGCTGTGCCGCGGCGAGTTCGCCGAAGCCGTGGCGGATCTGCGCGAGTGCCTGGACGTCGTCACCGGGCTCGGCGACGCGCACGACACCGCATGGTGCTCCCATCACCTGGCCTGGGCCCTGTACCAGGCCGGCGGCGAGCGGGAGGCCGACGCGCTGA
This sequence comes from Streptomyces sp. NPDC039424, assembly GCF_055639495.1. Classification (NCBI taxonomy): domain Bacteria; kingdom Bacillati; phylum Actinomycetota; class Actinomycetes; order Kitasatosporales; family Streptomycetaceae; genus Streptomyces; species Streptomyces sp. NPDC039424. The sequence continues at coordinate 12,860 of NZ_JBVKAI010000022.1, forward strand.
TGTCCCGCTGCCTGCCGGTGCTGCGGCGGCACGCTCCCTGGCGCCAGCTGGCGGCCGCGCTGCACACCGCGGGCGCCGTGCGGCTGGCACTCGGCGATCCGAGCGGCGCCGAGCGGCTGTTCGCCGAGGTGCTCGGCATCGTCCCCGCGACGGGCTTTCACGCGCTCTACCCCGTGGAGGGCCTGGCCATCGTGGCGGCCGAGCGCGGTGACCTGCGGCGGGCCCTGCGGCTGTGCGAGGCGAGCGCGCGGGCACGCCGTCGGCTGGACACCCGGTCCGAGCCCCCGTGGCGGCGCCGGGTGGAGCAGGCGGCGGCGCGGGCACGGACGCGGCTGCCGGTGTCCGCACGGGAAGCGGCCATCGGCGCAGGCCGTCGGCTGCACGGGGACCGGCTGGTCGCCTACGCCCTGCGGGAGACCGGCGTGCGGGGTGATCGCGCCGCCGGTCCGCTCACCGGCCGGGAGTCGACGGTGGCCGAGCTGGTCGCCGAAGGGCTGACCAACCGCCAGATCGGCGAGAAGCTGGACCTCTCACCCCACACGGTCGCCACCCACCTCGACAAGATCCGCGACAAGCTGGGCCTGCGCTCACGCACCCAGATCGCCCTGTGGGTGACCGGCCGACGGCCCGTCGGCTAGGCAGTGTCCGACCGGTCAGGTAACCGACGGGTGTTCAGATCGTTGCGACCTTCGTGGGGCGGGGTGATCTATCCGAGGCGGAGTGGACCCGGCTGAGGCCGCACCTGCCACGGAACATCGGGCGCGGCGGGCGGTGGAAGAGCCAGCCGGGCGCCCCAACACGCCGCCGGTGCCCGTCATCGCCTGCCAAGCGTTCCGGGTCGGCGTGGCCGGCCCGCTCGGCACCGCGACGATCCCCGAACGCAAGGATCAGGGGGCCAACCGCCAGTGCCGAGGCAGCGCAGGAGGCTGGCCCACCGGCTTCGCCCCGGCCATATACAAGCGCCGCGACGAAGTGGAACGAACGATCCGTGCCCTCAAGGGCTTCCGCGCCGTGGCCCGTCGATTCGACAAGCGGGCGTTTGCCGCCGTGCGCCTCTGGCTCCGTCCGTGGCTTGCCGGCAGTCCTCAGAGCTTGCCCGAGAGGCTGAAGGTCAGGAGAGCCCTCCGGCCTTGCGCAAGTGATCGGTGATCGCGTCCCGCGTCCTCATCAAACACCGGGCAGGCTCTACCAGAGCAGAGCCATCACCTGAGCGCGCTACCTCAGTGAGCAGCCGATAGACGGGGGCGACCTGATCCTCCAGCGACTTGACCAGGTCGAAGGCGCTGCGCGGGCCCACGAGGCGAACCACTGTGCCTTGCCGCCGCACGTGGCCGATGTGGCCATCAACCACCGCGGCAACCTCCTTCATATCGACCTGGCGACCCTCGTCAAGCTGTTCCGCCGTCTGCCGGAGTGTGCGGGCGACATCGGTGGCCGCTTGCAGAAGATCGGCGTACGACTGGATCGACCGGACTTCTTGCTCGGCATGCCGGGCTCGTCGCCACTTGCTGTGCTCCAAGTACATGTTGCCTGCAAGTGTTAGGGCGACTCCCGCAAGCGCTGAGGCCACCGGCACTACTTGAGTTGCTATGTCAGCCACAGAGCAGCAGTGTGCCAGTCATGAGCCGCACTCTGCTGAGCGACCCATCGGACACGGCCTAGCCCGTACGAGTGAGCGACGGAGCGACAATCACCTCGTAGGGTCATATCGCTGACATAGTGCCGCCATGAGGATCGCGACCGCCGGCGCCCGGGCCCTGAGGGGCCGCACCCGCCGCACGGTCCTCGTCCTGGCACTCACCGGTGCCGCCGGGATCACCGGTGCCGCCGTCCTTCTCGGCGTCCTCCCGCACACGGACCACCGCTCCCCCGCCCCCGGCCCCACCGCCGCCTCGTCCGGACCGGCCCCCTCCCCCGGCGCCCCCGGCATCGGCGACCCGCTCCTGCCGCTCGACGGCAACGGCGGCTACACGGTCCGCCATTACACCCTCGCCCTCGACTGGCGGGCACCGCGCACGCCCTTCGAGGCGGGCGCCACCATCAGGGCCACCGCCACGCAGGCCCTGTCCCGCTTCGACCTCGACTTCGCGGGCAACACACTGCACACGGTCACCGTCGACGGCGCCCGCGCGAAGGCCGTACGCGACGGCGACGAACTCGTCGTCACTCCCCCCAGGCCCATCCCCCGCGGCGGCGCCTTCACCGTGCGGGTGGCCTACACCGCCGACCCGACCCAGCGGCGGCATCGCGCCGACGCGATCCAGGACTACGGCTGGGTGCCCACGCCCGACGGCACCGTGGTCTACGCGCAGCCCAACGGCGCCAGAATGATCTTCCCGGCGAACGACCACCCGAGCCTGCGGGCACCGGTCACCTTCCGCATCACCACCCCACCGGGCATCAGCGCGGTGGCGGGCGGACGGCTCGTCGAGCGCGTGCGGCGGCCCGACGGACGCATCCGGTGGACGTACGACTCCGAGGAGCCGGTGGCGGCGCAGCTGGTGCAGGTGGCGATCGGACGGTTCGCGTTCGTCGACAGCACCGGCCCGCGCGGGCTGCCCGTCCGGGACGTGGTCCCTCAGGACCTGGTCACGGACACCGCGGCGTACCGCGCGCTCACCCCCGCGCACCTGGCCTGGCTGGAGGCGCGGCTCGGCCCGTACCCCTTCCGCCGCTACGGGGTGCTGGTCGGGGACACCGACCAGCCGGTGGCGCTGGAGACGCAGTCGCTGGCCGTTCTGCCCAGCGCCGATCTGCTGGGCGACCGGGTCGGCGCCGAACGCGACCTCGTGCACGAGCTGACCCACCACTGGACGGGCGACAGCGTCGCCATCCGGCGCTGGTCCGACCTGTGGCTGAGCGAGGGGCACGCCCAGTTCTACGAGCGTCTCTACTCCGACACGCACGGCGGCGACAGCATCGAGGCCGCGATGCGGGCCGCCTACGAGCGGCACGACCAGTGGCGGCACGACGACGGTGCACCCGCCGAACCGACCGAGCCGACCCTCTTCCGGCAGATCCGCTACGACGGCTCGGCGCTGGTGCTCTACGCCCTGCGGGAGGAGGTCGGCGAGGAGACCTTCGGCAGGATCGAGCGGTCCTGGGTGACGAAGTACCGGGGCCGGGCCGCCGGCACCCGTGACTTCGTCGCGCTCGCGTCCGAGGTCGCCGGCAGGGACCTGGAACCGTTCCTGACGCCGTGGCTGTACGGGGAGCACACCCCGCCCATGCCGGGCCGTCCGGACTGGCGGACGGATCCGGTCCAGGACTGAGCCGCCACGGCCGTCGTGTTGCCGCCGACCGGGTGGCCTGTGCCGGGCGGCTGGTCCACGCGGTGGACCCTTGGCGCGACGTGGCGCGCGGGGCACGGAAACGTACGAGGGGTGGCGTGAAGGGCAACTCCCTTGTCCTGGTTGCGCTTGTCCTGGTTGCGACGAGCCCCTTGGAGACACCAGCAATGAGACGACGTGTTGCCCCCCGTGTCCTCGTCGCCGTACGCGAGCACCGCCGGACGGCCTGCGTGGCGGCGTCGGCGGCGCTCCTGATCCCGGTGCTGGCCCTGCCGCCGACCGACGGCGACGAGGCGGCCGACCAGCGCCTGCAGAACGACTTCACGGCCGCCGCGGACGAGTTCCATGTGCCCCGGAGCGTGGTCATGGGCGTGTCCTACCTGCAGTCGCGCTGGGACTCCCATCCGGGAACCCCGAGTGTCAGCGGCGGCTACGGACCGATGCACCTGGTGGACTCCGCCGCCGCCCCGCCGCCCGCGGGACCCGGCGCGGCACAGTCGAACCGCCGCGCCCAGCAGCCGGCCGAACTGCGTGAGGCCGCCCGTCTGATCGGCGTCCCGGCGAAGCGGCTGCGGACGGACGCCGAAGCCAACGTACGCGGCGGCGCGGCCCTCCTGGCGGCGACGCAACGGCGGCTCGGCAAGCCGCTCAGCGACAACCCGGCGGACTGGTGGGAGGCGGTGGCGCGCTTCGCGGGCACCACCGACACCGCGTCGGCGGCGACCTACGCCGACGACGTCTTCGACGTGATCCGCCGGGGCGCCGAGCGCACCACGGACGCGGCGCAGCACGTCACGCTGCCCGCCGACCCGAAGGTGCGCCCGCACACCGCCGGCCCCTCGGCCGCACCGCGGCCGAAGGAGGTGGAGTGCCCGCCGGAGCTGGCCTGCTCCTGGCTCAGCGCGCCCTACGTCGAGATCGACGACGGCCAGTACGGCAATCACGACCTGGCCGACCGGCCCAGGGACCAGAAGATCGAGTACATCGTCATCCACGACACCGAGGCCTCCCTGAAGTCCATGTTCCAGACCGTGCAGGATCCGACGGAGTCGTCGTGGCACTACTCGGTCCGCTCCAGCGACGGCCACATCACCCAGCACGTCAGGACCAAGGACATGGCCTGGCACTCCGGCAGCCAGTTCGTCAACGCCCGCTCGATCGGCATCGAGCACGAGGGGTTCCTCACGCAGCCCGACGCCTGGTACTCGGAGCAGATGTACCGGTCCTCGGCCCGTCTGGTGCGCTACCTGGCGAAGAAGTACGGTGTCCCGCTCGACCGGCAGCACATCTTCGGCCACGACAACGTGCCCTCCCCGACCGCCTCGTCCATCCCGGACATGCACGAGGACCCCGGCCCCTACTGGGACTGGCGGCACTACTTCGACCTCCTCGGCGCACCCCTGCGCGCCACGGCCGGACCGGACAGCGCCATGGTGACCGTGCTGCCGGACTACTCCGCCCACAAGCCGCGGTTCACCGGGTGCAAGGGGGACGGTGTGCCGTGTGCGCCGCACGGTTCCAGCGCCGTCCGCCTGCACACCGAGCCGGACGACGACGCCCCGCTGATCCAGGACCCGGGGCGGCGCCCGGACGGCGACGACTCCACGGAGGACGTCAGCGACCTGGGGTCGCGGGTCTCCGCCGGACAGACCTACGCCGTGGCCGGACGCAGCGGCGACTGGACGGCGATCTGGTACCTGGGGAAGAAGGCCTGGTTCAGGAATCCCGGCAAACACCCCACGGCCGTCGGCGCGTCCGGCCGGATGGTGACCCCGAAGGACGGTCTGAGCGACATCCCGGTGTTCGGGCGCGCCCTCCCGGAGGACGACGCCTATCCGGACGGGGTGGAGGAGCAGTCCGAGTCGCCGCTTCCGTACAGCATCCTCGCGGGCCAGCGGTACGTGACGCAGTCCCGCCTCGCCGGTTCCTACGTGGACAGATCCACCTTCAGCGACACACCGATGCCGGTGATCAAAGGTCAGGAGCAGTACTACGAGATCCAGTTCGGGCACCGGCTCGCCTACGTCCGGGCCGACGACGTGGACGTGGTGACAGCACCGGCCGCCGCCGGACCGCGGTCGGGACACACGGCGCGCCCGCCCCGGCCATGACCGGCACGGAGACCGGCACCAGGCCGTCGCCGCCGTCGGACGGGGCACTCAGCACCCCACGGGCCGCCGGGCTCGCGGGGATCCTCTTCGGCCTGCTGCTGGGCACCGCCATCGTGCTGGTCAGACTGGCGGTCCCGGAGCATCCGGCGTCCGCCGGGCCCTGGCTGACCGACTCCTCGCGGCGCGGCGCCGTCCAGGTCGCGCTGGATCTGGTGCCGTTCGCGGGGATCTTCTTCCTCTGGTTCCTCGCCGCGGTACGGGACCGGATCGGTGAGCGCGAGGACAGGTTCTTCGCCACCGTCTTCCTCGGCAGCGGCTTGCTGTTCGTGGCCGTCCTGTTGTGCGCTGCGGCGGCCGCCGGGGGGATGCTGGCCACGGCCGCCGACGCGGACCGGCAGTTGTGGGGCTTCGGCCACAGTTTCGCCTCCACCCTGCTGACCGAGTACTCGATGCGTATGGCGGCGGTGTTCGCGTTCTGCACCTCCACCATCGGCCGGCGCCTGCGTCTGCTGCCGCGCGCCCTGGTGTGGTTCGGCTGGCTGGTCGGGCTGGCCCTGATGGTGGGGGCCGGCAACGTGGCCTGGCTGGAGCTGGCCTTCCCGCTGTGGGCGCTGGTCATCGGCGCGTTCGTCCTCGGCTCCGGTTTCGGCCGCGGCCCACGCCGCACGGCACGTCGTACCGCACCGCGCTCCGGCTGAGGACCCGCGAGCCGGGCCGCGGTTGCAGCCGCCAGGGGCGGCGCGCATGCTCAACCTGAGGGGGTTGGCTCGACGACAGGCCCGGCCCGCCAGGCAGCCTGGGCTGCGGCGTCGCGGGGACGGGCCGGAGGGACCGACATGACCGCGCCCACTCCCGCCCCGGAGATCCCCGGACCGCGCCCGTTGCCGTTGGTGGGCAACGCGCCGGCGCTGGTCCGGGGCAACCTCACCGAGAACCTGCTGCGGATGGCCCGCGAGTACGGCCCGATCTACCGTCTGCAGGCGCCGGGCGGAGAGCGGCTGATCGTCTCCGGCGCCGACCTGGTCGAGGAGATCTGCGACGACCACAGGTTCGACAAGCTGGTCTCCGGCGGGCTGTCCAACCTGCGCGGCTCCGGCATCAGCAACGGGCTGTTCAGCGCCGACACCGCCGACCCGCTGTGGCACCGCGCGCACAACATCCTGATGCCGCCGTTCGGCATGCGGTCGATGCGGGAGTACCTGCCGATGATGCTGGACCTGGCCGGGCAGCTGATGGACAAGTGGGCCAGGCTCAATCCGGACGACGAGGCCGACGTGGCGGCCGACATGACCCGGCTGACGCTGGACACCATCGCGCTGTGCGGCTTCGGCTACCGGTTCAACTCCTTCTACCGGGAGACCCCGCACCCGTTCGTCGAGGCGATGGTGCGCACCCTCGTGGAGGCCCAGACCCGGGCCCGGCTGCCCGCCTTCACGGCACCGCTGCGCAGACGCGCGGAGCGCCGGGCCCAACAGGACCTGGACTACATGAACTCGGTGGTGGACCGCATCATCCGGGAACGCCGGGACTCCGGCGACACCAGCACCCGCGACCTGCTCGGCTGCATGCTCACCGGCGTGGACCGGAAGTCCGGCGAGCGGCTGCCGGACGACAACATCCGGGCGCAGTGCATCACCTTCCTGATCGCCGGTCACGAGACCACCAGCGGTCTGCTTTCCTTCGCCGTGTACTACCTGCTGAAGAACCCCGAGGTGCTGCGAAGGGCGCGGGCCGAGGCGGACGCGGTGCTCGGCACCGACCCGGCCGCGGCGCCCACCTTCGAACAGGTGCAGCGGCTGGCGTACGCCGGCCAGATCCTGGACGAGACCCTGCGGCTGTGGCCCACGGCGCCGGCCTTCACCAGGACCCCGCTGGAGGAGACCGTCATCGGCGGCCGCTACCGCGTCGGCCCGGGCACCCCGCTGACCGTGCTCAGCCCCGCGCTGCACCGCGACCCGGCGGTCTGGGGCGACGACCCGGAGCGCTTCGACCCCGACCGCTTCTCCCTGGAGCGGCGGGCGGGGGTGCCGCCGAACGCGTACAAGCCGTTCGGTACCGGGCAACGCGCCTGCATCGGGCGGCAGTTCGCGCTCCAGGAGGCCCGGCTGGTGCTGGGTATGCTGCTCCAGCGGTTCGACCTGGTCGACCACCTCGACTACCGGCTGCACATCAAGCAGACCCTCACCATCAAGCCCCACGGCCTGCGGATCAAGGTGCGGCCACGCCCCGGCCGGACCGCCGCCGCCCCCGCCACGTCGGCCCCGGCCAGCGCATCCGCGCCCGCCGGGCTCGCCGACGCCGTGCCGGCCGCCGAGCCGGAGGCGCCCGGTGCCACCGCCCACGGCACCCCGCTGACCGTGCTGTTCGGCTCCAACCTCGGCACCGCGGAGGGACTGGCCACCCAGATCGCCCGCGAGGGCACCGAACGCGGCTTCGCCGTCACCCTCGCCGCGCTCGACGACCGCACCGCCGACCTGCCCACCGAGGGCGCGGTGGTCGCGGTCAGCGCCTCCTACAACGGCACCCCGCCCGACAACGCGGACCGCTTCTGCTCCTGGCTGCGTGATCCGGCGACCGCCGAGGACAGCCTGGCCGGGGTGAAGTACACCGTCTTCGGCTGCGGCAACCGCGACTGGGCGGCCACCTACCAGGCCGTGCCCAAACTGCTCGACACCGAACTGGAGGCGCACGGCGCCACCCGCGTCCACCCGCGCGGCGAGGGCGACGCCCGGGCGGACTTCGACAGCGAGTACCGGGCCTGGCACAACGGCCTGTGGGCCGATCTGACGGACGCCCTCGGTCTCGAGGCCGAGCCGGCCGGGGCCGCGGCCGGACCGCGACGCCCCCGGCCGGCCGTCTCCATGTTCAACAAGCGGGAGACCAACCCGGTCGTCGTCTCCTACAGCGCCCGTCCGGCCGTGGTGCGGGCCAACCGGGAACTGCAGCACTTCGACGGGCAGCGACCGCAACGGTCCACCCGGCACCTGGAGATCGCCCTGCCGCCCGGCACCGAGTACGGCACCGGCGACCACCTCGGCGTGCTGCCCCGCAACCGGCCCGAGCTGATCTGGCGGGTGCTGCGGCACTTCAAGCTCGACCCCGGCACCTACGTGACCATCCAGCCCGGCCCCGGCGTGCCCACCCACCTGCCCACGGGGGAGTCCGTGCCGCTGATCGGTGTCCTGTCCAGCTCGGTGGAACTGCAGGACGTGGCCTCCCGCCCCGGTCTGGAGGCGATGGCCGCCCACACCGACGACCCCAAGCAGCGTGCGGAGTTGCTCGGCCTGGCCGGGGACAGCCCCGACAGCCGCGCCCACTACCAGGAACGGATCCTCGCACCGCGCCTGTCGCTGCTCGACCTGCTGGACGAGTTCCCCGAGTGCGACCTGCCCTTCGAGACGTATCTGGACCTGCTGCCGCCGCTGCGGCCGCGCTACTACTCGATCTCCTCCTCCCCCGCCGTCTCCCCCGAGGTGTGCAGCATCACCACCGGCGTACTGGAGAGCCCCGCACGCTCCGGACACGGCCTCTACCACGGTGTCTGTTCCGGCCATCTGGCCGCCGCCGGCCCGGACAGCCTGCTGTTCGCCTTCGTCCGCAAGCCCACGATCCCCTTCCGGCCGCCGGAGAACCCGCACACTCCGATGATCATGGTGGGCTGCGGCACCGGCCTCGCCCCCTTCCGCGGCTTCCTTCAGGACCGCGACGCGCTCAGACGACAGGACGTGCCGGTGGGCGAGTCCCTGCTCTTCTTCGGCTGCCGCCGCGCCGACCAGGACTTCCTCTACGAGGACGAACTGCGCGGCTACGAGGCCGCCGGCATCGTCCGGCTCCACCCCGCCTTCTCCCGCACGCCGGGCCGGGCCAAGACCTATGTCCAGCAGGTCATCGCCGAGCAGCAGGACGAGGTGTGGCGGCTGCTGCGGGACGGCGCGGTCGTGTTCGTCTGCGGCGACGCCACCCGGATGGCTCCGGACGTCCGCCGCGCCCTCACCGACGTCTTCCGCGCCAAGACCGGCACCGCGTCCGCCGACGGCGAGGCCTGGCTCGCCGGTCTGCGGTCCGGCCGGCGCTATCTGGAGGACATCTGGGGCGGCTGAGGTCCGGCGTCGAGGGCGACGGAGCGTTCGATGCGGGCCAACTGCCGGTCGATGCCGGTCAGCCACACCTCGAGATCGGTGACCGTGGGCAGCGCCCGACGGTGCTCCGGCGGCGGGGCGTGCGGATCGCGGCCGGGAGCGGGGTGCCGGGCCCGGTCCAGGAGCGCGGCGATCCGGTCCGCGTCCGCCGCGAGCTCCACCGCCGTCCCACGGGCCCAGGCACTCGCGTCCCTCGGCACGTCGCGCACGGGGGCCTCGAAGCGCGGCAGCCGCTGTGCCCCCAGCACGGTCTGGTGCGCCACCACGAGGACCGCGTGCCAGTCGGCCCGAACGCCCTCCCGGGCGGTGGGCGGCTCGCTGCAGAACTGGGCGTAGGCGGACTCCGCCAGGCGCAGGCGGTGCAGGGCCGGCAATGTCTCGGGCGGTGCGGGGCGGTGGGCGGGTGCGGGCAGCAGCGAGTCGGCCGTGGCGGGGATCAGCGCACCGCACGAGCGCAGCAGGCTCGCCATGGTCCGGCGGACCTCCCGGCGGGCTCCCGCCGGCCAGGCCAGCAGCCCGCACAGCAGGCCGATGGCGCTGCCGGTGACGACGTCGACGATGCGCGCCTCGGACAACCGCCAGGTGGTCGGGGCGATCTGGGCGAAGACGAGGGAGACCACGAGGGTGAACAGGCCCTGCGCGTAGGCGATGCCGAGCAGTGGTCCCAGCGTGAAGGCGATGAGCATGCCCGGCACGAGCAGGGCGGCGTAGGCGTCCAGGTGCCGGCCGAGCGCGGTGAGCAGCGCGCCTGCCACGACGGCCCCGACCAGGGTGCCGGCCATGGCCTGGCGTACGGCCTGCCAGGTGGCGCCGGCCGTGGTGCGTCCCAGGGTGAGGACCGCCAGCAGGACCCAGAATCCGTGGGCGAGGTCGAGGGTTCCCGCGACCAGCCGTGCCGCCGCGAGACCGCAGGCGACCCGTACGGCGTTCTGGAACCACACCGAGCGGGGCGTCATGTTGCCGGCGATCCGGCGTGCCCACAGCTGGACCGTGGGCGGTTCCGCGTACCAGAAGAGGTCGCGGGGCGGGAGGGACGAGGTGCGGCGCCCGTCGGCGGTGACGCCCACGGCGGTCACCGCGATCCACGTCGACTCGGCCAGTGCCAGCACCGTGGCCTGCTGCCGCTGACCCCCCGTGTCGGGGCCTTGGCCCGTGGGATCGGTGGCACGCCGGATCCGCTCGGCCTGGAACCGCCGGATCGCCTCTTCCAGTGCCCCGGCGTCCGGTGGAGGTCCGCCGGTGCGCAGGGCCGCGCTCGTGGCGGCGCACGTCCGGGCGGCCCGGTCGAGCAGTGCCGCGCAGGACCGGTCCGGTACGGGGGGCGTGCCGGAGGGCGCGGATGCCGTGGTCCAGGACGCCAGTTGCTCCAGGGTCCGGCGGGCCGCGGCACCGGCGTGGGCCAGCGCCCGGTCCGCACGGCCCGGACCGGCCGGCCGCTCACCGGGTGCGACCCGGGACAGCCGCAGCTCCTGGCTCCGCTCGCGCAGTTCCGCGACCGGGACCCGCGCCGGTTCGGCCATGGCCGAGGCCGCCGTCTCCAGCGCGTCGGCGAGCCGGTCCCGGTAGCTCTCGACGGGCGGCCCGGGCAGGAGGAAGGCCTGGCAGAGCGCGAGGAGTACGACACCCACGGCCAGCCCCGTCAGCCGGGCGCCCAGGGTCTGCGGGGCGTAGGGCGGGAAGCACGCCAGGATGTAGAAGAGCTGGAGTCCGGGAGCGGCTCCCGCAGGGCGGGGGCCGGCCACCGCCGCGAAGCTCAGCAGGAAGCCGGTGACGAGCATGCCGGCCACGGCCGCCGCGGTGTTCGCCGCGAGCACCGTGCCCAGGGCGACCAGGGCCGCCCCGATGGGCAGGGCCTTCAGGGTGACCGCCGCCTGCTTCCGGCCGGTCCCGGGGACGGCGGACAGCACGCCGAGGGCGATGGGGGCGAACAGCGCGTACAGCGCCGAGGCGGACTGATCGAAGCCGTAGAGGAAGGTGTAGAAGCCGGCGCCCGCCGCGCAGGTGACCTGGACCGACCGTCGTACGATCGCGGCGCGGTCCGGCCTGCGGCTCATGACCGCTCGCCGCCCGTGGGGCGTCCGTCCCCGGTCGGCGAGGGGGGTTGTGCGCGCATGGCGACGTTCCTCTCGTCGGACGCCGCGCGTCCTCGGCGGCCCGGCCTGTGCCCATTGTCGGCCCGGCGGGGGCCCGGCGCGCGAGGGTCAGTGGGCCACCTGGCCGAGTGCCCGGACCCAGTCGCGGATCGCCGCCGCGGTCGTCGGGGCGTGTTCCTCGATCATGCTCAGGTGGCTGCCGGGGACGTCCACCGTGCGGTGGGCGCCCGGCCAGGCGGACCGCCACCGCCCGGGCATGTCCGGCAGCGGTCGCGTGGCGCGCACGAGGAGGGTGGGGACGCCCGTGGGCCGTGGACGCCAGCCGCGGAACATCCGGGTGTACGCGCCCAGCGACAGCAGCGTGAGGTCGTCCACCGCGCTGTCGAACCGCTCGCCCATGGTGATCGGGATCCGTGCGGGCAGGGCCAGCAGCCAGGGGTCCGCTTCCCGATCCGGGGTGATGTGGTACGAGTCCACCAGGACCAGCCCGGCCGGGGGATCGCCGTCGGCCGCCAGTCGCGCGGTCAGGGCGTGCGCGGCCGAACCGCCCATGGAGTGGCCCACGACGACGTAGGGGCGGTCGCCGAGGTGGCGCCGGACGGTCGTGGCGTGCAGCTCGGTCAGTGTCTCCAGGTCTTGGGCCACGGCGTCCCCGTGGTCGATGCCGGGGTGCCGCAGCTCGAGGACGTCCCGCTCGCCGTCGAAGCAGGCGGCGAGAGTCGCGTGCCAGGGCCGGCCGAGGGTGGTGGCGAAACCGGGGACGCAGACGAGCGCCGGGCCACCCGGGCCCGTGGCCGGCCGCAGCGGCTCCAGCGCGTGCCGGTCGCCGTCGTCGCCGCCGAAGGACGGCACGCCGAGGGAGGCGGTCACCAGCAGGTGCATCGCCGCGACCACGTCGCCTGTCGCGCAGACGCGCCGGTAGAGGGCGGGCAGGGACTGACCGGCGCGGGAGCCGCGGACACCTTGTCGATCCGGGGAGGTCGACGAGGAGGTCGGCGAGGAGGCCGACGGTGACGGTGACGGCCGGTCGGGGTCGTCCGGCCCGGGGGCCCGCCCTTCGGTCAGCGCCGCGTGCAACTCCCCGTACACGTGGGCCGCGAGCTCGTGCGCGTTCGGCCGGTCGTGGGCGACGCTCGCGGCGAGCGGCACTCCGGTCAGCAGGCTCAGCCGGTTGCGCAGCAGCACGCTCATCAGCGAGTCGAGGCCCAGGTCGGAGAAGTCACGGTCGACGGCGCTCGCGTCGGTGTACCCGAGCACCGCGGCGACCTCGGCGCGGACCAGCTCCAGTACGGCCGGTGCCCGTTCGGGCTCGGGCAGCGCCGCGAGCCGTTCCCGCCAGGCGCCCGCGACGGGCTCCGGCTCGTCGCCCTCGGCCGTACCGGAGGAGGCCGTCGGCCGGGCCGGGCGCAGCAGCCCGCGCAGCGGCGGCGGAACCGGCACCCCGGCGGTCTGGGCTCCCGGTGAGCGGTCCAGCGGCAGCGGTGCCAGGACCGGCTCGCCGCTGCCCAGCGCGGCGTCGAACAGTGCCAGGGCCTGTTCGGGGGTGACCGGGCGCACCGCTGCGCCGTGGACGCGGCCGGTGCGGGCCGCCATGCCGTCCGTGTCCGCCCACGGTCCCCAGAGCAGGGACAGGGCGGGCAGGCCCAGCGCGGCGCGGTGGTGGGCGAGCGCGTCCAGGAAGGAGTTCGCCGCCGCGTAGTTGGCCTGGCCGGGGTTGCCCAGCAGGCCGGCGGCCGAGGAGAACAGCACGAACCGCGCCAGGGGCAGGTCCTTGGTCAGCTCGTGCAGATGCCAGGCCGCGTCGGCCTTCGGCCGCAGCACCGCGGCCAGCCGTTCGGGGGTCAGTGCCTCCAGCACGCCGTCGTCGAGGACTCCGGCGGTGTGCACCACGGCGGTGAGGTCGGGCCCGAACTCCTTGATCAGGGCTTCCAGTCGGCCGCGCTCGGCGGTGTCGCAGGCGACCAGGTCCACCCGGGCGCCCGCCCGCTCCAGTTCGGCCCGCAGTGTCCGCGCACCCGGCGCCTGTGGTCCACGCCGGCTGACGAGCACCAGACGCCGGACTCCGTGCCGGGCGACGAGATGCCGGGCCAGCAGCGCGCCCAGGGATCCGGTGCCGCCGGTGACCAGGACGGTGCCCCCGCCGAGCGACCCGCCGGTCACCGGACCGGGGACGGCAGCCAATCGCGGGACCGTCAACTGGCGTTCATGGATGGCAAGTTGGGGTTCGCCGGTGGCGATGGCGGCGGGCAGCAGCCGCAGCGATTCGGGGCGGCCGTCCACGTCCACGAGGGTGAGCCGCCCGGGGTACTCGGCCTGTGCGGCCCGCAGCAGTCCCCAGACCGTGGCCGCGGGCAGATCCGGGGCCCCACCGGTCGCGCCACGCGTGACCACGACCAGTCGTCCGGCGCCGGCCGGCCGCGTCCGCACGAGATCAAGGGCCCGTACGGCCAGCGCGTGCGCCTCGGCAAGGGGGTCGGTGCCCTCGCGGAGGGGTGCGGCCAGGGATGCCACTTCGGTGCGGTCGGCGGTCTCGGAGGTGTCCGCGGGCGGGAGCACCATGGCCAGGCCCAGGTCGTCGGGGTCCGTCACCGTCACGGGGGTTGCCTCCGCGGCGGCCGGAAGGCCCGTCCAGCGCAGCCGGTACAGCTCTCCGGCCGGGGTGGCATCCGTCTGCGGTACCGGTCGCGTGGTCAGGGACTCCAGCCGGGCCACCGGTTCGCCGGAGGGGGTGGCGAGGTCCACGGCGACCGTGGCCGGGCCGGTCGTCCGGATCCGTACGCGCAGCCGCGTGGCCCCGGTGGCGTACAGCGCCATGCCCCGCCACGCGAACGGCATCCGGGCCGGTCCGGCGTCCGGCTCGGCGAGCAGCCCGGCGTGCAGGGCGGCGTCCAGCAGTGCCGGGTGGACGGCGTGGCGCCGGGCCTGGGCGCCCGGCACCGGTCCGGCCTCGGCGAAGAGTTCCTCGCCCCGCCGCCACAGGGCGGTGACGCCCTGGAAGGCGGGCCCGTACGTGTGACCGGCGGCGGCCAGTCGCTCGTAGGCACCGGTGAGATCCACGGCCGTGGCATCCGGCGGCGGCCAGGCGGTGAGCGCGGTCGCGTGCTCCCGGGCGGCCGGAACGGCCGGGCCCAGCCGCCCGGTCGCGTGGTGGGTCCAGGCGCCCAGCGCTCCGGAGTCCTCCGGGCGGCAGTACACATCGGCGGTGCGGCGCCCGCTGTCGTCCGGTTCTCCCAGGTCCACCTGGACCTGGATCCGCTCCCGGTCGTCGGCGGGGAGGACCAGCGGGGCCAGCAGGGCGAGGTCCTCCAGTACGTCGAGACCGCAGGCGTCGCCCGCGTGCAGCACCAGGTCGGCGAGGGCGGCGCCGGGCACGAGGGTGCGTCCGCCCACGGCGTGGTCGCGCAGCCAGGGCTGGGCCGCGCCGGACAGGTGACCGGTGCACAGCACGCGCTCCGCGCCCGGCACGGTGACCGTCTGCGTCAGCACCGGGTGGCCGGAAGCGGGGCCGGTGGCGGCGGTGTCGTCGGGGAGCCAGTAGCGCCGGCGCTGGAAGGGGTAGGTCGGCAGGGCGACCGGCCGGGCACCGCTGCCCTCGTACACCCGGCGCCAGTCCACCGGCAGGCCGTGGACATGGAGCCGGCCGAGCGCCGTGAGCAGTGTCCTGGGCTCGGGTTCCGTCGCGCCTCGGCGGGCGACGGCCGTGCACAGCGGGCCCTCGCCCGTACCGGCGAGATCGGTCATGGCCTGGGCCGTGAGCTGCGCGTCCGGGCCGATCTCGGCGAATGCCGTCACCCGTCCCTCGTCCGCCAGCCACCGCACGGCGTCCCCGAACCGCACGGTCTCCCGGGCGTGCCGCACCCAGTAGCCGGCCGACCGCAGCTCGACTCCGGTGGCCGGGCGTCCGGTCAGTCCCGACAGCACCGGGACGCGAGGCGCCCGGTAGGTCAACGTCCCCGCCACGCGGCCGAATTCGGCGAGCATCGGTTCCATCAGCGGGGAGTGGAAGGCATGGCTGACCCGCAGCCGGGCGGTACGGCGCCCGCGTGCCGCGAACCGCCCCGCGAGCGCGAGGACGGGCCCCTCCGCGCCGGCCACGACGACCGCGCGCGGGCCGTTCACGGCCGCGATCGAGACCCGGTCGGCGAGCTCGCGCCTCACCTCCGCCTCGGTGGCGTCCAGCGCCACCATGGCGCCGCCCTCCGGCAGTTCCCGCATCAACCGGCCCCGGGCCGCGACCAGTCGCACGGCGTCCGGCTCGGACAGGATGCCCGCGGCGTGGGCCGCGGCCAACTCGCCGACGGAGTGCCCGGCCAGGAAGTCCGGCCGCACGCCCCAGGACTCCAGCAGCCGGAAGGCGGCCACCTCGAAGACGAACAGGGCCGCTTGGGCGAAGTCCGTACGGTCCAGCAGCCCGCCCTCGTCGGCTCCCCAGAGCACCGAGCGCAGCGGACGCTCCAGATGGGCGTCGAAGCGCTCGCACAAGGCGTCGAAGGCGGCGGAGAAGACCGGGAAGGTTTCGCACAACTCCCTTCCCATGCCGGCGTGTTGGGCGCCCTGGCCGGTGAACAGCAGGGCCGTCCGGCCCGGGGAGCCCGCGGCCTGCGGGCCGGTGGACACCGCCAGGGCGTCCAGGGCGCTCAGCAGGCTGTCGCGGTCCTCGGCGGGCACGGCGGCCCGGTGGGTGAGCGCGGCCCGGGCGGTGGCGTGGGTGAACGCCACGTCCAGGAGGTCGAGTCCGGGCTGTGCGCGCAGGGCGGCGGCGGTCCGTTCGGCCTGGGCCCGCAGGGCGGCCGGGCTCGCGCCGGACAGCAGCAGCGGGGGTGCCGCCGCCGGTCGGCCGGGCGACGGTACGGCCGCCGTCGCCTCGGCCTCTTCCAGGATCACGTGCGCGTTGGTCCCGCCGATGCCGAACGCCGACACTGCCGCCCGTCGAGGACGCCCGGGCACCGGCCGCCACTCTTCCTCCCCGGTCAGCAGCCGTACGGTGCCGGACGACCAGTCCACCCGGGGCGAGGGCCGGTCGGTGTGCAGGGTGCGCGGAAGGCGGCCGTGCCGCATCGCCAGCACGGTCTTGATGACGCCGCCGACTCCCGCCGCGGCCTGGGTGTGTCCGAGGTTGGACTTCAACGAGCCCAGCCACAGGGGGCGTTCGGCGGGCCGGTCGGCTCCGTACGCGGCGAGCAGCGCCTGTGCCTCGATCGGGTCGCCGAGCGCGGTGCCCGTGCCGTGCGCCTCCACCGCGTCGACGTCCGCCGGGCGGAGGCCGGCGTCGGCGAGCGCGGCGCGGATGACGCGTTGCTGCGCGGGCCCGTTGGGCGCGGTCAGCCCGTTGGACGCGCCGTCGGAGTTGACGGCCGAGCCGCGCAGCACGGCCAGCACCGGGTGCCCGTTGCGCCGTGCGTCGGACAGCCGCTCCAGCAGGACCAGGCCGACGCCCTCGCCCCAGGCGGTGCCGTCGGCCGCCGCGGAGAACGGTTTGCACCGGCCGTCCGGGGCAAGCCCGCGCAGTCTGCTGAACGCGAGGAACGGCGCGGGGGTGGCCATGACGGTCACCCCGCCGGCGACGGCCAGCGAGCACTCTCCGTCGCGCAGGGAGCGCGCGGCGGAGTGGATCGCCACCAGGGAGGACGAACACGCGGTGTCCACGGTCACGGCGGGCCCGCGCAGGCCCAGGGTGTACGCGATCCGGCCGGAGGCCACGCTGCCCGCCGAGCCTAGGGCGAGATGGGCCTCCAGCTCGTGCCCGGCCCTGTGCAGCAGGCGGCCCGCGTAGTCGCTGTGCATGACGCCGACGAACACACCGGTGTCGCTGTCGCGCAACCCCGACGGGTCGAGGCCCGCCCGCTCCAGCAGCTCCCAGCCGGTCTCCAGCAGCAGCCGCTGCTGGGGGTCGGTGGCCAGCGCCTCGCGGGGCGACATGCCGAAGAAGGCGGCGTCGAAGTCGGCGGCCCGGTGCAGGAAGCCGCCCCGGCGGGTGACGGAGGTACCCGGCCGGTCCGGATCGGGGTCGTACAGCCCGGCCAGGTCCCAGCCGCGGTCGGCGGGGAAGTCCGAGGTGGCGTCGGTACCGGCCGCGAGCAGCCGCCACAGGTCCTCCGGGGACTCCACGCCGCCCGGATACCGGCAGGCCATGGCCACCACGGCGATCGGTTCCCCGGGCTCCGTACCCCGGCCGCCGCCGGACGTACCCGGGCGCCGGGGGCGGTCGTCGCCCCGCAGCGCGTCGTGCACGAAGGCCGCCACGGCCGCGGGGGTGGGGTGGTCGAACACGAGCGTCGCGGGCAGGTCGAGCCCGGTCACGGTGTTCAGCCGGTCGCGCAGCAGCACACCGCCGAGCGAGGTGAGCCCGAGCGCGGTGAAGGGCCGGTCGTGCTCGGCGGCGTCCAGGGGCAGCCCGGCCGCCCGGGCCGTCGCTTCGAGCACCAGGTCGCGGACGGCGTCGGGCACCGCCGCCAGCCGCTCGCGCAGCGCGGCCGAGGCCGCCGCCCGGTCCGCCGCGAGCCGCCGCGCCAGCTGCTCGGCGAGCGCCGCCCGGACGATCTTGCCGGACGGGGTACGGGGGACGGACGCGGTCTCGTAGAGCTCGTCGGGCACCTTGAACCCGGACAGCCGCTCCCGGCAGACACCGAGCACCCGCGTCGCGTCGATCCCGTCGGGGCCGGGGACGAGGAAGGCGACCGGCACCTCGCCCAGCACGTCGTGCGGTCTGCCGACGACGGCCGCGTCGGCGATGCCGGGGCAGGCGAGCAGCACCCGCTCCACCTCGGACGGGTTGATGTTCTGCCCGCCCCGGATGATCAGTTCCTTGACCCGGCCGGTGACCTGGAGACCGCCGTGCGCCAGGCGCCGGCCGAGGTCCCCGGTGCGGTACCAGCCGTCGGTGAACGCCTCCGCGGTGGCCTCCGGGCGGTTGTGATAGCCGGTCATCAGGCCCGGGCCGCGAACCCAGATCTCCCCCTCCTCCCCGTCGGCGGCCTCGGCACCGGTGTGCGGATCGGTCAGCCGCACCGTGAGCCCCGCCAGCGGGGGGCCGCTGGAGACGTCGTCCCGGGGGCCGTCGAGCCGGTTGACGGCGATCTTCCCGCAGGTCTCGGTGGAGCCGTACCCGTCGAGCAGGGGTGCGGCGAGCACGTCCTCGACCTCCGCCCGCAGCTCGGGCGGACAGGGCGCGCCCGCCGTGACGCACACCCGCACGGAGGAGGGCACGGCGGCCGGCGCCTGCCGGAGCGAGTCCAGCAGCAGGCGGTAGGTGGCTGGCACCCCGGCGACCATGGTGAACGGCTCGGCGGTGAGCGCTTCGGCGACGTTCGCGCCCCGGTCGAGGAGATACGCGCTCGCACCGACCGAGACCACCCCCAGCAGGCACAGCGAGTGGGCGTAGCAGTGGAACATCGGCAGGGGCCACAGCAGCCGGTCCCGCTCCCCCAGCCCGTACGCCGGTACGTAGGCCGCCGCCACCGACCACAGGGCGGAGCGCTGTGTGGAGACGACGCCCTTGCTCTCCCCGGTGGTGCCCGAGGTGTAGAGGATCCAGGCCGGATCGTCGAGCCCCAGGTCGTCGCGGGGCGGGCGGCCGGGATCCGTCCCGGCCAGCTCCTCGAATCCGAGCACGGCCGGCGGGGCGCCCGGGCCCACGACCGCCACCCGCACCCCGGGCCGGTCGGCCGCGAGCCGGGCGACCCGCGGCAGCAGCTCCTCCTCGGTGATCACCAGGACGGCGCCGCTGTCGTCGAGGAAGTACGCCAACTCGTCGTCGGACGCCCCGGTGTTGAGCAGCACGCCGACCGCCGCCGCCCGCAGCACCCCGAGACAGCCCTCCACCAGCTCCACCCGATTGCCCAGATGGACGGCGACCCGGTCCCCACGCCGCACCCCGAGCCGCGCCAGATGCCCGGCCAGCCGGCCGGTGCGCTCCTCCAACTCCCGGTAGGTGAGTTCGCGTCGGGCGTCCCGGTAGGCGATCTTGTCTCCGAGCCGGGCCGAGTGCTCTCTCAGGGTGCCGGGCAGCGCACGCACCAACTCGCCCTGGAAGTCCGGCATCCCCACCCCGTTCGATCTCCTGCAGGTGCGGCAACAGTACGTCGGCCGAGCGCACGCTCGACGCCACGCGCCCCGGGGTGTGCGGAAGTTGTGACGTATCCACGCGGAGCCGGGCTCGGCGCGTCAGTGGTCCGCGGCGGTGCCTCTCGCCGGTGAGAGCGCACGTCGTTGCCCCGCGGTGAGTCCGCCCCACACGCCCTCGTACTCCCGGTTGCGCAGCGCCCAGACCCGGCATTCGTGCAGCACGGGACAGCGGCGGCAGATACGTCTGGCCTGCTCGATCTGCAGCAGGGACGCACCCTCTTCACTGACCGGAAAGAAGAGCTCGGGATCCTCGAATCGGCAGGCCGCCCAGTTTCGCCAGTTCATGGTGCCTCCACCTGGTCAGACCCGGCAGAAGTGAGCCCAAAATATACCGTTCCTATTTATTTATCCAGAGCTGCCATCCGCACATCCCGGAGGAAGTTCGCAGATCGCCGCCGGTAAGGTTTACCTCGCCCGGAAGCGGTCAGGCGGCTGGGATGCCGCCCCGCCCCGCCCCCGCCGTGACCCCCGCCGAACGTGTGATCACGCGCGAGGCAGCGCCCGCACCGCAGGCCGCACCCGCCCGCGCGACAGAGCGCGACGCCTTCTTCGACAACGCCAAGTACCTGGCGATCGTGCTGGTGGCGATGGGACACGCCTGGGAGCCGCTGCGCTCGGACAGCCGTACCGTCACCGCGCTCTACATGACCGTGTACGCCTTCCACATGCCGGCCTTCATCATCATCTCCGGCTTCTTCTCCCGCGGCTTCGACGCGAGCCCGGCGAAGATCAAGCGCCTCGTCACCGGGGTGGTCGTGCCGTACGTCGTCTTCGAGACGGCGTACACCCTCTTCACCAGGTGGAGCGACGGTGTCCCGGACCGTCCGATCAGCCTGCTCGATCCGCTGTACCTGACATGGTTCCTGGCCGCGCTGTTCATCTGGAGGCTGACCACACCGCTGTGGCGGAGCGTGCGCCATCCGCTGCCGCTCGCACTCGCCCTCGCGATGCTGGTGACACTCTCGCCGTCGATCGGGCGCGACCTCGACCTGCAGCGCACCGTGCAGTTCCTGCCCTACTTCGTGCTGGGTCTGTGTCTGCGGCCGGAGCACTTCCGGCTGGTGCGCCGCCGTGAGGCGCGGACGCTGGCGGTCTTTGTCTTCGCGGGCGCGCTGGCCGTGGCGTACTGGGCGGCGCCGCGGATGGACTACGCCTGGTTCTTCCACCGTGACAGCGCCGCCGAGCTGGGGGTGCCCGCCTGGTACGGGCCCGTCATGACGCTGGCCGTGTTCGGCTGCTCGCTGACGCTGGTCGCCTGCTTCCTCGCCTGGGTGCCCGGCCGGCGCACATGGTTCACGTCGCTGGGCGCGGGCACGCTCTACGGCTATCTGCTGCACGGCTTCGTGATCCAGGCCGCGAACCACTGGAACTGGTCCCGGTTCGGCTGGGCCCGTGAGCCGCTCGGCGAGATCGCCGCCACCCTCACCGCCGGCCTGGTGGTGACCGTGCTGTGCTCCGCTCCGGTACGGCGGGTCTTCCGCCCGGCGCTGGAACCGAGGCTGGAACGGTTGTTCCGGCGGGAGGTACCGGAAGGATCTCGCGGTCGGGACGGCGTCAATGCCGGAAGGACGGGTACCTGCGGGGACACGGCCACAGCAGGGAGGCATACGTGAGCGAATCATCGCTGAGGGCGGTGGGCTGGGCCCGTTCGCTACCGTTGAACAGCAGTGTCAAGACGGCGCGGGACTGGGCACGCGACCATCTCGCCTCACTGGGCTGGACCGACTCCGCGCCCGACACCGTGGACGACGTCCTGCTGGCCATCTCGGAACTGGTCACCAACGCCCATGTGCACGCGCACAGCGCCGCCCATCTCGTACTGACGTGGGACAGCCGCTGTCTGCACGTGACCGTCCACGACTCCTCCCCCAGCCTGCCCGCCCCCCGTCCGCCCGACGCCGAGCGCACGGGCGGACGGGGCATGCTCCTCGTGGACGCGCTGGCCGAGACCTGGCAGGCCCGGCCCTGCCCCGACGGGAAGATCGTGCACGCCTGCTTCCGGCCGCCCGCCTCCGTCCACCACTCCTAGGGGGCTGTCCGGCGGATCACCAGGTGTGGGCCACGTCCACCACCAGGCGGTCCGCCACCCGCAGTACCCGGAAGGGCAGTCGCGCGCGCACTCCGAGGCCGACCTGTGTGACGCCCTCGAAGCTGGAGCCGAACTTCGTGTCCCGGAAGGTGCGGTAGCCCGTCAGGTCGACGCCGGGCAGCGCCTTGCCGGGGCGGCCGGAGTAGGTCGGCCGGCCGGTCTCCGGGTCGTACGCGGGGGCGCCCACCCGGATGTCGAGGATGGCGCCGCCGGCGACCGGGATCCGCATGCCGGAGGGGTCCTGGCGGAAGACGTCGACGTACTCGACGGAGTAGGCCAGCGGCTGGGTGCCCGCACCGACGTCGAAGACCATGCGGTCGTAGCAGTCGTGCCGCCCGGTCCGGATGCCGGTGAGGGTGTGCGGTGCCGTCGACGCGTCGGTCCCGCGCTTCGGCAGGCTGCCCCAGCCCGTCGGGCACGTGGTCGCGGCCGCTGCGGCGGTCCGACCCCCGACGGCGGACGCCGTCGGGGCCGCCAGGCCCAGTGATCCCACTGCCACCAGCACGGCCGCCGCGGCAGTCGTCCATCGTCCCTTGCGCATGTTGTCCCCCTTGGGGTGGCGGTGTCCCGCTTATGTCACCCTTATGACGTCCGGCACAGCCGATTGGTTGTGCCGCTGCCGAATCGTGATATTCCCGACGGGTCGGTCACCGCCGGGGGCCGCGCACGGACCATGCGCTGCCAATACCCGCCAGGTGCAGGGCCAGCACGGTGAGGCCGAGGAGCATGACGTTGACCGAGGTGAACGTGTCGTTGGTCGAGATGTCGGCCGCGTTGATCAGGAAGGCGATGAAGAACAGGACCGCCGAGACAATGGCGAGCACGATGTCCGTCCCTTCGGAGGGGTGAAGTCGGATGTGTTCGGATGTGTGAAGTCATCGGAAGTGCGTGCAGTCCGAATGCCCGCAACTCGCCCGCACACACGGCCGTCACGCGACGACGACACCGCCCACGCACCGTTCACCCCGCCTTCACCCAGGAGGTCCGGACTGACCGGGAGCCGCCGCGGCACGTCAGTCGGACAAGTGCCGTACCAGCTCTCGCGCGACGGCCTGCGCGGCCGGTGCCGTCCAGCGTCTGCGGTGCCTGGCCAGCAGGACCGGGACATCGGTGAACCGCGGTCCGCGGACCCGCGTCAATCGCCCCTCGCGCAAGGGCTCTTCCACCGTCGTCAGCGGCAGCAGGGTCACTCCCAGTCCGGCGGCGACGCACGAGCGAGCCGCGTCCACACTGCCGAACCGGGTCAGCCGCGGCGCTGCGCCGGGCACGGCGAGCAGCTTCTGTTCCAGCTCGTCGCTGTAGGAACAGCCCTGTTCGAGCAGGAAGTAGCTCTCCGCCGCCAGGTCCGCCCAGGTCGCCGGCCGGGCACGCGCGGCGAGCGGGTGGTGGGGAGCGCAGACGAGGGCGAGCGGCTCGCGGGCGACCCGCTCGGCCGTCACGTCGGGGAAGTCGGCTTCCGTTTCCAACAGCAGCGCCAGGTCCAGCCGTCCGGACCGCAGCCCTTCGACGCACTCGGCGGTGCCGGCCGCGTGCAATTCCACGTCCACCTCGGGATGGGTGCCGCGCAGGGCGGCGATCACGCCGGGCAGCCTGGTGGAGCACAGCGACTCGGGGGTGCCCACCGTCACCTGCCCCCGCACGCCGCCCTCGCTGTCGCACTGGGCTCTCAAGCGGGCCACGGCGTCCAGGACGTCCTCGGCCGCCTCCAGCAGTCGCCGGCCGGACTCGGTGGGCAGCGTGCCGGTGGGCAGGCGGTCGAAGAGCCGGGTGCCCAGGTCCCGTTCGAGGGTGCGGATGTGGACGGTGACCGTGGACTGGGCGAGGTGCAGTTCGGCCGCGGCGGCGGTGAAACTGCCCGTACGCGCGAGGGTGAGGAAGGTGTGCAGCAGGCGGGTGTCCACGCCCCCATGTTATGCGCATCGCCGATGGGGATTATCGAAATCAATCGTTGGCGTCGATGGGGTGAGTCATGGGAACGTGAAGCCATGACCACCGAGACTCTGCGCTACACGGCCTTCACCCACGACCCCCGCGGCGGCAACCCTGCCGGGGTGGTGCTCGACGCCTCCGGGCTCGACGACGCGGCGATGCTCGCGATCGCCGCCGAGGTCGGCTACAGCGAGACGGCCTTCGTCACCGAAGGCGACGAAGCGGCGCGCCGGTTCCGGGTCCGCTACTTCAGCCCGCTCGCCGAGGTGGCCTTCTGCGGTCACGCGACCGTCGCCCTGGCGGTCGCCCTCGCCGAGCGGCTCGGCCCGGGCGACGTCGTCCTCGACACGCCGGCGGGCGAGATCCCGGTGGCCACCACGAGGGGCGAGGACGGCACCGTACGGGCCACGCTCACCAGCGTCGCGACCCGTTCCCGGCCCGCCACGGACGCCGAACTGGAGGCGGCGCTGAAGACCCTGGGCTGGGCTCCCGGCGACCTCGACCCGGCGCTGCCGCCGCATGTGGCGTTCGGCGGCAACGACCACCTGGTGCTGGCCGCCGCCTCCCGGGAGCGTCTGGCCGACCTGGACTACGACTTCGACGGCCTCGCCGAGGTGATGCGCCGTCATGGATGGACGACCGTGCACCTGGTGTGGCGCGAGTCCCCCGAGCGCTTCCACGCCAGGGACCCGTTCCCCGTCGGCGGTGTGGTGGAGGATCCGGCGACGGGAGCGGCGGCTGCGGCCTTCGGCGGATATCTGCGCGAACTGGGCCTGGTCGGCGGCCCGGCCACGATCGCCATCCGCCAGGGCGAGGACATGGGACGTCCCAGCGACCTGCTGATCGACGTGACCCCGCGGGACGCCCGCACCCGGGTCTCGGGACAGGCCGTGCCGATCACCGAATAGCCGTCCGGGCGGCCGATTTCGTACCGTGGCTCAGGTACGGCTTGCGGGGCACGTGGGAACGTATGATCAAATCTACCGATGCGTACCCCCCACCGCATACAGACGCATCTTCCCCTGCGCCGCAATCCGTACGACGAACTCGCTGCCCTCGCGGACGATCCGCTGGACGACTTCGTCACCGAGCGGGACCGGCCGGACCCGCAGGGCCCCGACCCGGAGGAGCCCTGGAGCCCTCCCAACCACCGGCGCGGCAGCCGCCGCCGCAACCGCGCCACCGGCCTGCCCACCCTGTTCAAGTTCGCCGTGTGGGTGCTGACCCTCGCCTGTCTCGTCACCCTCGCCGACCGCTGGGCGGTCCTGTACGCCGAGCACAAGGCTTCGGACCGGCTCAAGGACCAGCTGGGCCTGGCCGCCGCGCCCGAGGTACGGATCGGCGGCTTCCCGTTCCTGACCCAACTCGCCACACGGCGGCTGGACTCGGTCAGCGTCACCGTCCCGGACGTCGAAGCCCAGCGGGTCACCCTCAAGCGGGTCACGGCCACCGCGCACGACGTGAGCATCAACGGCGACGGGCCCACCTCGGTGCGCGGCGCACTCGTCCCCCGCATGCGCGGACAGGTCCTGCTGTCCTTCGCCGACATGAACCGTGAACTCGGCGCCTCCCAGGTGGCCTTCTCCGCGCACGGCCCCGGCCGCGTCCTCGCCCACGGCACGCTCCGCGTGGCGGGCCGCGACCTGCGCCTGCGGGCCGACGCCCGGATCCGCCGCGAGGGGACTCACGGCATCGCGACGGCCGTGGACGGCATCCGGCTGGACATCGGCGACCTCGCCACGTACCGGCCGGGCAACGCGCCCTCGGAGGGCCTCCATCTGACCCGCGCCTCGGCGCGCCGCCTCACCCGGGAAGCGGCGAAGATCAAGGCCTTCCTCGCCGTTCCGCAGCTCGTCCACCGCCTCGGCGTCCCCGACGCCGCCGTGGACGCCGCGCTGCGCGACGACGACAAACTGAACCGGCTGACCGGCACGCCGCGCTTCCTGCACGGCCTGACGCGCGTGAACCTGGTGGACGTGGCCCTCGCCCACCCGTGGCTGCTGGAGCGGCTGGGCCTCGACCCGGCCCTGTTCACCGCCCTGACCAAGCTCACCCGCCCGCAGATCGCCGACCGTTTCTCCTTCTCCGTACGGCTGCCGGAGCCACCCGCGGGCGACATACGCCTGCTGGGCGTGGCGGTGCGCAAGGACGGCATCCACGCGGACGTCGCGGGGAAGGGGCTGCTCCTCGGCCACTGAACGCGCCGAAACGCCCCGACCTCCTGACCCGCCGGAGGGGCCCTAGTCGAAGAGTCCCTTGACCACCCGTGCCGCGGCCTCGCTCTCGGCCGCGGGCGGCGACAGCTCGCTCAGGGTGTCGAGGTCGGTGTCTTCCCGCAGCTCCGTCTCCCAGTCCTCGGCGAGTCTCTCCTGCTCCTCGCGCGGACGCTGTCGGACACGTTCCCGGTCGTGCGGGCTCAGGGCGGCCAAGAATCGCTCGACGGTATCGATCGGCATCCTGTTCTCCTTGGTGGGGGAACCCGAACCACAGCCGATGGTCGCACGCTCCACGTGGCGGGGCATGTGCGTCCCACCGTCACACGGCCGACCGGGCGAGGAGCGCGGCGCGGAAGTCCGCCGCCGTCCGCGGATCGGAGAGGGAGCGGCCGGTCAGCTCCTCGATGCGGCGGAGCCGGTAGCGGACGGTGTTGGGGTGGACGAAGAGACGGTGAGCGGTGCCGGCGGCGGAGCCGGCCGCGGCGAACCAGTGCTCCAGCGTCTCCAGCAGCCGGGCGCGCTCCGGGGCGGGAAGGTCCAGCACAGGCCCCAGAGCGACCGTCAGCAGGTGAGCCGCTTCCGCCGGAGCGGCGGTGACCAGCATGGCGAAGGGATCGTCGTCGAACCGCGCGACCCCCGGCCCGGTGCCCGGGAGGCCGGCCAGGGCCAGCCGGGCGAAGCGCAGGGCCTGTGGTGTGTCGCGCAGCGAGTGGAAACAGGGGCTGATGCCCACGCGGGCGTGCGCGCGGCGCAGGATGCGCACAGCGGTGTGCTCGGCTTCGGGCGTGGCCAGGGCGACCAGGCCGATCTGCTGGTCGGGCAGCAACCGCCAGGCGGACGGAAGGCGGGCCTGGCGCAGCGCCGCCTCGGTTCCGGCCAGGGGTTCCGTGCCGGGTTTCGCGGATTCGGCGGCGACGACCGCGTACGGTCCGCGCTCGGGCATGCCCAGCTCGCGGGCGGCCTCCCGCAGGGTGGTGCGGTCGGCGATGGCGCCGGTGAGGAGCGCTTCCACCAGCGCCGAGCGCCGGGCCTCGCGTTGCAGGGTCAGTTCGGCGGCGGTCTCCCGGTGGGCCTCCGCCACCGCCTCGGCGTAGCGCCCGAACAGCGCCCAGAGGTCGGCGGACCGGGCCACCAACTCGGCGTCCGAGACCTCCGGGTGGGCGCGTGCCTCCTGGAGGATCTCCGACCACAGGAACTCGAAGCCGATCCGGTAGGCGTGCAGGGTGTCGGCGAGCGGCATGCCGTGCTCGGCGCGGATGCGGCCGGTCTCCCGGGCCGGTCCGGGGTCCGGGGCGTCGGCGGGGTGAAAGTGCCTGAGCACGAGGTCGGCGTTGGCGGTGCACGAGCGGCGCAGCGAATCGAAGGGGATGAGCGTCTCGTCCTGGTAGGCCTCGACGTCCGAGCGGATGCGCTCGGCGAGCCGCTCGCCGAGTTCCGGAAGCCGGGCGTGGATCGCCGCGGCCACCCCCGAGAAGTCCATTCCCGCAGTTTAGCGCCGTACTTTTGTTCCCCGGAACAACCAGGGAACGGGGACGCTGTCGTCCCTCCCATAGGTCGTCGGCGTCGGCGGCAGCACGATGTCGTCCACGTGAACGGCGTATTTCGACGGTGACATGCGTGGAGGCGGGTCATGCCCAATCTGGCGGAGTTCCTGGTACGGACGGCGGCACGGCAGCCGGAGCGGCCCGCGTTGCGGCTGGGCACGCAGGTCACCACCTACGCCGAGCTGGACGAGCGCAGCGCCCGCGCCGCCGCGCTGCTGCGCGCCGAGGGCGTGCGGCCGGGCGACCGGGTGGCCCTGATGCTGCCGAACGTCCCCGAGTTCGTCGTGCTGTACTACGGCGCGCTGCGTGCCGGGGCGATCGTGGTGCCGATGAACCCGCTGCTGAAGACCCGGGAGACCGAGTACCACCTCAGGGACTCCGGGGCGGTGCTGCTGCTCGAATGGCACCAGGCCCCCGGCGAGGGCGCTCTCGGGGCCGCCGCCGCCGGAGTGCGGCACATCCCGGTCGAGCCCTCCTCCTTCGCCGGGCTGCTGGCCGGACACGAGCCGCTGGCCGGGGTGACGGACACGGCCGGTGACGACGTGGCCGTGCTGCTCTACACCTCGGGCACCACGGGACGGCCCAAGGGTGCCGCGCTCACCCATGCCGGGCTGCGGCACAACACCGAGGTCAACACCGTCAATGTGCAGCGCATGACGTCCGAGGACGTGGTGGTGGGCTGTCTGCCGCTGTTCCACATATTCGGCCAGGTCTGCACCATGAGCGTGACCGTCCACAGCGGCGCCTCGCTCACCCTGATCCCGCGCTTCGACCCGCAGACCGTCCTGGAGGCCATCGCCCGGGACCGGGCCACGGTGTTCGAGGGGGTGCCGACGATGTACGCGGCGCTGCTGCAGCATCCCGGGGAGGCGGACGTGTCGACCCTGCGGACGTGCGTCTCCGGGGGTGCCTCGCTGCCCGTGGAGGTGCTGCACGGTTTCGAGCGGCGCTTCGGCTGCATGGTGCTGGAGGGCTTCGGCATGTCCGAGACGAGCCCGGTGGTCTCCTTCAACCACCCCGACCGGCCGCGCAAGCCGGGGTCCGTCGGCACCCCGATCCGCGATGTGGAGGTCCGGCTGCTGGACCAGGCGGGCAAGGACGTGGCCCGGGGCGAGATCGGCGAACTGGCCGTGCGCGGGCCGAACCTGATGAAGGGGTACTGGAACCTGCCCGAGGAGACCGCGGCCGCCATTCCCGACGGCTGGCTGCGCAGCGGCGACCTCGCCCGGCAGGACGAGGACGGCTACCTGTACATCGTGGACCGCAAGAAGGACATGATCATCCGCGGTGGCTACAACGTCTACCCCCGCGAGATCGAGGAGGTGCTGCACGAGCACCCGGCCGTCGCGCTGGCGGCCGTGGTGGGTGTGCCGCACGAGCGGCTCGGCGAGGAGATCGCGGCCGCTGTGGTGCTGCGGCCCACGGCCCGGGCCACTCCCGAGGAGCTTCAGCGGTTCGTCCAGGACCGGGTGGCGGCGTACAAGTATCCGCGCGCCGTGTGGCTCGTGGACACCCTGCCGACCGGGCCGAGCGGGAAGATCCTCAAGCGGGAGATCAGCGCGCCGGCGGGTTAGTACGGCGGTTGGTACGGCGGCCTCGCAGGCGAGGCCGCCGCGTTCCGCGTCACGGACCGGCGGTGGGCCGGTGCCGCTCAGGTGCGGTAGGCGTAGTAGAACGAGTTCGGGTTGGACGCCACGATGCTGGGCAGCGACCGCCGGTAGGTGTCCAGGGAGTGGTAGGTGAGGTACGGGACGCCGGTGGAACCCCGGTAGGTGGTCATCAGGGAGTGGTCCTTCTCCCCGTCCCGGTTGAAGTCCATCTGCAGGACGTCGCCCTTGTCCATCTGGTACGCGTACTTCAGCGCGGTCGTCCGCTTGGCGGTCTGGGCGAACCAGGACCACTCGTTGACGCCCACCCAGGTGTCGGACTGGTCCCTGGAGCCGTACCACCAGGTGCCGTAGGACTTGCCGGAGCTGTTGATCTTCTTCCAGCCGCCCGCCTTCAGGGACTGGCTCAGGAAGTTGGTGCAGTCGCCGCCGCCCCGGGACCGGGCGAAGTTCCGGTAGGACGGGTTGTAGTTCTTCCAGTACTTCTCGGCGTACTTGGCCATCGCCTTGTAGTCGTACGTGCGGCCGGTGAGCTTCTTGGGCTTGGCCGGGGCGGGGTAGGCGGTGGACGCACGGGGAGCGTCGATGACGGCGCCCGGCCGTACCGTCGCCGAAGTGGCGGCCGGGACGGGCTCGTTGACGGGGCGGGGCCCGCTGTCCGTCAGCCGGATGCCCGACAACTGCCAGGTGCCGTCCGGCCGCGCGGTGAAGGTGAGGTCGTGGTGCGCCGTGAAGCCCGTGGTCGGCGGCTCGTCACCTCGGATCCTCTTGTACGTCAGTACGGTGGTCTCCGTGACGGAGACCGTCGCCTTCCGCCCCCGTATCCGGGTCTCGTCGACCGTCACCCGGGAGTCGGCGGCGGTGTAGGCCTCGTCCAGCGCGGCGAGGCGGGAGCGGGTGCCGTGCACGGCGGCCAGGGCCGAGTTCTCCGTGCGGGCCAGGCCCGCGGTCAGGCTCACCCCGCCCACGGACTTCACCGCCGTGCGCACCGTCCGGCTCTGGTCCAGCAGGGCGTTCGTACGGCCGGTGAACACGGCGTCGGCGACGCGGCCGAAGGCGTCGGCGGTCGCCCGGTTCACGGCGGGTGCCGGTGCGGCGGCGTGCGCGGCCGACAGGGGCAGCAACGCGGTGGAAACGGCCACCGCCACCGCGGCCGGACAGCCGCGGCGCAGCATTCTTGATCTCACTGGGATTCTCCTCGCCCGGGTTGGTCGGACACCGGGCGAGGGCATCTTTACATGTCCTCCTCAACCTTCGCGAACACCCCACCCGAGCAGGTCGGTTGGCGAGCGCCGTGCACCGAGGGCCGGGGTGTCGAGGTTGCCGGACAGGCCCTAATGAGGGCGGCGGCCGGCGACCGCGCCGCCGGGGTCGTCGGGCAGGGCGATCCGGGCGGTGATGCGCTTGCCGACCGGCTCGCGCTGCACCTCGAAGCCCTGGGCGACGGCCATGACGATCTCCAGCCCGTGCTGGCCGACCCGGCCCGGGTCGGCGGCCCGCGCCACCGGCAGGACCGGGTCGCTGTCCCACACCATCACTTCCACCGTCGCCCCGGCGATGCGCAGCTCCATCAGCACCGGGCCGGGAGCGTATTTACGGGCGTTGGTGACCAGCTCGCTGACCACCAGCTGGGTCAGGTCCATGGCCCGGTCGGACACCGGCAGCCCGTACACCGCCTGGACACGGATGAGGAAGTCGGCCGCACGGTGCCGGGCCTCGGCGATGCAGTTGCCGTCGCCGTCCAGAGCGATGATGTCCTGTATCAGGTCGGCACCTCTCACGGCCTCACCGCCAGGCGCCGAGTCCACTGGGTCCATGTACATTCCCCCGTCCACGCGCGTGCGTCTACCCGGAAGAGAACGTCATATGCCTCGCGTCGCCGGAGAGGGCTGGACGGGTGTATGTCCTCGTAGCATCGGGGCAGGCTACTGACGCAGTTCTGGCCCTTGTCGATATATCAGCGCGCAGGTTGGTGAGAAGACGGTGACAGACACCCGGAAAGCAGCACGGTCCGGCCAACTGGTGATCGGCCACTCGACCGTCGACGGCATCCGCGTCGTCACCCTCCAGGGCCAGATCGACCACACCGTCCGCGACCACCTGGGTCAGGCCCTGCTGCCGCCCGGCGACGCCGCGCGGCCGCGTACGGTGATCGATCTCAGTGGCGTGACCTTCATGGACTCCAGCGGCATCAACACCCTCATCACCGCCCATCAGGCCACCGAGGACGCCGACGGCTGGCTGCGTCTGGCCGGGCCGCGGGACGCCGTCGTACGGGTCATGCAACTGGTGGGCATCGACGCCCTCATCCCCTGCTACGCCACCCTGCGGCAGGCACTGGAGAATTGAGCCCGGCGCCCAGGTGGGGCGGGCCGGTACTGTACCGGGAGTACCGACCAGGGAAGGACGAACAGCGTGATCATCTTCGGGACCAGGGGATACCTGTACCAGCTCGCGATACTGACGCTGGTGTGCGGGCATTGCGGCAATCCCTCCGCGCACACGCTTCGGAAGCGCGTCACCAAGTTCACGCTGTTCTTCGTGCCGTTGTTCCCGATCTCGACGAAGTACACCACCCAGTGCACCTTCTGCGGTGCGGAGCAGAAGGTGACCAAGGAGCAGGCGGAGCAGCTGCAGGCACAGGCCGCGAGCGGTCAGGGCGGCCAGACCTACGGCCAGCCGCAGCAGCAGCCGTACCAGTCCTGAGGCGCGAGTCCTTCGCCATGATGATCTATCTGTTGTGGCACGTCGGACACCAGAACGAAGCCGGTGACGGCGGTACGACCCTGCACGTCGATGGCGAGACCGTGCACATCGATGAGCAGGACGGCGACGACGCCAAGCTGCTCGGGGTCTACTCCACCCGCGACAAGGCCGAGGGGCGCCTGCGCCGGGCGCGGCTACTGCCGGGTTTCGCCGACGAGCCCGAGTGCTTCGTCATCGAGGAGCACACGCTCGACGAGGACGCGTGGACCGAGGGTTTCGTGCGTGTGCTCGCCGGTGACTGAGAGCGCCCCGGCCCGGAGGTCCGGACCGGGGTGGCAGGGCGCGACCGCGGGTGTCACATGGCGGGTCCGGTCCGCGACCGCTGCTTCGTACCGGCGGCGGCGCCGGCGGCCAGGGCCAGCAGGAGGCCGATGACACCGACGATGACGTTGTTCACGATCGTCCTGGTGGTGCTGACGTCACCCGCGACGACCCACGGCGCGATGATCGTCCACGCGCCCAGGGCGCAGGAGGCCCACGCCATGCTGTGCGTGCGCTCGTAGGCGCGGCCGAAGCCACCGCTCATCAGCAGTGCGTAGGAGATGCCGACGATCAGGTTGTTGACCGCCAGCGTGGACAGGTTGCTGAACCCCGCGATCCACGGGGAGGCCGCCAGGTACACGCCGGTGAGAAGGGCCATGGCCTCGACGGCCTGTGCCCTGGGAGTGCTGGCAGCGCGCTCCGCCATCTCGTGACGGTTGCGCATGGCGATGATGTCGGGATGGGTCTCCATCGCCGATCCGGGAGAGGTTGTCACTCCCATCACCTCCGGGAATCTCCGGCTCGGTGTCTGGCCACCCACGGGTACCCCTGCCTCCCGGAGGTCGAACCATCCGGATGTGCCGTCCTCGCTGGGGAGGCCGGCACGTCCGGATGGCCGCTTCGCCGCCTGGCTCAGAAGACGCCCTTGTACCCGCCCCAGCCGGTGGAGATCTTCGTGCGGCCGCCGAAGGAGCCCTTGCCGTCGCCGTTGTTGCGCCACAGGGTGCCGGATGTGTCACGGGAGACCAGGTCGGCCTTGCCGTCGCCGGTGATGTCACCGACGCCGACCACGAGGTTGTAGGACGAGCCCCAGTCGTCGAAGACCTTCACGCGGGCCTTGAAGGTGCCCGACGCGGTGCCGTTGTAGCGCCACAGTTCGTTGGACTTGTCCTGGGCGAGCAGATCGCCGTAGCCGTCGCCGTTGAGGTCGCCGACGCCGACGATCTTCTTGTAGCCCCTCCAGTCGGCGTACAGCTTCACCCGCGACGACAGCTTCCCGGCGCTGGTCGCCTTGTACAGGTAGACCGTGCCCGTCGATGTGTTCCGGGCGATCAGGTCCGCCCGTCCGTCCCCGGTGACGTCACCCGGCGAGGTCAGCACGTCGTACTGGTCGAAGCCGGTGCCCAGCGAGGTGTACGCGGTCGAGGTGGTCACGGCCTTGCCGCAGCCGGGGCGGTACGCGCGCAGGGTGCCGCTGCTGAAGCGCACCAGTACGTCGTTGCAGCGGTCGCCGTTCAGGTCGCCGAACGGGACGGCCTTGACGGAGGTCGCCCAGCCGGACGCGGAGACCTTGCCCGAGAAGCCGCCCGCGCGGTCGCCCTTCTGGATGGTGAGGCTGCCGGAGGAGTTGAGGGTCAGCAGGTCACCGATGCCGTCGGAGCCGGCGTGGTCGCGCCGGACGGCCGCGGCACCGGTCACGTCGACGGTGCCGGTGGTGGACAGCGAGGCGCCGGCGCCGTCGGCCGGGACGGCGGTGAGGGTCCAGGTGTACGAGCCGTTCGGCACCAGAGTGCCGTCCGCCTGGCTTCTGCCGTCCCAGGAGACCCGCACGGTGCTGCGGGTCTCGCCGCCCTTCCAGGTGCGCAGCACGGCGCCGGTGGTGTTGCTCTTGAGGGTGACCTGCCAGGAGGCGGCGGGCTTGGACAGCCACCACCGCCCCTCCCACCGTGCCGCGCCGCCGCCGGCCGCGAAGGACGACGGGGCCGTGGAGTCGGGCGCGGCGAGCCTGGACGACTGGTCGATGCCGTTCTGGGCGCTGACGACGTGGACGGTGCTGTCCGCGTCCAGGTAGGCGATCTTGTTGGAACGGCGGTCGACCGTCCAGGTGACGCCCCGGGTGTCGTCGGCCGTCGTGGCCGCGACGCCGGTGATGTCCCGGATGGGGTAGTTGACGTCGTTGATGACCTCCCTCAGCCGGATCGACCGCGTGGCGGGGTCGTAGTAGCCGTAGAAGTTGTCGCCGAGGAGCACGTCACCGACGGGGGCGGTGTACGTCTGCCCCACGCCCGTGGCGAGGTTCTTGATCCCGGCCTTGTTCTGGGCGGTGCAGCTCCAGTAGAGCAGCGTGCCGTTGGTGCGCAGGTCGTCGGGGACGCAGCCGGAGCCGACGTCGACGGTGCGCAGGGTCTTGCCGGTGCGCAGGCTGGTCGCGGTGACCGTGCCGGCGGTGGACGGGGTCCACAGGGTGGCGTAGTCGAGGGCGCTCGCCTGCGCCGGCAGTTCGCGCACGACGGTGCCGGAGGTGATGTCCACGACGTACCGCTTGCCGGTGCCGCTCGCGCTCGCGTACAGCACGTACTGCGGGGAGACGTCGAGGATCCGGCCGTCGGCGGCCGGCAGCGGCACGTCGCCGTCCGGGGCGTCGGCGGTGGTGAGGACGTCCTTGCCGTTGCCGGGGTCGGTGGTCAGCTGGGCGAGGCCTTCGTCGCCGCCGTCGGCGAAACGGCCCGCGCCGGTGGTGGCGGAGGTGGCGGTGGGGGTCAGGGAGCCCCCGGTGGCGGGGCTCAGTCCGAGGCCGATGTCCTGGCCGTGGAGCGTACGCGTGTCATGGACGGAGTTGAGGAGGCGTACGGTGCCCCGGTCCAGGCTCAGCGCGCCGACCGCGCCGTCGTAGTGGACCGGCGGCACCGTGTGCAGCGTCCCGGCGGAGACCGCGCCGTTGCCGTCCTGGCTGAGCCGGTGGACGGCACGCGAGCCGCCGGCGGTGGCCCGTCCGACCGCGGTCACCGACTCCCCGGTCTGGGCGGCCCACTCCAGGTCGGCCAGGGCCACGCCCGGCTCCCCGCTCAGCGACTGCGTGTGCAGCGGGCCGCCGGAGCCCTCGTACCACAGCAGGTTGTCGCCCACCACGAACGAGGTGACCTCGCTGTCCGGGGACTGCGTCGCCACGGTCCGGACACCGGGGGCGCCGCCCGCGCTGGCGCGTGCCCTGATCCGTATCCCGTCCCCGCCCTCCCGGGAGAACCACGACACCCACTTGTCGGTCAGCCGGAAGCTGCTCGCCTCGCCGGTCACCTGGAGCGGCGTGACACCGCCCGAGACGCCGTCGACGATCCCGTAGGCGGCCTGGCCGTCCTTCTGGTACCGGACGATGAAGTAGCGGTTGTCACTCGCGAGGATCTCCGGTTCGGCTTCCGCCGTGGCGCCCGCGGGCAGTTGCACCTGGGTGTCGTACATACCGCCCGTGCTGTCGGGCCGGACGACCCTCATCTCGTGGGAGTCGTCCTGGAGTTGGTGCGACACCAGCACGAAGCCGCCGCTCAGCCGCGGGTGTTCGTAACCGCTCGGCACCGTGAAGGTGCTCGTGGTGTTGTCGGTCAGCCGCACCCAGACGAACGTGGTGTCGCCGTCGTCGTCGGTGGTGCGGTAGGCGACCCGGCTGTAGTCGTCGTACATGGGGACGATGGACTCCGCCGGTACACCGCCCAGCGCCGTCACGGCCTTCCCGGTCTCGCTCCACACATAGCCGTCGGTGCCCTCCTCCTGGTAGAGCACGCCGTTGAGGGTGCTCGCCAGCACCTTGACCTCACGGTCGGCACTGGCGTCGGGCGCCGGTATCGCGACATCGGCGGCGGTGGCGTACGCGGGCGCGGACAGCGACACCGCCATACCCGTGGTGAGAGCGAGAGCGGTGGCGACGGCGCTCCCCACGCGCGTCGCCCGATGGTGCCCTTGAGGCACGGTTCCCCCTGAGATGGGTGTACAGAATCCCTTAGTCGTACGCGTGTCGCAGCCGTTAGCGTCGATTCACGCGTCGGCGTACCACCAGGACGGCGCCCGTGCCCACGACGACCGCCGCGGCCGCCGCGCCCGCCACGGGCAGAGTGGAACCGGAGCCGGTGCTCGCCAGGCCGCCCCCGGTGGAAGAGGAGCCCGACGATCCGGTGGTCGAGGAACCGGCCGTCGACGAACCGCCCCCGGTGGAGGAGCCGCCCGTGGAGCCGGAGCCGCCGGTGGACGCGGTGGCGGAAGCGGAGGGGGAAGCCGTCGCGCCGCCGTTCCCGCCGCCCGTCGACCCACCGCCCGTCGACCCGCCACCGGCGACGTCGAGTTCGATGGCGGCCGTGTCGTTCGCCTTGACGGTGTCGAACGGCCGGGGCTCTCCCGCGAGCGCCACGGAGCCCTTGGCCCCCGCCACCTTCTTGGCGATCTTCAGCTTGAAGCTGTAGGTCATCCCATCGCCCTCGTCGAGCCAGGACTGGTAGGTGCCGCAGTCGTAGCTCCCGGACCCCACGCTCTTGCAGGCGCCACCGGCCTTGGCCACCGTCGTACCGGCCGGCATCTTGATCTGCACCTTCGTCGCCGGGACGCCGAGGTCCCTCAGCACCCACCCCGGACCGGCGTTGGTCAGCTTCACGTCCATGGCGACCGTGTCCCCCACCCGGCCCTTCAGCCGTGCTCCCGTCACCTGGAAGTCGGCCGTGTTCGCCGCGGTGACGGGCACCGTCGCCCCGTCCCAGTCGGGGCGTTCGGCGCTGCCCGGCGCGGCCGGGGTGTCCTGGGGCCGCTCGACCAGCTTCACGGCGGGACCGGTTCCGCGGACGGGTTCGTCGGCGCCGTCACCGGGGGCGGCGTCGTAATTGGCGACCGTCACCCGGAGCCGGTCGTACAGGGCATGGTCGAGGACCTTCAGCGTCAGGGACTTCTCGGGCGCGTAGACGACGCCGGGCTTCACCGTCTGGTCGAACTCGCAGACCACGTCGGAGTAGCTCGGTGCCTCGTCGAAGGAGGAGATCTCGTAGCGCAGGCAGTTGGAGGGCACTTCGGTGTGGCTCAGCCCGCGCGTGACGGAGTACGCCATCCAGACCTTGCCGAGCGCCTCGGTCCCGGTGTTCGTGAAGGTGGCCGGCACCTGGAGGTCGCTGCCCGGCTTCACGCCGTCGAACGCGGCGATCTTTCCCAGGACCAGGCCGGGCTTCGCGTCGTCGGCTGCGGCGGGCGCGGCACCCAGCGCGACCAGGGCGACGGCGCCGAGCGCGCCGGCGGTCTGTCGGAGTGAACGGAGGCCGGAAGCGGTGGGGAACATGGATCCTCTGAGTGAATCGGCGGCTACGAACGGTCGAACGAGGCGGGAACGCGAGTTCCCGCACAGGAGACCATTACCGGGACCGGAGGGTTGTATGTGACGACGGATCAGTTCCATGCGGCCAGGGTTGACAGGTAGGCGCTCAAGTTCTCTTCGTGTTATGAGGCAACTCGGGCTCGAAACCCCAGGTCGCGCGGGTTGCGGAGATGGCGGGAGAATGGAGGCACCCACAGGCGGCGGGTGGAGGGAGTACGCGGATGGCGCGCTCGGTCGGCATCGACCTCGGTACGACGAACTCGGTGGTCGCGGTCCTCGAGGGCGGCGAGCCCACCGTCATCACCAACACGGAAGGCGCGCGGACCACCCCGTCGGTCGTGGCCTTCGCCAAGAACGGCGAGGTGCTGGTCGGCGAGGTCGCGAAGCGGCAGGCCGTGACGAACGTCGAGCGCACCGCGCGCTCCGTCAAGCGGCACATGGGCGACCACGGCTGGCGGTTCCCCGATCAGGGCGACATCGACGGCAAGCGGTACACCGCCCAGGAAGTCTCCGCGCGCGTGCTGCAGAAGCTGAAGCGGGACGCGGAGGCGTACCTCGGCGAGGACGTCGCCGACGCCGTGATCACCGTCCCCGCCTACTTCGACGACGCGCAGCGGCAGGCGACCAAGGAGGCGGGCGAGATCGCCGGCCTGAACGTCCTGCGGATCGTCAACGAGCCGACGGCCGCGGCGCTGGCGTACGGGCTGGACAAGGAGAACGACCAGACCGTGCTCGTCTTCGACCTCGGCGGCGGCACCTTCGACGTCTCCCTGCTGGAGATGGGCGAGGGCGTCATCGAGGTGAAGGCCACCAACGGCGACACGCATCTCGGCGGCGACGACTGGGACCAGCGGATCGTCGACCATCTGGTCCAGCAGTTCAAGAACAACTACGGCGTGGACCTGAGCAGGGACAAGATGGCCGTGCAGCGGCTGCGGGAGGCCGCCGAGAAGGCCAAGATCGAGCTGTCCAGCTCGTCGGAGACCACGATCAACCTGCCGTACGTCACGGCCTCCGCCGAGGGCCCGCTGCACCTGGAGGAGAAGCTCACCCGCGCCCAGTTCCAGCAGCTCACGAGCGGGCTGCTCGACCGCTGCAAGGGGCCGTTCCACAACGCGATCAAGGACGCCGGGATCAAGCTGTCGGACATCGACCATGTGGTCCTGGTCGGCGGCTCGACGCGTATGCCCGCCGTGACGGAGCTGGTCAGGGAGCTGACCGGCAAGGACCCGCACAAGGGCGTCAACCCGGACGAGGTCGTGGCCGTGGGCGCGTCCCTGCAGGCCGGTGTGCTCAAGGGCGAGGTCAAGGACGTCCTGCTGCTCGACGTCACCCCGCTGTCCCTGGGCATCGAGACCAAGGGCGGCATCATGACCAGGCTCATCGAGCGGAACACGACCATCCCGACCCGGCGTTCGGAGATCTTCACCACCGCCGAGGACAACCAGCCGTCGGTGACCATCCAGGTCTACCAGGGCGAGCGGGAGATCGCCGCGTACAACAAGAAGCTCGGCATGTTCGAGCTGACCGGCCTCGCGCCCGCCCCGCGCGGGGTGCCGCAGATCGAGGTCGCCTTCGACATCGACGCCAACGGGATCATGCACGTGTCCGCGAAGGACCTCGGCACGGGCAAGGAGCAGCGGATGACGGTGACCGGCGGCTCGGCCCTGCCGCGGGACGACATCGACCAGATGGTCCGCGAGGCCGAGCAGCACGCCCAGGAGGACCGCGAGCGGCGCGAGGCGGCCGAGACGCGGAACCAGGCGGAACAGCTCGTGTACCAGACCGAGAAGCTGCTCAGGGAGAACCCGGAGAACGTGCCGGGCGAGGTGAGAAGCGAGGTGGAGGCCGCGCTCGCCGACCTGAAGGAGAAGCTGAAGGGCGAGGACACGACGGCGATCCGGCAGGCCCTGGACCGTGCCGCGCAGGCCGCGCAGAAGATCGGCACGGCACTGTACGAGCGGGCGGCCGCCGGGCAGGCGGCACAGGGGGCCGGGGCGTCCGGAGCGTCCGGGGCCACCGGAACCCCCGGGCCGTCCGAGCCGGACGAAGACGTGGTGGACGCCGAGATCGTCGACGACGACCGGGACCGCAGGGACCACAAGGACGACAAGGACGACAGGGCGGGCTGACGATGGACCTGAGCCGGCCGCGGAGTGCCGAGGAACTGGAGCGCCTGCTGCAGGAGCGCACCGCGGACCTGCAGCGGGTCAAGGCCGAGTACGACAACTACCGCAAACGGGTACGGCGCGACCGTCTGGCCGTGCGCGAGATCGCGGCGGCCAACGTGCTCGCCGCCCTGCTGCCCGCGCTGGACGCCGTGGACCGCGCCCGCACGCACGAACCGATGACACCGGGACTGAAGGACATCGCCGACACACTGGAGAGCCAGGCCGGCGCCCTGGGGCTGGTGGCGTTCGGGGAGGTGGGCGACGAGTTCGACCCGACCCGCCACGAGGCCCTCACCCACCATGTCTCCCAGGACGCCGACCGGCTGGTCTGCACGGCGGTCCTCCGCCCCGGCTACCGCCTCGGCGACCAGCTGCTGCGCCCGGCCCACGTGGAGGTCACCGGACCGCCCCCGGCACCGCGAAACCGACCGGTGCGGCCCTCCCGGCTCCGGCCGGCGCAGGAGAACGGCGAGCTCGTGGAGCACTCCGCCCGCCCCACCCGCACGTGCCGGCCGGCCTGGCCCGCGTCACCGCATCGCTGACGCCGGTCGCAGGAGACCCGGCTCCCGCGCCGGCGTCACGAGGGTGTGAGCGGGAGGTCGTCCGTGTAGGCGTTGACGGGCTGGGGGACGCGCTGGACGCGGTGTGCGTCGAGGGCCGCGGGCGCGGATCGGGTGCCGAGCGTGCCCCGGGGGTGCCAGGTTCCGGTGACGGACACCCAGGTGTTGGCGGGCGGGGCGGGAGTCCCGTACACCCG
The DNA here is from genome assembly GCF_055639495.1 of Streptomyces sp. NPDC039424. Lineage (NCBI taxonomy): Bacteria > Bacillati > Actinomycetota > Actinomycetes > Kitasatosporales > Streptomycetaceae > Streptomyces > Streptomyces sp. NPDC039424. Next base: position 53,019 of record NZ_JBVKAI010000022.1, read on the forward strand.
CACCTTGACCGACTGGGAGTCCGCCGCGCAGCAGGTGAAGATGATCCGGGTCAGATACCAGCCGCCGCCCGGCCCGGCCGGGGTGACGAAGCCGGTCATGCGGATGTCACGGCCCCTGATGCCCTGCTCGCGGTCCTGCTGTACCCGGGCGGTGAAGTCCGTGAGGGTCAGGGACACGGGGGAGCTGCCGGGCAGCGGCTCGAACCGCTTCGCCTCCGTCACGGCCTTGTCGTTCGCCCGCGCCGCCGTGTACGCGCCCAGGGCGGGAGGCGCGTGGAAGAGCAGGCTGAGGGCGGGGAGGAAGAGCAGCCAGGCGATCCGGGGCGTGGCTGAGTGGTCGTGGCCGTGCGCGTGCCCGTCGTCCCCGGTGTGTTCGCGGACCGCCGCGCCCGCCAGTCCCAGCAGCAGGAGCAGGACACCGGAGGCGATCAGCGGGGGGCGCAGGCCCTCCTTGACGTAGCGCAGGTAGAGGTCGGTGAAGAGGGCCGCGTGCAGCAGGCCGAGGCCGGTCAGGACGAGCAGGAGTGCCCCCACGGTGCGCTTCACAGCAGTGCGCCTCCGATCAGGACGCTCGCGGCGACGGCCACCAGCGCCGTCGCCGTGGAGAAGCGGAGCGCGAAGGCTCTGCCGAAGGTACCGATCTGGAGGGCGATCAGCTTCAGGTCGACCATCGGCCCGACGACCAGGAAGGCCAGCCGGGCGGTCGGCGAGAACCCGCTGAGCGAGGCGGCGACGAAGGCGTCGGCCTCCGAGCAGACCGCCAGCAGCACGGCGAGCGCGGCCAGGAACAGCACCGACAGCCAGGGCGAGCCGGTGAAGGCGTCGAGGACGGAACGCGGCACCGCGACGTTGAAGGTGGCGGCGGCCATGGCGCCGAGGACGAGGTAGCCGCCCGCGTGCAGGAAGTCGTGCTGGACACCGAGGCGGAACTCCCGCCATCGGCTGTGGCCCGGGTGGTGGCCGGTGTGCCGGACGGTGGGCCGCAGCCATTCCTCGCGCCCCAGCCAGAGCCACAGCCAGCCCATCACGGCGGCGGTGGCGAGCGAGGCGAGCAGCCGGGCCACGACCATGGCGGGGTTGCCGGGGAAGGCGACCGCGGTGGCCGTCAGCACGATCGGGTTGATCGCGGGCGCCGAGAGGAGGAAGGCGAAGGCGGCGGCCGGGGTGACACCACGCCGGATCAGGCTGTTCGCGACCGGTACGGAGGCGCACTCGCAGCCCGGCAGGACGGCCCCGGCGGCACCGGCCACCGGGACGGCGAGCGCGGGACGCCTGGGCAGCACCTTGGTGAACAGGTCGGCCGGCACGAAGGCGTTGATCGCCCCGGACAGGGCCGTACCGAGGAGGAGGAAGGGCAGCGCCTGGACGGTGATGGCCAGGCAGACCGTACGCCAGGCCGCCACGGCCGGGTGGTTCAGCCACTGGAGGCCGGTGAGCGCCAGGACCGCCGCGAGGCCGGCGGCGCTCACGACGCCGACGGTGTACGCCCGCGGGAGCGTGACTCGGCGCGCCGGGGCGGCGGTCGGCGGGGCCGGTACCTCGCCTCTCACATCAACCAGTTCATCCGTTTTATGCATTTTTACTCCGGATGTCGGATGTTCTGGCGAAGATAAGCCAGCGCCCCGGCCCACGCCGGACGCACACGCCGCCGCACACGAATGGCCGCCTCGCACGCCCCACGGACTGAGCGCCGTGAGCGGGGAGCAGCGCGGGGAGGACGGCCGGGGGACGCCGTTCGGAAAGGGGCCGCTTCCCTACGGAACCCCCGCTTCGAAGAGCACGTAGCCCGCGTACGACCCCGAAGCCATCGCGGCGATGCCGAGCAGCGTGCACAGCAGGCGCCGGCGCAGGCCGCGCATCGCGACGGCGAGCGGGATGAAGAGCGGGAAGCACGGGAGCAGATAGCGGGAGACGTTGCCGAATATCTGCTGGCTGCCCAGGACCAGGGCGAAGGTGAGGAGGGTGTAGACGGTCAGGACGGCCGGGGGGCGCAGGTGGATGAGGAGGGGGATCAGGAGCAGGCCCAGCAGGACGACGCCCACGCCGATGGTGTCCTCGAACGGGAACGCGAAGAGGTAGTCGTAGTGGCCCACCGCGACGGAGGTGAAGACGTCCAGGGTCTGTTCGCCGTAGTCGAAGGTGTGGGCCCAGGCGCCCTTCTGGAGTGCGAAGTAGCCGCCGTATTCGCCCATCCGGTGACCGACCCAGAGCAGGTAGCCGGCCAGGCCGAGCGGGGCGATCAGTGTCGCGGTCAGCGGGCGCGCGAAGTGGTCCTGGCGGCGGACCACGGCGAGCAGCGCGGCCACGGCCAGGGCCGCGATGAGCGCGGCGGCGGTCGGGCGGTTGAGGCCGGCGGTGAAGGTGAGGACCCCGGCGGTGAGCCATCGATGGCTGATGACGGCGTGACAGGCCCAGACGGCGAGGGCGACGTAGAGGGACTCCGAGTAGGCCGACCACTCCATGCCGGAGCCGGGCCAGACGGCCCACAGCCCGGCCGCGGCGAGCCCGGCCCGTCTGCCGCCGAACCGGGCGGTGACGGCGTAGATGCCGAGGGCGGCGACGAACGAGGCGACGACCGAGACCAGCATGCCGGCGCCGTACAGGCCGAGTCCCGTGCATTCGGAGACGAGCCGCATCGTCGCGGGGTAGAGCGGGAAGAACGCCGCCGAGTTGCCTTCGAGGGTGATCAGCCCGGTGGCTCCGGGAACCTCGACCAGCGCGGGGTGGTAGCCGTGTTCGGCGACCTGCTGGTACCACCAGCCGTCCCAGCTGGCCAGTACGTCCCAGGTGTGGGCGCCGCCGCCGAAGCGCGGGTTTTTCTTCCGGAAGTCCCCGGAGGAGTCCAGCAGGTACATGAAGACCAGGAAGCCGATGAGCTTCAGCACGCCGTAGAGCGCGAGCACGGGGACGTACTGCCGGGCCGTACGGCGCAGGGGCGAACCCTGGTCCCGGCCGGGGCCGGTGATGTGGGGCTGGGACTCGGGCGAGCCGGTGCCGGGGCCGGCGGCCGGCGTCATCGTGGGGTTCATATGGCCCGGGCTCCCGTCCCGCGGCGGCGGGCGGGGAACACCCAGGCCCGGAAGAGCAGGAAGCGCAGGAGGGTGGCGGCCAGGTTGGCGGCGACGAGCACCCCGACCTCCGTGGGGCGCGCCGCCCCGGGTGCCACGTGGTGCAGGGCGGCGAGTGATCCGCTGGTGAGGGCCAGGCCGATCACGAAGACCAGCAGCCCCTTGGCCTGGTGGCGCATCGCGCCGGCGCGACCGCGCAGTCCGAAGGTGAGCCGCCGGTTGGCGGCCGTGTTGGCGATCGCGCAGGCCAGCAGGGCCAGCGCGTTGGCGGCCTGCGGCCCCGCAGCCGGGCGCAACCCCGCGTACAGCAGGACGTAGGCGACGGTGCTCACGGCTCCCACGGCGGCGAAACGCAGCAGTTGGCCCACCAGTCCCGGTGCGCCCGGCGGGTCGGCGTCGGCGCTCCGGCGCAGCCCGGCCATCGGCAGCGTGCCCCGGGCCAGGGCCCCGCCGATCCTGGCGATGCCGCGCAGGTCGGACAGTGCGGTGGAGAGGATGTCGACCCGGCTGTCGGGGTCGTCCACCCAGTCGACCGGCACCTCGTGTATCCGCAGCCCGGCCCGCTCGGCGATCACCAGCAGCTCGGTGTCGAAGAACCACCCCGAGTCCTTCACCAGGGGCAGCAGTCGCTCGGCGACATCGCGCCGGACCGCCTTGAAGCCGCACTGCGCGTCGGAGAAGCCCACGGCGAGGGTGGAGCGCAGCAGGACGTTGTAGCAGCGGGAGATGATCTCCCGCTTGGGGCCGCGCACCACCCGGGAACCGCGTGCCAGGCGGGTGCCGATGGCGATGTCGGAGTGCCCGGAGATCAACGGCGCGACCAGGGGCAGCAGTGCCGTCAGGTCGGTCGACAGGTCCACGTCCAGGTACGCGAGCACCGGTGCCGGCGAAGCCGACCACGCGGCGTGCAGCGCCCGGCCCCGCCCCTTCTCGGCCAGCCGCAGCCACTGCGCCTCGGGCAGTTCGGCGGCCAGCCGGGCCGCGATCCGCGGGGTCTCGTCGGTGCTGGCGTTGTCCGCGACGGTGATCCGGAACGGGTACGGGAAGGTCTCGCGCAGATGCGCGTGGAGCCGCCGCACGCTCGGTTCCAGGTCCCTCTCCTCGTTGAACACCGGGACGACCACGTCCAGGACGGGCTCCCGCTGGTGCGCCGACACCGGGGTGCGGAGCGGGAGTCGGTCCATCCAGTCGTCCGGCGAGGAGAGGGGGTCCGTCACGGCGCTTGGGCCTGCTTTTGTCACGTTGATTCCCGTTTTATGGTCTACGGCAGGGTGCGGCGAGGTCGGGCACGCCAGTGCTGCGGTCAGGGGTCACGAGGGCGGTCGGGACAGCGGTGCCGCTCCGGCTATCCGGAGTCCGCCGACACCGACGGCTCCACCGTCGTGGGCGTGCTCGACGGCGTCGCGGGCGCCCTGGACGTCTGTGCCGTCCGGGAGGGCGGTGGCGCGCTGGGCGAGGACGGGTGCGAGGACGGCGTGGACGAACTCCCGGTCGACGGCGGTGCCGTGACGGGAGGAGAGGTCGTCCCGGCGGTCCCGGCCGGGGTGCCGGCCGGGGTCTCGGTGGCGGTCGCGCCCGGTGACGCCTCCGAGGTCGGCGACGGCTGCGGGCTCGGGGAGGCCGGGCTCAGCACGGGCTGCGGCAGCGGAGCCTGCGGCCTGTCCTCGACACGGTCGTGGGGCAGCAGGAAGATGCCGATACCGAGCCCGGCGACGGCCAGGACGGAGCCGACCGCCTTCTGTGCCGCGCGGGCACGGCGGCGGGCCCGCACCCGGGACCGGAGACGGACCTGGTGCTCGCTGTTGAAGGGGGTGTGCTCGTGGGCGTCGCGCATCATGCGCGCGAGCTCCCGCTCGAAGTGATCCATGGACTCCCCTTCACCCCACCGGCTCGATGACATCGGCCAGGATCCGGCGCAGCCGTGCCACGCCACGCGACGCATGGGATCGAGCGGTGCCCACCGGGCACCCCAGCACCTCGGCGACCTGTCTCTCGGACAGGTCCTGGTAGTAGCGCAGCACCACCGCGGCCCGCTGCTTCGGCGGCAACTGGGCGAGCGCGGCCTCCAGTCGCGAGCGCTCCGCCACGGAGGCGGACATGTCACCCGCCGCCGCCAGGTCCGGCAACTGCTCCACCGGGCGCTCGCCCCACCAGCGCCGGCGCGCCGAGCGGGCGGCCGCTCGCGCCAGCACCTTGCGTACGTACGCCTCCGGGGCCTCGTCCGCGATCTTGGGCCAGACGAACCAGAGCTTGACCAGCGCCTCCTGGAGCAGATCCTCCGCCCGGTGCCGGTCACCTCCCACCAGGAGCCGTGCGAGGTGGAACAACGCCGACCAACGGGCTGCCACGAACCCGTCGAACCCATCGGCCCGATCCTGCTCCATCCGCACCGTCCCCGCTCCGGCCAACCCCCTACACCTGGAGAAAGACGCTGACTCCCGCCCAGCGATGCACTCCGGCCATGTGATCCGGGTCACGCGAACCTTCCGCGGTCCCTTACCCGACAGGTCATCGACCCCGGTGGGTGCGCATGCCACGCTCATCGACGTACCGAGCCGACCCACCCGACCGAAGGGAAGGACCCCATGGCCGCCTACGCCATCGCCCACCTCCAAGAGGCCGCGCCGCACCCGGAGATCGCCGAGTACATGGAGCGCATCACGGCCACCTTCGAGCCGCACGGCGGCCGTTTCCTCGTCCACGGCACGCAGCACGAGGTACGGGAGGGCAGTTGGCCCGGGCACGTCGTGGTGATCGGCTTCCCCGGGATCGCCGAGGCGCGGGCCTGGTGGGACTCCCCCGCGTACCAGGCGATCGCCCCGCTGCGGTCTCGGCACATCCAGGGCGACATCATCCTCGTGGAAGGCGTCCCCGAGGGCTACGACGCGACCACCACGGCGAAGGCGCTGCGGGAGTCCCTGCCCGCCGAGTAGTCGTGACCCACGTCACACGCAGAGCGTGGAACTCGGGTGTGGTCAGCGGCGAACGGCAGAGGACGATGCCCGCGACCACGAGGGAAGTTCATGAACCGAAGAGGCGAGCAGTGACCGTCTCACCGAGCGTCGGGATCCGCCACGCGTCCGGCACGGACGACGTCGCCGACTCCGACGCCTCGGTCGTCGAACGGTCCTGGCAGGATCCTGATGCCTTCGCCGAGCTGTTCGAACGGTATGCCGACGACATCCACCGGTACGTGGCCAGACGGCTCGGTACCGACGTGGCGGACGATCTCATGGCGGAGACCTTCGTCATCGCCTTCCAGCGACGCCGCCGCTACGACCTGTCCCAGCCGCACGCGCGACCATGGCTGTACGGGATCGCCACCAACCTGGTCGGCCGGCACCGGCGGGCCGAGGCACGCCGGCTGCGCGCACTGTCCCGTGTGACGTCCCTGATCCCCGGCGAGGGCGGGGACGACGGCGAGCCCCTTGCGGACCGGATCGCCGACAAGGTCAGCGCCGAAAGCTCCCGCGCCGCACTCGCCGGGGCGCTGGGCCGGCTTCCCGCCCGTCACCGCGACGTGCTGCTGCTGATCACCTGGGGTGATCTCGACTACCGGGAAGCGGCGCGGGCCCTGGGGATCCCCGTGGGCACGGTGCGCTCCCGGCTGCACCGGGCCCGCGGCAAGGTGCGCCAGGCACTGGGCGAGCCGGCTTCCACCCTCCCGCACGAAGACCACAAGGAGACCCGTCATGGATGACCTCACCTCGGTACGGGAGTGGGCGGCCGACACTCCCCCGCTCACCGACGAGGCGCGCGCCGCGGCGCGTACCAGGCTGCGGCGGGCCATCGTCCAGGAGCGGCACCGGACGGCGCCGGCCGGTCTGCCCCGGCGGCTCGTGCTGCGCGGTGCGCTCGCGGGAACGGCCGCCGCGGCGACGGCGGGTGTCGTCCTCGTGGCCACGCGGGACGGCGGGGGCACCGACGCGCCGCGGATCGCCACGCTCAGCGCGGCCGAGGTGCTCCGCAAGGCCGCGGACAGGTCGCGAGCCGACGGCGACCGGCTTCCGGTGCCGCGCGACGACCAGTACTTCTACACCAAGACCTACATCACACGGACACCTCTCAAGGGCGGCAAGACCCGTACCTGGACGGACGAGAGCTGGATGTCGGTGGACGGCTCCAAGCCCTCCTGGCGCGAGGAGTACGGAAAGGTCCACCACGACCCGCCGCTGGGCAAGCACGAGGTGCGGTGGCCGCCCACCGTCTACTCCAAGCTCGCCACCATGCCGACGGACCCGGACAAGCTCCTCAGCGGCTTCCGCGGCCCGAAGAGCGCGTCTGCGACCGACCTCATGGTGTTCGTGAATGTGTGCATGCTGATGATGGGCCCCCGGGTGATGCCACCGGGGCTGCAGGCCGCCGCCTTCGAGGCCCTCGCGAAGATCCCCCGGGTCAGACTCGACTACGACGAGGTGGACGTGCTGGGCCGGCAGGGGGTCGGAGTCTCCTACCCGGGGTCCACCTTCACCTTCCTCTTCGACCGGCACACCTACGACTACCTGGGGATGCGACTCAAGGGCAGCAGTGCCAAACGCGTGCACCACGAGTGGCGGCAGGTCGGCTGGTACCACGAGACGAGGAGCCTGCGGCAGATCGGCGTGGTCGACCGAATCGGCCAGCACTCGTAGGCCTACGCGGACCCGGCACCGGCGGGCTCCAACTCCCTTGATATGTACGTCGCTTGATCCACCGTTTATTGTCAACCCTGCCAATAGGGGGGACGACATGACGGCGCGACGGCGCAGATGCTCGCCGACGGGCCGGACCGGGCCCGGATCGAGAAAGTGGTCCTGCTCGCGCTGCCCGCCGCGTACGGCTACGCGCTCGACAGGCGGTCGTGGCTGGCCGGGCGCCACGGCCCTGCCGGGCTGCCAGTGCACGTGATCCATCCGGACCGCGGCCGGCTGACCGAGGAGGAACTGGCCGCCGTCACGGAAGCGCTCGGGCACCCGGTTCGGCAGATCCTCTCCCACTTCTGGGCTCGTAGGTGAGCTGCTTCACCTGACGGAGAGTCAGGGTCGTCTCCACGGCCCGTACGCCGTCGAGGGCGCCGATCTTCTCGCTCAGGTACGTGTAGAGATCCCCGACGCCGGTGTGCAGCGTGGAGGCCGCGATGTTGGCCGGGCCGGTGATCGCCGCGGCGAAGCGGACTTCGGGGTGGGCCGCGAGCGCGTGGCCGACCTCGGCGAGCTTGGCCGGGGTCACGGTGAGCCAGAGCATGGCGTCGACTTCCTGGCCAAGGGGTTCGTGGTCGTGCTGCACGTCGAAGTAGAGCAGGCCCGTCGCCCGCAGGCTCTCCAGGCGCCGCTTGACCACGGACTCCGTCAGCCCGGTCGCGGTCTGGAGTTCGGTGAGGGGGGCACGGCCGTCGCGCCGGAGGACGGCGAGCAGGCGCTCGTCGTCCGCGTCCAGCGACACGGGGCCCGGGGCCGGTTCGCACTGCTCCGGCCGGAGAGCGGCCTCCTCCTGCGGCGTGAGGGCGTTGACCTTGGTGAGCCAGCCGAGGGGGCCGCCGTAGAAGGAGTGCAGCACACAGTGGGCGCTGACCGAGGTGACGCGCGGCGTGCGCTGGAGACGGTCGAAGAGCAGTTCGTCCCGCTCCTGCCGGCTGCGTGGCTTCATCGCGCACATCACCTCCGTACCGCCGGAGATCAGGACGACGTACGCGGTGTCGGACCGCCTGGCGAGCGCTCCGGCGAGCCGGTCGGCCACGTCCGGGGTACAGGTCAGCCGGACGATCCAGGTGTCGCGGCCGAGCCGGCCGTCGTCGGTCATGCCGAGCACACGCAGCCGTGCCGTGTCGTGCAGACGGCGAAAGCGCCGGGCGACGGTCTGGTCGGACACGCCCAGTACCTGTGCGATGCGGCTGAAGGGCGCCCGCCCGTCGAGTTGCAGCGCCTGCAGCAGCTTCAGGTCGAGCGCGTCGGGTGCGCGGGAGTTCACCGGGTCGTCTCCTGCCGGGGATGCGTCGGGGGTGCGAGGGGGATGCGTGAGGCCATCGTCCACGGCGTCGACGGCCGCGGCCCGGAACCCGCGTGACGTGGCGTTCCGGGCCTCGCGAGGGCGTCCAGGCGGGGACGCGCCGCCCTCACCGCTCGAGCGGCTCCCCGGTGGCGGTCGGCTGCCGCGGGACGGCCGCACCGCTCCCGGCCACCGCTTGCGAGGTCCCGCGCGGGCGGCGCAGCAGGACCGCGCCGATCACCGCGGCGAGCAGCATCAGGGCCGCGGAGACGAGCAGGCAGAGATGGAGACCGTCGAGAAAGGACTCGGAGAGGGCGCCCAGGGCCCGCCCCCGGGCCGCTCCGAGGTCCATCGGGGCCACCGCGGCGAGGCCGTTCGCCTCCACCGCGGAGGTGACGCGCTCGGCGGTGGCGCCGCCGATACCGGCCTCGGCGAGGTGCCCCGGCAGTGTGTCCACGGCCTCGGTGGTCAGCAGCGTGCCGAGGACGGCCGGTCCCAGTGCGGCGCCGACCTGCCGGAAGGCGTTGTTGCCCGCCGCGGCCATGCCCGCCAGGTGGTGCGGCACCGAGGCGACCGCGGTGGCCGTGATCGAGGTGAACGCCGTGCCGAGCCCCAGCCCGAGCAGGGCCAGCCGCCAGGCCAGCGAACCGAACGAGGTGTCCGCGTCGATCGTCGTCAGCGTCAGCAGCGCGCCCGCGGTGACGAGCAGGCCGCCGGTGATCAGGACGCGGGCCGGCACCCGGTGGGAGAGGCGGCCGAACACCCCGCCCAGCACGATGGGCGTCATCGTGACCATCAGCAGCCGCAGACCGGCCTCCAGCGTGCTGAGCTGCTGCACCATGCCGAAGTAGAGGCTGAGGACGAAGAAGAAGCCGATCAGCCCGAGGAAGCTGATCAGGATGACCACGGTCGTCGCGGTGAAGGCCGGGCTGCGGAAGAGGGTCAGGTCCAGCATGGGGCTGTCGGCGCGCCGCTCCGCCAGGACGAAGGCGACCGCGCCGGCCGCGGCGGCGAACAGGGCCAGCATCACCCGGGTGTCCGTGAAGGAACCGGCGCCGCCTTCGATGACCCCGTACACCAGGGCGGTGATGGTCAGCGCGGCGGTGATCTGGCCGGGCCAGTCCAGGCGGCGCGTGCCGGGGGCGCGGGAGTCGGTGAGCAGCGGGACGGCGAGCGCCATCACGAGGAGCGACACCGGGACGGGCAGCAGGAAGATCCAGCGCCAGGCGAAGTGGTCCAGGATCACCCCCGCGATCAGCGGGCCGACCGCGAGCGCCCCCATGAGGGCCGTCGCCCACAGGCCGATGAACTTTCCGCGCTCCCTCGGGTCCGGCACGGCGTGGCTGATCAGCGCGAGCGTCATCGGCAGCAGCGCGGCCGAGCCCACGCCCGAGAGCGCCTGCCCCGCCCACAGGGTCTCCACCGACCGCGCCGACAGGGACACGGCCGCCCCGAGCGCGCAGAAGGCCAGGCCCGCCTGGAACACCTTCTTGCGGCCGTGCACGTCACCGAAGACGCCGGCGGTCAGGATCAGCGCGGCCACCGGCAGTACGAACGACGAGGACACCCACGACAGCTGGGACGTCGACGCGTGCAGCGCCCGCTGGATGGCCGGCAGGCTCACGGAGACGGTGGTGACCGGCAGATAGGCGACGAACACGCCTACGCAGGCCATGACGAGCGTCACCGCCCGTCGGTCCGCCGGCGCGTTCGTTGTTCTGGCGTTCAAGTGGCCCTCCCTCGTTGCGCCGGGCAGCCCGCCCGGCTTCGACCGCGCTCACCTTCCGCTTCGAGTCGGGACGGAGCCAGCCACGTACGCCGGAATCCTGGAAATCCGACATCGGGCCCGCTGTGGCAAGGGTTTTCTTCCACGGATGCGGGCCGAGGCGGAGCGAGTGGCTCCGGGGCGACGCGGCACGCCAAACTTGAATCATTCGTTTTACTACACAGATCGTGTTTATGGAGGTAGGTTGGCCCGCATGTCCGCATCCCAGAGTCCGACCACAGCCGAGGAGCTGCGCGGTGCCGGCCTGCGGGTGACGGCCGCCCGCGTCGCGCTGCTCCAGACCGTCCGGGACGGTGATCACCTCGGCGTCGAGGCGATCGCCTCCGGAGTGCGTGAACGCGTGGGCCATATTTCGCTCCAAGCCGTCTACGAGGCGCTCCACGCGCTCACCACGGCGGGTCTCATACGCCGCATCGAACCGGCCGGCAGCCCGGCACGGTTCGAGGGACGCGTAGGAGACAACCACCACCATCTCGTGTGCCGGTCGTGCGGTGCCGTCGCGGACGTCGACTGCGCCGTCGGCGACGCGCCCTGCCTGGCCGCCTCCGACGACCACGGCTTCTCGATCGACGAGGCCGAGGTCATCTACTGGGGCCAGTGCCCCGACTGTTCCACCGCCCGTAGTTCCTGAGCACCGTGATCCACACAGTTCGGAAGGACTCCCATGACTGAGAACCATGATGCGATCGTCACGGACCCGAAGCCGGAGGAGACAGGCGGCTGCCCGGTCGCACACGGGCGCGCGCTGCACCCGACCCAGGGCGGCGGAAACCGCCAGTGGTGGCCGGAGCGGCTCAATCTGAAGATCCTTGCCAAGAATCCCGCCGTGTCCAACCCGCTCGGCGAGAAGTTCGACTACGCCGAGGCGTTCAAGGGCCTCGACCTGGCGGCCGTGAAACAGGACATCGCCGAGGTGCTGACCACCTCGCAGGACTGGTGGCCCGCCGACTTCGGCAACTACGGCCCGCTGATGATCCGCATGGCATGGCACAGCGCGGGCACCTACCGCATCAGCGACGGCCGCGGCGGCGCCGGCGCCGGCCAGCAGCGCTTCGCCCCGCTCAACAGCTGGCCGGACAACGGCAACCTCGACAAGGCCCGCCGTCTGCTGTGGCCGGTCAAGAAGAAGTACGGCCAGAGCATCTCCTGGGCCGACCTGATGATCCTCACGGGCAATGTCGCGCTGGAGCAGATGGGCTTCACGACCTTCGGCTTCGGCGGCGGCCGCGAGGACGTCTGGGAGGCCGAGGAGGACGTGTACTGGGGTCCCGAGACCACCTGGCTCGACGACCAGCGCTACTCCGGCGACCGTGAGCTGGAGAACCCGCTCGGCGCCGTCCAGATGGGCCTCATCTACGTCAACCCGGAGGGCCCGAACGGCAACCCGGACCCGCTGGCCGCGGCCCGCGACATCCGTGAGACGTTCCGCCGCATGGCGATGAACGACGAGGAGACCGTCGCCCTCATCGCCGGTGGCCACACCTTCGGCAAGACCCACGGCGCGGGCCCGGCGGACCACGTCGGCGCCGACCCCGAGGCCGCCTCGATGGAGGAGCAGGGCCTGGGCTGGAGGAACACCTTCGGCACCGGCAAGGGCGCGGACGCCATCACCTCCGGCCTGGAGGTCACCTGGACCACCACGCCGACCCAGTGGAGCAACGGGTTCTTCAAGAACCTCTTCGAGTACGAGTACGAGCTCACCCAGAGCCCGGCCGGCGCCCACCAGTGGGTGGCGAAGGACGCCCCGGAGATCGTCCCCGACGCGCACGACCCGTCGAAGAAGCACCGCCCGATGATGCTCACCACCGACCTGTCGCTGCGGTTCGACCCGATCTACGAGCCGATCTCCCGCCGCTTCTACGAGAACCCCGACCAGTTCGCGGACGCCTTCGCCCGCGCCTGGTACAAGCTGACCCACCGCGACATGGGCCCGAAGTCGCTGTACCTCGGCCCGGAGGTCCCGGCGGAGACCCTGGTCTGGCAGGACCCGCTGCCCGAGGCCGAGGGCGAGCCGATCGACGCCGCCGACGTCGCGGCCCTCAAGGCCAAGCTGCTCGACTCGGGTCTGACCGTGTCCCAGCTGGTCTCCACCGCGTGGGCCTCGGCCTCGACGTTCCGCGCCAGCGACAAGCGCGGCGGCGCCAACGGCGCGCGCATCCGCCTGGAGCCGCAGCGCGGCTGGGAGGTCAACGACCCCGACCAGCTCGCGACCGTCCTGCGCACCCTCGAGGGCGTCCAGCAGGAGTTCAACGCCGCCGGCGGCAAGAAGGTGTCCCTGGCCGACCTGATCGTGCTGGGCGGCTCCGCGGCCGTCGAGCGCGCCGCCAAGGACGGCGGCTTCGAGGTCGAGGTGCCCTTCACCCCGGGCCGGGTCGACGCGACCGAGGAGCACACCGACGCGGAGTCCTTCGCCGCGCTGGAGCCGACCGCCGACGGGTTCCGCAACTACCTCGGCAAGGGCAACCGCCTGCCGGCCGAGTTCCTGCTGCTGGACCGGGCGAACCTGCTGAGCCTGAGCGCTCCGGAGCTGACGGTCCTCGTCGGCGGCCTGCGTGTCCTGGGCGCCAACCACCAGCAGTCGCAGCTCGGCGTTCTCACCAAGACGCCCGGCGCGCTGACCAACGACTTCTTCGTCAACCTGCTCGACCTGGGCACGACGTGGAAGGCGACCGCGGAGGACCAGAGCGCCTTCGAGGGCCGCGACGCCGCAACGGGCGAGGTCAAGTGGGCCGGCAGCCGTGCCGACCTGGTCTTCGGCTCGAACTCCGAGCTGCGCGCCCTCGCGGAGGTCTACGCGAGCGACGACGCGAAGGAGAAGTTCGTGCACGACTTCGTCGCGGCATGGACCAAGGTCATGAACCTCGACCGGTTCGACCTCGTCTGATCCCGGCCCCGTCCGGTACGACGCCCGGGCCGGCCCGCGAGGGTCGGCCTGGGCGTCGGCGCGTTCAGGGGCGCCCTAGTGAACGAGATCGGCGAGCCGGGGAACCACCCGGGTCAGCCGGAGGACGCCCCACACGATCAGCAGGGCCCCCGCCAACTCGGGCAGCAGCCACCAGCCGGTACGGATCTCCTCGTCGAACAGCGTCACGCCCAGCGCGAGGCTCACGGTGGCGTCACCGATGGTCAGCGCGGGCTGCGAGGCGGCCAGCGGGCCGGCCTGCAGGGAGTTCTCCAGCAGCAGGAGCGCGCCCACGCCGACGAGTGCGAACCCGTAGGTCTGCCAGGTGGTCAGGAAGGCGGGGAGGCCGGCGTCGGCGAGCCGGTCGGTGGCCGACTTCATCAGGGCGGCGGTCAGGGCGTTGCCGATCGCGGCGGCCGCGGCGAGTACGGCCGCCCGGAAGAGGGGCGAGCGTGCGGGGCGGGCGAGGACCACGGCCCCGGCCATCGCACCCAGGCACAGCGCCAGGGCCGGCACCCAGCGGTCCATGGCCGCCTGGTTCCGGGTGCCCGAGGGATCCGCCGCGAACAGCACCAGCGCCAGTCCGGCGACCACTCCCCCGACCGCCTGCCAGCCGGCCGCGGGCAGCCGGCGGTGCAGCAGCGGGCCGGCGATCAGCAGGGCGAACGGCAGCTCCAGGATGAACAGCGGCTGGACCAGGGCCATGGGCCCGTTCACCAGGGCCACGGCCTGGAACAGCGCGGCGCCCGCGACGCCCGCGATGCCGATCATCCAGGCCGGGCGCCGAACCAGAGCGGCCAGGAGGCGCAGGCCACCGCCCCGCGACACCGTGGACGCGGCCTTGCGCTGGAACGCCGTTCCCATGGCATTGCTGGCGGCACCCAGGACGGCGAAGAGCACGGCGAGCACGATCACACGTTCACCATGCCTCGCCCCGGACGGTTCGGCCGCGTCGGCCACGGCCGCCGGGCCCTGCCGCGCGGACACATCGCCCGGATGCCCGAGGGGCGCACGGTGGGCCGCGGTGAGCCCTGTACGCGCCCCCGCGTGTGTGGGCAGAATGCGCCAAGTCCCCGTTCGGATGGCCGAGATGGTGTTCCCCGCCGCCACCTCTCCAGGAAAGCAGGTCGGCTCCGTGCTGTTGCGTCTTCCCACGTCCGTGTCCGAAGCACAGGAGTGCCTGTCCGAGGGAGCGGTGCCGGTGGGCGGCGCGACGCTCGTGTGGGCCACCTGGCAGCGGGACGGCTTCCCGGAGCAGGCCCTGTCCCTGCGTGACCTCCCGCAGGCCAATGTGGTCGGGCGCGAGGTGCTGGGCTCGGCCGTGGTGCTGAACCGGGTCGACGGCGCCGTGCCGGAAGTGCTGCGCCGGGCGGCCGCCTCGGTGGGGACCGGCGCCGTGCGGCGCACGGCCACGGTCGGCGGCAACCTCGTCGGCAGCACACTGCGCTGCCTGCTGCCCCCGGCGCTCGTGCTGGACGCCCGGTGCACAGTGCTCGAACCGCACGGCCTCTACGAGACCGACCTGGCCGAGGTGCTGGCGAAGCGTCAGCTGCTGGTCAGCCTGAGCTGGCGCGAACCGGTCGCCAGCGGGTACCGCAAGCTGCCCGGTGACGCGGGCGGGGCGCCGCCCCTGGTGGTCGCCGCCGCCGTGCACGCCGACGGCGGTTCGGACCGCCGCCTCCGGGTCGCCGTCCGCGACGGCTACGAGGTGCTCGGCGAGAGCGTGCCCTGCGGTACGGACAGCGGCGCCGAGCAGGTCCTCGACGACCTGCGGCGGACGGACCTCGGTGCCCTTCCCCCCACGGCCTGGGACGTCGTCCGCCAGGAGGTCACCGCCCTCCTGGCCCGCGTCGCCCCCTGACAGGCGGGCTTGCGTCGGCCCGATGCCTGGTCAGGGCCCATTGTCAGTGCCCTCCCGTATGTTTCGATCATCGAGGGCGGGCCGTCTGTCGGCCGCGCCGCTGTGGGGACTTACGCGGGAGGGGCCGGTCGTGGCGGAGACGACGTATCTGGAGCTGTCCGAGGACGGCGGCGGGGCGCACAAGTTCTACGAGGTGACGGTCGACGGGACAGCCGTCACGGTGCGCTACGGCCGCATCGGTTCGTCCGGCCAGGTGCAGGCGTCGTCGTTCGCGACACCGGCCAAGGCGCAGGCGGCCGCGGCGAAGAAGATCGACCAGAAGGTCCGCAAGGGCTACGCGGCGGCCGTGCCAGGAGGGCGCGCTCCGCGTGCGGTGACACGGCGCCAGGTCAGCTCCGCACCGTCCACGGCGCGGGCCACGGCGCCGGTGCTGTGGCGCTTCCGTACGGGCTCGGCCGCGTTCGGCATCCATGTCGACGAGGAGCGCGTCTGGGTGGGCAACCAGGCGGGCGACGTCTACACACTGGGCCACGACGGCGAGGTGCTGGCCCGTTACCGGCTTCCCGACGGCGTCAAGTGCCTGGTCGCCGACGACTTCTGGATCTACGCGGGGTGCGACGACGGCAGGGTGTACGACCTGTCGTCGAAGCTGCCCTTCGCCGCGTACGAGATCGCCGCGAACGTCGACATCTTCTGGCTGGACATCCATGAAGGGGTGCTGAACGTCTCGGACGAGTCGGGCGGTCTCACCGTGATCGACCACGAGGACGAGCACCAGTGGTCCAGGCGGTCGTCCGGCCGCTCGGGGTGGATGGTGCGGGCCGACGAGCACGCCGTCTACCACGGGCACGGCGAGGGTGTGACGGCCTACTCCCCGGACGGGGGCGGCGAGTTGTGGCACGCCGGCACCAGCGGAGGTGTGCTGTTCGGGTGGCAGGAGGCCACGTCGGTGTACGCGGGGACGGACCGCCGTGTGGTGCAGCGCCTGTCGAAGGCGAGCGGGCGGGTCGAGGGCGTCTACACGTGCGACGGCGCGGTGTACTCGTGCGCCACCGCGCCGGGCGGCCGCTATGTCTTCGCCGGCGACAACGCCTCCTCCGTCTACTGCTTCGACGCGTCCGGCACCCGGCTGTGGAAGCTGCGCACGGGCAGCGGCTCGGCCCTGTCCATGCAGTACTTCGACGAGCGGCTGTATCTGGTGACCACCGACGGGGCCCTGGTGTGCGTGGACACCTCGGAGGCGGCCATCGCCGCCGCCCAGCAGGGTTCGGTGCCGGTCGCCGTCGACGTGAAGTCGGCCGCCGCGCTGCCCACCTACGACCCGGCGACATCGGCGTCCGCCCTGGCGACCGTCAGCGCGCCGCCCGCGGGCGGGGTGGTCGTGGAGTGTGTCCAGCTGACCGGTGGCAGGCTGCGCGTCCACGTGGTGTCCGACGGCTTCGAGCCCGGCTGGAACGTGCAGTTCCCGCGCGAGATACGGGAGCCGGGGGCGCGCTACGTGGTCGACGCCGTCCATCCGGCGGCCGGCGGTTTCTACCGGGTGCGCGGCGAGATACGCCGGGTGCGGTAGACCGCGCCGTCCCATGATCCGGCGGCGACGGGGTAGAGGGAGCAGTGATCAGTCCCACCGTTCCCCCAGGAGAAGCCGAGGATGACGGACGACGCCTATCTGTTCCTGCTGGACGACACGACCGCACCGCTCGGTCTGCCGCCGACCGCCGTCGGTGAGCTCGCCTGTATGGAGACTCCCGCCGTGCGGGCATGGCTGGACGCGCACGGTGTGACGGCGACGTCCCCGAACCTGCGGCTGGTGCCGCCGGAGGACACCACGGCCATTCCCGAGGACGCGGAACGGCTGCCGGTGCCGCTCGGCGAGGAGGAACTGAGCCGGCTGCGGCAGCACACCGCCCCGGAGGCCGTGGCCCGGATCGAGGAGGAACTGCTGGCCTACCGCGACTGCGCCGACGGCCGGGACGCCCTGCTCGGCCGGGCGGTGGCGGCGGGTGTGCCGCTGGACCGCATCGCACGGCTGACCGGCGAGGACCCGGCGGCCGTGGCAGCCGCCGCGAGATGAGGGAGTGGGGGGCGCGGGGCGTGCGGTGACGGTGGACCTTAAAGCGCGGGAAACGGTCGCGAAACAGTGCGACGGGACTCTTCCCTGGAACTGCCCCTGCGGAAGAGGGAAGAACCGTGACGGACATCGTCGACAAAGAGACCTCGGCAACGACCACAGGTGGACGGACCTACAACGGCTGGACGCAGAACGACACGTTGGAGGACTACTCGCTGCGCTACGCGCCTAAGTCCTTCCGGCGGTGGACTCCCTACGTGGTGGCCACCACGGCGCTGGGCGGCATCGCCTACCTGGCCGACTTCGCCATCGGCGGCTCGATCGCGATCTCCAACGGCTTCTCCAGCGCCCTGGTGGCGATCCTGGCCGCGGCCGTGGTCATCTTCCTCACCGGCATCCCGATCTCGTACTACTCGGCGAAGTACTCCATCGACATGGACCTGCTGACCCGGGGTGCCGGCTTCGGCTACCTCGGCTCCACGCTCACGTCGGTGATCTACGCGAGCTTCACGTTCATCTTCTTCGCCCTCGAGGGCTCGATCATGGCGCAGGCCCTGGAGCTCGGCCTGCACATCCCGCTGGCGGTCGGCTACCTCATCTGCTCGCTGGTCATCCTGCCGCTGGTGATCTACGGCATGACGGCGCTCTCGAAGATGCAGGTGTGGACCCAGCCGGTCTGGCTGGTGCTGATGGTCGCGCCGTTCGTGTCCATCGCCGTCCAGGAGCCGGGCACGTTCTCGGAGTTCACCCACTTCGCCGGGAACTCCCCCACCGGTTCCGGCATCAGCATGCTCGGCATCGGCGCGGGCGCGGGTGTGGCGCTCTCGCTGATCGCCCAGATCGGCGAGCAGGTCGACTATCTGCGCTTCATGCCCGACAAGACGCCGCAGAACGCCAGGAAGTGGTGGGGCGCGGTGCTCTCCGCCGGCCCTGGCTGGGTGGTGCTCGGCGCGGCCAAGCAGATCGGCGGCGCGTTCCTGGCCTTCTACATCGCCGGCAGCGTGGGCCTGGCCAAGGCGAACGAGCCGATCCAGCAGTACGTGCACGGCTTCAAGACCTTCGCGGCGCCGGTCGCCCTGGGCCTGGCGACGTTCTTCGTGATCCTGTCCCAGATAAAGATCAACTCGACGAACGCGTACTCCGGTTCGCTGTCCTGGTCGAACTTCTTCTCCCGGCTGACCCACCGCCACCCGGGCCGCGTGGTCTACATCTTCCTCAATGTCGGCATCGCCCTGGCCCTGATGGAGGGCGGCGTCTTCGGGTTCCTCAACACGGTGCTCGGCTTCTACTCCAACGTGGCCATCGCCTGGATCGGCGCGGTCGTCGCCGACCTGGTCATCAACAAGCCGCTGAAGCTCAGCCCGTCGTACATCGAGTTCAAGCGGGCCCATCTGTACAACTTCAACCCGGTCGGCTTCGGCTCGATGCTGATCGCCTCGGCGGTCTCCATCGCCGCGTACTTCGAGGCGTTCGGCGACTACGGCAAGGCGTACTCCCCCTTCATCGCCCTGTTCCTGGCCATGGTGCTCTCGCCGCTGTTCGCGGTGCTCACCAAGGGCAGGTACTACATCGCCCGCGCCGATGACCTCGACGAGCCGCTGCTCGGCGCGGACGGTCTGCCGTCGGCGGCCACCCTGACCTGCTCGGTGTGCGCGACCGAGTTCGAGCGGCCCGACATGGCGGGCTGCCCCTTCCACGAGGGCGCCGTCTGCTCGCTGTGCTGCAGCCTGGAGAAGGACTGCCACGACTCCTGCAAGAGCGGTGACGGCACCCCCGTGGACCTCGCCATGCCGGCCGTGCGCACCGCCGACTGACCGCATCGGTTCGGAGAGATCGCCGGTCTCAACGACTCGGCCTGGCATGGTCCGGTCAAATCTGCGACGCTTCCGAGTGTTCAGCCGATCCACACAGTCCATGGCCGCCCCGGCGCACCCCAGCCGCCCGGCGGTCACCGAGCAGGCCGGAATCCCGGCCGCGGTAAAGGAGTTACGTGTGAGACCGACCCCCCACAGGAGCGTCAGCGGCCGCGGATCGCTCGCCGCGGGCGCCCTCGCCGTCGCCGTGCTGACCGCCCTCTCGCTGCCCGCCGGCCCGGCGGCAGCCGCGCCGCCCGCAGCGCCCGCCGCCTGCACCCCGGCGCAAGTGGTCACCAACGGCGGTTTCGAGAGCGGCACTTCGCCCTGGAGCCAGTCCTCGACCAGCGTGATCACCAGCCGGACCGGCCAGACCGCCCACGGCGGCACCTCCTTCGCCTGGCTGGACGGCGTCGGCGGTACGCACACCGACGCGCTCTCGCAGAGCATCACCGTCCCGGCCGGATGCGCCGGCGCCACCCTCAGCTTCTGGCTGCACGTCGACACCGCCGAGACGACCTCCTCCACCGCCTACGACAAGCTGACCGCGAAGATCGGCAGCACCACGCTGGCGACATACTCGAACCTCGACAAGAACACCGGCTATGCGCAGAAGTCGTTCGACGTGTCGGCGTTCGCGGGCCAGACGGTGAACCTCGCCTTCACCGGCACCGAGGACTCCAGCCTCCAGACCAGTTTCGTCGTCGACGACGTCACCCTGAACACCTCCGGCGACACGACGCCGCCCGCGGACTCCGCGCGCACCCCGGCCGCACCCTCGTACACCGTCAGCCTGAGCAGCAACACCAGCGGCACCGTGTGGACCGGACACGAGACCGCGACCTTCACCAACGCCTCCGCGACCGCGCTCGGCGAGGTGTACCTGCGGCTGTGGGACAACTACCACGGCACCTGCTCCGCCATGCCGATCACGGTCGGCAACGTCACCGGCGGCACCGCGGGCTCCCTCTCGGTCGGCTGCACGGCCCTGCAGATCACACTGCCGACGCCGCTGGCGCAGGGGCAGAGCGCCACCATCGGCTTCGACCTCGGCATCACCGTGCCCAGCGGCGCCGACCGCTTCGGCCACGACGGGGCGTTCAGCTTCATCGGCAACGCGCTGCCCGTGCTCGCCGTCAAGGACGGGGCGGGCTGGCACCTGGATCCGTACACCAACAACGGGGAGTCGTTCTACTCGCTGGCGGCCGACTTCAAGGTGACACTGGACCACCCCACCACCCTGCTGGTGCCCGCCACCGGCACCTCGGTCGACACCCCCGGCTCCAGCGGACGCACCGTCACCACCGCGACCGCCACCAAGGTCCGGGACTTCGCCTGGGCGGCCGGCCCCTTCACCAAGATCTCCGGCACGTCCTCCGCGGGCACCCCGATCAACGTCTACTCCGTCTCCGGCATCAGCTCGGCCGGCGCCCAGTCGATGCTCACCACCGCCAAGACCGCGGTCGACGCCCACGCCACCCGCTTCGGCGCCTACCCGTACGGCGAACTGGACGCGGTCATCGACAACAACTTCTGGTTCGGCGGCATGGAGTACCCGGGGTTCGTCCTCGACCTCGTCAGCACCACCGCGCTCACCCACGAGATCGGCCACCAGTGGTTCTACGGCATCGTCGGCGACGACGAGTACAACAGCCCCTGGCTGGACGAGGCGTTCACCGACTACGCCACCGACCTGGCGCTGGGCAAGACCGGCACCAGCTGCTGGAACAGCGTCTCGTGGGCCTCGTCGGCTGAGAAGATCACCAACTCGATGGCCTACTGGGACGCGCACTCCTCGCGCTACTCGACCGTGATCTACGGCTACGGCAAGTGCGCCCTGCACGACCTGCGGCGCGTCCTCGGCGACACCGCCATGGCGAAACTGCTGAAGGACTACGCCACTTCACACTGGTACGGCGTCTCGACCACGGCCGAGTTCAAGGCCGCCGCCCAGGCCGCCACGACCACCGACCTGACCGGCTTCTGGACCACGCACCGCATCGAGGGCTGACCCCGGCACCGGTCCGCCGCGGTCGCGCCCTGCGGCGTCACCGCGGCGAACCGGCGCGGCGGACGCCTTGTCACGCCAGGACGAAGCCCGCTCGCGCATGACTCACATCCCGCACACAGAGAGCCGATCCACTCGGTCCGCCCCCAAGTCGCTGCCATATTCGAAAGCCACTTCGGAGGTGGCTGTGACGACAGAGGCGACGACATCCGAGGCACCGGCGACGGCGGCACACGTGTCCGACCGCACCGCCGGCCGCATCACCGAGCTGGAACACCGTCGGACGCGGGCCATGGCACCGGGCGGCCCGCGACGACGCGGGGAGTTCACCGCCCGGGAGCGGATCGACCGGCTGCTGGACACCGGTTCCTTCACGGAGACCGGGCAGTTCGTGCGGGCCAGGTCCACCGGGGACGGCGCGCGCCGCCCGTACGGCGACGGGGTGGTCACCGGGCACGGCACGGTGGACGGACGCCCGGTCTGCGTGTTCGCCCAGGACTCCACGGTCTTCGGCGGCAGCATGGGCGAGGCCTTCGGGGAGAAGACCCTCGCCCTGATGGAGCTCGCGCTGAAGACCGGCTGCCCGGTCATCGGTCTCAACGACGGCGGAGGCGCCCGCATCCAGGAAGGTGTCGCCTCGCTCGCCCTCTACGCCGAGCTGGTACGCCGCAACGTGCGGGCGTCCGGCGTGATCCCGCAGATCTCCGTCATCCTGGGACCGTGCGCCGGCGGGGCCGCGTACTCGCCGGCGATCACCGACTTCACCGTGATGGTGGACCGCGCCTCGCACATGTTCGTCACCGGGCCCGACGTCATCCACGCCGTCACCGGCGAGCGCACCAGCGCCGAGGACCTGGGCGGCGCCCGCACCAGCAACACCGTCAACGGCAACGCGCACTTCCTCGCCGCCGACGAGGAGGACGCCCTCGGCACCGTACGCGACCTGCTGTCCTACCTGCCCGCCAACAACCTCGAAGGGCCCCCGCGGTACGCCCCGGGAGCGGCACCCGACGACGAGCGGCTGGACCGGATCGTGCCGGACCGGCTCGGGCAGGCCTACGACATGCGCGAGATCCTGCGCGCGGTCGTCGACGACGGTGAACTCCTGGAGGTCCAGGAGCTGTTCGCGCCGAACATCGTCTGCGCGCTGGCCCGCGTCGAGGGCGGGTCCGTCGGGGTCGTCGCCAACCAGCCGCTGCACGCCGCCGGGGTCCTCGACATCGACGCCTCCGAGAAGGCGGCGCGCTTCGTGCGGTTCTGCGACGCGTTCGGCATTCCGCTGCTGACCTTCGCCGACGTCCCCGGCTATCTCTCCGGCGTCCGCCAGGAACAGGGCGGGATCATCCGGCGGGGCGCCAAGCTGCTGTACGCCTATGCCGAGGCGACCGTCCCGAAGGTCACCGTGGTGGTGCGCAAGGCGTACGGCGGCGGGTACGCGGTGATGGGCTCCAAGCACCTGGGCGCCGACATCAACCTCGCCTGGCCCACCGCCCGGATCGCCGTCATGGGCGCCGAGGGCGCGGTGGGCCTGCTGCACCGGCGTGAACTGGCCGCCTCCGCCGACCCGGAGGCGCTGCGCGCCCGCCTCGTCGCCGCGTACGAGAGCACCCACGGCACGCCCTATCTCGCCGCCGAACGCGGATACGTCGACGCGGTCATCGCCCCGCGCGAGACCCGTGCCCAGGTCTGCCGCGCCCTGCGCGCCCTGCGCGGCAAGCGGGCCCCGATGCCGGAGCGCCGGCACGGAAACATCCCGCTCTGACCGGCCTGACCGGCCCACCGCCCCGGCCGGTCCCACCGAGCCGACCGGTCCCACCGCCCCGACCGCGCCGACCGCCGCGACCGGCGCGACCCCCAAGCCGATCCCGCGATGTGAGGAGCCCCGCCCGATGGACAGCCGCCGCCCCCCGCTCGCGCCCGCGTACCGGACCCTGCCGGAACACGTAAGGCACTGGGCCGAAACCACCCCCGACCGCAGGGCGTTCACCTTCGTCGACCATCCCGCCCCGCAGTCGCGCGGCGTCCACCGCACCCTGACCTGGCGGCGCCTGGACCTGCGGGTGCGGGCGCTGGCCGCCCGGCTCGCCGAGCGGGCCGAGCCCGGGGAGCGGGTGGCCCTGCTGTGCCCGCAGGGGACGGAGTACGTCACCGCCTTCCTGGCGGCGCTCGCCGCCGGGCTGGTCGCCGTACCGCTGTTCCCACCCGGTCTGCCCGGGCACGGCGACCGGCTCTCGGCGGTCCTGGCCGACGCGCGTCCGGCGGCCGTCGTGACGACGAGCCGTGCCCTGGAGGAGGTGCGGGAGTTCTGCGCGGGCACGCCGGTGCGGATCGTCGTCGCCGACCAGGTGCCCGACGACGCCGCCGGGGACTGGCGGCCCATCGCGCCGGACGACGCGGCCATCGCCTACCTGCAGTACACCTCCGGCTCGACCCGCACCCCGGCGGGCGTGGAGATCACCCACGCCAACGTCGTCGCCAACGCCCGCCAGGCGCTGACCGCCTACGGTGCCGACGACCATCCGCTCACCTGCGTCGGCTGGCTGCCGCTCTACCACGACATGGGGCTCGTGCTGAGCGTCGCCGCCCCGGTCGTGCGCGGTCTGCTGTCGGTGCTCATGGATCCGGTGGCGTTCCTGCACGAGCCCGTGCGCTGGCTGCGGCTGCTGGGCGCGCATCCGCGCGTGGTGAGCGCCGCGCCCAACTTCGCCTACGACTACTGCGCCTCGGCCGTGCCCGACGCGCAGAAGGCGGGCCTGCGGCTGGACGGCGTCGCCGCGCTGATCAACGGCAGCGAGCCGGTCCGGCCCGGTACCGCCGACCGCTTCCACGCCGCTTTCGCCGCGCAGGGGCTCGCGCCGCGGACCCACTGCCCGTCGTACGGGCTCGCCGAGGCCACCGTGTTCGTCAGCGCGGCCCGGCCCGGGGAGCCGCCGCGCCGGTTCTCGCTCGACCGCGATGCCCTCGCCGCCGGGAAGGCCCTGCCCGCACGGCCCGACGACCCCACCGCCGTGCCACTGGCCGGCTGCGGCACTCCGGCGGGCCAGCGGGTCCGCATCGCCGACCCGGTGTCCCGCGCCGCCCTGTCCGAGGGGGAGGTCGGCGAGATCTGGGTGCGGGGCCCGAATGTCGGGCGCGGCTACTGGAGCCAGGACGAGCAGACCCGGCGCGTCTTCGGCGCCGCCTTCGCCGACGAACCGGCGGAGCCGGGGGGCTGGCTGCGCACCGGCGACCTGGGGACCGTCCTGGACGGGCAGTTGATCGTCACCGGCCGGCTGAAGGACCTGATCGTCGTCGACGGCCGCAACCACTACCCGCAGGACGTGGAGGCCACGGCGCAGGACGCGCATCCGGCCGTGCGGCGCGACCGGCTCGCCGCCTTCGGCGTCCCGGGCGGCGAGGGCGAGCGGGTGGTCGTCGTCGCCGAGCACACCCGGACCACGACCCTGGCCGGGATCGACGTACCGGACCTGGTGCGCGCCGTGCGCGCGGCCGTCTCCGCCCGGCACGGGCTGCGGCTGGCCGACGTCGTCCTCGTCCCGCCGGGCGCGGTACCCCGTACGTCCAGCGGCAAGGTGGCCCGGGCGCTGACCCGCGCACGCTACCTGGAGGGCGTCTACGCCACGGAGAGCGCGGAATGAGGGCCGTCGACGAGGGCGCGCTGC
Source organism: Streptomyces sp. NPDC039424 (assembly GCF_055639495.1). Classification (NCBI taxonomy): domain Bacteria; kingdom Bacillati; phylum Actinomycetota; class Actinomycetes; order Kitasatosporales; family Streptomycetaceae; genus Streptomyces; species Streptomyces sp. NPDC039424. The sequence goes on from NZ_JBVKAI010000022.1 coordinate 78,194, forward strand.
GCCGCCTGATCGCACAGCGGGTGGCCGCCTGGAGCGGCACCCCCGCCGAGGACGTGCCGATGGACCGGCCGCTGGCGGACCTCGGCATGGCTTCGCGGGACGCGGTCGTGCTGGCCGGGGAGCTGTCCCGGCTGGCGGGCCGGGAACTGCCGCCGACGCTGCTGTGGGAGGCGCCCACCGGCGCCGACCTGGTGGCCCGCCTGTGCGACACACCCGTGGAGGTCACACCCGCGGCGACGAAGGCCGCCGCGGCCCCGGTGGACCCCGGTGAGCCCGTCGCGGTCGTCGGGATCGGCTGCCGGCTGCCCGGGGGTGTGCACGGGCCGGGCGACTACTGGCGGCTGCTGAGCGAGGGCGTGGACGCGATCCGGCGCGTCCCCGGGGACCGGTGGCGCGACTTCACCGCCTTCCCGCCCTCCGACGCGCCACCGTACGGCGGCTATCTCGACGACATCGCCGGGTTCGACGCGGACTTCTTCCGCGTCACCCCGCGCGAGGCCGCCGTCATGGACCCGCAGCAGCGGATCCTCCTGGAGGTCGTCCACGAGGCACTCGACCACGCCGCCGTCCCGGCCGCCTCGCTCGCGGGCACCGCCACCGGTGTCTTCGTCGGCGTGTCCGCCCCCGAGTACGGGCAGCTCACCGGCGCCGACCCGGCCGCCGTCGATCCATGGGCTCCCGCGGGGGCGGCGCTGAGTGTCACCGCGGGCCGGCTGGCGTACGTGCTGGACACCCGCGGGCCGAGCATGGCCGTCGACACCGCGTGTTCCTCGTCCCTGGTCGCGGTGCACCACGCGTGTGTGAGCCTGCGTACGGGCGAGAGCGACGCGGCGATCGCCGCCGGGGTCAACCTGCTGCTCTCCCCCACCATCGGTGTCGCCTTCGGGCGGGCGGGGGCCCTCGCGCCGGACGGGCGGTGCAAGCCGTTCTCGGCGGCGGCCGACGGCATCGGGCGCGGCGAGGGCTGCGCGGCGGTGCTGCTGAAGCGGCTGTCGGACGCCGAGCGGGACGGCGACCGTGTGCTGGCCGTCATCCGCGCCACCGCCGTCAACTCCGACGGCCGGTCGGGCGGCCTCCTGGCGCCCAACCCGGCGGCCCAGCAGGCCCTGCTGCGCACCGCCTACGGGCGGGCCGGGCTCACCCCGGCACACGTCGACTACGTGGAGGCGCACGGCACCGGCACCCCGCTGGGCGACCCGATCGAGGCGGGCGCGCTCGGCGCCGTGCTCGGGCCGGGCCGGGACGCCGACCAGCCGCTGCTGCTCGGCTCGGTCAAGGGCAACCTCGGCCACCTGGAGTCCGCCTCGGGCGTCGCCGGGCTGGTCAAGACGGTGCTCGCGCTGCACCACGACGTCATTCCGCCGTCCCTGCACTGCACCGGGGGCAGCGCCCTGGAGGACGTACGGCTGCGGGTGGTGACCGAGGCCGAGCCGTGGCCCCGCTACGGCGGCACGGCCGTCGCCGGGGTCTCCGGGTTCGGCTTCGGCGGCACCAACGCCCATGCCGTGCTGGAGGAGTGGCGTCCCGGCCTCCTGGCGCCGCCCGCCACCGAGGAACCGGCCGCCCGCCTCCACCTCCTGTCCGACGTCGACGCCGAACGCGTCCGGGACACCGCTTCCCGGCTCGCCGACTGGCTCCGCACTCCGGAAGGCGCCGCCGCACACCCCGCCGACGTGGCGCGCACGCTCGCGGGACGGGCCGGCCGGGGGCCCGTGCGCGCCGCCGTCGTCGCCGGTGACCGCGACGAACTCGCCGACGGACTGGACGCGTTGGCGCGCGGCCTGCCCCATGCGCGGGTGGTGGGCGACGACCGCGAGCTCGTCGGGCGCGGACCGGTGTGGGTCTTCTCCGGGTACGGCAGCCAGTGGGCCGGGATGGGGAGGCGGCTGCTGGCCGAGGAACCCGCCTTCGCCGCCGCCGTGGAGAAACTCGACGCGCAGCTCGCCCCGGAGTGCGGCCTGTCCCTCTACGACCACCTGGCCTCCGGCGGCGACCTCGACCGTCTGGAGGTCGCCCAGCCCGTCCTGTTCGGTCTCCAGGTAGCCCTCGCGGAGCTGTGGCGGTCCCACGGTGTCGAACCCGCCGCCGTCATCGGGCACTCCCTGGGCGAGGTGGCCGCCGCGGTGTGCGCGGGCGCCCTGGACGTCTCGGACGCGGCCCGGGTCGTCGCGGTACGGGCCCGGCTGCTCAGCGGGCTGCGCGGCGGCGCGATGGCCGTCGTCGACATCGACGACGGCGAACTGGACGCCCTGGAACGGGACTTCCCCGGCGTGCACGTCGCCGTCCACTCCTCGCCCACCCAGAAGGTGGTCACCGGGGAGGAACCGGCGGTGGCCCGGCTCGTACGGCGGCTGGAGCGGGAGGGCCGGGCCGCCCGGGCCATGCGGGTCGCCGGCGCCGGGCATTCTCCCCAGGTCGATCCCCTGCTGCCGGAGTTGACCGGGGCGCTGGCCGACATCCAGGGCAGAGCCCCGCGCGTTCCCGTCTACTCCACCGTCCTCGACGATCCGCGCGGCGCCTGCCCGTTCGACGCCGCCCACTGGGCCGCGAACCTGCGCAGGCCGGTGCGTCTGGACCGGGCCGTCGCGTCGGCCGCGGCCGACGGGCACACCGCGTTCGTCGAGATCTCGCCGCATCCGGTGCTGACGCGGGCCGTCACCGACGCCGTACCCGGCGCCCTCGCCATCGGGACGCTGCGCCGGGACGCGGACGGCTCCGCCGGGTTCCTCGCGCGGCTGGGCGCCCTGTACGCGGCGGGCGGGCGGCTGCCGCTGCCGCCCGGCCGGGTCGTCGACCTGCCCGCGCCGCGCTGGCGGCATGTCCGGCACTGGTGGACGGACGGCCGCACCGCCACCACGGCCACCCGGGAACCGGCGGCAGCGCCCGTGGAAGAGACCGCCGTCGCGGACGACACCTCGGTCCCGGCCCGGCTGTGCCACCACATCGCCGCCGTCACCGGACATCCGCCGGCGCGTATCACCCCGGCCACCGCACTGGCCGACCTCGGCCTGGACTCGCTGATGGCGGTCCGTATCCGCACCGCCGTGGCCCGCGAGTTCGGGATCGACCTGCCCCTGCGCGACCTGCTCGGCGCCGCGACCGTCCAGGAAGCGGCGGACCGCGTCGGGCGGGCGCTCCCCACGAGCGAGGACTCCCCGCTGCGGCCCCTGCGCACCACCGGCGGCCGGGCCCCGCTCTTCCTCGTGCACGCCGCCGGCGGCCCCACCGACGTCTACCGGCCGCTCGCCGACCGGCTCGGGGACGACCGGCCGGTGTACGGGCTGGACCGGGTCGAGGAGGCCCGGACGGTGACCGAGAAGGCCCGCCGCTACGCCGAAGCGGTCACCGCCGCCCACCCGAACGGGCCGCTGCTGCTCGGGGGTTGGTCCTTCGGCGGGTTCGTCGCCCAGGAGGCGGCGCGGCAGCTGTCCACCGCCGGGCGGGAGGTGGAGCTGGTGGTGCTCATCGACTCCGTACGGCCCCTCCCCCAGCCCGGACGCACCCCGGCCGACCGGATCCGCGCCCACTTCACCGGCTTCGCCCGCCACGTCGCCGACGCCTACGGGGTCCGGCTGGAGCTGCCGTACGACGAACTCGTGGCGACGGACGACGACCGCGAGCGCATCGACACCGTGCTGCGGGCCCTGCGCGAGGCCGCAGACCTGCCCGCCGCCGCGCTGGAGCACCAGCGCTCCTCCTACCTGGACCTGAGGATCGGCGAGGCCCACCGCCCGGGCCGCTACGACGGGCGGGTGGTCCTGTACCGGGCCACCGAGCCCGCCCCGCACACCGTGCGCGACCCGGCGTACGAGCGCGACGACGAGGCGCTCGGCTGGGACGAGGTGTGCCCGCGCCTGACGGTCGTACCGGTCGCGGGCCACCATCTGTCGCTGCTCGACCCCCCACACGTCGACGAGATCGCCGCCGACCTGCGGCGCGCACTCGCCGCGCAGAGCCGCTGAACCGGATCACGAGGAGCCGCCATGCCCCACCGCACCACAGGAGTGTCCCGACGCGCCGTCACCAGGGCCGCGGCGGCCACCTCGCTGGCCGTCCTGTTCGGCGCCGCGACCGCTACCGCGCGCGCCGGGGCCGCGACCCGGGTCGGACCGCGCACCCTCGACGTCACCGTGTCCTCCCCCGCGCTCGGCCGGAGCGCGCCGGTACGGCTGATCCTGCCGTCGGACTTCGACACCCAGACCGGGCGGACCTACCCCGTCCTGTACCTGCTGCACGGCGCCCACGACGACTACACGTCCTGGACGCGGGAGACGGACATCGAGGCCTTCACCAAGGGCCGCGACATGATCGTGGCGATGCCGGACGGGGGCCCCACCGGCATTCCCAGCGCCTGGCGCAGCGGGCCCGACTACGAGACCTTCCAGCTCACGGAGGTCCCGGCGCTGCTCGCCCGTGACTACCGGGCCTCCGGCGTACGGGCCGTCGCCGGGGTCTCCACCGGCGGCTACGGCGCGATGGCCCACGCGGCCCGCCATCCGGGCGTGTTCTCCGCCGCGGCCTCCTACAGCGGGATCCTCGACACCACCGCGCCCGGGGTGCCCCCCATCGTGGACGCCATCGTGGCCCGCGAGAACCTGCTGCCGCTCACCCTCTGGGGCAATCCGATCCTGAACCTGCTCACCTGGCGGGACTTCAACCCGCGGGCCCGTGCCACGGGACTGCGCGGCACCCCGCTGTACGTGTCGAGCGGCAGCGGACTGGCGGGCGGCACCGACGAGTTGCTGCCCGAGGCGCTGGAGAGCGCCCTGTGGCTCTCCGCCCACGCCTTCACCGACACGCTCGCCCTGCTCGGCATCCCGGTCACCACCCACTACTACACCGGAGGAGCACACAGCTGGACCTACTGGAAACGGGAGTTCACCGCCTCGTGGCCGATGCTCGCCCGTGCACTGGGAGTGCCGGAGTGATGTCGGTGCCGTCGGGGCACGGAACGGAGCGCAGGGGACGTCCGTCCAACCCAGGACATGCCCCTCGCCCCACGGGCAACAGCCCGAGGGTGAGCCGGTTCCGGGTGAATGGAGTGTCCGCGATGGCCGTCCCCACCCCGCGCGGCGTGCCGGCCGGTCCGGCGGTGCCGCCCATGCCCCCCGAGCTGGCCGAGCTGCTGCGCGCCCAGCTGGAGGCGGTGGCCGACGAGGTGGAGGAGGAGGTCCGCGGCCAGGTTCCGGAGTACGCGCGGCCGGCCGACGGGACGTACGGCAGGAACCTGCGGGCCGGGGTGGTGCAGGCGCTGACCCTGTTCGTGGACCACATCGCCGATCCGCGCGGCCGGGGGGAGGCGATCGCGGCCACGTACTACGAACTCGGGCGCGGCGAGGCCCTGGAGGGCCGCAGTCTGGACGCGCTGCAGTCCGCGCTGCGCGTCGGGGGGCTGCACGCCTGGCGGCTGATGGGCCGTACGGCGGAGGAACTGGGGCTGGACTCCGCGGTCGTGGCCGCGCTCGGGGAGCTCGCGTTCCGGACCGTGCACGAGGTCGCCGAGGCGGCGGCGGCCGGTTACGCCGAGGCCCAGCTGCGCAGCACGGACGAGCTGGAGCGGCGGCGCAGGCGGCTGCTGGAGATGCTGCTGAGTGACGGAGCGGTGTCCTTGGAGGCGGTGCAGGACCTGGCGCACGGCGCGCGGTGGTCGGTGCCCCGGCAGGTCGCCGTCGTCGCGCTCGCGGCCACCCCGGAGCAGCGCGAGGAGGACCGGCCGCTGGCGGCGGCCGGGGCGCTGGTCGACATGGCGTCCCGGCCGCCGCGGATGCTGGTGCCCGACCCGGACGGCTCGGGCCGCTTCGGCGGGCGGGCGTTCGCCCTGGCGCTACGGGGCCGTCCGGCCGCGATCGGTCCGACGGTCCCGCTCCTCCAGGCGGCGCAGTCGCTGCACTGGGCCACCCGGGCCCTGGGGCTGATGGGCCGCGGGGTGCTGCCCCGCCAGGGCGTGGTGCGCTGCGCCGACCATCTGTCGACCCTGCTGCTACACAGCGACGAGCCGCTGCTCGCCCAGCTGGAGGCGCGGGTCCTCGCCCCCCTGGACGCGGTCTCCGAGGGCCAGCGGCCCCGGCTCGCCGAGACGCTGCTGGCCTGGCTGATCAGCGGCAGCAACGTGCCCGACGTCGCCGCACGGCTCCACGTCCATCCGCAGACGGTCCGCTACCGCCTGCGCCAGCTGGAGAAGCTGTTCGGCGACGCCCTGCACGACCCCGGCACGCGTCTGGACCTCATCCTGGCCCTGCGTGCCGAGGAACTGCGGGACCCGGGCACGTGCACCCCGTGACCCTTCACCCCCGCTCAATTCGGCAACAAAATCCCGGGAGTTTCTGAATTCCCGTCCATAACACCCGGTCAATAAACGCGAATACCTTCGGGGCGTCCTTTTCCGCAGGCGCGTCATCGCGCCCCACCCGCAAAGGATCCTCATGCGTATCCGCTTGTGCCTCGCCGCGCTCTCGCTGCTCGGCGGGGCCGGACTGACCACCCTCTCGGCACCCACGGCAACGGCCGCCACCTGCACGGACATCGACGTCGTCGCGGCCCGCGGCACTTTCGAGCCGGGCACGCTGGGCGCGATCGTCGGCGACCCGGTGTATTCCGCGCTGCAGAAGAAACTGACAGGAAAGAGCCTGTCCAGCTACAAGGTGAACTATCCCGCGGACCTTTCCCTCACCTCGGCCGCGCAAGGAAACGCGGACCTCGTGAACCACGTCAACAGCCAGGCCGCCGCCTGTCCGAACCAGCGTTTCGTTCTCGTGGGATATTCACAGGGCGCGAACGTCGTGGACAACTCCATCGGCATCAGCAGCGACGGCGCGGTGGTCGGCAGCCCCATCGTGGCCACCATACCCACCTCGCTCGCGCCGAGGGTGGCCGCGGTGCTGCTGTTCGGCAACCCGATCCGGGCCCTCGGCAGAAGCGTCACCGGCACCTACCAGAGCCGCACCATCGACTTCTGCGCCAAGGGCGACCCGATCTGCGAGAGCGGCGGGGGTGACGTCCTCGCGCATCTCGGCTACTTCAACAACGCCGACGCGGCGGCCACGTTCGCCGCGGGCAAGGTCTGAGCGAGGCCTGCCACGACGAGGGCCCGGGAGGAGATCCTCCCGGGCCCTTCGGGTGTGCGGTGGGGCTACCGGGGCGAGCGGGCGAACGCGGCCAGGCTGGTGGAGACGGGCTCGGGCCGCCCGTTGTTCTGCACCGGCGCCGCGGTCAGCACGTCGAGGTGCTGGTAGCCGTCGGCGACCACGGGGTGCAGGTCGGCGGGGATGCGGCCGGCCAGCAGTCCGTCGCCCGCGAGGACCGTGAGCGTCGGGTTGGCGGTGAGCCCCTGCGGGTGCGCGACGAGCCGCTTCACCTGCGGGGAGGTGGCCAGTTCGAGGTCGGTGACCAGCTTGGTCGGGAAATACTGCTCGGTGAAGTCCAGCGGCTGCTCGGCCAGGCTGCGGGCCAGTTCCTGGAGGTCGGTGACCTCCTTGCCGGCGCTGGTGAAGGGCGTGCCGTCGGCCGACCGGTAGCCGGGGTCGTCGGGGTCGCCGACACGGTCGTAATCCCGCCATGTGTAGAGCGGGCCGTGGGGCTTGTCCGGGATCGCCTTGTAGGCCGTGCCGAACAGCCCCGGCTGCTGGGAGTCGCCGTTGGCGACGGGGAAGCTCTTGTCGGCGATCGGGCCGCCGTCGAAGAAGCCCACGCTGCTCTGCAGGAACGCCAGCGGTACGGAGTTGTCGTCCAGCAGCGCCCCGAGCACCGCCGCGTTGGTGAGCCGGAAGTCCTTCACCGCGGGTGTGCCGGTGAGGAAGGCGGCGGCGTCCTTGGAGAACAGGAAGCGGTTGGTCGCCTCGATGTTGACGCCTGCGGGCAGGTAGCCCGGCAGGTCGGCCTCGGCGCCCGCGTCCTGTACGGCGCCCACGCCGGCGATGGCCAGCAGGGTCATCGTCTCGGGGTTGAGCAGGACCGGCGCGGACAGCGCGCGCGGCAGCACTCCGCTGTCGAGCCCGGCCTGCACGACACCGTAACCGAGGCCGATGTCGGGCAGGTTGGTGTCGTCCGGGATGCTGCCGCTGAGGTCTCCGAGGGAGGTGGAGACGGTGGTGTCGAGGGCGAAGTAGCCGGCGCACTGATTGTATCCGGCGTCGGCCGTGGTGGCGCCGTCACCGTCGAAGTCGGCGGCGGCGAAGTACCCGGTGATGACACCGCCGAGCGAGTGTCCGCCGCACAGCACCTTCCGCTTGCGCACTTGCTGGTCGGGCAGTTCGGCGGTGAGCAGGTCGTACTGGTCGCGGACGGTCTGCTCGATGCCGAGCTTCGCCATCCAGCCCAGCCGGTCGTTGCCGGTGAACCCGGCGAAGGTGCGCCCGTCGACCTGCTTGCCCCGGTAGTAGTAGTCGACGGCCGTGTGCTGGTCGCCGGAGGCGATGCCGGTGTGGTCCTCCAGGCAGTTGGAGCGCCGGTCCAGCGCCCAGAACTCGATGTGCTCGCCCTGCTCGGCGGCGCGGGCCACGGTGTTGCGGGCGACGCCGTCGAACGCCCCGGCTCCCTCCAGGATGCCCGGCTGGGCGATCAGGATCCGGTCGGCGTCGGCCGACGCGGCGGGCCCGTCGGAGGAGCGGTAGCGCAGGTAGGACAGCCAGTCGCATGCCGCCGGACGGGCCCCGAAGGACGCCGGCAACGGCACTCGCACCCGCACCGCCGACTCGCTCACGCCGGTGACCGGACTCGCCGAGGCCACCGGGGTCTCGGTCCGCGCGTTCGCCGCCCGGGCCCCGGGGGCCGCCGCGGTGAGCGTCCCGGTGGTCAGCAGCACCGCCAGCGCGGCGCTGTGCAGGGCCTTCGCGGTTCTTCCTCTGCTGCGACTCGTCTTCATAGCCGGACCGTAGGACCGCGGGGGCGGCGCGATCGGCTGATGCTCACAAGAACACAGCAGTTGAGAGTGCCTTTGTCACGCGGAAGCACCCCGATGAGGGTGACGCCCGACCGGAAACACCGGTCGGACGTCGATCATGGTTCCAGTGCTGATTACAGGCCGGTCTCGGTGGTTCCCTGATTCACCGTCTGCGTGTCCGTCGCGGTGTCCCCGGCGAAGTCGGTGTCCCCGCCGTAGGTCGCGGTGATGGTGTACGGGCTGCCCGCCGCGTCCGTGTAGACGTGCGTGGCCGTGGCCACCCCGCCTGCCACCGTCGCCGAGGCCGTCCCCGACCCGTCGCCGAAGTCGAAGATCACCGTCCCCGTCGGCGTCCCCGCACCCGGAGCGTCCGCGCTCACCGTCGCCGTCACCGCCACCGACTCGCCCTCCACCGACGGGTCGGGGGCGGACGTCACCGTCGCTGTGGTGGCGGCCTGGTTCACCGTCTGCGTGTCCGTCGCGGTGTCCCCGGTGAAGTCGGTGTCCCCGCCGTAGGTCGCGGTGATGGTGTACGGGCTGCCCGCCGCGTCCGTGTAGACGTGCGTGGCCGTGGCCACCCCGCCTGCCACCGTCGCCGAGGCCGTCCCCGACCCGTCGCCGAAGTCGAAGATCACCGTCCCCGTCGGCGTCCCCGCACCCGGAGCGTCCGCGCTCACCGTCGCCGTCACCGCCACCGGCTCACCCACCACCGACGGATCGGGAGCGGACGTCACCACGGCGGTCGTCGCGGCCTGGTTCACCGTCTGCGTGTCCGTGCCCGTGGTACCGGCGAAGTCGGTGTCCCCACCGTACGAGACGTTGATGGTGTAGGGACTCCCCGCCACGTCCGTCCAGGTGTGGAAGGTCGTCACGGTACCGCCGATGAGGGTTGCGGTGACGGCCGACGTACCGTCGCCGAAGTCGAAGGTCACCGCCCCCGTCGGCGTCCCCGCACCCGGAGCGTCCGCGCTCACCGTCGCCGTCACCGCCACCGGCTCACCCACCACCGACGGATCGGGAGCGGACGTCACCACGGCGGTCGTCGCGGCCTGGCCCACGGTCTGCGTGTCCGTGCCCGTGGTACCGGCGAAGTCGGTGTCCCCGCCGTAGGTCGCGGTGATGGTGTACGGGCTGCCTGCCGTGGTGGCGTACGCGTGCGTGACCGAGGCCACGCCGCCCACCAGGGTCCCCGTCGCGACGGGCGTCCCGTCGCCGAAGTCGAAGGTCACCGTCCCCGTCGGCGTCCCCGCACCCGGAGCGTCCGCGCTCACCGTCGCCGTCACCGTCACCGCCTCGCCCATCACCGACGGATCGGGAGCGGACGTCACCACGGCGGTCGTCGCGGCCTGGCCCACGGTCTGGGTGTCGGTTCCGGTGGACGGGTTGAAGTCGCCGTTCCCAGCGTAGACGGCGGTGATGGTGTACGGGCTGCCCGCCGTGGTGGCGTACGCGTGCGTGACCGAGGCCACGCCGCCCACCAGGGTCCCCGTCGCGACGGGCGTCCCGTCGCCGAAGTCGAAGGTCACCGTCCCCGTCGGCGTCCCCGCACCCGGAGCGTCCGCACTCACCGTCGCCGTCACCGTCACCGCCTCGCCGGCCACGGACGGATCCGGCGAGGAGGTCACCGTGGTCGTGGTGTCCACCGCGCCGACCGTGTGGGAGTCGGTGTCCGAGGAGCCTGCGAAGTTGGTGTCTCCACCGTAGGTCGCGGTGATGGTGAACGGGCTACCGGTCGTCGTGGCGTAGGTGTGGGGGGCCGTGGCCGTGCCGCCCACGACGACTCCGGGGACCGGCGTGGAGCCGTCGCCGAAGTCGAAGACCACGGTCCCCGTCGGCGTCCCCGCACCCGGAGCGGTCGCTGTCACCGTCGCCGTGGCCGTCACCTGCTCACCGACCAGGGACGGGTCGGGTGCCGACGTCACCGCGGTCGTCGTGGCCGACTGGTTCACCGTGTGGGTGTCGGTGCCGACCGACGGACCGAAGTTGCTGTTGCCGGTGTAGATGGCGGTGATGGTGTGGGGCCCGACCGTCAGGGCGCTGGTGGTGACGGTGGCGGTGCTCGCGGTGACGGGAGCGCTGAGGACCGGTCCGCCACTGACGACGAAGAACACCGTCCCGCCGGGCGTCCCCGCTCCGGGGGCGGTGGGCGTCACCGTGGCGGTGATCGTCACCTGCTCGCCGAGGACGGACGGGTCGGGAGTCGACGTGACCGTGGTGGTCGTCTGGGCCACGCCCACGATCTGGGTGTCGGTACCGGTGGAGGCGTTGAAGTCGGCGTTCCCGGCATAGGTGGCGGTGACGGTGTACGGGCTGCCCACGGTGCCGGTGTAGGCGTGGGTGACCGTCGCCGTCCCGCCCATCAGCGTCACGGTCTGGGCGGGTGACCCGTCCCCGAAGCTGACGGTCACCTGCCCGGTCGGCGTTCCGGTGCCGGGCGCGTCGGCGGCCACCAGCACGGTGATGCCGACCGGTTGGCCGACCACGGAGGGGTCGGGGCTGGTGGTGACGGTGGTGGTGGTTCCCGCCGCATTGACGGTCTGGGTGTCGGTGCCGATGGAAGTGGCGAAGTCGGGGTCGCCGCTGTAGGTGGCGGTGACGGTGTAGGGGCTGCCGGAGGTGCCGGTGTAGGTGTGGGTGGAGGTGGCCGTACCGCCCACCACCGCCGCCGTCACCGTCGCGCTGCCGTCACCGAAGTCGAAGGTCACCGTCCCGGTCGGGGACCCCGCCCCCGGAGCGGTGGGAGCGACAGCGGCGGTGAACGTCACCTGCTGCCCCACCACCGACGGATCCGGGCTGGAGCTGACGGTCGTCGTGGTCCCGGCCGCGGTCACCGCCTGGGTGTCGGTGCCGGTCGAACCGGTGAAGTCACCGTCACCGCTGTAAGTCGCCGACACCGGGTACGGGCTGCCGGAGGCGGAGGTGTAGGTGTGGGTGGAGGTGGCCGTACCGCCCACCACCGCCGCCGTCACCGTCGCGCTGCCGTCACCGAAGTCGAAGGTCACCGTCCCGGTCGGGGACCCCGCCCCCGGAGCGGTGGGAGCGACAGCGGCGGTGAACGTCACCTGCTGCCCCACCACCGACGGATCCGGGCTGGAGCTGACGGTCGTCGTGGTCCCGGCCGCGGTCACCGCCTGGGTGTCGGTGCCGGTCGAACCGGTGAAGTCACCGTCACCGCTGTAACTCGCCGACACCGGGTACGGGCTGCCGGAGGCGGAGGTGTAGGTGTGGGTGGAGGTGGCCGTACCGCCCACCACCGCCGCCGTCACCGTCGCGCTGCCGTCACCGAAGTCGAAGGTCACCGTCCCCGTCGGGGACCCCGCCCCCGGAGCGGTGGGAGCGACAGCGGCGGTGAACGTCACCTGCTGCCCCACCACCGACGGATCCGGGCTGGAGCTGACGGTCGTCGTGGTCCCGGCCGCGGTCACCGCCTGGGTGTCGATGCCGGTGGCCGCCTGGAAGTCGGCGTCGCCGCTGTAGTCCGCGGTGACGGTGAACGGGCTGCCGACTGCGGTGGTGTAGGTGTGGGTGGCCGTCGCGGTGCCGCCGGCGACCGGCACCGTCACCGTCGCGCTGCCGTCACCGAAGTCGAAGGTCACCGTCCCCGTCGGGGACCCCGCCCCCGGAGCGGTGGGAGCGACAGCGGCGGTGAACGTCACCTGCTGCCCCACCACCGACGGATCCGGGCTGGAGGTCACAGTGACCTCCGTCCCGGCCGCGGTCACCGTCTGAGTGTCGGTGCCGGTCGAGCCGGTGAAGTCGCTGTCCCCGCCGTAGGAGGCGGTGATGGTGTACGGGCTGCCGGTGGCGCTCGTGTAGGTGTGGGTGACCGTCGCCGTGCCGCCCACCAGCGTCACGGTCTGGGCGGGTGACCCGTCCCCGAAGCTGACGGTCACCTGCCCGGTCGGCGTTCCGGCGCCGGGCGCGTCGGCGGCCACCACCACGGTGATGCCGACCGGTTGGCCGACCGTCGACGGATCCGGTGAGGACGTGACCGTCGTGGTCGTGGCAGCGGGGCTGACGGTTTGGGTGTCGGTGCCCGAGGAACCGGCGAAGTCGCCGTTGCCGGCGTAGGTGGCGGTGATGGCGAACGGGCTGCCGGTCGCGGAGGTGTAGGCGTGGGTGACCGTCGCGGTGCCGCCCACCAGTGTGCCGCTCTGGGTCGGCGACCCGTCGCCGAAGACGAAGGTGACCGTGCCGGTGGGCGTGCCCGCGCCCGGCGCCACCGGCGCCACCGTCGCGGTGATGGTCACCGGCTGGCCCACCGCCGACGGATCCGGCGAGGAGGTCACCGTCGTCGTGGTGCCTGAGGCGCCCACGGTCTGGGTGTCCGTGCCCGACGACGCGGTGAAGCTCCCGGCGCCGCTGTAGGTGGCCGTCACCGTGAACGGGCTGCCCGTTGCGGTGGTGTAGGCGTGCGTGGTCGTGGCGGTGCCACCGGCCAGTGGCACCGTCACCGGCGGCGACCCGTCCCCGAAGGTGAACGTCACCGTCCCGGTCGGCGTCCCCGCACCCGGCGCCACCGGCGCCACCGCCGCGGTGATGGTCACCGGCTGGCCCACCACCGACGGATCCGGCGAGGAGGTCACCGTCGTGGTCGTCGCCGCCGGCAGCACGGTCTGGGTGTCGGTGCCCGTGGAGGAGTTGAGGTTGGCGTTACCGCTGTAGGTCGCGGTGACCGTGTACGGGCTGCCGGTCGCGCTGGTGTAGGTGTGGTTGGCCGTGCCCGCACCTCCCACCAGGGGAACCGTCACCGGCGGCGACCCGTCCCCGAACGTGAAGGTCACCGTGCCTGTGGGCGTGCCGGGTCCTGGGGGCACCGGCGCCACGGTGGCCGTGAAGCTCACCTGCTGCCCCACCGCCGACGGATCCGGCGAGGAGGTCACCGTCGTCGTGGTGGCTCCCTTGCCCTGCACCGTGTGCGTGTCCGTCCCCGACGACGGCAGGTGGTTGACACCCCCGCCGTAGATCGCGGTGATCGTGTGCGGGCCGACGCTCAGCGTGTTCGCGGTGACCGTCGCCGTTCCCCCCACCAGCGGTGCCGTCAGCGTCGGCCCCCCGCTGATGACGAAGGTGACGGTGCCCGTCGGCGTGCCCGTCCCGGGCGCGACCGGCACCACCGTCGCAGTGATCGTCACCGGCTGGCCGAAGACCGATGGATCCGGTGCGGAGACCACCGTCGTTTTGGTGGACGCCCGGATGACGGCCTGGGTGGTGGAACGCGTCGACGGGGTGAAGTTGGCGTCACCGCTGTAGGTGGCGGTGACCGCGTGGGTTCCGACGGAAAGGTTGTTGACCGTCGCCGTTGCCGTACCGCCCACGACGGGCACCGTCACGGTCGGCCCGCCGCTGACGGTGAAGGTGACCGTCCCGGTCGGAGTCCCCGGCCCGAGCGGGATGACGGTCGCGGTCAGCGTCACCGGCTGACCGAATACCGCAGGATTCGGCGCGGTCGTTACTAAGGTTACGGTCGCAGGCATGAGGAGGCCCTCCGAAGAGATCGAGGTGGTCGAGGCCGTCTCTCGTCTCTCACTGCCGAGGGCCGCTACTGGCGGTGACGGATGCAGGGCATCACTGATCGCCGTCCCCCGACAGGGAGATGGGCGGCTCCGGTCGGTGTCACCAGTACGCGTCCGACCGGTTTCGACACGCCAGAAACACGAGACCGAATCCTCCGACCGGCCGAGCGCACAAGCCGCGCGAGCAGCGCGGAGACCGCCCACGACACCGGCGCACAACGATCGCCGTGCGCCGGTCGGCATGGTCCGCCGGAAGGAGGCGTCGTCGCCCTGGTCAGCCGACCGGGAGGGACTGCTCGGCCCAGATGGTCTTGCCCCGGGGGGTCTGGCGGGTGCCCCAGCCCTGGGTGAGCTGGGCGACCATGTGCAGCCCCCGGCCGCCCTCGTCGTAGCTGCGGGCCCGGCGCAGATGCGGGGCGGTGCTGCTGGCGTCGGACACCTCGCAGATGAGGGTCCGGTCCCGGATCAGCCGCAGTCCGATGGGCACCTGGCCGTAGCGGATGGCGTTGGTGACCAGCTCGCTGACCACCAGCTCGGTGATGAACGCCGCGTCCTGAAGGCCCCAGGCGGCGAGCTGCCGGCTGGTCCGGGCGCGGGCGTCGGCCACGATCGCGGGGTCGGAGGGCAGGGCCCAGGCGGCGACCTGGTCGGCGTGCAGGGCCCGGGTCCGCGCGAGGAGCAGTGCCACGTCGTCCACGGGGCTGTCGGGCAGCATGGCCTTGAGGATGGTGTCGCAGGTGACCTCGAGCGAGGGAACCGGGGAGGCCAGCGCTTCGCAGAGGCGGGTCAGGCCGAGGGTGACGTCACGTTCGCGTGCCTCGATCAGGCCGTCGGTGAAGAAGGTCAGCAGACTGCCCTCGGGCAGTTCCATCTCGGTGGTCTCGAACGGCAGGCCACCGACGCCCAGCAGCGGTCCGGGCGTGAGGTGGGCGATGCTGACCGTGCCGTCGGGGAGCAGTACGGCGGGCGGGACGTGGCCGGCGCTGGCGAGGGTGCAGACGCGGGAGACGGGGTCGTAGACGGCGTACAGGCAGGTGGCCCCGATCTCACCGGTGTACGGCTCGTCCCCGGCGATGCCGTCGTCCTCCGAGGTGAGGTGGGTGACGAGGTCGTCGAGGTGGGTGAGGAGTTCGTCCGGCGGCAGGTCCACGTCGGCGAGCGTGCGCACCGCGGTGCGCAGCCGCCCCATGGTCGCGGAGGCGTGGATGCCGTGCCCGACCACGTCGCCGACGACCAGGGCGACCCGGGTGCCCGACAGGGGGACGACGTCGAACCAGTCGCCGCCCACGCCGGCGCTGGTGCCGGCCGGCAGATAGCGGTAGGCCACCTCGACGGCCGTCT
This sequence comes from Streptomyces sp. NPDC039424, assembly GCF_055639495.1. Taxonomy (NCBI): domain Bacteria; kingdom Bacillati; phylum Actinomycetota; class Actinomycetes; order Kitasatosporales; family Streptomycetaceae; genus Streptomyces; species Streptomyces sp. NPDC039424. The sequence continues at coordinate 93,929 of NZ_JBVKAI010000022.1, forward strand.
GCTTGGGCAGGTCACGGGGCAGCAGGCTGCGCTGGAGGGTGAGCGCGTTGGCGCGCTCACGGGTGTAGCGGCGGGCGTTGTCCACGCCGACGGCCGCCCGGCCCGCGAGTTCCTCGGCGAGGACCAGGTCGTCCCGCGCGAAGGGCTCGGAGCCCGTTCCGCGCACGAAGACCGCCACCCCGAGGGTGAGGCCCCGGGCCCGGAGGGGGGTGGCCATGACCGAGTGGAATCCGTACTCCCGGACCCGGGAGGACCTCGTCTCGTCGCCGGAGATCCACCGGGTGAAGTCGGGGTCGTCCGTGCCGCTGAGCACGGGGTGCCCGCCGGCCAGGGCGCGGGCGGGGGGTGCGAACGGCGGGTAGGTGTCGATCGCGCCGAGGTCGACGACGGCCTCGGGCACGTCGGCGGCGCGGGAGTGGTGGGCGACGCGACGGAGCGCGACGGCGGCGTCCACGGATCCGGAGACCGGCTCCTCGCCCCGCATCACGGAGTCCAGCAGGTCCACGCTCACGAAGTCGGCGAGCCCCGGAACGGCCAGCACGGCGAGTTCCTGGGCGGTGCGCGTCACGTTCAGGGTGGTGCCGACCCGGATGCCCGCCTCCTTCAGCAGGGCCAGCCGCTGACTGGCCGAGCGCTGCTCGCTGCTGTCGAACGTCGCGGTACCCACCCCGGCGACCGCACCCGTGGCGGGGTCCCGGACGGGCCACAGCTCGATGGCCCAGGCGCGCTGGCGCGTCGGGCCGGGATCCGCCGCGGAGTGTTCGTAGCGCATCGGCCTGGCCTCTTCGGCGGCCCGGCGGACACAGCGCAGGAACCCCTCGTCGGCTCGGGCGGCCGAGACCTCCGCGCCGCCTTCCGCGTCCGGCAGCCAGGAGCGCGAGGCAGAGGTGTAGACGGAGAGCGCGATCGACGACTGGCCGAACGCCCACTCCACCATCCTCCGGTCGCGCTCCGACTCGGCGGGGTTGGTGGTGGCGGCCACCACGAACCCCCGCGTGGTGCCGTCGCCGCCGAGCGAGGGCTGGGCGTGCAGGGTCAGTTCGACACGGTGGCCGTCCCGGTGCCGCAGCGCCGCCGTGCCGCTCCATTCCTCGGAGCCGGTCAGGGAGAGGCCGGCCGCCGTGGGGCGCTCCCGGGTGATCAGGAGGTCGGCCGCGGCGCGCCCCACGACCTCCGCGGCGCGGTAGCCGAGCAGGCGCCGGGCGGCCTCGCTCCATCCCGTGACGACGCCCTCGGGGCTGATGGTGGCCGTCGCGGCCTCGGATGACCACGTGTAGTGACCATGCGTGTGATCATAAGCGGCCATTCTTACTCAATTCACACTGGTGACGTCACTCACAGTCCCAGCGTGCGCGCCGCGTATGGTTCGGACAAGTCGGGTCGCGCCCGTCAGTACAGCACCTTCAGCGCGCCCGGGAGCACCCTCGCCGTGACGGGCAGGGCCGCCTCGACCTCGCCGTCGGCGCCGTAGGGCACCTCGCGGTCGGCTTCGATACGGATCTCCCGGCCGCGCACGATGTGGACCTCGGGCCGCTGGACGTGTGCGCCGGACCTGAGCTCGTTCATCAGGGTGAAGAACAGCCGGCGCGGCGCCTCTCGGATCATCACGACGTCGAGGAGGCCGTCGTCGACACGGGCGCCGGGGGCGATCATGCGGCCGGAGCCGTAGTAGGGGGAGTTGGCGGCGACGACGGTGTAGCCGCGGTGCGTGTGGGGCCGGCCGTCGACGGTGACCTGGTAGGTCGCCGGGCGCCAGGTGGTCACGGCCCGCAGGCCGCCCGCGTAGTAGGGGGCGGCGCCGCGCAGCAGCCGGGCCTGGTTGGCGTGGCGGTTGGCCAGCGCGTCGACCCCCGCGTACACGCTGCCGAGGACCACCGCCGCGTCGTGGACGGCCGAGCGCACCTCGATGGTGTCCACCGGGCGCGGCTCCCCCTCCAGCAGGATCCGGGCCAGCGCCTCGGGTTCGCTGGGCAGCCCCAGCGCCCTGGCGAAGTCGTTGCCCCGGCCGGCCGGGACCAGGCCGAGTACGGAGTCGGTGCCGCTCAGCGCCCCGCCGACGCCGCCGGCGATGCCGTCGCCGCCGACCGCGAGCACCACCCGGCCCCGCTCCCCCGCGCCGCGCGCGACGTCCTGGGCGTGCGCCAGGCTGCGGCTGTACTCCGTCTCCAGCTCGGCCCCGGCCGCCCGCAGCACGCGGGCCACCTGGAGCAGGGTGGCCGCCGCGCCGGCCGATCCCGCGGTGGGGTTGACGACGGCGGTGAACTGTCGCATGGGTGAGCCTCCGGGGCGGTGACGCGGGCGGGGTGTGCGGGAGGGGCGGGCTGACGGCCGGACGGATCAGTCCGTGGGCAGGAGCACGCCGGGGTTGAGGAGCAGGTCCGGGTCCAGGCGCCGCTTGACGGCACGGAGGGCCTCGACGCCGAGCGGACCGGCCTCGCGGACGTACCAGTCCCGGTGGTCGGTGCCCACACCGTGATGGTGGGTGATGGTGCCGCCCGCGGCGAGGATCGCCTCGCCCGCCGCCCGCTTGGCGGGGGCCCAGTGGGCGACCGGGTCGTCGCCCTGGGCGGAGACGACGGTGAAGTACAGCGAGGCGCCGTTCTCGTAGACGTGGGAGATGTGGCACAAGACCAGGGGCGGGGTGCCCGCCTCGGTGAGCGTGGCGGTCAGGGCCGTGCGGACGGAGGCGTACAGCTCGGGGATGCGCGACCAGAAGGCCGCGGTCTCCAGCGTCTCGGCGAACGCGCCCGCGTCGAGCAGAGAGTCCCTGAGGTAGGGCGCCGAGTAGCGGCCGTGCGCCCAGCGTTCGCCCGGCTCCGCGCCGGCGTACGTGCCACCGCAGTCGCGCAGCACGGCACAGGCTCGCTCCCGGCGGTGGGCGGTGTCCTCCTCGGTGCCCTCGTATCCGACGATCGCGAGGCATCCGGCGTTCTGGGGCGCGCCCTCGGCCCCGATCGCGTCGGGCTGGGCGAGGCCGATCAGCGTCTCGGTCTCGTCGGACAGGCGCAGCACGGTGGGGCGCGGCCCGTCCTGGGCGAGCCGGCGCAGTGCGGCGGAGCCCTCCTCGAAGGAGGCGAAGCGCCAGCCCTCGTACCGGCGGACGTCCGGGACGGGACGGACCCGGACGGTGACGGAGGTGATGACGCCGAACGCGCCCTCGGAGCCGAGGATCAGCTGGCGCAGGTCCGGTCCGGCGGCGGAGCGGGGAGCGCGGCCGGTGTCGAGGGTGCCCTCGGGTGTGGCGAGGGTGAGGCCGAGGACCATCTCGTCGAAGCGCCCGTAGCCGGCGGAGGCCTGGCCGCTGGAGCGGGCGGCGGCGAAGCCGCCGATGGTCGCCCACTCGTAGGACTGGGGGAAGTGCCCGAGCGTGAAGCCGTGTTCGGCCAGCAGCGCCTCGGCGTGCGGGGCGCGCAGCCCGGGTTGCAGGGTGGCGGTGCGGGAGACGGGGTCGACGGCGAGCAGCCGGTTCATGCGGCGCAGGTCGAGGGCGACGAAGGGGCCCCGCCGGGCGGGGGCGAGGCCGCCGACGACGGAGGTGCCGCCGCCGAACGGTACGGCGGCGAGGCCGTGTTCGGCGCACACGCGCAGTACGGCGAGCACGTCGTCGTGGCCGGCCGGGAGGACGACGGCCGCGGGCACGTCCTGAACGTCCCCGGCCCGGATCCGCAGCAGGTCGGGGGTGGACTTGCCCCGGGTGTGCCGGATGCGGGTCTCGGCGTCGGTGCGGACGTGGGCGTCGCCGCCCACGGCGGCGGCCAGCGCCCGGAGCGCGGCGGAGTCGAGCGGTGACGCGGGGACGGTGATGTCCTCCAGGCCGAGCGGTCCGGCCGGCCGCGGCTTGACGCCCAGCAGGTCGCGCAGCAGTCCGGTCACCGTCTCGGGCAGCGGTGCCGCCTCGGCCGGGTCGCCCCAGCCACTCCACAGCATGTCCATTGGCGGTTGTCCTCACCGGTCGCTTCAGGGGGCGTTACACTGTGACACATGACGCCTATTCGTCACAACCATCGGGACGACGACCACCGGCACGAGGACCAGCGGACCGACAACCAGCGGGACAGCGATCCGGTGCTCGACGCGGTGCGCGACTGCGTGCTGGCCGTCGGCGTCCGCCGGACCACCCTGACCGACGTGGCCCGCCGCGCGGGGGTCTCGCGCATGACGCTCTACCGGCGCTGGCCGGATGTGCGCTCCCTCGTGGGGGACCTGATGACACGTGAGTGGGTCGGCGTGGCCACACGCGCCATGCCCGAACGCCGGCCGGACCGGTCCGCGCGCGAACTGGTCGTCGAGGGGCTGGTGGACGGCGTGGCGGCCTTCCGCGCCCACCCCCTCTTCCGCAAGATCGTCGACGTCGACCCGGAGCTCCTGCTGCCCTATGTGCTGGACCGCCGCGGCGCGAGCCAGGACGCCCTGCTGGAGCTGCTGGCCGCCGTGCTGCGGGACGGCCACGCCGACGGGTCGGTGCGGGCCCGCCACCCGCTGCGGCAGGCCCGGTCCCTGCTGCTGATCGTCCAGTCCTTCACCCTGTCGCTGCGGACCATGACCGACGAGGACGACCCCGAGCTGACCACCGCCGCCTTCCTCGCGGAGCTGCGGACCATCCTGGAGAGGACCCTCACACCATGAGCTCCACCAGCGGCTCGTCCCTGTCCGCCGCCCGCCGCTCCCGCGAACTCGCCGAGGCCGTCGGCGGTGAGGTGGTGGACGTCCTGGTCGTGGGCCTCGGTGCCACCGGCGCCGGAGCCGCCCTCGACGCCGCCGCCCGCGGACTGTCGGTCGTCGCCGTCGACGCCCACGACCTGGCCTTCGGCACCTCGCGCTGGAGCTCGAAGCTCATCCACGGCGGCCTGCGCTACCTGGCCTCCGCACAGTTCGACGTGGCCCACGAAAGCGCCGTGGAGCGGGGGGTGCTGATGCAGCGCACGGCCCCCCACCTGGTCCGCGCCCAGCCCTTCGTGCTCCCGCTCACCCCCCTGGTCTCGCGCGGCCAGGCCGCCCTGGCCCAGGCCGGGTTCCGGGCCGGTGACGCCCTGCGCCTGGCGGCCCGCACGGCCCGCGCCACCCTGCCCGCGCCCCGCCGGCTGTCCGCGGTGGAGACCCGGCACCTGGCGCCGGCGCTGCGCGCCGACGGGCTGCGCGGCGGTCTGCTGTCCTGGGACGGCCGGCTGACCGACGACGCCCGCCTGGTGACCGCCCTCGCCCGCACCGCCGCCGCCCACGGCGCACGCGTCCTGACCCGGGTCAGGGCGCTGGAGCTGTCCGGTTCGGGCGCCCGCGTCCGCGACGAACTCACCGGCGAGGAGGGGGAGATACGGGCCCGCGCCGTGATCAACGCCTCCGGCGTGTGGGCGGGCGACCTGGTCGACGGCATCCGCATCCGGCCCTCCCGGGGCACCCACCTGGTCCTGCGCGCCGAACGGCTCGGCCTGCTGCCGGCGGGACTGCACATCCCGGTCCCCGGCGAGACCAACCGTTTCGTGCTGGTGCTGCCGCAGGGCGACGGCCGGGTGTACGTCGGCCTCACCGACGAACCCGTCGAAGGTCCCGTGCCCGACGTCCCCGAAGTGCCGGAGACGGACATCGGCTTCCTGCTCGACGTACTCGGATCCGTCCTGGACGTCCCGGTCCACCGCGAGGACGTGGTGGGCGCCTTCGCGGGGCTGCGCCCTCTGCTGGACACCACACCGGGGCGATCGGGCCAGGAGGCCCGGACCGCCGACATCTCCCGGCGGCACGCGGTACTGACGTCCCCGGACGGCGTCGTCACCGTGGTCGGGGGCAAGCTCACCACCTACCGGCGCATGGCCGAGGACGCCGTCGACGCCGCCGTCTCCGCCCGCCGCCTGCCGGCCGGCCCCTCCCCCACCGCCTCGCTGCCCCTCGTCGGCGCCGACGCGCCGTCCCGGCTCCGCGCCCTGCCCGCGCCCCGGCGACTCGTCCAGCGCTACGGCACCGAGGCCACGGCTGTCCACGCCCTGGCCGCCCGGGACCGCCGACTGGGCGAACCCGTCGTGCCCGGCCATCCCGTCACCGGCGCCGAACTGCTGTGGGCCGTACGCCACGAGGGCGCGCTCGACCCGGCGGACCTCCTCGACCGGCGCACCCGCATCGGCCTGGTCCCCGAGGACCGCGCCACGGCGCTGGACGCCGCCCGCGGAATTCTGGACGACGCCGGGGAGCGGCTGCGTGACGAGGCCGATCGCGGGTAACCCGCGATGTCATGAACGCGTTGAGGAAACATCCGTACCTTTCCGCTCGCCGGGCCGAAGGGAGGTAGCCCGTGCTCTTCCTGGTTGCCGCCCTGCTCCTGCTGGGCGTCGTGGTGGGGGCCGCCGCGTATCTCCCCTGGCCCGTCACGCTCGTCCTGGGCTCGGCGATCGCCTTGTGGCTCCTGGTCTTCGCGGCCCGCGAACGGCGCCGCCGCCGGACGAGGAGGGCCTAGCCGATGCGACTGACCGCACCTCCCTCACGCCGGACGGGCCGACGGGACACCGAGGGCATGGCGGTGGCCTCCTTCGTCCTCGGACTCGTCGGCCTGCTGGTACTCAACATCGTCCTCGGCCCGATCGCGATCGCCCTGGCCGTCATCGCGCTGCGCCGCGACACCCCGCGCCGGTTCCGTGCGCTGCTCGGTCTCGGTCTGGGCATCGCCGACCTCGTGGTGCTCGCCGTGCTGACGGCCGTGCACGGTACGGCATCATGGTCCTTCTGGGGCGGATAGGAACGGGCGCACCGACTGCCGTCGACGGGGCGGCCCGGACTCCGCTTGCTCTGCGGCTCGTCGGGTAGGGCGATGGAGTGACGATGACACCCGTCCGACGCGGAGCTGATGGAAAGTGATGTGGTCGTGACCCATCCCGGCGGGCCCGGCAAGGAGCGAGCGCAGGGACCGGGCGATGGCCCGGAAGCCGTCGCGAGGGAGATCGCCGACGCCGTGGAGAACCTGACGACCCTGTGGTCACTGGCCGCTCAGGAGGCGGCTCTGCGGCTGTCCCTCCACCAGTTGCGGGCGCTGCGGACCGTGGAGGCGGCGCCGGGGGTGAACTTGACCGCTCTGGCGGAACGGCTGGACATAGGTCTCCCCACCGCCAGCCGGCTGTGCGACCGGCTGGAGGCGGCCGGGCTGCTCGAGCGAGCCCTCCATCCGCACAAGCGGCGCGAGGTGCAGCTCAGGCTCACCACCCACGGACGGCATGTGCTCCGCGATGTCGCGGCGCGCCGCAGGCAGGCCTTGGCGGCGGCGCTGGCGGCGATGCGGCCCGCCGAACGCTCGGCGCTGAGCCGCGGCATGGCGGCCTTCCTCGCGACACGGCACACCGGGCCGCCCGGCCGGGACGGCCCCGGCACGTCCTGACGTCCGGTCAGGCGCCGTCGCCCTCCCGAGCCCCGTTCGGCCCGACGGGCTCGGGCACGGTGCGGCACAGCAGGAGGCAGATGTCGTCGTCGCGTTCGGAGTCGTGCAGCATCGGCTTGAGCAGGGAGTCGGCGCAGGCGTCGAGGTCCTCGAGCTCCGCCGGGCTGAGCGCGGCCAGCGCCTGGGCGAGACGGTCGATGCCGGGATCGATTCCCTGCGACCGCCGCTCGACCAGGCCGTCGGTGTACAGGGCCAGCGTCGAACCGGGCCGGACGCGGACGACGTGGTCCTCGTACTCGTAGGAGACGGGCACCCCCAGCATGATCCCCGGTTTGGTGTCGAGGACGTGCACCTCGCCGTCGGGAGAGCGCAGCACGGCGGGTGGGTGCCCGGCCGCCGCCCACAGGACGTCGGGGTCGCCGGGCCGGAAGCGGGCGATGACGGCGGTCGCGTACAGCTCGGGCTGCTGGTGGCGGAGCATGTGGTGCAGCCGGGTCAGGATCCGGGCCGGGCTGTCGCCCTCCACGGCGTAGGCGCGCAGGGCGGTGCGCAGCTGGCCCATGATCACGGCCGCCCGCAGCCCGTGCCCGGTGACATCCCCTATGACGGCGAGCACGCTGCCGTCGGGCTGGGCGAAGGCGTCGTACCAGTCGCCGCCGATGTTGAGGCCGTGGGTGGCGGGAAGGTAGCGGGCGGCCAGGAACAGGCCCTCGGTGCTGGGGAGTTCGGTCAGCTGGGCGCGTTGCAGGGCCTCGGCGGTGTCCCGGTGCTGTTCGTAGCGGCGGGCGTTGTCCAGGGCGATGGCCAGGCGTCTGGCCAGTTCGAGGAGCATGACGCAGGTGTCCGGGTCGAACCGGGGGCCGGGCGCGGTCAGCGTCAGCACGCCCAGGACGCCGCGTGCGGTGAGCGGGACGCACAGCAGCGGCCGGTCCGGGGACAGGACGGAGGGCGGGTGGTCCTCGACGCCGGGCAGGCCGCCGGGGTGGCCGGCGGCGTACTGGGGGCGGCCGGTGCGGGCGGCGGCGACCGCGGCGGCCGGGCGACCGCCGTGGTGGGCCGTCTGTTCGTCGTCGAAGAGCCAGATCTCGACGTGGTCGGCGTAGTCGGGGACGAGGAGCTGGGGCAGCCGGCGCAGGATGTCCTCGTGGTCGAGCGAGGCGGTCACCACGGCGCTGGCGGTGGCCAGGAAGGTCAGCAGGCGCCGCGCGTTCTCCGCCGCGGTCCGCGCGGCACGTTCGGCGTCGAGGAGTTCGCGCTGGGCGCGGGAGGCGGCGTCGAGTTCGGCGTGGAGGGCCAGGACTCCCTGGTTCGTCTGGTGGAGTTCCTCGCGGTGGAAGCGGACCAGTTCCTCCAGCTCGTCGAGTCTGCCGAGGACGGCCGCGGTGTCCTCGTCCGCGGCCAGGAGCCCCTCGGCCAGGTCGAGGCCGTCGCACTCCGCCGGGCGGTCGGTCCCGGTCCGCCGTACGGAGCGGGGGCAGTCCAGCGTGAACCGCCACGGCGGTGTCTCCCGCGCCGGATCGGCGGCCGGCCGTACGTCGACCCGTACCCGCCGGTCCCGGTCGGCGTTGGGCTGCTCGGTGGAGACGACGAGTTCCGCGCCGCCCTGATCGAGGCACTGCCGCAGCCGGGCGGTGAGGGCCGTCAGGAAGCGGGCGCGTTCGAGTGGAGGCGCGCCGGCGGCCGCCGCGAGACGTGCGGCGGCGGTACGGGCACGCGCCGCGTCGGCGGCCGAGGCGATGTGCCAGACATCAGGGGCTGTGGTCATGGGTGCTGGTCCGGCGGTCGGGGGCGAGTACGGCCACGCTGGTGTCGTCGCGTACGGGTCGGGCGGGGCTGCTGGCGTCCCGCAGGATGACCGCGGCGACCACCGCCGGGTCCTGCCGGAGCAGTCCGGTGTCGTCGGGTGGTGACCAGCGGCTGGGCAGTCCGTCGCTGTGCAGGACGAGCACGCTGTCGCGAGTCCACGGCACCCGCCGCACGGGCACGCCGGCCGGGAAGTGGGCGCCGACGATGCCGGGATGGGAGACCAGCGCCTCCCACGCCTCGGCGGTGTGCAGCCGGGCACCGATGTTGCCGACGCCGGCGAAGTGGAGTTCCTCGGCGTCCTCGTCCAGTTGTGCCACGGCGATCGCCGCTCCCCGGGTGCGGCGCAGCGCCGTGTGCAGGCGGCGCAGGAGGTCGGCGGGCGGCAGATGCGCCGCGCGGTGCAGCTCCTCGACCGCGGCGGCCGACGCCTCGGCCGCCTTGACGCCGTGGCCGAGGCCGTCGGCCAGCATCAGGGTCGTACGGGGGCCGGAGCGCGCCCAGCTCCAGGCGTCGCCGGAGTGCTCGGCCTGGGCGAGGGGGATGTTGATCCCGCCCGCCCGGGTGGCGGGGGCGGGAGCCGCCCGCCGGGTGGCGGCTTCCTGGTCTATGCGTGCCATGGCCACGGTTCCCCGGCCGCGCGCGCTGTGCAGGTCGAAGGCGCTGGAGATGCGCCGGCAGGTGCCGAGGCCCGCGCCGAGGGAGGTGGTGGCGGTGGTGTAGCCGTCGCGCATGGCCGCGGTGACGTCGGTGATGCCCGGACCGTGGTCGAGGGCGAAGAGCTGCACCGACGGTCCGTGGGCCCTCTCGTCCGCGGGCGGGGTCCGGACGAGGTTGATCACGACCCGGCCGCCGCCCGCGTGCTTGAGCAGGTTGGTCGCCAACTCCGTGGCGGCCAGCGCCGTGACCGCGGTGCGGTGCGGGCCGAGGCAGGCCCGGGCGCTGGCTTCCTCGGCCGCCACCCGGACGTCCCGCACCCGGGTGGAGTCGTGCACCGGGATGTCCCACACCCGGCTCATCGCGGCTCCGAGCGGGAGGCGGGCACCCCGGCGGCCCAGGCGATGACGGTGACGGTGGTGCCCCGGCCGGGCTCGGTGTCGATGGTGAGCTCGTGCACCAGCCGCCGGGCCCCGCTCAGGCCGAGGCCCAGGCCGCCGCCGGTGGTGTAGCCCTCGGTCATCGCCAGCTCGACGTCCCGGATGCCGGGGCCGGTGTCGGTGAAGGACAGCCGCAGTCCGCGGGTGCGTCCGTTGTCCAGGGGGATGATCTCCGCGTGGCCCCCGCCGCCGTGCACGAGGGTGTTGCGGGCCAGTTCACTGGCCGCGGTGACCAGTTTCGTCTGCTGCACCAGACCGAAGCCCAGATCGGCCGCGGTCTGGCGCACCTGCTGCCGTACCCAGGCGAGGTCCGCGTCCGAGCCGATGGGCAGCGTCGTCGCCGCAGCGGGGCGGGAGGCCGGCCTCACGTGCCTCCCTTCCTTCGGTCGACGTGCCGGTCGGCGGAGGCCGCCGGTACGGGCTGGGAGAGCAGTTCCATCGCGCGTTCGACGTCGAGGGCGGTGGCGAGGCCGGGCAGGGTGAGCCCCAGCTCGACCAGCGTGATCGCCACGGCGGGGCGCATCCCGGCCAGTACCGTGCGGGCCGCCAGCAGCCGGGCGCTGGAGGCGATCTCGGCGAAGATCCGGCCGAGGAAGGAGTCGACGATGTCCACGCCGGAGACGTCGATGACCACGCCGGTGACCCGGCTGTGGGCGATGCGTTCCGTGATGTCCTGCTGGAGCTGCTCGGCCATCTCGTCGTGCAACTCGCCCTGGAGGGTGACCAGCAGGACGTCTCCCAGTGCCAGGACCGGGACCGTGGGCCCGGGGAACGTACCGGTCACCGCGGGCTCACTCCGGCGTCCGTGCTCGGCGAGACCTGGATGCCCTGCTGGCTGAGCGCGTGGGCGAGGGCGTCGGCCAGGGAGGCGCGGGTGAGCACCGAACCCAGGTCGATGCCGAGGTGCACGATGGTCTGCGCGATCGCGGGCCGGATGCCGGAGACGATGCACTCGGCGCCCATCAGCCGTGCGGCGGCCACCGTCTTCATCAGATGCTGGGCGACCAGCGAGTCGACCGTGGCCACGCCGGTGATGTCGAGGATGGCGAACCGGGCGCGCTGCTCGACGATCGCCTCCAGCAGGCTCTCCATGACGATCTGGCTGCGGGCGCTGTCCAGGGTGCCGATCAGCGGCACCGCGACGGTGCCCTCCCAGAGTTTGATCACCGGGGTGGCCACTTCCAGCAGTTGCTGCCGCTGCCGCGAGATCAGCTCCTCGCCCTCGCTGAGGGCGGTCTCCATCACGAGCAGGCGCAGGGTGTCCAGCAGTACGGTGAGGGCCAGCAGGCTCTCGACCGCCCGCGGGCCGGACGGGTCGGCGAACTCGTCCCGCAGCAGTTCGACGGCCGGCGGGCGCAGACCGGCCACCTCGCGGGCGGTCTGGGCCGGGCTGAATCCCGTGCGGGACAAGGACGCGGCCATCCGGCCGAGTTGGTCGCGCACCGCGTCGAAGCCGGGCGCGTCGATGTCCTCCAGCTCTCCGGAGCGGGCCACTTCGACCAGGGCGTCCACCACGGTCTTGCACGCCTCCACGGCCTCGTCCCGGGACACGGTGAAGACCGTACGGAACAGGGTGGCGTCCGCCCAGCGCTGGGCGATCTGCTCCCGGCGCCGCTCCAGGAAGTCACCCACCTGACGCGCCACCGGTTCGTCCGCCGCCTGCTGGTCCGACACTTGCATCGTCTCCCTCTGCCCGGGCTTCGCGCCTGGGGGTCGTCGGCCCGCTCCGGCCGATCATTGCCGTATGACAAACATTAGCGCTGCGCGCGCGGCGCGAACAACACGTGATCGCGACGGCCCGGCAGCCCTCTCTTCTTGCTGTGCCCGTCAGCGCCCGTGCCAGTCCAGACACACCACCAAAGCGTCATCCCCGGGCAAGCCTTGACCCCGGTGACCCGACAGCTCACGCAGGATGGCCCTGGGGACCTCGGCCGCCGGCAGCAGCCGGGTGGCCGTGATGGCCCGGGCCAGGGCGGATTCCCCGTAGGCCTCTCCGCCGGGGGAGGCGACCGCGTAGACGCCGTCGCTGACGAAGACGAGCCGGTCGCCCGGTTCGACCTTGAACTCCTGTGCCACGTAGTCGGTCTCCTCGAACATGCCCAGCGGCAACTGCGCGTCGAAGGTGACGTGTTCCACGTCGCCGTCGCGCAGCCGCAGCAGCTGCGGGGAGCCGGCGTCCACCACCCGGGCGCGTCCGGTGGCCAGTTCGAACTCGAACATGAGTACCGAGAGGTAGCAGCGACCCCGGTAGTGGGCGTAGACGGCCTGGTCGGCGAGCGCGGCCTGGTCGGCCATCGGGATGCCGGCCCGCCGCGCGTTGCGCAGGGCGTTGATGGCCAGGTTCGTCAGCAGGGAGGCCTCTATGCCCTCGCCCATGCCGTTGGTGACGTAGAGCATGAGGTGGTCCGCCGTCGCCGACCAGTCGAAGTTGTCGCCGAAGATGGCGTACGCCGGTTCCAGTTGCGCGCCCAGCTCGTACTCGGGGCGCGCGCAGGAGCGGCCGGGCAGCAGCTGCCACTGCATCTCGGCGGCGAGGGTGAGCCGGTCCTTGCGCCGCGCCTGGACGTAGAGGTCGGTGTCCCGTTCGGCCACCACCAGCTCGTGCCCGAGCACCTCCGCGATGTCCGCCAGCTCGCCCAGGCGGCCGCGCACCGGGACCCCGCCCAGCAGGGTCACCGACAGCACGCCGAGCCGGTCGCCGCGCACGGTCACCGGCAGGTGGACGCATGCCCGGCCGTCGCGGAGGGCTTCCACGAACGGCTCCTGGGCGCCGAAGGCCCGGCCGGCCGGGCTGGTGTGCACCGGTACCGGTTCGAGCGTGTGCGGCAGCACGGACACCGGCTGCAGCACGGTCAGGCCGTAGTCGGCCATGAAGAGCTCGACGGACTCCGCCGCGTACTGATCCGTCAGTACGCGGCGGGCTGCGTCGAGCAGGGCATGGGGCGCCGCCTTGCGCAGTGCGCGCTCGGCGGTGACGAATCTGTTCACGACGGTAAATACACCAATCCTTCACCGGACACCTACAGACCTCGTTCCCCGTACGAGGCGGTTCAGTTCAACCGGGCCGCGGTCCGGGCCTCTTCGGCCGGCCGCCGCCTAGTACGCTGACGGGCGTCCCAGTGCCTGCGAGAGTGTGACCGTGACTACCTTCCGCCCCCGCCCGGAGCCCGCCGAGGTCGCACGGGTGACCGCGACGGCCGCGGAGCTGCTGGAAGTCCTGTGGGGCCGGGCCTCGACCGCGCCGGCGTCCGCGTCGCAACTGCGCGTCCTGCTCATCCTCGAACACCACGAGGGCATCAACCTGCGCACGCTCGCCGACTCCCTCGCCTCCACCCCGCCCTCGACCAGCCGCCTGTGCGACCGGCTGCAGGCCGCCGGGTTCGTCCGGCGCGTGGTGAGCCCGGCCGACCGGCGCGAGGTGCGACTGCACCTCAGCAGCCGGGGCCACGCGTTCCTCGCCGATCTGCGGACGCGCCGGGAGAGCACGTTGCAGGCGGTGCTGGACCTGATGCCCACCGGCAAGCGGACCGCGCTGCTGGAGGGGCTGGAGGCGTTCTGCGACGCGGCGGCCACGCAGATACACGACGATGCCGAGGGCCCTGGCAGCCAGACCGCCTGAATCGCGGGCCGCGGCGCGGACGCGGAGCGGCGCGAGCCGACCGGAACATTCCAGATCCTTCCCCGTGCCCGTCCGACACGGTTACTTTGTTGCCCCGCGACTATTGTTGTCAAACGGCAACTGTTCTGCTGGGTGGGCCTGTGTGTTCCCCCAGGTACCCGCGGTTCCGGCTACTTCTCCCCGGTGTGGCCAAGGTCTCGGCGGGGACGGTCCGAGAGGGCGCCGCCCTCGGTGAGGGCCAGCTTCGCGAAGCGTTCGCCGATGCGGCGGTGGGTGGCGGCGTCCGGGTGCAGTCCGTCGGGCAGCGGCAGTTCCCCGGAGTCCGCCTCTCCGTAGAGTTCGCGGCCGTCGAGGTAGTGCAGGTTCGGGTCGTCCGCCGCCCGCTCCGCCACGATCCGGGCGAGCTCGTCCCGGATGACGCCCAGGGTCAGCTTCCCGCTCGCGCGTTCCGCCGGATCACCCATGGCCACGAACCGCAGCCGGCCGGCGCGGAGGCCGGTGAGGTCCGGGGCGCTGGGGCCGGGCGTGTCCTCGTGCATGGGGCACAGGATCGGCGAGACGACCAGCAGGGGCGTGTCCGGGTGGCCTTCGCGGACGGTGTCGAGGAAGCCGTGGACGGCCGGGGTGAAGGCGCGCAGACGCATCAGGTCGGTGTTGACCAGATTGATGCCGATCTTGACGCTGATCAGGTCGGCGGGGGTGTCGCGCAGGGTGCGGGCGGTGAACGGGTCGAGCAGGGCGCCGCCGCCGAAGCCGAGGTTGATGAGTTCCACGCCGCCGAGGGAGGCGGCGAGGGCCGGCCAGATGGCGGTGGGACCGGCCGCGTCGGAACCGTGGCTGATCGAACTGCCGTGGTGCAGCCACACCCTGCGGTCCGGGACCGGTGCGGGCTCGACGGGGGCGTCGGTGCGCAGGGCGACGATCTCGGTCGTCTCGTTGTGCGGGAGCCAGATCTCGACGTCCTTGACGCGGTCGGGCAGGCCGGTGAAGCGGAGAGTGCCGACGGGGCCGGACTGTCGCTCGGTGGTCCCGGTGGCCAGGTCGATGGTCAGGGTGATGCCGCCCGCCACGCTGCCGCGGCCGGCCGGGCGGCCGTCGACGAGCAGCTCGTACATGCCGTCCGGGCGGGGCGGGGCACCCACGTAGACCCGCTTGGTGGGCAGCGTGTCCAGTTCCACGGCGGTGGCCCGGGTGCGGAACGCGAGCCGTACGCCGGAGGGCTGGGACTCGGCCATGGCCAGTTGCGGGTCGGTGCACTGGGCGCGGGCCCGGGCGGGCAGCCGGTGCGGCAGCACGCCGTGCTCGGTGCGCTCCACTTCGAGGGCGCCGCGCAGGAGCTCCGCGGTGACGGGTGTGGTGATCCAGTCGTCCTGGGTGTGCATTGCCTCAACCTGTCGTTCAGGGGGTCCGGTCGGCGGGCCAGTTGCGCAGCAGGGCGTCGAGGGCGTCGATGATCCGTGTCCAGGTCTCCTGGGAGTCGGGGGCACTGTGGCTGAACCCCCCGCTCAGCTCCAGGCTGACATAGCCGTGGAAGACGCTGCCCAGCAGCCGGACGGCGTGCGTCCGGTCCGGCTCCGTCAGTTCGTAGCCGCGCAGGATCGCCCGCGTCATCTGGGCGTGCCGGCCGCCCGCGCTGGCCGCCGCGGTGGCCGGGTCGAGCCGCAACTGGGCCGCCGCGTAGCGGCCGGGGTGCTCCCGGGCGTAGTCGCGGTAGACGTTCGCCAGAGCGGCCAGCGCGTCCTTGCCGGCCCGCCCGGCCAGTGCGGCGGAGCCCCGGTCGGCGAGCTCCTCCAGGGCGAGCAGGGCGATCCTGGTCCTGAGGTCCTGGGAGTTCTTCACGTGCGAGTACAGGCTCGCGACCTTGACGTCGAACCGCCTGGCGAGTGCGGAGACGGTCACCTCGTCGAAGCCGACCTCGTCGGCCAGTTCGGCGCCTGCCCGGGCCAGCCGGTGCGGGGTCAGTCCTGCGCGCGCCACGCTCTCCCTCTCACTCGGAAGAGCCGATTATGCGGTTTCCTAAACCCTTTAGGCAACTCCACCTGCCTCTTAGGCATGCCTGACCGCCGTCAGCAGGCGGTGAGTTGCTCACGGTGGCTCACCGCGTTGTCGACCGCCACGACTCCGTACGGGGCGAGTACCCGCCGCAGGTGCGTCCAATAGTCCACGTAGGCGGGCCGTTCGGCGTCGAGGACGACGAGGTCGTACGACGCATCCGGGGCCTTCGCCAGCGCCTCGCCGCCGTCGCCGTGCACCACGTCCGCGTGGTCCGCGAGTCCGGCGCGGGCGAGGTTGCGGCGCGCCGCCGCCACCCGCTCCCCGTCGATCTCGACGGTGGTCAGCCGGCCCCCGGTGTCGCGCAGGGCGTCGGCGAACCAGATCGCGGAGTAGCCGTTGGACGTGCCGATCTCCAGCACGCGCGCGCTGCGCTGGACGCGGATCAGCAGGGCGGTCAGCCGGGCCGCCGCGGGGGTCATGTTGCGCAGTCGCAGCAGCCGGTCGGCCAGCGGCTCGTCGTGCGCACGGCCCTCGGCGTGGAGACCTTCCAGAAGTCCGGCCAGGCGGTGGTCCATCGTGGCGCCTCGGGTTCGGTCGGATTCGGCGGCGATCAGTTCGTACCGTACGGCCCGGCGGCCGGGCGTCCGGCTCCCGCGGCACACCGGCGAGTGCCCGGCCCCGATCAGGGTGAGGGCGAGCCTGGGTACACCCGGAAACACAGGTGAGTACGACGACTCAGGCGAGGCCCCGGGGCAGCCCGGAGGATGAAGGCATGACAACGCCCTCGCCGATCGCCCAGCCCCAGTTCCCCCACTCCGGCCCCGTGCCGGGCCCTCGGCCGGGCCCGTCGCGCCCGCGCCGCCGTCTGCTGCTGCTCGGCGGCGTCCTGGCCCTGGCCCTGTTGGCCGCGGGCGCCTGGTGGTTCGAGCGGGACGCGGGCGGACCGCTGGCGGGCCGGCCCCGGGTCACCGACACCGAGGCGGGACTGTCCTATGCCGTCCCGGAGGGCTGGAAGCACGACGCCGCCAAGGACAAGGACCTGATCGGCGCCTTCTCCTCGCAGATCACCAAGAAGTCGGGCGAGGGCGAGGCCGGCGGCTCCGTGGTCGCCGGCCGGGCCGGCCGGGCCGTGCCGCGCGCCGACCTGCGCGAGGTGACCGAGTCGGCCGCCCGCTCGAACGCCGAGTTCTTCTTCCCTGATCAGCCGGTCACCCTGGAGGAGTCCCGGGCCGCGACGGTCGACGGCCAGCCGGCTCACACGGTCGTGCTCGGCGTACGCGACGGCGAGGACGGCACCGCGCACCTGGAGATGACCCTGGTGACGGTCCACGGCGAGCGCACCTCCTTCGTCCTCGGCATCGCCACCGGCACACCGGGGACGGCGGCCGAGGCGGAGATCGACGCGATCCTGGACAGCACGGCCGTCGCCTGAGCGCGGGCCACTGGGAGAACCGGTGTCACGAGGCCTCCAGGTCGGCGGCCAGCTCCGTCCGCCAGGACACGGACATGCGCCGGGCCAGGATGGTCTCGGCCGCGACGGGCACCGGCAGCCGGACGAACTCGCGCAGCGCGTGGAGGGCCTGCTCCCTTACCGTCCAGGCGCCGAGGTCCTCCTGGCTCACCGGGCCCTCTCTCCACCGCCCCGGCCCGTAGACCAGCTGCCGGGCCGCCCACGTCTCGGCGGCGACGGTGCGGATGCGCAGGTCCAGGGGGCCGTCGGGCGCCAGGTCCACTGGCTCACCTCGCCCGATCCCCGCCATGGCGTCCGCCACCTCCCGGTATCCGTCGACACGGGTCTCCGCCGCCAGCCGCGCGAGCTGCGCCGCCATCGCCGTGCGCAGCCGCCTCGGCGGTGTCCGCTCGACCAGTCCGGGCAGGTCGAAGTCCCGTATCCCGGAGACGTACCGGTGCTCGTCCTCGTCGAGGTCGTCCAGGATGGGCAGCAGCAGGGCGCTGGTCAGCTCGGCGTCCGCGTCGTCCTCCGGCCGGTACCGGATCCCGAAGTCCCGCTCCAGGTCCGCCAGGAAGCGGGTGTACGCGGCCGAGGAGCCGGGCCACGGATCCGGGCCGAGACGCAGGACGGCCTGTGCGGGACCGGGCACCGCCGCGTGGCCCTCGCGTGGGGAGTCGGCCTGGTGGGCCCGCTCCGGATCCGGCACTCCGTTCTCGGCGACGGTGACCCGGACCCGCGGTCCCTGCTTGGTCAGGACGATGGCCCGGGTGCCCGCGGAGACTCTGCGCACCACATCGGGCCGTACGAGCTGGGCGGCGACCCCGTCCTGCATCCCGTACGCGCCCTCCTGCGTCGCGTACGCCCAGCCGCCGACCGTGCCGGCACGGACCATCGGACGGTAGGCCGCCCATGGCGCGACGGCCGACTCGCGTGCCCGCCGCCGGCTGCGGGGCCGGAGCGTCTCGGGTATCGCGCCCATGCGGCGCAGGAGTTCCTCGGGGGTGATGCCTGCCACGAACACCACGTCGGGCTGGATCGGCGCGGGCGCCGGAGGACTGCTGTGGCGGAACCTGACGAAGAGGAGCCGCTGCCCGCCCGGCCCCCGGACGGGGTCGGGGTCCGGTTCGGCCGGGGCGGACGGTTCCGGTTCCGGTTCGCCTGCCGCCAGGGCGAGGGGGGAGACCGGGTCGGGGACGGCCGTCGTCTCTTCGTCCCACAGCAGGACGCCGTCCACGGCCAGCGGCGTACGGCCGTTGAACGTGGTGCCGTTCTCCAGCGCGTCCGCGTAGTCGGCCAGGACGTGACGCAGCGACGGCCACTCGGTGAAGGACGGGGCGTCCTCGTCGAAGTAGCGGCCGGGGCGGCCCCAGTTCGGACCGGCATGGCAGGACAGGAAGAGGCCGTCGGAGGACTGCCAACCGATGCCGAGGGTGATCAGCAGCCAGTCGTGGTGCCAGTAGGCGGCCAGTTCGTCGTAGTCCTCGTCGTCCTCGTCGAGGGCGTCGTCCGGATCGAGGTCGGCGCCGATACCGCGCAGGAACACGGTGCTCTCGACGATGGCCGCGATGCTCGACGGGGGCCCGTAGTAGGCCAGCACGGGGGCCCCGTCCTCGAGTTCCACGCCGTCGTGGCAGCGCAGTGAGGCTCTCAGGTCGGGGTGGAAGGCGACACCGAGCGCGCGTTCGGCGGCCTCGATGTCCGACGCGGCGGCGGGCGGGCGTAACCGGGCGTGGCTGAGGGGAGCGTGCCGGGCCAGCCAGGTGTCGATGCGGGCCCAGGAGTCCTCGACGGCGGGAGTGCTCATGGGCCCGACCCTACGGTCCGCCACTGACACCCCCCGGACGACGAGTCCGGGGGGTATGTACTCAGTAACTCGACCCCAGCGACTGGGTCGTGTAGGCGCACTCGGTGTAGATGTACCCGGAGCGGATCTTGGCGGTGTCCGAGGCGGGTGTCGCGGTGCTGTCGTGCGGTTTGTGCACGAAGTACGTGGTGCCGACGGGCAGGCTGATCGTCCGCTGCGGGTAGTTCTTGCCGCTGCTGCAGGGCTTGAATCCGCTCAGCAGCGTGCTGGAGAGGGAGTACGCCTTGCAGCTGCCGCAGCCCTTGAGGGTGAAGCTGCCGGTGACCGGGCCGGTGTAGAGGACGGTGATGTCGTGCGGGCTGTCGTTCTTGACGGTGACGGAGATGCTGCCGCCGGAGGCGGTGGTGGGCAGCTTCTTCCCGGCGGCCGGAAGCGTCTGGGCGACCTCGGCGGCGATGGACACCTTCTTGGCGCGGTCCCGGTTCTTGCTGTGCTTGTTGTCGGCGACGAACTCGTCCATGGTCTTCTGGGCCGCGTCGAAGTCGCCGTCCTTGTACTCGTCGACTCCGCAGGCGTACTGCCCCGCGTCGCCGCTCTTGCCGGCCCGGGCGGCGGCCTTTCCGAGACCGTCGGCCGCGCCCTGGGCCTGCTCCGACAGGGTGCTGATCCGGGTGTCCAGGCTGTGCAACCGCTCGACCGCGGCGCAGGGTTCGTCACCGCGGACGGCCTTCTCCGCCTCGCCCACCGCGGAGTCGACGGCGGGTACCACCTCGGTCGCCGGATCCGACTGGGGGAAGGTGTTCAGCAACTCGCCGAAGTGCGTGACCCAGTCCGCCTCACCGTCCGTCAGACTGCCGGACCCGCACTCGTACAGGGAGGTGGCCAGCCGGTCGTCGGGCCAGCGCGCCAGCGAGCCGAGCTGTTTCCTCGGCATGGCGCGGGGCACCGTACGCAGGTACTTCAGCGGCTCGATCGCGTCGCAGTATTCCTTGTGGCCGTAGGCCGCGCCGACCGTGGCGTAGTAGGTCCGCATCCGGTCGGGGACCTCCCCGGCGGCGCGGGAGCCGGAGTGGTTGACCGCGAGGTCCCTGTAGACGTCCAGGGCCGTGCGGTAGTCGGACCTGCCGGTGTCGAAGGAGTGCCGGCCGGCCGCGGTCACCAGGCGGTCGGCCCGTTCCAGCCGGTCGAGCAGGGACTGCTCCACGGCTTCCTTGTGGGCGTCGTCGTACCAGACGGCCCCGCCTGCCGGTACGGCGAGGAGCAGCACGCCCAGCACAAGCGCCAGGGGCGGTCGTCCCGGCCAGGTCAGCCGGGTGCGCAGTCCGGCGATCGCGCCGTGGACGGCCGCGAGCAGCAGGAACACGGCGTAGACGGTGAGCGCGAACCCCGGGACGCCGTCGGCGTCCGCGGGCAGGGCGACGAGCAGCAGTACGACGGTCGCCACCAGGCAGGCGGCCATCGAGACCCATCTTCGGATGAGCGCGTATCCGAGGCCGAGGCCGCTGAGGTTGAGCACGGCGACCGCTGCCGCCCGCAAGGCGTCCGGCGGCGCCGGCGGCGGACTCGACGGCATGGGTGGTACGGCGAATTGCTGGTTCGGGTCGTACGGACCGTACGGATTCCCTGACATGATGGCTCCCCCCTCAAAAGCGCCCGCATGTCTGCGGGTTGGCAGTGTACGGCCGAGGGCGCGGACTCGACAGAGGAGTCTCACGACGACGGTACGGTGTGATCAGGGCGTCAGAACCGCGTGGACCACGGTCTTGGACGACGCCATGACGTCGGCCACGAACCGCGAGGGTGCGAGGCCGAGCCGGCGCAGGGCACCTGCGTGGTCGGCGGCAACCACCAGGCAGACCGCGCACAGCAGGAGCTGCCACGCGGCCGTCACCGGCCGGCGCAGCGGGCGCGGCAGTTCCCGGAAGGAGGCGTGCAGCCGCTCGCAGTGGAACGGCACGTGGCGTTCCTCGTCGGCCAGGATGCGGCCCGCCACGTCCGAGGTGAGCGGGTCGCCGGCGCCGTCGCGCAGGGCGCGGTAGTACCGCAGGGCCACCACTTCCGCGATCATCAGCACCAGCAGTTCCGTACGCAGCCCCATCAGCCGTCGCAGCCGTACGAAGGCCTTGTCGCTCCAGTGCCCGTCCAGCGTCGGCATGCCGCCGGCGGCGAGCAGGCGGGCCAGCAGCCGGGCGTGGTTCTGTTCCTCGGCGACGAACAGCTTCACCGCGTGGGCGTAGTCCAGGTCGCCGGCCTGTTCGGCCTTGGCGATGAGGTTGGCGCCGTCGCCGTCCTCGCCGACCTGGAAGCGCTGGATGCTCGCCCACACCGCGCGGTGCAGGGCCGCTCCCCGTGCCCAGTCCGGGTCCGGCTGTGCCTGTCTGCGCTCGTGCTCCTCCTCGAACCGGTGTGTCCACTCGGCGAATCCACTCGTCCGCACTCGCTCTCCCTTCGTACCCCGTCCCTGGACACGGCCCCGGTGTGCTGGTCGGTGTCCTGGTCGAGAAGGACGCGGACGGTGGCCGAATCGTTCCGCCGGTTTCCGTCCGCCGGGAGGCTTCAGCGGGGGTCGGGCCGGCGGCGCCCGTCGTCGCCGTCCGTCGGCGCGCGGCCGGGCGGTGCTTCGCCCGCGGTGAGATGCTCCAGCACCTCGGCCAGTTCCTGACAGGCCCGCTCCACGGACATCCTGGTGTTGCGCTGCTCGGTGATGACGGCCGACAGCAGCAGGGCGGTGAGCGCCATCGCGCCGTTGAAGGCCTGGAGCTTGATCATGACTTCGACGCCGGTCAGCCCCTCGAAGGGACCGGTGTGGTCCGTCGCCGCGATGGTGGCCAGGACCGAGGTGAGGAGGGCGCACAGCATGCTGCCCGCCAGCTGGAAACGCAGGGCCGCCCAGATGAGGAGCGGGTAGACGAGGAAGAGCAGGCTGACGGAGCTGTGGGTGGCCAGCGGTACGAGGGCGCAGGCGACGACGGCCACCACCGTGGCCTCCTTCCACCGCGACATCCGCGGGCGCCGCCGGGCCGCGAGCGGCAGCAGCAGGATCGGGGTGACGATCAGGACGCCCATCGCGTCGCCCACCCACCAGGCCAGCCAGACGAGCCAGAAGCCGTCCGTGGCGAGCTTGCCCGCCAGGACGAGGAGGCCGACTCCGACGGTCGCGCTGATCAGCATGGCGGTCAGCGCCCCGAGGAACACCAGCGCGAGGCCGTCCCGGAAGCGGCCGAGCTCGGTCCGGAAGCCGACCCGGCGCAGCATGAGGCAGGCGCAGACGGGTGCGGCGGTGTTGCCGAGGACGATGCCGATGGCGTCGGGCCGCGGCGAGGCGATGGACATGATCACGAGGAGGGCGCCGAGCGCGATACCGGGCCAGACGCGGATCCCGAAGATCAGCAGGCAGGCCACCGCGAGGCCGGTCGGCGGCCAGATGGGTGTGACCACGGCGTCCTCGACCACCAGCCGGCGCAGGAGTCCGATCCGCCCTGCCGCGTAGTAGCAGGCGGCGACAGCCAGCGTCCGGAGGGCGAAGACGGCCGGTCGGCGCAGATCCTGGATACCCACCACAGAAGCCATCAGACACCGAGGCCGTCCGGTCGGCGAGGCGGGGGACGTGGCGTCCGCGGCCGGGCGCGAGGGGCGGGCCGGCTCCGGCGGCCGAAGGCATGATCCACAAGGCCGCTCTACGGCCCGAAGCCGGGTGCGCTCCTCCGGCTCGACGACACGGCAGACGACACGGCCGGCCCGGCGTGCGCGTCGATCCCGTCGTGGCCCACGACCAGGACGGCCGCGTCGTCCTCGTGTCCCACCTGTTCGGCGCCCTTGATCACGGCGGCGGCCAGCGCGTTCGCCTCCAGGCGGGCGACGGCGGCGATACCGGCGAGCCGTGCCACCTGGCCGAGTCCTTCCTCGACGCTCAGGGTGGGCCCCTCCACCACGCCGTCCGTCAGCAGGACGAAGACCCCGCCCGTGGTGAGCCGGAACCGGGCCACCGGGTACTCCATCCCCTCCGCGACGCCGAGCGGCGGCCCGCACTCGTCCTCGGCTATGCCGGACTTCCCGTCCGCCGTGGCCCAGACGAAGGGGATGTGGCCGGCCCGTGCGCTCTCCAGCACCCCGGTGGCCGGGTCGAGCCGTACGAAGGTGCAGGTGGCGAAGAGGTCGCTGCCGAGGGAGAGCAGCAGGTCGTTCGTGCGGGCGAGGAGCTCGCCCGGTTCGCTCGTCACGGAGGCGAGCGCGCGCAGTCCGACCCGCACCTGGCCCATGAAGGCCGCCGCCTCGATGTTGTGGCCCTGGACGTCACCGATGGACAGGCCTATGCGGCCGTCGGGCATCGTGAAGGCGTCGTACCAGTCGCCGCCCACGTTGAGGCCGTAGCAGGCGGGCGCGTACCGCACGGCCAGGTGGACGCCGGGGGCCGCGGGCAGGTCCCTGGGAAGCATGCCGCGCTGCAGCGCGATGGCCAGTTCGACCTGGGAACGCTGCAGCTCCGCGCGCTGACGCGCCTGGGCGGTGAGCGAACCGAGTCTGGTCAGCAGCTCATCGCCGTCGTCCGTGGTGCGCTTGCGGGGCATCGATCACTCCGGCGGGGCAGCGGCCACATTCCGGCAAACCCCTAGATTTTACCTTTAGAGGATCATAGCGACTCCAGTGCGTGGGCGGCAGCGGCCGTCCGCCCACGCAAGGCGCCGGAGTGATACGGGCCTGGCGGCTCGGGTCAGCCGACGTCGGAATCGATGCCGGTGATCACCGCGGGCCCCAGGGGCGCGCTGCCGGCGTCGATACCGGCGTCGCGCAGCGCGGCACCCGCGAGGTCCCGGGCGTCCGCCTCGGCGTGGGGGCCGGTGTCCGCCTCCACGGTGAGACGGATGGTGAAGGTGTTGTCGTCATTGACGGTGAGGGCGTCGAGATCCTCCGTGGTGCCCGTGCGCGTGGTGTGGGGATCGGCCGGCCGCAGCGCCCGGCTCAGCCGTGCTCGCTCGTCTTCCTCGATCCCGTCGGTGAAGGTGCCGGGAACGGTGATCAGGTACGTGGTCATGACGATCCTTTCCTCTGATGCACACCGCCTACCCCGATCACGCGCCCAGGTCTGCCGTGACCGCGGAAAGATTTCCGGGACGGGCGGACGCGGTCCCGGCCGCCCGTCATGTGCCGGGACACCGCGGATAGAACGAACTCAGCCCGGAGCCCGGCATGTTGGTGGGCGTGTCGTCGTCGGTCCGCTCCGCGTCGACGGTGTACCTGCCGGTGTCGTCCGCGAGGCCCGTGGACCTGTTCCCGAGGTGGGCCCGGGTCTGGTACACGCCGTCACCCGCGTAGGTGAAGGCGGCCAGGTCGGGGTAGCGGTCGTGGTCGTAGTCGCCGACGGCGACGCCGCGCGTCTCGCCGAGGTCGACGTGCCGGGGGTCGTGACCGCGGCCGGCCTTCGAGAAGGGGCCGCGCCTCAGTTCGGCCAGGCGCGGCTCGATGGGGTCGTCGCCCTGCCACTCGCCGGTGGCCACGATGAGGAGGTCGCTCCATCCGTCGCGGTCGAAGTCCGCCACGGCGCCCAGGACGTCCTCCCCGCCGAGACCGCCGGCCAGTTCACGGACGCCGACACGTTTCCCGTCGCCGGACCCGGCGGCGAACGTCAGGGTCAGCCCGGAGCCGGTGCCGGAGGGGTCGGAGACCCGGTCGGCGCGGCCGTCGGCGTCCAGGTCGGCGATCAGGTCTGCGGACGTGGTCACGCACGCCTCGATCGCGGACGGCGCCCCCGGGCGCGGCGGCGCCGTTCCCTTGAAGGTGTTGTACCAGCCGGCGAGGAACAGCACGACCGCCGCCACCGCGACAGCGACTCGGGCCGGGCGGCCGGCGGGCACGGGCAAGGACATCGGTGCATGATGCCATGTCAGCCGGTGGCCAGCCGGCGGAGCTCGTCGACCGAACCGTTGAACCTGTCGTGGTCGCCCACCGTCGGCCCGGACGAGGTGTACTGCCACATGGTGTACGCCGACCAGCCGGCCGGCAGCGCGCCGACCGCCGACGCGTACCGGGCGACCCACAGCGGGTTGGTCCTGCCGAAACCGGTGTGGCCGCCCGTGCAGCTGTTCCACCAGCTGGTGGAGGTGTAGATGACCGCGTCGCGGCCGGTGCGGGACCTGTACCGGTCGAGGAAGTCGCGGAGCCAGCTGACCATCGCGCTCGGCGTCTTGCCGTAGCAGTCGTCGCCGTAGGGGTTCCACTCGATGTCGAGCGCGCCGGGCAGCGTGGCCCCGTCACCGCTCCAGCCGCCGCCGTGGTCGACGAAGTAGTCGGCCTGGGCGGCGCCGCCGCTGGTGTCGGGGGTGGCGAAGTGGTACGCGCCGCGGATCATGCCGGCGGCACGCGCGCCGCCGTACTGCGCGGAGAAGGAGGGGTTGGTGTAGTAGGTGCCCTCGCTGGCCTTGGTGTAGGCCCACTTGACGCCGCTGTTCCACAGGGTCGACCAGGCGACGTCGCCCTGGTAGCTGGAGACGTCGACGCCTTCGGTCTGGCCGGCCCGCGAGTCGGGCGACCCGGGGCTCCAGCCGTCGTGGGCGATGACCCCCATGCCCATGTGGGCGGAGCCGCGGGCCGGGGTGTCCTCGGCGGACGAGGGGACGGCGAACAGGGAGAGGAGCAGTGCCAGGGCGGCGGCCGGGGCACCGGTCGCGAGCAGGCGGGCACGGACGGGGTGAAGGGCTATGGATCGCACGCTCACCATCTGACCCGCCCTCACCCGCCGTCGCATGTCAAGGGGCGTCCGGTGAGGGCCCATAGAGGACAGAAGGCTCCGTCCGGGTGACAACTCGCCGTGCTCGGGCCGCCTTCAGCCCTGACCGGCATGCGTGTGACTGTGCGACACCTCGGGCGGGCAGGGCCGCGAGGCGAGCCGGCGGTCGCGCAGCCAGTCGTGGACCGCCAGGCCCAGGGCGCACAGTACGGGCACGACGCCGGAGCCGACGGCCAGGGCGACGGCGGCGCGGTAGCCGTGCGGAGGGGCGCCGAGGACGACGTAGAACAGCCCGGGCAGTGCGGCCGTACCGACGGCCCCGCCCAGTCGCTGGCCCGTCTGGAGCGCGCCGCCGGCGGCTCCGGCCATCCGTACCGGTACGTCGCGCAGCGTCATCGTCACGTTGGGGGAGATCACGCACCCGCTGCCCAGGCCGCCGAGGAGCAGGGCGGGCAGGGTCAACCACATCGCGCCGGCGCCGGGCGCGAGGCGCAGGATCAGCGCGGTCGCGCCGAGGCCGAGGGCCACGGCGGCCAGTCCGCACACGGTCAGCAGTCTGCCGAGCCGTTCCACCAGGCGGCCGGCGACCGCCGCGGCCACGGCGGAGCCGATCGCGAACGGCGTCACCGCGAGCCCGGACCGCAGGGGCGAGTAGCCCAGGCCGTCCTGGAAGAACAGGGCGAATACCAGCCACACCCCGCTGAAGCCGACGAAGTACAGCGCGGCGATGGCGGCGCCGACGGCGTATCCGCGCGCCTCGGTCACCAGCCGGGGATCGAGCAGCGGCCGGCCGTCCCGGGCGGCGACCCGCCGTTCCCACCCGGCGAACGCGGCGAGGAAGACGAGGCCGAGGAGGAACAGCCACCACAGCCGCCGTACCCCGCCGGACTCCGCCAGCACCAGGGGAAGCATCAGGCCCAGCACCCCGCAGCCCAGGAGCAGCACGCCGCCCAGGTCGAGCCGCTCCCGTCGGCCCGGGGTCCCCTTGGGCAGCAGCCGGAAGCCTAGGAGCAGCGCCAGGGCGCCGACCGGTACGTTCACGTAGAAGATCCAGCGCCACCCCTCGGGGCCGTCGGCCAGCTTGAGGATCAGCCCGCCCACGACGGGGCCGACGGCGCTGGAGATGCCCACGGTCGCCCCGAAGAGGCCGAAGGCGCGTCCGCGCTCGGCTCCGCGGAACATCTGCTGGATGAGGGCGGAGTTCTGCGGGGCGAGACAGCCCGCGGCGACTCCCTGCGCCAGCCGGGCCGCGACGAGCAGGGTGATCGTGGGGGCCGCGCCCGCCGCGGCGCTGCACCCGACGAACGCGCCGAGCGCCAGCAGGAAGACCCGGCGCCGGCCGATCGTGTCCCCGATCCGTCCGGCGGTCACCAGTACCAGGGCGAAGGCCAGGGCGTAGCCGGAGACCACCCACTGGATGGCGGGTGCGCTCGCGTGCAGCTCCCGCTGCATGGACGGCAGCGCGACCGCGACGATCGTCACGTCGAGCAGGCTCATGAACCCGGCCACCAGCGTGACCGCCAGCGCCTTCCAGCGGCGGGGGTCGCCCCCGCCGTCCGCCCGTGTGCCCAGCTCCACCGGTCCGCTCCTGTTCCCCGTCGTCACGGCACTTGGCCGAGTACCCGTCTGATTCATGCCATGAGTCCGAAACCTTTCCGATCCGATCAAGAACTCTCGTATAGTGACCGCCAGTTACGCACCAAGCGTCACCACTCACTCACATCTGGACCCCGCCGATGACCGCGCCCACGCCCCCCGGCGACCGCCCCACCCTCCGTACGCTCGCCCCCGCCCTCGCGGTGACCGGCGTCCTGTCCGCGCTCGTCGTCGCGGCGGTCGGCCGGGCGCCGTCGTCGGTCCGCACCCCGCTCGCCTGGGGGGCGAGCGCGGCGGCGCTGGTGCTGTGCGCGGCCGTGGCGACGGCGGCGCACGCCGTGCAGAGCGCGCGCGGTGCCCGGCGCAGGCTGGAGACGGTGACCCAGGACCTCGGCCGGCTCCTGCAGCAGCAGGCCCGGGCGACCGAGGAGTCCCGGCAGGAGCAGCAGCGCCTGATCGACGAACTGGCCGAGCAGCGGGCGGAGTTGGTCGAGTCGTTCGACCAGGAGCGGACGCGGTTCGAGGCGGACGCGGCGCAGCTGCTGGACGACCTGGACCGGGAGAACGCCCGCCTCGGCGCGGAGCTGGAGCGCGCCACCCGGGAGCGCGCCGCGGCCATCGCCGCGACGTCCAGCGCGGCCGGCCGCATGCAGGCCCTGGCCACCGCCATCCTCGCCGACCTGCGCGCGATGGAGGACCGCCACACCGACGAGGACGTCCTCGCCGACCTCCTCCACCTCGACCACCGCACCGCCCAGGCCGGCCGGCTCGCCGACTCCATCGCCGTACTGACCGGTGCGCGCACCGGTCGCCGCTGGGCGCGGCCCATCGGGATGGAGTCGATCCTGCGCGGCGCGATGGGCCGGATCGGCGGCTACCGCCGGGTGCGGGTGCACTCGGTCAGCGATCTGGCCGTGGCCGGACACGCGGCCGAGGGCGTGATGCACGCGCTGGCCGAGCTGCTCGACAACGCCGCCAACTTCTCGCCCCCGACGGCCGAGGTCCATGTGTACGTCGAGGAGGTGCCGGCCGGCGTCATCGTGTCCGTGGAGGACAGCGGACTGGTGATGGGCGACGTCCAGCTGCGCCGCGCCGAACGGGCGGTGGGCGGTGACAGCTCCGAGCTGGGCGGTCTGACCGGCACCCGGCTCGGGCTGGCCGTGGTCGGCCGGCTGGCCCGCAAGCACGGCCTGAAGGTGTCCTTCCGCCCCTCCGCACGCGGCGGCACCGGCGTGCTGGTACTCATCCCGCAGGAGATCCTCACCAGCCCGTACGCCGCCGAGTCCCCGACGGCCGCCGAATCGCCTGCCCCTGTCGCCGCGCCACCTCGCCCCGCCGAGCCGGACACCCCGGTCCCGTCCGCCGCGGTGCCCGGGAGGGGCGCCGACCCGGCGCACGAGCCCGCCGACGGTGACGCGGACGACCGGTCGACGACCCTGCCCAAGCGGCGCCGGGGCCGTACGCTCGCCGCCGCCGAGCGGGCGAGGCCGGTGCCCCGGCCCGCCGAGCCGGGCGCCACTCCCCCGGCCGCCGAGCCGCGTACGCCCGCCGCAGACGACGCCAAGGTCCGCGCCGCGCGCTTCAGCAGCTTCCGCCAGGCCGTCCGGACGCCCGGCACCGGCCGTCCGGAACCGGAGAGCACGGACGCGCACCGGCTGGGCCGGCGCGACGACGCCGCCGGTCCGCCCGAAGAGGCCGAGCACTCCTTCGACACCCCCTCCCACCCGCACGCCCACCCGGAAGGCGACACCACTCCATGACCGGCAGGACCACCGTCGACGAGAAGCTCACCTGGCTCATCGAGGGCCTCCTGGAGCGCACCCCGGGTGCGCGGCACGCGCTCGTGCTCTCCCGGGACGGGCTGAAGCTGTGCCGCACCCCGGAACTGACCGTGGACCAGGCCGACCAGCTCGCGGCCATCGCGGCCGGCATCCAGTCGCTGTCGCACGGGGCGTCCGTGGAGTTCGGCGACGGCAGCGGAGGCGTGCGCTCGGCGATGACCGAGTTCTACGGGGGCGTGCTGTTCATCGTCGAGGCCGGCGAGGGCGCCCACCTGGCCGTGGTCACCACCGAGGACGCGGACCCCGGGCTGGTCGGGCACAACATGAGCGAACTGGTGGAGCAGCTCGGCGAGCATCTGACCGCTCAGCCGCGCAGCTCATGAGCCGCCCCGGCCGGGACGACGCTCCCGACCGCCTGTACACCATCACCGGCGGGCGCAGCCGGTCCGCTCCCGACAGCCCCTTCGACCTGGTCACGCTCGTCGTCGCCGAGTCGTCGCCCGCCCCCGGGATGCAGTCCGAGCACGCGGCGATCCTGCGCCTGGCCGAGTTCCCC
Organism: Streptomyces sp. NPDC039424; assembly: GCF_055639495.1. Taxonomy (NCBI): domain Bacteria; kingdom Bacillati; phylum Actinomycetota; class Actinomycetes; order Kitasatosporales; family Streptomycetaceae; genus Streptomyces; species Streptomyces sp. NPDC039424. Next base: position 123,711 of record NZ_JBVKAI010000022.1, read on the forward strand.
ACCTCCGTGGTGGAGATCGCCGCCGAGCTGGGGCTGCCCGTGAGCATCACCAAGGTCCTGCTGTGCGACCTGCTGGCGGCGGGCCGTGTCAGCGCCCGCCACCCCCGCAGGGCGGCCGTCGCCGACCCCGACATCCTGGAGCAGGTGCTCGTTGCACTCCGTAACCTCTGACGCGCGCGCCCCGCTGGACGCGTCGGCCGACAACGGTCTGAAGATCGTGGTCGTGGGCGGCTTCGGCGTCGGCAAGACCACGCTGGTCCGCTCGGTGAGCGAGATACGTCCCCTCAACACCGAGGAGACGATGACGCGGGCGGGCGAGGCCGTCGACGACATCAGCCAGGTGCGCGGCAAGAGCGCCACCACCGTCGCCTTCGACTTCGGCCGGATCTCGCTCGACGCGCGCAATGTGCTGTACCTGTTCGGCGCGCCCGGACAGGAACGGTTCTGGTTCCTGTGGGACCGGCTGTTCTCCGGCACGCTCGGCGCCGTCGTGCTCGTCGACACCCGCCGGATCGACGACTCCTGGTACGCCATCGACCGGCTCGAGCACCACGGCACACCGTTCGTCGTGGCCTGCAACGACTTCGGCGGCCCCGCGCACCCGCCTCAGGACGTCCGCGAGGCCCTCGACCTCGACCCTCGGGTGCCGCTGGTGGACTGCGACGCCCGCTCCCGCGAGTCGAGCAAGCAGGTGCTCATCACGCTGGTCCAGCACATCCAGCACCAGTACGCCGGCCGGCCGGCCCCGGCGGCCCTGCCCCGACAGGAGTTCGTGTGACCCCCGACGCCGTCCCCCTCAGCGGCCCCCGGTTCCAGACCGAGCCCGCCCGTCTGTACCGGGAGATGCGGCGCGAGCACGGCGCCGTCGCGCCGGTGCTGCTCGACGGTGACGTGCCCGCCTGGCTGGTGCTCGGCTACCGCGAGCTGCACCAGGTGACCGGCGACCCGGTGCTGTTCAGCCGCGACTCCGAGCTGTGGAACCAGTGGGACGGCATCCCCGCGGACTGGCCGCTGCTGCCGATGATCGGACGCAAGCAGCCCTCGATCCTGTACACCGTCGGGGAGCGCCACCGTCAGCGCGCCGGGATGATCAGCGACGCCCTGGAGGCGGTGGACCCCATCGCGCTGCGCGGGCACGCCGAGCGGTTCGCCGACGAGCTCGTCGACGCCGTCTGCACCGTGGGCGAGGCCGACCTCGTCACGCAGTACGCGATGATGCTGCCGGTGCGGGTCCTCGCCAGGCTCTACGGCTTCTCCGACGAGGAGGGGCCGGGCCTCGTCACCGCCCTGAACGACATGATCGACGGGCGGGAGCGGGCCATCGCGGGCCAGACCCATCTGGCCACCTCCATGGCGCAGCTGCTCGCCGACCGCCGGGCGGCGCCCGCCGACGACGTCGTCTCCCGGATGCTCGCCGACGACAGCGGCTTCAGCGACGAGGAGATCGCCCAGGACCTGATGGTGATGATGGCGGCCGGGCACCAGCCCACCGCCGACTGGATCGGCAACTCGCTGCGGCTGATGCTCACCGACGAGCGCTTCGCCGCCTCCCTCTTCGGCGGCCGCAACAGCGTCGGCGAGGCCATGAACGAGGTGCTGTGGGAGGACACGCCCACCCAGAACGTCGCCGGCCGCTGGGCCTCCCGCGACACCCACCTGGGCGGCCGTCGCATCCGCGCCGGCGACCTGCTGCTGCTCGGTCTGCAGGGCGCCAACTCCGATCCGCAGGTCCGCACCGACGGCTCCGCGCTGACCGGCGGCAACAACGCGCACTTCTCCTTCGGCCACGGTGAGCACCGCTGCCCGTTCCCGGCGCAGGAGGTGGCCGAGGTGATCGCGCGGACCGGCATCGAGGTCGTACTGGACCGGCTGCCCGACATCGACCTGTCGGTGCCCGCCGAGTCCCTCACCCGTCGGCCCTCGCCCTGGCTGAGGGGACTGACCCAGCTGCCCGTCCGGTTCACTCCCGTACCCGCTCTGTGATCCCGCGTCGCCCCGGCCGACCCGCCTGCCGGCCGGCGGTCCGGGGGCCGTCCCCGGACCGGCGCAGTACCCCTACCCCTGCCCTGGGAGGCACGCCACGATGACGACCGGTACCGAGACCACCCGGATCGCCCTCGACCCCTTCGTCACCGACCTGGACGGCGAGAGCGCACGGCTGCGTGCTGCCGGTCCGCTCGCCGCCGTCGAACTGCCGGGCGGGGTCCCCGTCTGGGCCGTCACCCATCACGCCGAGGCGAAGGCGCTGCTCACCGATCCGCGTCTGGTGAAGGACATCAACGTCTGGGGCGCCTGGCAGCGCGGTGAGATCCCCGCGGACTGGCCGCTGATCGGCCTGGCGAACCCCGGCCGTTCCATGCTCACCGTGGACGGGGCCGACCACCGCCGGATGCGCACACTGGTCGCGCAGGCGCTCACCCCGCGCCGGGTGGAGCAGATGCGGGAGCGGATCACCAAGCTCACACAGGAGCTGCTCGACCGGCTTCCCGCGGATGACGAGGTCGTCGACCTCAAGGCGGCCTTCGCCTACCCGCTGCCCATGTACGTCGTCGCCGACCTGATGGGCCTCGACGAGGCCCGGCTGCCCCGGCTGAAGGTGCTGTTCGAGAAGTTCTTCTCGACGCAGACGCCGCCGGCGGAGGTGATCGCGACCCTGACGGAGCTGGCCGGGATCATGGCCGAGACCGTCGCCGCCAAGCGCGCCGCGCCGGGCGACGACCTGACCAGCGCCCTGATCCTGGCCTCCGAGGACGGTGACCGGCTCACCGACGAGGAGATCGTCTCCACCCTCCAGCTGATGGTCGCCGCGGGCCACGAGACCACCATCTCCCTGATCGTCAACGCCGTGGTCAACCTCTCCGCCCACCCCGGCCAGCGCGCGCTCGTGCTGTCCGGGGAGGCGGACTGGTCGGCGGTGGTCGAGGAGACGCTGCGTTTCTCCACGCCGACCTCGCACGTCCTGATCCGCTTCGCGACCGAGGACGTGCCGGTCGGCGACAAGGTGATCCCGGCCGGCGACGCGCTGATCGTGTCGTACGGCGCGATAGGCCGGGACGAGAAGGCGCACGGTCCGAGCGCGGGCGACTTCGACATCACCCGCGCGTCCCAGAACCGTCACATCTCCTTCGGCCACGGTCCGCACGTCTGCCCGGGCGCGGCCCTGTCCCGCCTGGAGGCCGGGGTGGCGCTGCCCGCCCTGTACGCCCGCTTCCCCCGGCTCGACCTGGCGGTCCCCGCGTCGGAGCTGCGCAACAAGCCGGTGGTGACGCAGAACGACCTGTTCGAGCTGCCGGTGCGGCTGAAGGGTTAGTTGTCCCGGGCCAGAACGGTGGTCAGGACCTCGCGCAGAGTGGCCGCGGGGTCCTGCACCGGGCCCGGCGCGCGCCAGGCCACGAAGCCGTCGGGGCGGACGAGGACCGCGCCCCCGGGGGCCGTGCCGTGGCGCTCCGCCCAGTCCGCGTCGTCCTCGGGCGCCAGCTCCGCGTCCGCTCCGGTGCCCACGCGGTACGAGGTCAGCGGGAGGGACATCCGCTCGGCGAGGCGGGTGGCCGCCTCGTGCCAGCCGCCCGGCCCGTCGGCGCCGCTGAGCAGGACCAGGTCGCGTTCGTAGAGGTCGAGGGTGGAGACGCGCTCTCCGCGGTGCCGTACCCACAGGTGGGGGGACCGGCTGCCCGGGTCGCCGGCCAGCCGCAGGCCCTCCGGGACGACCGGGGTGGCGGGGTCGGCGTCCACGACGGCACCCTGCGGATAGCGGTAGCCGAGGGCCACGTTGAGGATGCCGCGCTGGGGGCCGCCGCCGCCCATGCCGGGTGCCGGGGCGAAGCCCGGGTGGCTGTGCTCGACCGAGCGGTTGGCGGCGCGGGCGCTGGTCGCCTCCGCCACCGGGCGCCGCTCGGCGTCGTAGGTGTCCAGCAGCCCCTCCCCCGCCCAGCCGCCGAGCACGGCGGCCAGCTTCCACGCGAGGTTGTGCGCGTCCTGGATACCGGTGTTGGAGCCGAACGCCCCGGTGGGGGACATCTCGTGCGCCGAGTCGCCGGCCAGGAAGACACGTCCCGACTGGTAGCTGCGGGCGACGCGCTGCGCGGCGTGCCAGGGCGCCCGGCCGGTGATCTCCACGTCGATGTCCATGTCCCCGACCGCGCGGCGGATGTGCTCCACGCACCGCTCGTCGGTGAACTCCTCCAGGGTCTCGCCGTGTTCGGGGTGCCAGGGCGCGTGGAAGACCCAGTTCTCCCGGTTGTCCACGGGCAGCAGCGCGCCGTCGGCGTCCGGACTGGTCAGGTAGCAGACGATGAAGCGGCGCTCGCCCACGACCTCGGCGAGGCGGCGGGAGCGGAAGGTCATGCTGATGTTGTGGAACAGGTCGCCGGGGCCGCTCTGGCCGATGCCGAGCTGTTCGCGGACCGGGCTGCGGGGGCCGTCGGCGGCCACGAGGTAGTCCGCGCGGATGGTGGTGTGCTCGCCGGTCTCACGGCTCTTGACCACCGCCGTGACTCCGGTGGCGTCGGCGTCGAACGACAGCAGTTCGGTGTGGTACCGCAGATCGCCGCCGAGGCCGACGGCGTGGTCCAGCAGGACCGGCTCCAGGTCGTTCTGGCTGCACAGGCACCAGGAGCTGGGGCTGAAGCGGGCCAGTCCGCCGCCCGGGTCGATCTCCTTGAACAGCCACTCCCCCGCGTCGCCGACCAGGGTGGGCGTCTGCAGGATGCCGTGGTTGCCGGCCAGCGTGGCCGCGGCCTGCCGGATCCCGGTCTCGACGCCGGCCACCCGGAACAGTTCCATCGTCCGTACGTTGTTGCCGCGTCCACGGGGATGGATGGACGTGCCGGCATGGCGCTCCACCAGGGTGTGCCGCACACCCAGCCGGCCCAGGAACACCGAGGTCGACAGGCCGACCAGGGAACCGCCGACGATCAGGACCGGTACCCGGAGGGTGCCGCGGTCGGCAGAATCGGCTCTTTCCTTCATCACTCGCCTCCAGCGCGTCGTGCCCACCCGTCCACCGGAATCGGCGGGTCAAGGCCGGGACTCTCATGCATGCCCCGTGAGGCGGAGGCGGGCTCGGGCTTGTTCACCCGGGCGGAGGGCGTCCGATCCGGTCGGTTGATGGTTTGAAACGCGCCGGGGTGGCGGGAGCCGCGAGAAAGCGGGCGTCGCTCCCCGCCGCCGCCCGCCCCATTGCCGTGGACGTCATGCCGTCGGGCATGTGCGGTTCCGCCGGGGGTGGCCGCGGCCACCCCCGGGGCGTCAGATCCGCCCGCCGGTGAGGCGGGTGAGGGGGCCCTGCGGGCGCTGTCCCGCACGGCGGCCGATCGCGTACGACGCGGCGCTCAGGACGGTCAGGCCGGTGCCCACCCCGGCGGCGACGAGCTTGCGCTGGGCGATCACCGTCCAGGCCGTCTTCGCCGTGGCCGCCACCTGGCCGGACGCCGCGATGACCACACGGCGGCCGGCCTCCAGCTTCTCGGCGCCGGTGTGCACGGCCCCGGTCGCCGTGTCCGCCGCGTGCTCGGCGCCGGTCTTGGCCGCTGACGCGGCGTCATCCGTCTTCGCGGCGGCCTTCTTGGCGCCCCGCGAGGCCGGAGCGGTCGCGTCGGCGGCGGTCCGCCGGGCCTTGGCCGCCGTCGTCTGCTGGGAGTCGGGCTCTCGCTTCGTCTCGCTGTTCGATTCACTCATGGACTCCGCCTTGCCTGTCAGGCTCCCGCCAAACAGGCCCGGCCCGCCCGAAGTGCCTCAGCCGCCGAGAGCCGCCAGCACCACCGACTTCGCCTCCTCCTGCACCCGGGCGAGATGCTCGGGCCCGAGGAACGACTCGGCGTACACCTTGTAGACGTCCTCCGTGCCCGAGGGGCGGGCCGCGAACCAGGCGTGCTCGGTGGTCACCTTGATGCCGCCGATCGCTGCGCCGTTGCCGGGGGCCTCGGTGAGCACGGCGGTGACCGGTTCCCCGGCCAGGGTCTCGGCGGTGACCTGGGCCGGCGAGAGCTTCGCCAGCAGGGCCTTCTCCTCGCGGGACGCCGGGGCGTCGATGCGGGCGTAGGCCGGTTCACCGAAGCGGCCGGTGAGTTCGGCGTAGTGCTCCGAGGGCGTCCTGCCGGTGACGGCGGTGATCTCGGACGCCAGGAGGGCCAGGATGATGCCGTCCTTGTCCGTCGTCCACACCGAGCCGTCCCGGCGCAGGAACGACGCACCGGCCGACTCCTCGCCGCCGAAGCCGAGCGTGCCGCCGAGCAGTCCGTCCACGAACCACTTGAACCCGACCGGCACCTCGACCAGTTCCCGGCCCAGGTCGGCGGCGACCCGGTCGATCATCCCGGAGGACACCAGCGTCTTGCCGATCCCTGTCCCGGCCGGCCACCGCTCACGGTGCTCGTAGAGGTAGCCGATGGCGACCGCGAGGTAGTGGTTGGGGTTCATCAGGCCCGCGTCCGGGGTGACGATGCCGTGCCGGTCGGCGTCCGCGTCGTTGCCCGTGGCGATGTGGAAGCGGTCGCGCTGCTCGATGAGCGAGGCCATCGCGTAGGGCGAGGAGCAGTCCATGCGGATCTGGCCGTCCCAGTCCAGGGTCATGAACCGCCAGGTGGGGTCGGTGTGCGGGTTGACCACCGTCAGGTCGAGCCCGTGCTGTTCGGCGATCCGGCCCCAGTAGGCGACCGACGCCCCGCCCAGCGGGTCGGCGCCGATGCGCACACCGGCCTCCCGGATCGCGTCCAGGTCCAGGACGCTCGGCAGGTCGGTGACGTACCTGCCCAGGAAGTCGTACCGGCTGGTCGTGGCCGCGGCGAGCGCCTTGGCGTAGGAGACGCGTCGTACGTCCTTCAGGCCGCCCGCGATGATCTGGTTGGCCCGGTCCTGGATCCAGGAGGTCGCGTCGGAGGCGGCCGGGCCGCCGCTCGGCGGGTTGTACTTGAATCCGCCGTCGGCGGGCGGGTTGTGCGAGGGGGTGACCACGACGCCGTCGGCGAGGCCGGAGGTACGGCCCCGGTTGTGGGTGAGGATGGCGTGCGAGACCGCCGGGGTGGGCGTGTAGCCGTCCGCGCTGTCGATGAGCACCGTCACGTCGTTGGCGGCGAACACCTCCAGCGCGGTCACCTTCGCGGGCTCCGACAGCGCGTGGGTGTCGGCCCCCAGGAACAGGGGGCCGTCGGTGCCCTGGCTGTCGCGGTACTCGCAGATGGCCTGGCTGGTGGCGGCGATGTGGTCCTCGTTGAACGCGCTCGCCAGCGAGGACCCGCGGTGTCCGGACGTACCGAACGCCACCCGCTGCCCCGGATCGGACGGGTCGGGGTGCAGCGCGTAGTACGCGGTGACCAGCCGGGCCACGTCGACAAGATCCTCGGGCCCGGCCGGCCTGCCCGCTCGCTCGTGCGGCATGAGTGCGTTCCTCCGCTTCGGTCGTGAAGTTTCGCTCGGCATCTCATCTTTCCCCTTCCGGGCACCGGTACGCGAGTGCACACCACCTGCGGCGCCCCGCCGGGGCGGGGCGGGCCTGGAGCCGTCTACTCGCCGGCACCGTGGCGGGCATGCCCCTGCCGGAAGTGCCGCCCTCCGGCCGTAGCTGGGTGCCGGCGCGGTTCCGGCGCCGGGCGCGTCTTCACGGCCCGGCTGAGGGAACGGTTCCGCAGTGGGCTCCGCTCGCCCGGGTGGAGGAGCCCCAGCACGATCGCCGCGCCCACCGCGATCAGGTGCTCGCGGCCCGCGAGGTTGGGTACGGCGATGGACTCCCACACCATGGATCCGCCGGTGAGGGCGAACACCACGGGTGCACGCCGGACCACCGAGATGTAGGTGAACAGGCCGACCACCGCCGCCGACGGTCCGGTGTCGAGCACCTGCCCGCACTCGGGGGGCAGGCCGAGGCCCCACCAGCCGGGGCCGATCGCGATCATCACGCGCGCGCCGAGGGTGCCGGCCAGCGTGGTCGCATAGGCGATGACCAGCGTCCTGACCCGCCCGAGCGCGAGTTCGGCGAGGGCGAAGGCGAGGAACAGCTGGGTGATCCCCGCCCACACCGGGAGGTCGAGGGCCGGCACGTACAGCGAGATCGGCGTACGCAGCAGCGACAGCCACAGCGGCAGGTCCGCCTTGACGCCGCCCAGCTGCCACACAAGCCGCTTGCCGCCCGGCTGTTGCGCCAGATCGTGGAAGAGGATCACGCCGAGCGTGGCCACGAACGCCAGGGACAGCCCGGCCGGGCCGCGACGCCACAACTGCCGTAAGGGATCGGCGATGATGCCCTGCCATTCGTCCCGGAGCGTACGGCCCGCGTACGACACGATCCGCCGGGCCACGGAACGCGGCTGTCCATCCCCCTCCCCGCCCGCCCCGGACCGCGGCCCTCCGTCGGGCCCGCTCCGCACCGCCACGTCCACGCCCCCGTTGTGCACGTCGTTCCCCTCGTCGGGCGGGGCGCTGGTCGACGCCCCGCCCCCACGTCATCGAAAAAGTGAGCGAACAGCTGCCTCACAGACTGGTTTGCCGGCAGAGACTAAGAGGTCCTGCTCAGGTCCTGGGTTCCGATGACCGAGAGCAGTTCCAGCTGGGCGGCGCCCTCGGTGCCGGGCGGGGCGGTGAACCACAGCAGGCGCTGGCGGCCGTCCTCGCTGAACAGGCAGTGGCAGTCCAGCTCGATGACGCCCAGCGCGGGGTGGACGATGCGCTTGTGGTCGGTGCGGCGCAGGGCGACGTCGCGGGTCTCCCAGAGGGTCGTGAACTCCTCGCTGCGCCGGCGCAGCGCGGCCACCATCCGGGCCACCTCGGGGTCCTTGGCACGCCGGGCGGCGACGGCCTGCAGGTCGGCGACGAACACCCGGGAGTGGTGGGGGTGGTCCTCGACCGGGTAGACCGCACGCGCGCCGGGGTCGGTGAACCAGCGGTGGACGAAGCTGGCCGCGGGCCCGGTGACCGCCGGGGGCGGGCCGAGGAGCGCCACGGCCAGGGGGTTTTGTACGAGGGTCTCGTGCAGGTCGGTGATGACCTGGGCGGGGGTGGTGGTGAGCCGGTCGAGCAGCCCGAGCAGGGCGGGCTGGACGTGGGCGGCCGGGCCGTGGGCCGCCGGGGGCAGCGGGCGGTCGGCGAGGTGGAAGAGGTGGTCGCGTTCGTCGCCGTTCAGCCGGAGCGCGCGGGCGAGGGCGGCCAGCACCTGGGGGGAGGGCTGGGCGCCACGGCCGCGTTCCAGCTCGGTGTAGTAGTCGGCGGACAGCCCGGCCAGCTGGGCGACCTCCTCGCGCCGCAGCCCGGGCACCCTGCGCCGGGGACCGGCGGGCAGTCCGACGTCGGCCGGGCGGATCCGGTCACGCCGGGACTTCAGGTAGGCGGCGAGCTCCGAGTGATTCACCCCGCCATGGTGCCGCGTGCCGCTTCCCCGAGCCAGGGGTTGAGAACCCCAGGGTGGGGAGAGCCATGGCTGACGCGGACGGACCGGACCAGGCTGGAGACACAAGCAGGGCACCGCGGGTTCGCCGCGGCGCCCGCCGCCACCGCTCCCCCGGTCGGCGTCCCGTCCGCGACCTCCACAGGAGTCCCCATGTCCACCCAGGAACCGACCACCGGCGCCACCACCTCGGGCGAGGGCACCGGCCGGCCCCGCGTCGCCGTCGTCACCGGCGGCTCGCGCGGCATCGGCCGGGCGACGGTGAACCGGCTGGCCGCCGACGGATACGCCGTGGTGGTCGGCTACGCGGGCAACCGCGATCTCGCCGAGGCCGCCGTCAAGGAGGTCGGCGCGGCCGGTGGCCGGGCGGTCGCCGTGCGGGCCGACGTCGCCGACGAGGAGCAGGTCGCCGCGCTGTTCGCCACCGCGGAGTCGGAGTTCGGCGGGGTCGACGTGGTCGTCCACGCGGCCGGGCGCATGTATCTGGCCCCGGTGGCCCAACTGGACCTGGCGGAACTGGACGCCCTGCACCGCACCAACGTCCGCGGCACCTTCGTGATCGCCCGGCAGGCCGCCCGGACGCTCCGGCCCGGCGGAGCGCTGATCACCTTCTCCACCTCCGTGGTGGGTCTGGCCCTCCCGACGTACGGGGCCTACAGCGCCAGCAAGGGCGCGGTCGAGGCGCTCACGCTGATCCTCGCGCGGGAGCTGCGCGGCCGGGACGTCACCGTCAACGCCGTCGCCCCGGGCCCCACGGCCACCGACCTGTTCCTCGACGGCAAGGACGAGGAGACCGTGGCCCGGATGGCCGCCCAGGCTCCGCTGGAGCGCCTCGGCACCCCGGCCGACATCGCCGACGTGGTCGCCTTCCTCGCCTCGCCGGCCGGTCACTGGGTCAACGGCCAGGTGCTCCGCGCCAACGGCGGCGTCGTCTGACGGCCCCCACTCACTCACCCACTCACTCACCCGGTCACTCTGAGGGAGAACCACCATGCCGTTCGCGAACTTCAAGGTTCCCGCCGGAAGCCTCGACGAGAAGCAGAAGGCGGAGATCGTCACCCGCGTCACCGAGCTGTACGTCGACATCTACGGCGAACGCGCCCGCGCCGCCACCCTGGTCCTCGTCGAGGAGGTGGCCGACGGTGGCTGGGGCATCGGGGGCGACGTCCTGACCCTCGCCATGCTCCAGCAGTCGCCCGGCCACTGAGGCCCTGCCCGGCTGGAGGTGCGCGGCGGCCCGGCCCGGCGGAGTCTGGAGGGCATGCGGCACAGCAGGCGGCGGCCCGGCCGGGACGCGGGCGGGGACAGGGGCACGGACGCGGACGCGGTGGAGTCGGTGCTGGACGAGCTCTACACCACACCCCCGGCCGAGTTCGTCACCCGCCGTGAGGAACTGGCTGGCGCGGCCAAGGCGGACGGCCGGGGCGAGGACGCCCGCCGGATCCACGCCGCCCGCCGCCCGACGCTCGCCGCCTGGGCCGCGAACCTGCTGCTGCGTTCCCGTCCCGAGGAGAGCCGGCAGTTCCTGGAACTGGGGCAGGCACTGCGCGAGGCGTACCGCACGCTGGACGCCGCCGGGCTCAAGGAGCTGTCCGCGCAACGCCGGCAGATCGTCACCGCCCTGTCCCGGCAGGCGGCCCAGCTCACCCGGGACGCCGGGCACGGGCTGTCGGACGCGGTGCGGCAGGACGTCGAGTCCACCCTGCGCGCGGTCCTCGCCGACCCCGACGCGGCCGAGCAGTGGGCCGCCGGCCGCCTGGACGGCGCGCTCACCCCGCCGTCGGACTTCGGCACCGCCCGGCCGCCCGACGTACCGCCGAAACCGGTGCCGGCCCCGGCGCCGCGCACGGCGGAGGACGAACTCGCCGGGCGGCGAAAGGAGCGGCGCGAGCGGCAGCTCGCCCGGGCCCGGCAGGCGGCCGACCGGGCCGAGCAGCGGCTACGGGAGAAGCGCGCCGAGCGCACGGAGGCCGAGGCACGGCTGGAGCAGGCCCGCGACCGCCACGCCGAGGCCCTGGAGCAGGTCTCCGCCGCCGAACGGCGACTCGACCAGGCCCGCGAGACGCTCCGCCGGACCGAACGCGAACAGCAGCGGGCCCAGGAGCGCCACGAGACCACCACCGAAGCGCTGGCACAGGCCGAACAGGCAGCACACGAGGCCACCGAACGGGCCGACCGGCTCGCCACGAGCGAGGAAGGGGCCAACGGCGCCTAGTCCCACCAGAAGTACCAGCTCCCGCACCGTAGTTGCGACGCGGCCAGTGCCTCCACGCTGCCGACGCCCTGGTCGACGATGTCGGAGCAGTAGGCGTAGTGCTCCAGCGCGGCTCGGGCGACGCCTTCCGGTGTGCGGGGCCGTCTGGTGACCAGGACTTCGAGGACCTGGTCCTCCAGGGTGACGAGTTCCGCGCCGTACCGTTCGTGGAAATGGCGCAGCACTGCCCGGTGGTCGGTGCCCGACATGCCGTAGTTGCAGGCGCCCAGCCAGTTGAGCAGGGCGGGCACCTCATGGCCGTGGGGCGCCCGTACCAGGCACACCACGGTACGGTCCTGGCGGACGGCCGATATGTGGGTGCCGCCGACGAGGTCGACGTCGATCTCGGCCGCCACATGCCCGGCCAGATGCCGGACCGGCACCTCGAAGGGGTCCGCGCCGGCCGGGGTCCACTCGGCCGGGTCGCGCAGGTGCTTCTCGGCGTCGCGGGCCCAGCGGGCGAGCAGCTCGTGTCCGTCCGGCGGTCCGCCCCGGTCCTGAGCCGCGAACTCCGGCGTCAGCCCGATGAACACGTTGTCCAGGAACTCGGGCTTTCCGGCCAGTACGGGCCACCAGCCGGTGCGGTCGTGCAGCGCCCGCAGTCCGCTCCACAGCCGGAAGGCCTCGACGCCGTCGACCTCACCGGCGTACACCGGTGAGCCGTCGGTCGCGTTCGCGGCCTCGCGCAGTGCGGGCAGCGGGAGGTCCTCCCCGGCGCACAGCCGTTCCACTTCGGAGATCGTCATCGTCACAACGGCCAACGTAGCGGCCGGGTCCGACAGCGGGTCCGGGCCGTCCGCTCCCCCGTTTGGCCCGGCCTTCACCCACTTACCCCACTGCGTTCGTGGTGTCGCACGGTACGGCGCAAGATCGTGCCCATGCGACCGGCGTGCTTCCCCCCGCGACGCGGCGGTCGCTGTCCGTTCCGCCCGCCGCCCGTCCCCCGGCAGAAGGCTCAGGGGGCCATGAAGGAGATGTGCGCAGGATGACCACCACGTCTGAACGTGTTTCAGAACTGTCGGCGCGACAGGTGTCGCACCATGTCTCCCAGTCCGTGTTCGACGGCTCCCGGCTCCGGGTCGTCCTGCTGGTGGACGTCTACGACGGAGCCCAGCAGCAGTTCCTGGAGGCGTACGAGCAACTCTGCAACCAGGTCGCGTCCGTTCCCGGGCACGTCAGCGACCAGCTGTGCCAGTCGATCGAGAACCCCTCCCAATGGCTCATCACCAGTGAGTGGGAGAGCGCCCCGCCGTTCCTGTCCTGGGTGAACAGCGAGGAGCACGTGCGGATGGTGGAGCCGCTGCACAGCTGTGTACGGGACACCAGGTCGCTGCGGTTCCACATCGTCCGCGAGACCGGCGGACCGGCGGAGCCGACGGCGGGCAAGCGCCGGCTCCAGTCGTCCCCGCGCATCGGTGACGGCGTGGTCCGCCACGCGCTCACCTTCACCGTCAAGCCGGGCAGCGAGGAGGCCGTCGCGAAGATCCTCGCCGACTACGCCTCGCCCGAGCCGCAGGTGGACGACACCACCCGGCTGTGCCGCACCTCGCTGTTCATGCACGGCAACCGGGTCGTACGGGCCATCGAGGTGCGCGGTGACCTGCTCACGGCGCTGCGCCACGTCGCCCGGCAGCCCGAGGTGCGGGCCGTCGAGGAGGCCATCAACCCCCATCTGGAGCACGACCGGGACCTCGACAGCCCCGAGTCCGCCCGTGTCTTCTTCACCCGCGCGGCGCTGCCCGCCGTCCACCACGTGACGCAGGCCCAGGAGATCCCTGAGGCGAAGCGGCACGCCCTGTACTACCCGGCACGGGAGGGTCTCGGCATGCGGCTGGCCGAGGTGCTCGCCCAGCAGGACGCGGTGGCGGCCAAGGACTCGCGCAGCCCGATCCTGCGCAGCACGGTCTTCCAGCGCGACGACGTCGTGGTGCGGCTGATCGACATGCGGGGCTCCCTGGAGGCGGCCGACCCCGTCCTCGCCCTCGGCCTGCCCGACCCCGCGCAGGCGGCCGAGCTGACCACGCTCCTCGACGCCGGCGCCAAGAGCGGCGACCCGGCACGCCTGCTGGAGTCCGCCCGGATGGATCTCATCACCGACCGCAGGTCGCCGGAGGCATGAGCCGCAGCACACGGCCCGCGACGGCCACACCCCCCACGTCGACGCAGCACAGCATCGGAGGAACGTCGTGATCAAACCCCGTCCCAAGATCGTGGATCTCAGCGAGGTCGAGCCCAACGTCAAGCGCGGCGGCGATCTGCGCGCCATGCTCACCCCCGCCACGGTCGGCTCCACCAGCGGTTTCATGGGTGTGGCCATCGTGCGGCCCGGCGACCGCATCGGCGAGCACTACCACCCGTACTCCGAGGAGTTCGTCTACGTCGTCTGCGGGCAGCTGGAGGTGGACCTGGACGGCGATCCGCACCCGCTGCGGCCCGAGCAGGGCCTGATGATCCCCGCCCACATGCGCCACCGCTTCCGCAACGTCGGCGACGTGGAGGCCCGCATCGTCTTCCACCTCGGCCCGCTGGCGCCGCGCCCGCAGCTCGGGCACGTCGACACGGAGGAGACCGAGCCGGCCACGGTCGTCGTCGAAGGAGCCGACGCGGGCGGGGTCCGGTCGTGACCAGGCGGGTGGCGGTCACCGGCATAGGCATCGTGGCGCCCGGCGGGATCGGCGTACCCGCCTTCTGGGATCTGCTGGCGAGCGGCCGTACCGCGACGCGGGGCATCACGTTCTTCGATCCGGCCGGCCTGCGCTCGCGGATCGCCGCCGAGTGCGACTTCGACCCGGCGGTGCACGGGCTGGACGAGGAGCAGATCGCCCGGGCGGACCGGTACATCCAGTTCGCCCTGGTCGCGGGCAACGAAGCCGTACGCGACTCCGGCCTCGACCTCGCCCGGGAGAACCCCTGGCGGGTCGGGGTGTCCCTGGGGACGGCGGTCGGCGGCACCACCCGGCTGGAGCACGACTACGTCCTGGTCAGCCACCGCGGTGAGCGCTGGGACGTGGACCACCGGGAGGCGGAGCCGCATCTGCACCGGGCGTTCTCGCCGAGCACCCTCGCCTCGGCGGTGGCGGAGTCCTTCGGGGCGTGCGGTCCGGTGCAGACCGTCTCCACGGGCTGCACCTCGGGCCTGGACGCCGTCGGCTACGCCTTCCACACCGTGGAGGAGGGCCGGGCGGACATCTGCATAGCGGGCGCCTCGGACTCGCCGATCTCGCCGATCACCATGGCCTGCTTCGACGCGATCAAGGCGACCTCCCCCAACAACGACGATCCGGCCCACGCCTCCCGTCCCTTCGACAACGACCGTGACGGGTTCGTCATGGGCGAGGGCGGGGCGGTGCTCGTCCTGGAGGAACTGGAGCACGCCCGAGCCCGCGGCGCACACGTGTACTGCGAGCTTGGCGGCTACGCAACCTTCGGCAACGCCTACCACATGACCGGTCTGACCAGCGAGGGCCTGGAGATGGCCCGGGCGATCGAGGTCGCCCTGGACCACGCCAGGCTCGACGGCACGGCCATCGACTACGTCAACGCGCATGGCTCGGGCACCCGGCAGAACGACCGCCACGAGACGGCCGCGGTGAAACGGGCGCTGGGACAGCACGCCTACGGCACGCCCATGAGCTCCATCAAGTCCATGGTGGGTCACTCCCTCGGGGCGATCGGGGCGATCGAGGTCGTGGCCTGTGTGCTGGCCCTGGCCCACCAGGTGGTACCGCCCACCGCGAACTACGAGACCCCCGACCCCGAGTGCGACCTGGACTACGTCCCGCGCGTCGCCCGCGAGCGGAAGCTGAACAGCGTCCTGTCCGTGGGCAGTGGGTTCGGCGGCTTCCAGTCCGCGGTGATCCTGACCCGGCCAAGGGAGAGGACACCATGAGCGAACCCTATCCGCGCCGCGCGGCCGTCACCGGAATCGGTGTGGTCGCGCCCAACGGAACCACCGTGGAGGCCTTCTGGAAGTCCACCCAGGAGGGCCTGAGCGTCCTGGACCGGGTCACCCGCGACGGCTGCGAGCACCTGCCGCTGCGGGTGGCCGGTGAGGTCCGCGGCTTCGAGCCGTCGGCGGCGGTCGAGGAGCGGTTCCTCGTCCAGACCGACCGGTTCACGCACTTCGCGATGGCCGCGGCCGACCTGGCCCTGGTGGACGCCCGCCTCGGCCAGGCCGACACCGACGACGCGCCGTTCTCGGTGGGCGTGGTCACCGCGGCCGGTTCCGGCGGCGGCGAGTTCGGCCAGCGGGAACTGCAGCAACTGTGGGGAAAGGGCAGCCGGTTCGTCGGCCCGTACCAGTCCATCGCCTGGTTCTACGCCGCCAGCACCGGCCAGATCTCCATCCGCCGCGGCTTCAAAGGTCCCTGCTCGGTGGTCGCCGCCGACGAGGCCGGGGGCCTGGACGCGCTCGCCCACGCGGCGCGGGCCGTGCGGCGCGGCACCGACGTGATCGTGGCCGGCTCGACCGAGGCGCCGCTGGCCCCGTACTCGATGGTCTGCCAGCTCGGTTACGAGGAGCTGAGCACCGTCGACGATCCGGCGCGCGCCTACCGCCCGTTCACCGACCAGGCCTCGGGGTTCGTGCCCTCCGAGGGCGGCGCGATGCTCGTCGTGGAGGAGGTGGCCTCGGCCTGGGAACGGGGTGTGCCCGTGCGGGCCGTCCTCGCCGGGCACGCGGCGACCTTCACCGGCGCCTCCCGCTGGGAGGCGACCCGGGAGGGACTGGCCGAGGCGATCCGGGGCGCCCTGGACGAGGCCCGCTGCGCCCCCGAGGAGGTCGACGTCGTCTTCGCCGACGCCCTCGGGGTACCGGCGGCGGACCGGGCCGAGGCGCTGGCGATCGCCGACGCGCTCGGCGCCCACGGCCGGCGGGTACCGGTGACGGCGCCGAAGACGGGCACCGGGCGGGGCTACTGCGCGGCGCCCGTGCTGGACACCGCGGCGGCGGTGCTCGCGATGGAGCACGGCCTGATCCCGCCCACCCCGGGCGTGTTCGACGTCTGCCACGACCTCGACCTCGTGACCGGCCGCGCCCGCGCCGCCGAGCTGCGCACGGCGCTGGTCCTCAGCCGGGGCCTCATGGGGTCGAACTCGGCGCTCGTGCTGCGGCACGGCGCCGCCGACGCCTCGTAGCGAGGTCGCCGGAGCGAAACCGAAGCACAAGGAGAGGAACGACATGAGTGCCCAAATCACCGTGGAAGAACTGGCCGAGCTCATGAAGAAGGCGGCCGGGATCACGGTCAGCCCCCAGGAGCTGACGGACCGGCCCGACACCGCCTTCGGCGAGCTCGGCATCGACTCGCTCGGCCTGCTCGGCATCGTGGGCGAGCTGGAGAACCGGCACGGCACGCCGATGCCTCCCGACGCGGAGCGCTGCAGGACCCCCCGTCAGTTCCTCGACCTCGTCAACAGCACCCTTCTGGCAGGAGCCTGACATGGCCGGACACACGGAGAACGAGATCACCATCGCCGCACCGCTCGACCTGGTGTGGGAGATGACCAACGACGTGGCGAACTGGCCGCAGCTGTTCAGCGAGTACGCCTCCGCCGACATCCTGTCCCAGGAAGGGAACAAGACCACCTTCCGGCTGACCATGCACCCCGACGAGAACGGCACCGTGTGGAGCTGGGTCTCGGAGCGGGAGACCGACCGCCCGTCCCTCACCGTCAAGGCCCGCCGGGTCGAGACCGGTCCCTTCGCCCACATGAACATCCGGTGGCGCTACGAGGAGGTCGACGGCGGCACCCGGATGATCTGGACCCAGGACTTCGCGATGAAGCCGGAGGCGCCGGTCGACGACGACTGGATGACCGACAACATCAACAGGAACTCCAAGGTCCAGATGGCCCTGATCCGCGACCGGGTCGAGAAGGCCGCCGCCGAGCGGGGGGCCCAGCCGGGCCTGACCGACTGAGCCGGAGGGAGAAGACCGTGCACCAAGCCCTGATCGTGGCCCGGATGGCCCCCGGCTCCGCCCCGGACATCGCCAAGATCTTCGAGGACTCCGACCGGGGGGAGCTGCCCCACCTCGTCGGCGTCGCCCGGCGCAGCCTCTTCCAGTTCGGTGATGTGTACCTGCACCTCGTCGAGTCCGAGAAGGACCCCGGTCCCGCCATCGCCAAGGTGACCGGGCACCCGGAGTTCCGGGACATCAGCGAGCGGCTGTCGGCGTACGTCAGCGCGTACGACCCCGAGACCTGGCGTTCACCGAAGGACGCGATGGCGCACCGCTTCTACCTCTGGGAGCGGGACCGAGCCGTCTGACGCCGCCGTCCGCCCCCGGACGGCCACCGGTCGCCGGGCCCGCAGCGTCGCGGGCCCGGCGACCGGTGGTCTCGTACGTCCGGGCAGGTCACCCGGGGACGGTGCAGTCGAACGCGTGCAGGTAGGGGTTGACCGGGCTGATGTCGCCGATGACCAGGCCCGCGGCGGTCAGCCGGCCGACCATGCTCTCGGTGGTGTGCTTGGCGCCGCCGACGTTCAGCAGCAGCAGCAGGTCCATCGCGGTGCTGAACCGCATCGACGGGGTGTCGTCGACCAGGTTCTCGATGACCACGACCCGCGTCCTCGGCCCGCCCGCCTCGATGACGTTGCGCAGGCACCGGGCGGTGCTCTCGTCGTCCCACTCCAGGATGTTCTTGATGATGTAGACGTCGGCCTTGACCGGGATGCCCTCGCGGCAGTCGCCGGGGACGATGCGCACCCGGTCGGCGAGGGAGCCGCCCGCCCGCAGCCGCGGGTCGGCGTTCTCCACCACGCGCGGCAGGTCGAGCAGCGTGCCGTGCATCGACGGGTACTTCTCCAGCAGGCTCGCCACCACATGGCCCTGGCCGCCGCCGATGTCGGCCACCGACGAGGCCCCGGACAGGTCCAGGAGGTCGGCGACGTCCTGGGCGGACTGCTTGCTGGAGGTGGTCATGGCCCGGTTGAAGACGTCGGCCGACTCCGGGGCGTCCTCGTTGAGGTACTGGAAGAACTCCTTGCCGTACAGGTCCTGTACGACGTTGCGGCCGGTGCGCACCGCCTCGTCCAGGCGCGGCCATGCGTCCCAGGTCCAGGGCTCGGTGCACCACAGCGAGATGTAGCGCAGGCTGTTCGGGTCGTCCTCGCGCAGCAGCCGGGACATCTCGGTGTGCGCGAACGTCCCGTCCTCCCGCTCGGCGAAGACGCCGTAGCAGGACAGGGCCCGCAGCAGCCGCCTGAGCGGCTTGGGTTCGGTCTTCACCGCGGCCGCGAGGTCCTGCACGGCCATGGGGCTGTCCCCCAGCGCGTCGGCGACGCCCAGCCGGGCCGCCGCGCGGACGGCGGCGGCACACGCCGCCCCGAAGACGAGTTCCCTCAGCCGCATGGACGGCGGTGGGGCAGTTGATGAGGTCGTCATGTGCCGCCTCTCCTCCTTGGGTTCACGGACGGGTACGGCCGGTCAGCACAGTCCCGCGGGCTTGGAGGCCCGGCAGGAGTTGTGCTCGAAGGTGTTCTTGCTCTTGGCGGACTCCTGGTTGACGAGGTCCGCCGGTGCGTTGTTCTGCAGCGTGTTGTCGCTGATCCGGTTGCGCTCGCTGGTGACGCCGACGAAGCTCTTGTAGAGCACGATGCCGCCGGACAGCGGGGACTTGCCGGAGTTGTCGGTGACCAGGTTGCCGGTCAGGAGGCTGTCCTCGGCGCCGGTCAGGACGATGCCGGAGCCCTGGAGGAAGGGCAGCCGGGGGGTCTTCGGGCAGTAC
This sequence comes from Streptomyces sp. NPDC039424, assembly GCF_055639495.1. Classification (NCBI taxonomy): domain Bacteria; kingdom Bacillati; phylum Actinomycetota; class Actinomycetes; order Kitasatosporales; family Streptomycetaceae; genus Streptomyces; species Streptomyces sp. NPDC039424. The sequence goes on from NZ_JBVKAI010000022.1 coordinate 143,066, forward strand.
TTGTTGTTCTCCACGACCCGGTTGTCGGCGACGGTCACGGCGCCGGCCTTGGGCTTGTTCTCGTCGCCGACGACGAACAGGCCCGCGCAGTTGCCGGTGACGTCGTTGCCCGTGACGGTGATGTTGCGCAGACGCCGGACGGTGACGCCGATCCGGTTGCCCGCCAGCCTGTTGTGCTCGACCACCGTGCCCAGGGCGTCCCAGGCGCCTTCCTCCGTCGCGATGGTGTTGGCGAGGAAGATGCCCGCGTCGCCGTTGTCCTGGGCGGTGTTGTCCCGCAGCACGCTGCGCAGGGAGCGCTCCTGGGCGATACCCCACTGCCCGTTGCGCACGGCGGTCACGTTGCGCACCGTCAGTCGGTCGGTGTCCGCGGCGAGCACGCCGTTGTGGGCGAAGCCGGTGACGGCGAGGGAGGAGATGGTGACCCCGCGGACGGGGCGGCCCGCCTTCCCCACCACGCAGATGCCGTTGCCGCCCGCGGCACAGCTGTTCACGACCTTGGCGGTGCTCGGTTCGATCACCGTGGTCCGGCCCATGCCGCGCAGGGCCACCCCGGACGTGCTCACCTTCACGCTCTCGTGGTAGATGCCGCTGGTCACCAGGACGGTGTCGCCGGGCTTGGCGGCGTTCACCGCCTTCTGGATCGAGTGCCCCGGAGTGACCACATGGACCTCGGGGAGGCTGACGGGCGGGGCCGCGCCGAGTCCGGCCCCGAGGAGCGCCGCGGTGCAGGCGAGGTAGGCGATATGGCATTTCGTCATATTCCGCACGTTATGACCCAAAGGACCCTGGATGGGCCGGATGGGCCGTCCGGCGGCGTGTCACGCCGCCGGACGGGTGACGGGCGCCGGCCGCCCGGCGGGGCGAGGTGGCCCGCGGAGGCCTCCGCGAGCCGGACCCACCCCGCATACTCCAGCCCGAACGATCCCGCCTCCCGGGCGGCAGTCGGCTACTGCCCCGGTGCCGGGCCCGTGCTGCGGCGGACGATGAGTTCGACGGGGACGACGAGGTCGGCGGGGGCGGAGGCAGGCACGGTGGCGCCTTCCAGGCGGTCCAGCAGGAGGCGCAGGGAACGGATGCCGATCTCCGCGAAGTCGGTGCGCACGGTGGTCAGCGGGGGCAGCAGATGGGCCGCCTCGGGGATGTCGTCGTAGCCGACCACGCTGACCTCGTCGGGGACGGGGCGGCCGGCTTCGTGGAAGGCGCGCAGCACGCCCAGGGCCATCTGGTCGTTGGAGGCGAAGACGGCGGTGACGTCGGCGCGTTCGGCCAGCCGGCGACCCAGTTCGTACCCGGAGTCCGCGCTCCAGTCGCCGAAGAGGGGCTCGGGGACGTGCGCCCCGGCCGCCCGCAGGGTCGTACGCCAGCTGGCCGCACGCGCGTCGGCGGACGTCCAGCCGGCGGGGCCCGCGATGTGCCAGGCGGTGGGGTGGCCGAGGCGCAGGAGGTGTTCGGTGGCCAGGCGGGCCCCGGTCGTGGAGTCCGCGGTGATCAGGGGTGTGTCGTCGCCGAGGTCGTTCTCCAGGACCACCAGCGGCATGTCGAGGTGTGCCTCCGCCAGGGCGCGGCCCACCCGGCTCTGCGGGGCGATGGCGATCACACCGTCGGCGCCCTCGGCCGAGAGGCGGTCGGCGGCGCGGACCACCGTGTCCCGGTCGGCCGTGTCGAGGGCGATGGAGCTCACGAGGTATCCGGCGTCCTGGGCGGCGGTGTTGATCGCGGTCAGGATGGAGGCGGGTCCGAAGCGCGCCGCGTCGAAGGAGATCACGCCGAGCATCCGGGTTCTGCCGCTGGCCAGGGAGCGGGCGCTGCGGCTGGGGCGGTAGCCGAGCGAGCGCATGGCGGCCCGGACGGCCTCGCGGGTCTCGGGGCGGACGGCCGGGTTGTCGTTGATCACCCGGGACACGGTCTGCTTGGAGACACCCGCCAGCCGGGCCACGTCGTCCATCACGGGGCGCGTGCCCGCGAAGTTGCGCCGGCTGCGCCGCGGGGGCACCGAGCTGTCGGCAGTACTGCGGGACATGGTCGGGTCGCTTCCTTCGGCCTGGTCACGGCGGGCCTTCCCCGCCCGGCGGATCCACAGGATAGGCCGGACGGGAGGGGCACACCGCAGCGGATCGCGACAGGTCCTCAGCGGGAGCGCGTGCCGCGGATCAGCCACAGCGTGGCGGCCAGGCACAGCGCCGAGACACCGCAGAGCAGCAGCGGCACCGCCCGGATCCCGGACCACTCGATGGCCTTGCCCAGCAGCGGGCCCGCGGCCACACCGCCCACCATGGACGCGGCGATGACCAGCGCGCCCGCCCGGCGGGCCCGGGGCGCCGACCGGTGCAGCCACGGGAGGCCGGTGGGGAAGACCGGCGCGATGAACAGGCCGACGCCCGCGTAGGCGTAGGGGGCGAGGCCGGGGACCGCGGCCAGCAGCAGGCAGCCGGTCATGCCCGCGCAGGAGACGGCGATGATGGACCGCGCCGAGAAGCGCAGGGCGAGCGGCGCGACGAGGAACCGGCCCACCGTCATCATCAGCCAGTAGACGGAGGTGGCGGTCGCGGCGGCCCCGGCGCCGTAGCCGACCGTCTCCAGATGCGTGGGCTCCCAGCCGCCGACGCCCGCCTCGATGCCCACGTGCAGCACGTAGAGCGCGACGAACATGGCGAGCACCGACGCCAGGCTGCGGGTCAGGACCGGCCCATCGCCCGGCTGACCCGCCGCGTCGGACGGCTGCGGCGCCCGGTCGCGTACGCCCTTCAGGCACAGCAGCAGCGGCAGGTCGACGAGGGCGAAGCCGAGGAAGACGGCCGGGTAGTGCTCGGCGCCGACCGCGCCGATGAGCGCCGGACCGAGGATCGCGCCCACACCGAAGTGCGCGTTCAGGATGTTCAGCATCGCGGTGGACCGGTGGCCGAAGCCGACGGCGAACAGCTGGTTGAGGCCGTAGTCGATGCCGCCGAAGCCGAGCCCGGCCAGCAGCGCCATGGCCAGCGCGGCGGGCCAGCCGGGCGCGAGCGCGAAACCGGCCGCGCCGAGCGCCATCAGCAGATACGAGGCCGCGAGGATCCGCCGGTTGCCGATCCGGCCGTACAGCCGGTCGAAGAGCAGTACTCCGGCCACCCCGCCGACGAAGTGGGCGCTCAGCCCGAGTCCGGCGGCCGAGGGGGTGAGCCCGAACTCCCGGCGGAAGGCCGGGATCGCGGGGCCGTACAGGGCCTGCAGCGCGCCGATGAGCACGAAGCCCACACAGGAGGCGACGACGGCGGCCGGGCTGAAGACGGGGACGCCTTCGCTCACGCGGGCGCCGGTACGTGGTCGGGTGGTCGGCTCGGTCACACCATGAGCGTTACCGGTAACATCAGGCCCGTCAAGATCTCGCCGGCCACCGCGGCGGTCAGTTCGGCGAAGGGATGCGGGCCGCGATCTCGCGGGCCACGCGATGCGCCTCCGGCGACAACGGGGGGCCGCCCTCGGCGGTGCCCGCCTGCAGCAGGTCCAGCAGGTCGTGCGCCTCCTCCTGGTGCAGCACCGCCAGCCGTTCGGCGGTGCCGCCCCCGGGCAGGAAGTCGGTCTCGTCCAGGTCTGGGGGGTCGTAGCCGTCCATGGTGGGGCAACGTACCCGGTCTGATGGCCCTCACGCAGCCTCGACGAGCCGCACGTCCCCCACCGGGGAAGTTCCCGTGGAACTGTTCTCGGACTCTCCGCCACGGCCCGCTTCCGTCCGTCTCGCGGGAGCTTCGCCGACGCGGCGGGACGTGCCCGCCCGTCCCTGGCGGACTACCGCTCGGCGTCGTCGGTTCGGCCGGATCCGTCAGGGCCGGGGCCGGTGGTGACCACGACGACGACCGCCGCCAGCAGCGCGCCCGCGGCGAGGGCGGGTGCCGGGGACCAGGCGGCCGGGAGGAGGGTGGCCGCGGCGACGGGGTAGGGAAGCCACTCGGCCGCTTTCCGCTGGTGCGGGCGCAGATGCACGGCCCACACCGTGACCAGGAAGACGGCCGCCGGGACGGTGACCGCCGCTCCGGCGGCCGGGGACGGGGCGCCGGTGTGCCGGGTGACGTGGTCGGCGTAGGCGGCCAGGCTCGCTCCCTCGGCGGTCGCCGCGGCGAAGACCAGGTAGTGGCCGTAGGCCCAGGGGAACCTCCTGCGGTGGGCCTGGTGGGTCGTGGCGAGCAGTGTGTGCGCGGGGCGGGTGAAGTACAGCCACCACATGGCGTAGGCCAGGAGCAGACCGCCGGCCGCCACCGCGGTGAGGGCACCGGTGGCGCGGTGCCGGTCGAAGGCGCTCTGTACGGCGACGGTGGTGGCGGCGACGGACTCGCCGAGCACGATGAGGGTGAACAGTTCGTACCGCTCGGCGATGTGGTGCGGATGCCAGGGCGTCATCCCGGCGGACTGCGCCCACACGGGTACGGACAGCTCGGCGACGATCAGCACGGCGATGCCCGGCAGCCGCAGCGCGGGCGGAACGCCGAGCAGGGCCACCCAGCCGAGCTGGCACGCCGTGACTCCCCCGGCGAAGCGCAGGGTCGTCCGGCGCCGGGCGGGGTCGGCCAGCGCGGCCCGCAGCCAGAGGGCGGCCAGTGTGGTGCGCAGCACGACGTATCCGAGCGTGATGATCCTGAGGTCACCGTCCTCGAAGGCGCGGCGCACACCGGCCGCGAGGACGAGCGAGCCGGTGATCTGGGCGAGCACGGTCAGCCGGTAGGGCACGTCGTCGGGGTCGTAGGCGGAGGCGAACCAGGTGAAGTTCATCCACGCCCACCAGATGGTGAAGAAGACCAGCGCGAAGCGCAGCACGCCGGTGGCGTACTCCCCGTGGGTCAGTGCCGTGCGCAGACTCGCGGACGCCTGCGCCACCGCGATGACGAAGCACAGGTCGAAGAGGAGTTCCAGCGGGGTGGCGGACCGGTGCGGCTCGGCGGGGTCCCGGCCCCGCATGCCGCGCCGGCGGCCGCGGGCCGGGCTCGCGTCGATGGCCCGCTCCTGCGCGCTCATGCCCCTCCTCGCCGTGCCGCCTCCCCCGGGCGTCGCCGTCCCGCCGAGGCTAGGACGGCAGGACGCGGCCCGTTGTCCGTTGGTGCACGGAGGTGTGCCCGAGAGCGCACGGCCGGAGTGGGGGCGGCGGCGCAGTGCGCCCGCAGGCAGCACCGCGTGCGCTGCTGGGCAACTCGTTGGCCGCGCGGGCACCTAGCGTCCTCGGGTACGCACAGCACGCACCGCAGGAGGCGGCACATGACCACCAGCTCCCGGCCCGGAACCGGCAGCCAGCCCTGGCTGCACCAGAAGGGCGAGGTGATCCAGGAGTTCGGGACCGTCAAGCAGTTCCCGGTCGGCCTGTCCTACGAGGCGCGGATGTACTCGTGCCAGCGCCTGAACAAGGTGCTGGCGGACACACAGATCCTCTACGGCCTGTACAAGAAGCACCACTGGCTGATGCGCGGCGCGACCTTCTACCAACTGCACCTGGTCCTGGACAAGCACGCGGGGGAACAGCTCGAGATCGTCGACACCATCGCCGAACGCGTCCAGTCGCTGGGCGGTGTCGCGGTGGGCGATCCCCGCCACGTCGCGGAGATCACCTCGATCCCCCGGCCGCCGGACGGTGTCGAGCAGGTCCCGGCGATGCTGTCGCGGCTGCTGGAGGCCCACGAGAGCATCCTCGTCGACGCCCACGACGGTGCCGCCAGGGCCGCCGAGCTGGGTGACGACGGCACCAACGACCTGCTGGTGTCGCAGGTGATCAGGACCGGTGAACTGCAGGCGTGGTTCCTGGCCGAGCACCTGGTGGACACGCCGCTGGTCCGGGCCTGACCGAGGTCGCGGCCGAACCGGCCCGAGGCGCGGGGAGGTCGCGGCCCGAGGCTCAGCCGGTCCGGCCGGGCGCCGCCCGCAGCGGGCATCCCGTGCCGGCGCGCTTCTCCAAGTCGGCGCGGAGGGCGGCGAGTTCCGCCATGCGGGCGTCGACGACCCGGATCTTCTCCTCGAACAGCGCGGACAGGGCCGCCGCGGAGTCCGGCGCGTCCAGCAGTTCCTCGCCGTGCCGTGCGATCTCCGCCAGGGAGAAACCCAGGGTCTGCGCGGTGCGGACGTAGTCGAGCCAGGGCACCGTCTCGGGCGGGAAGTCACGGTAACCGTTGGGCAGCCGCCGGCCCGTGACCAGGCCGACCTTCTCGTAGAACCGGATGCCGTCCTTGGTCATACCGGTGCGCGCGGCCAGCTCTCCGATCAGCATGACCCTCCGTCGGCTCGGCTCACGGGGTTGACCATGGAGCGTACTCCACTGTTTAGCGTGACGCCGTCGCCGTCGCCCGACCAGTGGGAGCCACACCGTGATCCGTGCCCTCGGCCCGTCATACGCCGCCTATCCGCGCGTCGTCCGCGCCAGTGCCTGGTACGACCTCGTCGTCACCGCCGGGTTCGCGACGCCGTGGACGTACGCCCTGGTGCACGACGCGCTGTCGTCGCTGGGCGACACGCTGGGACTCGGGGGCTTCCCCCCGCTCGACCCGATGCAGACCATGTACGCGAATTTGCTGGGTTCGGTCGTGGTCGTCTGGGCCCTGCTGCGTATCCTCCGGCCGCTGGCGGTGCACGGGCTGTACGACGGTGTCGCCCGCACGCTGTTCGCGATGTGGCAGGCGTACGCGCTCACCCAGGGGGCCACGCGGCTGCTGTGGGCGTTCCTCGTCGTGGAGGTCTCCTTCGGCATCGCCCAGCTGGTGCCGTGGGCGTCGGCGGCGGGGCGCCTCAGCAGGGCGGGGGACAGCGCGTGACGCCGTCAGCCGGTGCCCAGTGCGGTGCGCAGGGTGCTGATCGCCTGGCCGATGGCGGCCTCGGCCGCGTGGGTCTCGCGCAGGGCGTTGAGCATCACGAAGTCGTGGATGACGCCCTGGACGCGGATGGCGGTGACCGGTACTCCGGCCTCGCGCAGCTTGTTCGCGTACGCCTCGCCCTCGTCGCGCAGCACGTCCGCCTCGGCGGTGATGACCAGGGCCG
>NZ_JBVKAI010000023.1:0-89104 GCF_055639495.1 Streptomyces sp. NPDC039424
ACAACACCAAGCCCGCACCAGCCACTACAAGCGACACGGACACAACCCCTGACCTGGCCATCAGTCACCACAAGCACCGTTGCAGTACTAAGGCCTGTAGTTTGGATCATCCCGGCGGCGCGGGGTCTGATGCGCACATCTGCGAACCAGAGCCTTCTCGGGTCGGCCACGAGGTACCGCACTTCACAGCCGGGCTGATCCAGACGACGGCCCTGGTGCTGCGCCGCGGAAGCTCCGCCGATCAGTTTCCGGCTCTTGTGTGGTCTACCCTTCGACGAAGGGAGCGCACCATGCGCAAGATCATCGTTTGCACGTTCCTGACGCTGGACGGCGTCATGCAGGCGCCGGGCGGTCCGGACGAGGACGCTCAGAGCGGCTTCGAGCACGGCGGCTGGCAGAAGCCGGTGGCCGACGACGAGGTCGGCACGGCCATCGCCGGTTGGTACGAGCACTCCGACGCGATGCTGCTCGGCCGCAAGACGTACGAGATCTTCGCGTCGTACTGGCCGACCGCCGACCCCGACAACCCGTTCACCCATCGGATGAACAGCATGCACAAGTACGTGGCGTCTCGGACCCTGACGTCCGTCGAGTGGCAGAACTCCACGCTGCTGGAGGGCGACATCGTCGATGCCGTACGCAAGCTGAAGGCGTCCGACGGCGGCAACATCAACGTCGTCGGCAGCGGCGACCTTGCCCAGACCCTCATGCGGCACGGCCTCGTCGACGAGTACCGGCTGACCATCCATCCGGTGATCATCGGCACCGGCAAGCGGCTGTTCGCCGAGGGAGCGATCCCCACTGCGCTGGAGCCGATCAGCGTCTCGTCGACGAAGGGCGGCACCATCGTCGGCGTCTACCGGCCGAACGGTAAGCCCAGCTATGACAGCTATTAGACGGCTTGGTTTGGATCACCGGGCAGACCACAGGAAGATGCCCGCTACGTGGAGTCCGGCCAGGTAGATGGCCGCGGTCTTCTCGTAGCGGGTGGCGATGCCTCGCCACTGCTTGAAGCGGTTGATGCATCGCTCGACGGTGTCGCGCTGCTTGTACGTCTCGCGGTCAAAAGCCAGCCTTCTGCCGCCCGGATGCCGCGCTTGCGCAGGTGCTGACGAATAGGCCTTGTCGGCCGGGACGGCGACCGGCCTGGTGCGGGGGCCGTCCGCGTCGGCACGGAACACGCAGGCGTCTCATCACCTCGCGGAAGGCGGGCGCGTCAGCGGCCTGCCCGGCGGTGAGGTGGAAGGCCAGGGGCCGACAGCGGCCATCAGCTGCGAGGTGGATCTTTGTCGTCAGCCCACCGCGGCACCGGCCGAAGGCATGGTCCACCGGCTCTCCGGGCGGGGCCCCTTTTTGCGGGCCCCGGCCGCGTGCTGGTGGGCACGCACGATCGTGGAGTCCACCGAAACAGCCCAGTCGAGGTCCTCGTCGGCGTCGGCCTGGGCCATCAGCGCGGTAAACACCCGCTCCCAGGTACCGTCGACGGCCCACATCCGCAGCCGGTTGTAAGGGCACTGAGCCGATCAGCCCCAAGATGTCTCGGACGTACTCCTCGAATTCGAGCACCTCGCCAAGTTGCTTGCGCGCGTTCACGTGTGTGATTCCTTTTCGTACGTGGGCGTGAATGGCCGGGACGTGCCGAGTGGGCCGACGGAGGGCGGCACCGGGCGGCCGACCACCCCGTGATGCTGAGCGTCGCCCGCCGCCTGATCGACGCCTGGGACCGCCGCGGGCCCCGGGAGTGCCGGTGGACGTGGCTGACGACATGACTCGGGGGACCTTGGACACCTGCCGCAGGAAGCTGCTGCCACGTGCAGCCCGACGTCGCCACGGACACGATCGCCGCCAGCACCTCCCGGTCGCCGTGACGACGCCGGCCACCCCCTTGAGGGCGCGACGGCTCCTCCGGCACCGCACGCTGGAACAGCTCCCACAGCTCGTCCGGCACCAGTCGCTCAACAATCCCTGCCAGCGACAACCCCACCACACGGCAGCAGGCCCAGTACGCCTGGACCCGAAGTGCGGTAACCGCCCTCGCCACCACAGTCAGGGAACAGGCCGCACGCCCGAAACAGGTGCGAAGTGGAAGCGGCTCCCAACTACAGCCTCACCGGTACGTCATGTGAAGCAACCCGGACGAGGGCCCTGCTCGGCGCGGTGGGCGAGGACAAGACGGCCAACAGTGGCCTCCGCCGCCTCCTCGCGGGATCCCACGCGGCGCCCCGGACCTGCCCGGCCCCCGGCAACCTCCGCCGCCGTCTCCCTGACCAGCCAAGGCGCCGACCTTTCCCATACGGTGCGCGCACCAGGTGGAGGTTTCCGCGCTGGGACTCCCGACCAGTGCCTCAGTCACCGGCTTCCTTTGCTGCTTGGTGAGCCACTACTGGTAGGAGAGGCGCTGACGCTGCCGGAGGGACTGGCGGAGGGCCTCGCGGAAGGGCTTGCCGTCTGCGAGGGCGAGCTGGGGCGGCGGCTACTGGTGCTTCGGCTACTGGAGCTTCCAGGGGTCGGCTCAGCCTTCACCGGTGGCGGCGCACTGGTGGTGGCGGGAGGCCGAGAAACCGTTGACCTGCTGGGAGTCGCCGTCGGCAGACGACGCCGGAGCTCGTCACTGTTGCGGTCCCGGACGCCCTTTCTGGCCGGGTGCGTCGTCACACGCTCCGGTGAAGCCGGTGAATCGGTGACGCGGACCCCAGGCTCCTCGGGAGATGGCTGTGCGGGGACCGAAGCTGCTCGTGGGGCTGTCGACTGGGGAAGCACCGATGCAGTGGCCACGCCCCCGAGGACAGTGAATGCGGCTGCGGCAAGAGACCGGACGGCATACTTCTTCAGCCGCGACGGCCGGTCGAACCGGTCTGCCGGCGAGTCGGGCAAGGGAGTTGCTGACCCAGGAAGGGGGGACCCCGAGGAGCCCGGTCCCCCGCTGAAGCGGACCTCCGGCATCGCGGCGTCGACGGCCGGAGCACCGTCTGTCCGATCGCTCAGCTGTGCCATGCCGGGGTCGTATGCCCCGCACTCCGGGCAGGTTACGGCGCCGTTGAGCGTGCGGCTGCACGGGATGCAGTAGTCCACGAAGCGACCGTTCTCTCAGTCCTCGAGTTGACGGGAGGCAGGGTGCGCCCAAGCGGGGCAGCAGTCAGCGGTGGGGAAACGCCGCTGGGTTTGTTTCGGACCGATCTTTAACATGTGCGAACCTCACTTACCGTTCTGCGGGTGGGTCACCGGTTACTGGGGTCAACGGGGCGGATCGAACGAGTGCTCAGTCGCTGACTGAATAGTGAGGTATGTAACTCCGCCGGAAAGGTCGTCAATCACCGGGACGGCGCGGCAGCCTCGGCGTACGAGCCGACGGTTGCGGCTCAATGCCGGCCGATGCTGCTCACTTCCCAGTGCTCGACGTCCCTTGCCGCGCAATGGTTCTCTTCGCTCCTGCGATGCCTTGGGGGCAGGGCGGGTCAGGCGGAGAGGGGTCCGCGGGCAGCAACAACGGCACCACCGCCACAGCCAGTCGTCTCTGCCGGGGCCGACGCGGCGACAGCGGTCGTATCAGTGTCGACACGCTGGGCGTGCGGGTTTGCGTGAACGGCAGTTCGGGACTCTCCTTGTCGATCTCTGCCGCCTACTCACGCATACGGTCGGCGTCGGCGAAGCGCGGATAGCGGTCGATGCCCAGACCTGGACGTCGTCCTCGAACCCGCCGCCGCGCCGGTCCGCGCATCGACACCCAGGGCTGGCCCGCGCGGGTCCATTACCGCCGGCGCGGTGGCGCGGATGCGCCGATTTCCGCAGTACCAGGCTCACCGTGCCCGCACCCGACAACCGTCCGAGACCACCCCGGTCACGCGGCACCGCACGGCCCGGCACCTTCCGGCCATCCGGCGGTGCCGGGCCAAGGGCAGCTACTCAGGGGCAGTTGACGACTGTGTCCCCCGTGTCGCGGTTGCAGGTGTCGAAGCTGAGACCGCCGTCGAGGTTGTCGTTGAAGAGTACGTTGTCCACGGCGTTGAGGGAGTCGTTGCCTTCGCCACCGTTGTGCGTGTCGTTGCCGCTTCCTCCGGTGAGGGTGTCGTTGCCCTGGTCTCCGTTGAGTGTGTCGTTGCCGTCGTCACCGTTGAGGGTGTCGTTGCCGGCATTACCGTTGATGGTGTCGTTGCCGGCCAGTCCGGAAATGGTGTCGTTGCCGGGTCCACCGTTGATGGTGTCGTTGCCAGGGGTGGCACGCAGTGCGCCGGTTGCGGGGTCGTCACCGATGAGCCGGTCTGCCCGGGGGCCGCCGTTGAGGTGGTCGTCACCCGCGCCGCCGATCACCGTCCCCGCAGCATCCAGGTTGGGCGAGATGGTGACGTCGTCGTCGGCGTCCTTGGCATTCACTTGGATCACCGCGACGGGCAGCGGGCAGTCTGCGGTGTGCGTCGAGGTCAGCTGACAAGGAGCGACAGCGGACACGGTGTCCCCCGCGTCCGTCACCACGACAACGTTGCCCTGCCGCCGGATGGTGATGTCGTTCGCCACAGCATCTTCGGCCGTGACGACCAGGGTGCTGCCCACCTGCTCGACGACCGTGGTGTCGGCGAGTGTTCCGTCGGCTGGCGCCACGCCGACCGCAGGGGAAGCATCGACCATCAGGGCGCAGAGAAGTGTGCCCACGGCCACCACCATGGTGCTGATACGCCGTGCTGCCATCGGTCCCCGCCTTTGGTGTCGTCTCGTCGTAGACCTGATGCTGGTGTGCTGCTCATGCACGCTCATCAGGGGCACCCGCTGACGGAGTCGCCGAGGTCAGCACGGCAGTCGTCCACGTCGGCGCCGCCTTCGACGTAATCGTTGCCGCTGGCGTCGTCCACGGCGTCGATCGCGTCCCGGCCACCGCCGCCGTCGGCGTAGTCGTTGCCGGCCCCGGCAACGATCTGCTCGTTGCCGCTGCCACCGCCAATCACGTCGTTGCCCGAATTTCCGTTGATGGTGTCCGAGCCGCCGCGTCCCTCGATGGAGTCGTTGCCCGCGCCGCCGAAGATCCGGTCCGCGTCGGCTCCCCCGGTCAGGGTGTCGTTGCCTGCACCGCCGGAGAGGAAGTCGGAACCCTCGTCCCCTTCGAGTGTGTCGTTGGCGGAGCCGCCGAGAAGGTTGTCGTCGCCCGCGCCCCCGATCAGAGTGACACCGAGGTTCCCCAGCGAGGAGGTGACGTTGTCGTTCTGGTCACCGGCGTTGACCACGAGTTCAGTGGTGTCGGCGGCCGTGCAGGCGACTTCCGTCGTACTGATCGCGATGCAGTCGCCGGACGGCGCGACGGTGTCTCCCGTGTCCCGGATTCTGATGCTGTTGCCGGTCTGCCCAACGGTGATGCTGTTGCCCCGCCCCACCCCGGCAGTGACGGTGATGGTGGTGCCGGTCTTGTTCACCAGCGTTGTGGCGAGAATCCCTGCCGACCGCGTGGCCGAAGCCGCGGCGGATGTGTCCGTGAGGTACAGATTGAAACCGCACACCGCCGCCAGAAGCACGACGCTGTGACGAACCGTTCTTCTCATGAACTGCTCCCCTCGAATGGGAATCCTGATTGGATCTCACGACCGGGCGCATTGCCCTTCCTTCGATCACCGGCTCTCCGATCACCGGACCGACCGCGCGCAGCAGTTCATACGGTGATGCCGTGGGCGAAAGCGTTGAACGTGTGGGATACGTCCCTCCTGGCTCCACTCCCGGATGGCCTTCCAGCACTCACCGGTCCTCGACCACGGCCCTCCGCTCAACGCCAACCCCCTGCCTGCACCCGGCCGGTGTCACCACTGGGTGGCCTGGGCACCCCGAGCATGCCGGGATGGGAAGCCGCACTGAAGACGAATTACCGCCATTGCCGGATTCATTTCCTCCGCGCTGTGGATCGCCGTCCTCATCGTGCTGGATCGATCACTCGGGCATGACAAACCCCAGGGTTTTCTCAGCTGAGCGTGTGTAATTTACGATTCATCCGTGCCGTATTGAATTACTGCCAGGCCCGGGTGAAGCCAGCACAGTTGCTGTGAAACGCCGTTGAGCGGGGCCAAATGGAGCCCTGCGGACCTGCCTCGCTGTGTGGTGGGTCTGTGGGGAGAGTGCCGAGCTCAGCACGGCCGGGACGTAGACCACCGCGGAGTTCCTGCGCACGGCGACACCGGGCGAGCGCTGTCGCGGCCACCGAGCACCTGGTTGGTACCCCGACCACACCCGACCGGGGCCGGTCCTGCGGTGAGGGCAGCACGGCGGGTGACGTGGAGCGCGCCGGCGATCTGGTGGAACAGCACGTCTGCGGCTTCCACAACGACGTGGTCCGCAAGGCCTGGACATGCCGGAGCCCGGAGTCCCTGAGGAGGCTGGGGCCGGGACCCGGGACGGAGCCGTCGTCCGGGCGGCGTGCGGGCCGCTGCGGCGAGCTCGTTCCGAAACTGGTTTTTCCGCAGACAGCGGTGGCAGGAGCGGCGCCCCTTTAGAGTCGCTTCATGAGGGAAGCACCGGATCCGGACCGCGGCGTGCGGTCGCGGAACGCAATTCTCGACACCGCGACCGAACTGATGTCGCTGCACGGCTATGCCGCCACGTCCATTTCGATGGTCTCCGCCGCCTGCGGGCTGCCCGTCAGTTCCATCTACTGGCACTTCGGCAGCAAGGACGGCGTCTATGTCGCGGTGCTCGAACGTGCCAGGGTCTCCTTGCTGTCGGCGCTGCCCCCCGTGGCAGTGCCGGGCGCGGACATCGGTGAGCGGCTCGACACCTTCCTCGAAGCGGTCGGAGATGCCTTCCAGCGCCATCCGCGCAACGTGAAGCTGCTCATCGGCCTGGGCATGCTGCAGCGCACCGCCAGCGCGGCGGCCCTGGCCGAACTGCACCACTACCGGGATGCTCTGCTGGTCTGGGCGCGCGACTCCCTCAGCTCCGTCTTCGGACTGCACGCCCGCCCGGAGGCCTCGGGCCAACTCGCCCGCTTCGCCCTCAGAGCGGCGAGCGGAACCGCCGTCGCGCGCTGGTTCGATCCGGCAGCTTCCCTCGACACCGGCGCGCTGCGCGTCGCTTTGCTCGCTCTGGCGGCCCACCAAGGCGTACCCCTGGGAGCGTCCGCTGCGGAGCCGGCCGACGGAGAGCAGTCGAGCGGGTAGGCACTCGCCGGGCAGCGGGCGTTGCCGACTTGGCCGCAGCCGCTGCCCGGTACTGCGGGCGTCGCCCCTCAGGACACCGCGTGCCGCTGCCAGAACGCGCAGCGGTGGTCGGCCGCGAAGTCGTCGGTGGGGGCCGTCCGGTCCGCGGCGAGCACCTGAACGCCGTCACGGTCGGTTGCGTATCTCGGCCACAGGGGAGCACCGGGTCCGTTGGGATTGCCGGTGGCGGCGAACCGGGCCCAGTAGCCCGTCATCGTCGAGGACAGCCGCCGCTGGGCGGGAGTCAGCGGACGCAGCGAGCCCATCGGGAACAGGTAGGCCAGTTCCGAGGCGTGGAAGGCGCCCTGCGGGGTGTGCGGCGCGGGGATGAACGGCGGCGCCTCGGGGTCGTTGAACTCATACGCGTACACGGGTACCCGCCCGCTGTACAGACGGCTGTCGCCTCTCGCCGGGCAGGCGAAGAACCGGTCGGTGCCGACCGCGGAGTACGCCAGGTTGGGCGAGGGATAGGCCGAGGCCGGGTAGGTGTCGAGGATGGCGGCCGCCTCGGCGGGGTACCGCGCCTTGATCAGGGCGGCGTAGGTCGCGGGTGTGAGTGGTCCGCCTCCGAGCAGGTCGACGCGGAGGGCGGTGAAGTACCGGTACTCGTCGTGGGTGCTGCCGCTCAGGACGGGGACGGCGTTCGCCCGTCCCGCCGACCACGCCGCGCGCGGCGAGACCGGAAGGACGCGTGGACCGGTGTTCGCCGCCCACAAGGCCGAGCCCACGGAATCGTCGGCGAACAACTCGGTGACGGAAGCGGCACGCAGACAGGCCGCCGCGGCCGACGGGTCGGTGCAGCCGACCGAGGCCGCGAAGCTGCTTCCCCGCTGCTCGGCCGCCGCCAGGGTCAGCGGGGCGAGGGCGGCGTCCGACGCACAGCTGCCGCTCTGTTGCACGGCCCGGTGGAAGAGCCCCTTCGCGGTCGGCGAGGCGATGTTGAGGCAGGTGTCGACGGATCCGGCGGACTGACCGCCGAGGGTGACCCTGTGACGATCCCCGCCGAACGCCCCGACGTTGTACCGCACCCAGCGCAGGGCGGCCTGCTGGTCCATCAGACCGTAGTCACCCGAGGCACGGTCCGAGCTCTCCGCGGACAGGGCGGGATGGGCGAGGAACCCCAGGGCGCCGAGACGGTAGTTGACCGTGACCACGACAATCCCGCGCCGGGCGAGGGCGGCTCCGTCGTAGTCGCTTCCGGAGCCATAGGCGTTGCCGCCGCCGTGCAGCCAGACGAGGACCGGCAGAGCCCCGCCACTGCTGTGGGGCGGGGTCCACACGTTCAGGAACAGGCAGTCCTCCGAGGTGCTGCCCGTCCGGTTGGACTCGCCGGGCAGGACGGGTCCGCCGTCCGGGAGCAGCGTCAACGGCGGCTGGGGGCAGGGGTTGCCCGGCGCGGTGGCGTCCCGTATCCCGGACCACGGTGCGGGCGGCCGGGGTGGTTGCCACCGCAGTGCCCCCGTGGGAGGGGCGGCGAAGGGGATGCCCTGGAAGATCCGGCCGCCTCCGGGTCCGGCCGTGCCGCGCACCGGGCCGGCCACGGTCCGGACGACCAGGGGGTCGTGGTCGGCGACAGCGGAGGCTTCTGAGGGCGCCGTGATCGACAGCAGCAACGCCGCGAGGGCGGTCATGGCGCGGGTCGCGGTGCGGCGCGCGCTGGGTAATCTCATCGTCTGCTTCCCTTCCGGTCGGCGTCCTGGCCGGAGCCACTGTTCGTCGGACGTATCTCGATTGCTGTGCACGCCGGTGGCCCGGATCACTGCGCGCGTTCGTAGGCGCCGATGTCACAGGCCACGCCCTGGGGGCGGGGGACGCCGCGCTGGTCGGTGGCCGGGCACCGGGCGGCCGCGTCCAGGGCCGGGCTGCCCGGCAGCAGCGCTCGGGTGTCAGTCGGGCCGCCGTTGTCGGCGAGTGGTCCGAGTAGCGCGGTACGGCTGGGCAGGTCGCCCTCTGCGGTCAGATGACAGCTGCCGTCGCCGTCGATGTTGTGGCCGAGGGACTGTATGGCGGCGAAGGCCTTCTCGCAGTCACCGAGGGTGCCGTCGCCGGTGTTTCCGGCCACGATCGAGTTCCGCAGGACCAGTCGCCCCAGTGGCAGGTCGATGACGTCGGGAATGGGTGAGGGCAGACTGTCCAGGTAGGCGGGGGCAATGTTGATACCGCCCCCGTGGGGTGCACTGTTCCCGGTGACCGTTGAGTTGAGGATCGTCACAGTCCCGAGGCCCCGGACATCCACTCCTCCGCCGTAGCCGCCCAGGCTTCCGGGACGGTCGCCCGGATCCGTTACGCGGTTGTCCGCGATCGTCGAGTTGACCACCGTGCCGCTGTCGTCGAACCTGATCCCTCCGGCCTCCCCCGCGGTGTTCCCGCTGACGGTGCTGTCCACCAGATCCAGGTGGGAGTCCGGGATGTTGAAGATGCCGCCGCCGTAGCCGGCGGAGTTTCCGGTCACGGCAACGCGCCGCAGCGTCATGTTCCCGGCGTTGGCGATCCCGCCGCCCCCGGTGTCGGTGATGGGCACCTCGTGCTGCTTGGCGGCTCCCCCCGTGATCGTCAGATCGGAGAGCTCGGTGTCGGCCCGCATGCGGAGGACCCGGTCGACGCGGTTGGCGTCGATGACGGTGGCACGGGTACCGGTGCCCCGGATCGTGGTGGGTGCGTTGATGTTCAAGTCGCCCGTCGTCGGGTCCGGATGGGATGTGCGGAGGAACAGGGGGTTGGGCGGAATGGTGAGGCGGTATCGGCCGGTGGGCAGGACGATGGTGCTGCCGGGCCGGGCATTGGCTGCCATGACCGCCGCACGCAGAGTGCACCGGCCTGCCGCAGTGCGGCACACACCGTCCGACGGATCGGCGTCCACCGCGTCGGACGTGGCGTCGACGGTGAACTCCGTGGGACCGGCCTCCGCGGCCGACGCGGGCACGGGGGCGGCGATGGTCAGTCCTGCCGTCAGGGCGAGCAGGACGGCGGCGGGTGTGCGGGCGTTCTTGTCCCTCATCGAAGGAACTCCTGTCCACGTAGGGGCGCTTGCTCGTGCTCCGGTCAGCGCAGGCTGCCGGCGTTCCACGACCACTCGGGTCGGTACGAGGCTGTGCTGGGGCTACGGGGTGAGCTGAGAGAGGGGAAGGGGCGTGCGCGGCGGACGCCTTTGAATGGGCGGGGGGCGCACGTTCCCGTATGCGGGGAGGCACGGTCGGCACCAACTCGCTGTAGCGAGCGTTCCATTCATGGGCGGTAGCTGTCCAGAGATCTGACAGAAACCCCGGCTCCCCGGGTCGTCCCCCGCTCGGTGTCGCCCAGTGGGTCGACCGGATCGCGGAACGGTGCGGGCAGTACAGGGTGAGGCAACTGACGGCCTTCAGCCAGTGGTGCCCCGGCCGGGCTCGTCCCCTGCCGGTCTCGGCCCAGGGGGCCAAGGACACCAAAGGGTCAGCAGGAGCGTCGGGCGGTGTCCCAGGGCGCGCGGTGGATCCACGCCCCGGTTCCTCCCGGAGCCCGAGTACCGGGCGCCCTTGCGAACGGCACCGGACCGTACGGCATGAACCACGTCGACACCGCGGCGAATCCGCGCGGCATGACTTACGAACCGACCCTGCGGAATATCAAGTTGGCCATTCTCACCGCGTTCGGTGTGCTGGGTCACTAGGGGGTGCCTGCGAGGGCCGGGCTGCCTGCGCATAGGGGGACCGCGCGAACAGCGGCGGTATCCGACTGAGAGCATGTGTGCTATGAACGCTGATTCTCCCTCTCCCTCCGCCGCCCCTGCCGCGGGCTTCCTGGCCGAACTCCGGGACGCCATCAGCATCCGCGCCTTCGGACTCGTACTGGGCGGCCTGCTGATACAGCTCGCCTTCACCGTCTCCTACCTGGGCGCCTTCCACTCCCCCACTCCGCACCGGATTCCGGTGGCGGTGGTGGCCCCGGGGCAGGCCTCGGCGCAGATCGTGGCCAAGCTCAACGGGCTCGCCGGCGACCCGGTGAAGGCGACCGCCGTCGCCAGCGAGTCCACCGCCCGGCAGCGGATCATGGACCGGAGGGCGGACGCCGCCTTCCTGTTCAACGCGAGCGGCACCAAGGACACACTGCTGGTCGCCTCGGCCGGCGGCCCCTCGGTGTCACAGACCGCCTCACAACTCGCCCAGAAGATCGAGGCTGTGCAGAAGCGGCGGATCGCGATCACCGACATCCAAGCCCCGAACAGCGGCGACGGGCGCGGCATGACCTCCTTCTACCTGGTGCTCGGTTGGGTGGTCGGCGGCTACCTGACGGCGACGATCATGAATATGTCGGCCGGTTCACGGCCGGTCAACCAGCACCGGATCATCATCAGGCTGGCGGTGCTGGGGCTGTACGCGATCGTGTCGGGTGTTGCCGGCGCGGTGATTGTGGGCCCGGTGTTCGATGCGCTGAGCGGTCACTTCTGGGCGCTGAGCGGGATCGGCGCCATGGTGGTGTTCGCGTCGGCGGCGACCTCGCTCGCGCTGCAGACGCTGCTGGGCATGCTCGGCACCGGGCTGACCATCCTGCTGTTCGTGGTACTGGGCAACCCGAGCTCGGGCGGGGTGTATCCGTCGGTGCTGCTGCCGGGCTTCTGGAGCGCGATCGGCCAGGCACTGCCGCCGGGCGCGGGCACCACGCTCGTCCGCAACACCGTGTACTTCGACGGGCACGCCACGGCGGTCGCCTGGTGGGTGCTCGGGGCCTACACGGTGGGCGGTACCGCGATCGCGCTGGTCGCGGCCTGGTGGCGGGAGCGGCGCAAGGCGGCGGCCGTCAGCACCGTGGCGTCAACCGGCAGCGGGCCGGACACCGTGCCTGCGGGGTGACGGCCGTACCGACCCGTACGAAGCGTGGATGGCGGTCAGCTCAAAGGCCCACAGCAGCACGGACAGGACGAGCGCCGACTCCAGCGTCGAAAATCACCGACCGATGCGGGCGCGCGGCTCCACCGCCGAAAGGAACCAGGCTCAGCACGGCCGGCCGCCGCGGCCTCCGCATCCGCCTCCGGGATGAAGCGACCTGGCTCGATATCACTCCGGGCCGTGCCGCTGGGCAACCAACCTGCCATGCTCAACGGCGATGCGTAGGCGCGCGGCCCAAGACCTGCGAAGTTGGTTTCCTCGGCCGCGAGCGTCACGCAGTCGGCTTCGGGCAGCAACCGCGGATCAACTACGCACCGCCGATTCCCCGCGCGGCGCCCGCCGCGATGGCAGTGCGCTGCTGAAACTCAGATCCCGGCTTCGCCCGCGATGCGACGGGCCTCGTCCACAAGCGCATCGATGCGTTCCACGGTGGGCGTGCCTGTCGCGCTCTTGTTCTTCGGTTCCTCAATCGTCCGCCTCATCACGCCCTCGGCGATCACGGCCACCTTCCACAGTCCCAGTACATGCCAGAATTGCAGTGCCGCCGGGTCCCGGCCTGTTTCGGTCAGGTACACCTGAGCGAGCTCGGCCCGGTCCGGGAAGCCTTCCATGACGGAGGCGGCGAAATCGCCCCCGGTGTCCTCCTCCCCTGCTTCCGGCCAGTACGCCAGCAGGCCACCCATGTCCGCCAGCGGGTCACCCAGCGTCGACAGCTCCCAGTCGAGCACCGCGGTCACCTCCCCGCTGTCGTAGGAGGTGATGACGTTGCGCAGATGGAAGTCGCCGTGTACGAGGGTGAGTTCGCGCTGCTCGGGGACGGCTGCGACCAGGCGCCGGGTGAGGTCCTCGAGGGCGGGCAGCTCGCGGGTCCTGGACTTCTCCCACTGGCCCGACCACCGCTTGAGCTGACGCTGCGCATACGGCTTGTGGCTTGCCAGACCGGTCAGCCCGGTTGCCTCGAGATCGACCGCGTGGATCTTCGCCAGCGTCCGCGGCAACGACCTCCCGATCGCCCGGCGGCGCTCGGGCGTCAACGACCGCACGATCGACATCCTGTCGACGACCTGGCCGTCCACGAATTCCATGAGCAGCAACGGGACGTCGGTCACGGCAGGCTCATCGGTCAGCCCGAGCACCCGCGGGGTCGGCACGGCGGTGCCCTCCAGCGCGGTCAGAATCCGCGCCTCGCGGGCCACGTCGTGCGCCGATGCCAGCAGGCGGCCCAGCGGTGGGCGCCGCAGCACCCACCTGCGGCCGTCCAGGTCCCGTACCAGGTAGGTCAGATTCGACTGGCCGAGCCCGATCCGGTCGAACGTCAATGGCCCGGCGAAGTCGACGCCGAGGGTCTCGAACCAGCGGTTCACCGCCCCGGCGTCGACTCCCACGATGTCCGCGCTAGACACCGATGCCGGCTCCTTGCCTGAACGGGAGCGCGTCACCGAGTAGTTGCCCGCCGTCGATCACCATGGTCTCGCCGGTGATCCAACTCGCGGCGTCCGAGGCGAGAAAGGCGACCGCCGAGGCGATGTCGGCAGGCTCTCCTATGCGCCCGAGCGCCGTAGCGGCGGATACGGCCTGCTCGTGCTCCTTCCACAGAGCCTCGGCCAGTTTCGTGCGCACCACACCTGGTGCCACGGCGTTGACGCGAACCTTCGGCGAGAGTTCGAGGGCCAGTTGCTTCGTGAGATGGATCAGTGCGGCCTTCGACGCGTTGTAGAGCCCGATGTTGGCTTCGAGGGACATGCCGCCGACCGACGCGGTGTTGACGACCGCCCCGCCGTGCTCGCCCATCCAGGCCCGGGTGGCCAGTCCCGTCCACAGGACGGGAGCCCACAGGTTCACGTCGAAGGTCTTGGCGAACCGGCCGTGGTCCTGGTCGATGACCGGTCCGAAGGCCGGGTTGGTCCCCGCGTTGTTGACGAGGATGTCCAGGCTTCCGAAGCGCTCGATCGCCAGATCGACACAGCGCTGGGCCGCTTCTTCGTCGACGGCGTGCGCACCTACGCCGACTGCCGTGCCCTCGACCTGGGCCGCGGCGGCGTCGGCTGCCTCCTGGGACCGGGAGGTGAGGACGACGTTTCCGCCGGCGGCGGCGATGGCCTGGGCGATCGCCAGCCCGATTCCGCGCGAGGCGCCGGTGACGACGGCGGTGCGACCGGTGAGATCGAGTCCTGTCATCTCAGTTCACCGCTGCCTTCTGGCCACCGGGGGTGCCGGTGCCGTTCACCACCGCGGTGTCCGCTCCGCGGTACTGCCGCAGTTCGTGTCGGGCGATGGCCCGCTTGTGGACCTCGTCGGGACCGTCCGCCAGCCGCAGCGTCCGCAGTTGTGCGTACATCATCGCCAACGGGAAGTCCTCGGTCACTCCAGCTCCCCCGTGCACCTGGATCGCGCGGTCGACCACCTTCAAAGCGATGTTCGGGGCCGCCACCTTGATGGCCGCGATCTCGGTGCGCGCTTCCTTGTTTCCGACCGTGTCCATGAGATACGCGGCCTTCAGCGTGAGCAGGCGGATCATCTCGATCTCGATACGCGCTTCCGCTATCCAGTCCTGGACGTTGGACCGGTCGGCAACCGGACGACCGAACGTCACCCGCGACTGCGCGCGCCGGCACATCAGCTCCAGTGCCCGCTCGGCCGCGCCGATCGCCCGCATGCAGTGGTGGATCCGGCCGGGACCGAGCCGGGCCTGGCTGATCGCGAAACCCTCGCCCTCGCCCTTGAGTACGTCCTTGGCCGGTACCCGGACGTCGCTGAAATCGATTTCGGCGTGCCCCTCGCGGTCCTGGTAGCCGAACACCGGCAGCCCGCGCATCACCGTGACCCCGGGGGCGTCGATCGGGACGACCATCATCGACTGCTGCCGGTGCGGGGCAGCGGTGGGATCCGTCTTCCCCATGACGATGAGCACCTTGCAATTGCGGTGCAGGGCGTTGGACGCGAACCACTTACGGCCGTTGAGCACGTACTCGTCGCCGTCGCGCTCCATCCGCAACTCGATGTTGGTCGCGTCGGAACTGGCGACACGCGGCTCGGTCATCGCGAAGGCCGAGGCCATCGTCCCGTCGAGCAGGGGCTTGAGGTACTTCTCCTTGTGCTCGTCGCTGCCGAACAGCGTGAGCACCTCCATGTTGCCGGTGTCGGGAGCGTTGCAATTACACGCCTCGGAGGCGATGTGGCTGCGGCCCATGATCTCTGCCAGCGGCGCGTACTCGAGATTTGTCAGCCCCGGGCCCCACTCGGGGTGCGGGTGGAAGAGGTTCCACAGTCCGCGCTTGCGCGCCTCCGCCTTGAGGTCCTCGATGATCGGCGGATGGAAGTGCGGGTCGCCCGACGCGCGCATCTGCTCGTGGTACACCGCCTCAGCGGGGTAGATGTGGGCATCCATGAACTCGAGCAGATCCGCCTGGTACTTCTTGGCGCGATCCGACATCTCAAACAGGGACATCTGAACTCCTGACAGGTAGGGGAGGAAAACTTGGTGGGCGCTTGTCGAGGTGACTGGCCACGCCTTCGACGAAGTCGGCCCCACGGAAGGCCTGCAGCATGAAGCCTTCCGCCCGCCGCACGGAATCGGCGTAGATGCCGTCCGCGTCGTCGCGCAGTTGGCTCTTGATGGTCGCCATGGCTGCCGGGGAGCAGCGCGCCGCGAGTTCGGCGGCGTACGCGACAGCCGCGTCGACCACACTGCCGGTGGGCACCAGGTGGTCGAGGAGTCCGATACGCAGTGCCTCCTCGGCGTCCACCATGCGGCTCGACAACAACAGGTCCGCTGCCCGGCTGTGCCCCACCAGCCGGGGCAACAACCAGGAGATGCCGTACTCGGCGATCAGCCCGCGCTGGGCGAATGCCGTGGTGAATCGGGTCGAGGGCGAGCCGAAGCGGATGTCGCAGTAGAGCGCCTCCACCATGCCCAGGCCCGCAGCCACCCCGTTGACCGCACCGATCAGCGGTTTACGCAGCGTCAGTGGCACGTCCCTCGGCCGGCGCCTCGCCCGGTGCGCCTCGGAGACCTCGCCGACCGCCTGCAGCCGCTGGAGGTCGGCGCCGGCGCAGAATCCGCGTCCCGCGCCGGTGACCACGACAACGCGTACATCCGGGTCGTCTTCGGCGGCGTCGAGCAGCGTGAAGTAACGGTTTTCGAGTCCGTCCGTCCAGGCATTGAGCTTGCGCGGACGGTTGAACGTGAGCACCAGCACCGGCCCGCGGTGTTCGGCGACGACGAGCTCGCTCGGCATGCCGGTCATGCCTGCCCCAGCAGGGAGCTCTGGTAGCGGCGCATCCCGCGCAGCCACCGGTCGTAGTCAGAGCCCTTCTGCCGGTACATGTCCAGAACGTCCTCATGCGGCAGGATCAGAAAGCGCTCTTCCTTGATCGCGGCGAGGACGGTGTCGGCGACCTCGGCCGGCTCGAGGACGTCACCCGCTGACGTGACGGCCTGCGTGGCCGCTCTTCCCAGCACGTCCCCTGAGTCTTTCCCCGCGGACAGCATGCTGGTGTTCACCCCCATCGGGCACAGACAGCTGACACGGATCCCGCGATCGCCGTACGTGACACTCAGCCATTCGGCGAAGCCGACGGCCGCGTGCTTGGTGACGGCGTACGTGGCGGAGCCGATCTGGGTGAGCATCCCGGCCGCCGAGGCGGTGCTGACGAAATAGCCCTCGCCACGCTCGAGCCACCGCGGCACCAGGAGCTTTGCCGCCCGGACGTGGGCTCGCAGGTTCACGTCGATCGAGAGGTCCCAGTCCTGCTCGCTCGCGTCGAGCCCGAGCGCCCCGGCGATGCCCGCGTTCGCGAAGTAGAGGCCGACCGGACCGAACGTACTCTCCGCCAGGGCGATCAACCGCTGGATCTGGGCGGTGTCCGACACGTCCGCCCCGGCGCTGACGGTGCTTCCCGGATGGTCGGCGTTGACTCTCTCCGACACCGCTCGCGCGGTGTCGGCGTCGAGGTCTGCGACGACGACCCGGGCACCCTCGCGAGCGAGCCGTGCGACCAGCGCGCGGCCGATGCCGCCACCGCCACCGGTGACGATGGCGACTCTTTGTGCAATGTTCACAGCGAACCCTCCGTAGCGGGCGTGCGGAGCTGCGGCAGGGCCTCCGAGACGATGCGACCGGTGGCTCCCCCCTCTGTATAATTGAATCCGACGTCAAGTTCAATCATGGAATGCGCCTGACACATCCAGAAGGCGCGCCTCGCTCGACTGGCTAGGAGCTCCCCGGTCGGTCCACGGCGCCTTTCGTCGGCCCCCAGAGGTACAAGCGGATCCGGCGAGGTTCAGCAGCGGACAACGCTTTCATCCACGAGTGACAGCCACCTGCGGTTCGACGGCTGCGGCGGGCCAGGTAGCGGGTCGCGGTCAGGGTGATCTGCCGGACCACGGGTGGGCGCGGCTCGCGCCCCGGACGCTCCCTTGGCGTGAGTGGGGCGACAAGCCGCAGTTGATCCCGGTCCTCGAACGTACCCGGGCCGGCGTCCTACGTCGTGCACGGCACGGTTTCCGCCGCAGCGATCCGTGTGTGGCTCCGGCCGTCATCCGCCCGACCGGCCCTGGCCCCGTCCGCATGCGGGTCAGTCCAGGCCTTGCGGCGGGCGCAGCCGGTCCTCGTCGCGATGCGTGCGCCAGGATCCGGAATCGGTGAACGGTCGTGGGCGGCCGACTCGCGCCCCGGCCGGGTAGTCGGATCAGCGGTGGCTGGGGAACCGCAGGGCGTTCGCCCAGAGCCGGGTGACCGTGGACACGAGTTCCTCGAAGTCCACCGGCGTACGTTCCTCTTGCCCTTCGCCGAGCACGAAGGCGTTGTAGGCCATGACGCTGACCATGCCCGACAGCGCACGGGAGGCCATCATCGGATCCACCTCACGGTCTGCGACGCCCCGCTCCTGCAGGTCTGCGATGCCGCGGGCGTTGCGGCGGATGAACGCGTCCGCGCGCCGGCTTCGGAACTCACGGAACTCCGGCTCCACTTGCGCGACTTGCTCAAGCAGTCCCATCAGCTTCGCGTTCCGTTTGTATGCCTTGAGATACGCGCGATTGCTCGCCTCGAGGACCGCGTACGGATCGTCGGTGCTCTGCACCCGGCCCATGCCGGGGTGCATCATGTCCTCCTGCGCCTCCAAGAGGACGGCGGCAAGCACCTCTTCCTTGTTGGCGAAGTACGTGTAGAAGGATCCCGCCGCGCATCGCGCCTCTTCGGTGATGTCGGTCAGGCGGGTGTCCAGGTAGCCGTCCCGCTCGAACACCTTCCGCGCGGCCGTCACCAAAGCAGCGCGTGTCCGCGCTCCCCGCGCCGTCGACGGCGGCTCGCGGAGTTGCGAGAGGGGCGCCATGGGCGGTGCCTTCTCGCTGTCGTCCTCCTCGGGGGCAAGGGTGTTCATCCCAGAAACTGTACTTGAATCCGACGCCAGAGTCATAAACGCTCGGGGCACGACGTGGAGAGCTCAGTGCCGGCCGGCGGGTACGTCGCCGGGCGCGGGGTCGCGGGTCAGAGCGGTACGGTCGATGGAGCGCTTGAGGATCTTGCCGGACGGACCCTTGGGAAGCGCGTCGACGAACCGGACGATCGCCGCTCCCGTGCCCAGTTCGGCACGTCAGCGGCACTGAGCTGCGAACCGGGCCGGGCGGTGACGAGCGCGACGACCTCCTCGCAGTAGTGGTCGTCGGGAACGCCGATGACGGCTGCCTCGATGATGTCCGGATGCCCGTAGAGAACTTCCTCCACCTCACCGGGGCAGTCATTGTGGCCGGCGCAGATGATCAGGTCCTTGATCCTGTCGACGGTGCGCAGGTCGCCGTCGGGTTTCGCCGAGGTCGCCGGTCGGAACCAGCCGTCGGGCGAGATCGCCGCGGCGGCGTCCGCGGGGCGGTTCCAAGCCGCGCATCACCGTGGGTCCCTTGATGTGGACCTCGCCGACGGTGCGCGGTGCGCACTCATGGTCGTCACTGCCACGCACCTGTACCTGCGGTCGCGGGACCGCCCTGCCGGTGTACCCGGTCCCGCCGCCGTCGATGTCGGTGAACGTGCCGAACGCGGTGGATTCGGTGAGCCCATACCCTTCGAGGACGGTGCAGCCGAAGCGGGCCTCGACGGCCCGGACGGCCTCCCAGTGCAGCGATGCGCCGCCGGGGACGGCGACACGGAGTTGGGCACTTCGGGCCGGCACCGGCCGTGGCTGGTCGCGTCCAGGCACGGCCGGAACGAAAGAGCTCAGCCCAGCAACTCAGCGCTGCCGGCCGGTTCTCGCCGCTCTTGTCCATTGATGCGGTGCCGTTCGATGGACGAACGCCGGTACACCTCCTGCCGCACCCGCTGGATCTCGCCCATGGGCCGGTGTTCCTCGCGTGATCGCCACGGCGTGATCGACGTGGCGTCAGCGGCCGCCAGGTTGTCGTTCCCACCGATGTTCTGGCGCGGAAGACTCACACCGGCGACTGTCACCCAGGGGGACAGGTCCTCGGGCCACTTGACGGACGTGTTGTCCACCGGCATCCGGGCCAGATCGGTGTTGAGCTGGACCTGGAGCTCGAAGGAGTGGTCTCGCTCCGCAGACTCGGCCACCAGGGTGCGGCGGAATGCCTCGTTGTCCGCGCGCACGTCCACGATCTGGTGCGTGAGGGAGGCCAGGGACGCGGCCGTCGGCACGGCACGGATCTTGGCGATGTGGTCGCCGTACCGGAAGGCGCCCATGCTGTTGTAGGTGTACGACAGCAGGTTCCTGCGCGGGACGGCAGTGAACGACAGCATGGCGAGCAGTTCGTCCCACAGCCAGCTGTCGGGATCGGTGAGCGTCTGCCGACGGGTCAGGAACTCCGCCATCCAGGTCTTGCGGCGGGCTGGGTCCACCAGGGCCTCGGGCAGTTCGGCGAACAGATCCTCGATCACCATGTAGTCGTAGGCGGTGTTCGCGAAGAAGACCTCGTTGTTGATCAGGTTGAGGTCGAAGGTGCCGCTGTCTCGTTCGTCGTCCAACAGCGAAGGGCCGGCGACCTCGAACAGCTTGATGCCCATTCCGCACGCAGCGCCCAGCTGGTGGTCGGGGCGGTGGTGGCCCAAGCCGTTCGAGTAGCGGACGACGGCGTCGTACGTGGTCGGCCGGGCGAAGATGCCCTGCCCGTAGAAGCCGGGGTTGTCACCAACCGTGACCGTGGCCTTGAGGAGGCCGTAGGTCTTTCCGTGGGCGGTGCGGACGGCGCGGCCGACGGTTTCGCGCTCGACAGAGGCGCGAGTACGACGCGCCACCTGAGCCACAATCGCCTCCATCTCCTCGTCATAGGTGGGGCGTTCATTGGGACGGTAGTCGTCGTAGCGGACGGGATGCATGATGCCGCCTCTCTGTTGTGGTGCACTACCCGCATACGCTAATGCGCAATTTGATTGCGCACAATGTAACTGTGGGTAATGACACATTCGCAGCATCCGATCGTCAGTGCTCTGGTTGGTCCCGCGGGGGCATCTGCCCGGGCTATGCGGAAGACCTACCGGCGCGGGTGCCGGCGGTGAGGGGCATCAAGACCGCGTCCCGCACGGTGAGTTGGTCGTTGAAGGTGCTTGGCCTCCCGGCCGACCAGGTCCGGATCGACATGCCAGGAGTACGGGGCATCTTGGCGGGGTGCGGTCAGACGGGGCGTCGCGAGGCAGGCCCTAATACGCGCGGCCCGGGTTGAGGATGCCCGAGGGGTCGAAGACGGCCTTGATGCCGGTCATCAGCTCCCGCTCGGTGGGACCGAGTTGTGCGTCGAGGTAGGGCGTCTTGAGGGAGCCCACGCCGTGCTCGCCGGTGATCGTGCCGCCGAGCGCGAGCGTGGCGGCCACGATGCCGTCGAACGCGGCACGGGCACGATCAGCGGCGTCAGGGTCGGTGGCGTCATAGACGATGGTCGGATGCAGGTTGCCGTCGGCGGCGTGGCCGAAGGTGCCGACCAGCACGCCGTGGTCGGCAGCAGTTCGCTCGATCGCGGCAATCAATCGGGGAAGGTCCTGAACCGCGACGCCGACATCGTCGAGCAGCGTGGTGCCCAGTCTCTCCAGCGCCGGGTACACCGTTCGTCTGGCCTGCATGAACATCTCGCCTTCCGTCGGGTCGGCGGTGTGCAGCACCTCGGTGGCGCCGCCGGCTTCAGCCAGCCTGGCACAGGTGGCGGCTTCCTGATCGGCGGACGGCCCGTCGCACTGGACGAGCAGCAGCGCCCCGGCCGACTCGTCCAACCCCATGCGTGTCAGGCGATTCACGGCGCGAATACAGGTGCGGTCCATCAGCTCCACCGCCGCTGGGTCGGCGACCGCCGCGATCTGCAGCACGGTGTCGACTGCCTGTTGGGACATCGGGAACGCGGCCACCGCGGTCGCGGTGGCCGTCGGGAACGGTCGCAGTCGCACGGTGGCGTCCACGATCACGGCGAGGGTGCCTTCGGAGCCCACGAGGAGCCGGGTGAGGTCGAGCCCGGTGACGTTCTTGCGGGTCGGCGGACCGGTACGGATCACGCGGCCATCGGCGAGTACGGCCGTCAGCGTGGCGACATGGTCGGCGGTGACCCCGTACTTGGCGCAGCACATGCCGCCTGCGTTCGTCGCCAGGTTGCCGCCGATGGTGGAGATCGCCTTGCTGCCCGGGTCCGGCGGATACCACAGACCGTGCTCGCGAGCGCGGGCGTCGAGATCGCCGGTGAGCACGCCCGGCTCCACGGTTGCCGTCCGGCCGGCCACGTCAAGGGCCAGGATGCGGTCCATCGCGGCGAGCGAGAGTACGACGCAGCCGTCGATCGCATTTGCCGCGCCGGCCAGCCCGGTGCCGGCCCCCCGGGTCACCACCGGGGCGTGATGGTCGCCGGCCACGCGCAGTGTGGTGATCACCTCATCGGCCGAGCGGGCACGTACCACCGCCGCCGGGTGCCCCGCCGGGGCCAACAGGCACTGGTCACGGCGGTAGGCCTCCATCGCGTCCCGGTCGGTGACCACCCGGCCCGGGAGCGCGGCGGCGAGGGCGGCGGCGACGTCCGCGACAACCTCGGTCATGGCGTCTCCGGCTCGTAGAAACCACTGACGTGAGCCACGACCAGCTCGGCGGCACGGTCGGTCGCGCCCGCGTCCAGCGCGTCCACGATCGCCTGGTGCTCGGCCAGCAGACGCGCGAGCACCGTGCCCTGATCGGCCACCGCGTCGAGCGCGTCGAGCAGGTAACCGGCGATGCAGTCGCGCAGCACGCCGATGACGAAGCCCAGTGCCCGGTTACCGCCGGCGTAGGCGAGCTGCACGTGGAATTCCACGTCAGCGGCGTGGAAGGTGTGGATGTCGGTGTTCTCCACCGCCGCCGCCATGGTCACCAGGCAGGACCGAGCCGCATCGGGCACGGAGGTGGTCTGCCGTATCGCCTCCGCCTCCAGCAGCATGCGCAGCGCCACCAGGTCCCCCAGCGGGATCGCGCCGACCTGCAACGCGGTGCTCAGCGCCAGGCCCGCCGCGCCCGCCGTGCGCTCGTGGGTGACGCGCGGACGCGCGGTGGAAACGGTATCCGCCCCGCTGATCAGACCGTGCGCCTGCAACACCCGAAGCGCCTCGCGAATGGTGGACCGCCCGACACCGAAGGACTGGGCCAGTTCGGTTTCCGTGGGCAGTTCGGTGTCGGCGGGGAGTGTGCCGTCGAGGATGGCCGCCCGCAGGCGCTGAGCCACGTCCAGGCTCAGGGGCAGGCGCGACACCGGCGAGATCGTCATGCGACACACGATAGCTCCTTGTCTGTTTGTCAGACAAGGAGCTATCGTGCTACTAGCTGCGCCCCAGGACACACAGGCCCTCCCTCAAAGACGCGGAAATCAGGTGTCGCCATGACCGACAAGCTCGAGATCGATCCGGCCAAGTCCGCAATCGTGCTCATCGAGTACCAGAACGAGTTCACCAGCGACGGAGGCGTTCTGCACGGGGCGGTCGCCGACGTCATGCACCGCACCGGCATGCTTGCCAACACCGTCGCCGTGGTCGACTCCGCCCGGCGGGCCGGAGTGTCGATCATGCACGCGCCCATCACGTTCGCGGAAGGCTACGGCGAGCTGACCCGACACCCCTACGGCATCCTCAAAGGCGTGGTGGACGGGAAGGCGTTCGTGAAGGGCACGTGGGGCGCGGCCATCGTCGACGAGCTGACTCCGGCGAACGGGGACATCGTCATCGAGGGCAAGCGCGGGCTCGACACCTTCGCCAGCACGAACCTCGATTTCATCCTTCGAAGCAAGGGCATCGACACGATCATCCTCGGCGGCTTCCTCACCAACTGCTGCGTGGAGTCGACCATGCGCACCGGTTACGAGCACGGCTTCCGGGTGATCACCCTGACCGACTGCGTCGCCGCCACCTCGCAGGAGGAGCACGACAACGCCATCTCCTACGACTTCCCGATGTTTTCGCTGCCGACGACCTCTGCCGACGTCATCGCCGCCCTGTAGTCCGCCGTCGGCGCCCCTGCTGCGCCGGCAGTTGACATCGCCTGGAGCCAACCGCGTGAGACCCACCCGTGGTCCCGCTCCAGGCGGTGTCCCCGGCGGCGGTATCTGCCGCCAACTGTCGGGAAGTGGAGTACCGCGCGCGGCAAAGCGAGCATCCACAGCACAGCGACGCGATTCTTGAGACGCGCGGCGCACTGTGCGGCACCCGGCACCTGTTCCGCTCCCGGGCCATCCGCTCGAGCCCGTCGCTTCCACGGACCAGATCGCCCACGCGGCGCAGGAACACCGCTCCGCGGTATGCGATGCGCGGCACCTCACCGGCCGTCCCCCGGCACGTGCCCACACGGCACAGCATGCCCGCTCGGCAGGGACCCAGCCCCGCAGGCCTCACCCTTGCCCGAGGTTCACCCTCGTGATCGACGTCACCGCCGGCGGCCGCCGACGCAGGGCAGCACTACCGGCGCCCGACATGTACGGCACCACCGCGGTCATCGCCGTCGGAGCCGCCAGGCGACTGGTGGCCGGCTCGGTTCCCCCCGGGCTCCTGGCGCCGGCGGAAGCGTTCCACGCTCGTCAGCGTGGAGCAGTGACAGCGCACCGCACCGGGCGGGGGGATCGCCGTGGACTTCACCGAGGCGAATCGACCCGGCTTCCCGCACCGAGCATCCACTGCGAAGCAGGTGGTCCATGTCCATACCGAGGGCGCTCCGCCGCTGCCGACGCGGGCCGAGGGTCGCCGTGTGGTCGAGGCCCGCGATGCCCTCGGCACATCGGACCGGGTGGCTGCTGCACGGCGACCGGCCCCATGACGCGATGGACGACGGGTGAATTACGTACCGGCTGCGGGGTGAAGAGAAAGCCGCGCGGCCTACCTATTGCATCCCAGAGGAGACGCGTACGCGGCCTCCCTCACCGAGGGGCTGTCGATACGGCCCTCAGCCCACGCCCTCAGCCTTCCCCGCTCCGCCGCCCGGAGGAAAGGAGGGCGGGGGCGCATCGATCCGCCGGCCTTGTATCCAGGAGGATCGCCGTCGTGTGGCCCACGCACCGTCATCCGCGCTTGCGCCGCAGGACCTTTGCCCCGTGCCAGCGGCAGACGTTGAGGGCGAAGTGGAGGTCGAAGGCGTTGGCCTCGAGGTCGAGCTGGTAGTGGTCGACAGCCCGCTGGATGCGGTAGTGGACGGTGTTGCGGTGGACCATCAGATGGTCCGCGGTGGCGGCGTAGCTGCGATTGGTGGCGAGGAAGAGGCGCAGGGTCTCGCGGAGCACTTCGCGGCGGGGATCGTCGACGGCAAGGTCGCCGAGGGTGTCGGAGACGAAGTCCGCGAGTTCGCGGGGCTCGTCGACCAGGAGGGCGATGGGGGCGACGCGGGTGAAGGCGACCGCGCTGGGGCTGCTGGGCCCCGCGGAGAGGGCGAGGGCCTTGGCGCGGGCTGCTGCACGGGTGCTGCGGCGAAAGCCGTCCAGCCCCGGGCGGACGATGCCGAGGGCAACGCGCACCGGCAGCGCGGCGCCGGCCAGTTCGGCCGTGACCGTGTCGGGGTCCACGAGGAGGTCGGGCCTGACGGCAAGCCAGATACGGGCGTCGGCCTCGTCGGTGTGGACCAGCAGGGGGCGGCGCTGGGCGTGCAGGACGGTGCACAGCAGCGAGGCCAACCGGTCGAAGACGGCGGCGGGGTCACCGGTCGCCGCGGTGCCGTGCAGCCAGGCCTCAACGGCCACATGGCTGCCGGACAACCGGTAGTCGAGGGCGGCCTCTGCCTGCAGCAGATCGACCCGGGGGTTCTCCAGGAGCTGGTTGACCCAGTACTGGCGCGGTATACCGCGGCTGCCCACCCAGCGTTCGCGCTCCTCCTCGTACACACGGCCGATCTGGTCGCAGACCCGGTCCAGGTAGGCCGAGGTGAGGGTGACCAGGGTGATGACGGTGCCGGCCGGGTCCGGCAGCCCCAGTCGGACCGCCTCACCGAGGACCAGGTCCAGGCTCTGTGCGTGGCCGAGTCGGTAGGCGCGCAGCAGGGCGGAGAGTGGAACGTCGCGTTGGGCGAGGCGGCGCGCATAGGAGACGGCCGAGGCGGGGGCGTCCACGGTTTGCGGGTCGATCCGGTTGATGATGACGTGGACGGCGGTGACGATGTTCTCGGTGATGCTGGCCTCAAGGAGTCCGCGCAGCGATTCGTCGTGCTCCAGTTGAGCGATCTCGGCCTCGGTCGTGGCGACCAGTTTGGCGATGAACGCGTCCCGGCGCGTCTGCATCACCTGGGCCACGACAACGACCGGATCCGGTGACCCGTCCGTCAACCGTTCCACAGGATCGTTCACCGGCCCAGGTACCGCAGTGCGGAGCGGGCGGCGTTCGCCCCGCACATGCCGTGCACCCCGGCGCCCGGTGGGGTGGCCGCCGAGCACAGGTAGACGCCGGGGATGCCGGTGCTGTAGGGGTCGAGGGCCGTCCGGGGGCGCAGCACGACCTGCCGTGCGGTGTTGGCACCGCCGACGATGTCGCCACCGATGAAGTTGGCGTTGTAGCGGGCCAGTTCGGCGGTCGAGCGCACCGAGAGCCCCACGACGCGCTCCCGGAAGCCCGAGGCGAACCGCTCGATCTGGCGCAGCACCGCCTCAGTGGCGTCACCCCGAAAGCCGTGCGGGACGTGAGCGTACGCCCAGACCGGATGCACGTCGCCGCGGGACCGGCCGGGGTCGGCGAGGTACTGCTGGCCGACCAGGACGAACGGTCGCTCGGGCATCCGGCCGCCGGCGGTCTGCGCCTCCGTGCGGACGACCTCCTCCAGGGAGCCGCCCAGGTGCACGGTTCCCGCGCGGCGGCATGCCTCATGGGTCCAGGGAATGCCGCCCTGGACGGCGAGGTCCACCTTGAACGCCGCCGGGCCGTGCCGCCAAGCGCGGTAGGCACGTCTCACCCGGCCGGGCAGCCGGTCGCCGCAGATGCGCGCCGCGGCGCCGGGCATGGTGTCGAGCATGACGATCCGGGCGGGAGCCAGCTCGGCCAAGGAGTCCACCCGCACCCCTGTCTCGACAGTCCCGCCGAGCTGGGCGAGCAGTGCGGCCAGGGCATCGGTGATGGTCCGGGACCCGCCGCGGGCGACCGGCCAGCCGAAGCGGTGGGCTGCGCCGATGAGCATCAGTCCGACCGCGGAGCTGGCCGGCCCGGTCAGCGGATACATCAGATGCGCCGCCGCACCCGCGAACAGCGCCCTGGCCTCCTCCGTTCGCCAGCGCCGGACCACGGCCGTGGCCGGCTGGAGCGCCCGGAGCCCGAAACGGGCCAGGGCCACCGGGTGGGCGGGCAGATGTGGTACTGGACGCAGCACATCCTCGGTGAGCGCGTCGAAGTCGCCGGCCAGCGGGGCGAACAGCCGCTCCCAGGCCGGGCCGTCCGCGCCGAGCCCGCTCGTGGTCCGTTCCAGGGAGCGGACCAGCACCCCGGCCCGCCCGCCGTCCAGCGGGTGGGCCAGATCGACCTCGGGCCACGCCCATGCGACGCCGTACCGCTCCAGGCCGAGGGTCCGCAGGAACGGCGAGCCCACGCCCAGCGGGTGTACCGCGGAGCAGTGGTCGTGCAGCAGTCCGGGGACGGTCAGTTCGCTGCTCCGGGCGCCACCGCCGATCTCGTCGGCGGCCTCCAGGACGGTGACCTTCAGCCCTCGCTGGGCCAGGCTGACGGCGGCGGCCAGCCCGTTCGGGCCGGCCCCCACGACGATCGCGTCACTCATGTGCGGCTCCCGCCACGATCGTGTCACTCATGTGCTGCCGCCACCTCGGTCGCCGGTCGCGGTGTGCCGACGGGCTGTACGGGGATCGCGGGCGTCTCGTCGTCGAGCCAGGGCTGCCGGGTCACCATGTCGCGCACGTTCACGTATCCCTCCTCGATCAGGCCGCTCGCCGCATCCACGATGCGGTAGTGCTGCCGCGCGCGGTGCGTCGGCTGCGACTCGAGAATGACGGCGCGCAGGTCGCCCGGCGCGAAGCCGCACCGCTGCTGTACGGCGGCCAGCAGCTGCTCGTTGTGCAGGTGGCCGTCGCCGAAGTTCCAGCCGAGGACCGCTCCCGCCACCGTCTCGCCCTCCCGCACATCGTAGGCCTCCACGTCGTCCACGGCCCGCGGCAGCAGCCCGGCCAGCGCGCGGCCGTGGGTGTGCATCGCCCGCCAGGCCAGCCCCTGGTGCAGCACCACTTCGGCGGTCTCGGCGCCGTACAGGCGGGTGAGCTGGTCGACGGGCAGACCGGACGCCTTCACGATGTGTTCGTTGAGCCGCTGCTCGGTGCCCTTGCGGAAGCACCACAGGCTGGTGGCCCAGTTGCCGGCGTAGTAGCGCATCGAGGGAAGGAACGACACCAGGTCGGGGCGGACATGGCCGAGCACCGGGACCACCACCAGGCTCAGCACCAGAACCGCGGCCAGCAGCGGGGAGTGCAGGGCGAAGGCGCCGGCCGCCGCGTCGTGGCCGAAGAGGACGAGCGCCGAGTAGATGAAGAAGACGTTCCACTCCAGCGGTACGCCCATCGGGAAGGTCGACAGGATGTGCAGATGGAAGACGACCATCACGGCCAGGGCGACGGTGGTGATGATCCCGCCGTGCGAGAGCACCAGGACCAGCGGCACCGCGTACTCGACGACCGTGCCGCCGTGCGCGGCCGCGGCGGCGAGCCCGGACGGCCTGAGATCGTCGGGGTAGTGCCGGTACAGCCGGCGCTTGAGCCAGGCCGGCCGCAGCGGACTGTTGCTGATCATCACAGCCACCACGAACGGGAAGTGGCGGTTGAGCTTCGAGGAGGCGGCGCCCCACCACAGGGCGACCATGACCAGCTTCAGCGCTGCGGGCATGTCGGTCGACGGGAAGAGGAAGACCAGCAGCGTCAGCCCGTAGTGCTCGGCGCGGGCGGCGAGGAAGACGGTCTTGTCGCGCAGCCCGAGGAGGGCGAGCAGCGCCGCGAGCACGGCGATGCGCCACGGAGCCAGCACGGCGGACGCACCCGGGTCACCCGGTGAGCACAGCAACCACACCGCCGCCCCCAATACGGCCGCGTACAGGGCCACGTCGGCCACCGTGCGCCGGGTACCCGCGGTGCCCGGGATCCGGCCTGGCCAGGGGGGCAGCCGTACGGTGCCGGGGCGCAGCCAGTGCAAGAAGGCGCCGACCGGCGGCAGGAAGTGGGAGCTGAGGGGACCTGAGCCGCAGCCGAGGCCCAGGACCTCGTACAGCAGCGTCCAGATCGCGAGCTTCTGGTAGACGATCGGCTCTGCCCACCACGAGCCGAAGTGCGTCACACCGCCGACGCCGGAAGTCGCGGAGACGACCGCGATGCCGCCGAGTGCGTATGCCGTGATCTTCACCAGGTACAGCAGATGCACGATGCCGGGGGTGCCGAAGCCGTGCCTGGCCCAGTGCTCGGCCAGCGGCCTGATGCGTTGCTGGTAGGGGCGGGTGCGCCAGCGCTGTGTGTCGATGTCTGCCATGTTCGGTGCGAGGAATCCCATGACTGCCTCCGTGTTCAGCCGGCGGTGGTGACCGCGGTGGTCCTGGCCCGGAGCGCGGGCTTGTCCGTCTTGCCGACGGGATTCCTCGGCAGTCGGTCGACGATGATGATCTCGGCGGGCACCTTGAACCTCGCCAGCCGGGCCCGGCAGTGGTCGAGAAGGTCGGTCGCGGTGGCCGAGGCGCCCGCGCGCAGCGCCAGGAAGGCCACCGGCACCTCGCCGAGTCGCTGTTCCGGTGCTCCCACCACGGCGGCTTCCAGCACATCGGGGTGGTCGCCGAGCGCGGTCTCGATCTCCTTGGGGTAGATGTTCTCGCCGCCGCGGATGATCATGTCTTTGATGCGGTCGACCAGCACCAGATAGCCGTCCTCGTCGAAGCGCCCGACATCGCCCGTGTGCAGCCAGCCGTCGACGACAGTGCGGGCGGTCTCCTCCGGGCGGCCCAGATAGCCGCGCATGACGTTGGGCCCGCGCACCACCACCTCACCGGTCACCCCGGCAGACACCATGCGGCCCTGCGGGTCCATCACGGCGACCTGCTGGCCGGGCAGCGGCAGTCCGACCGTGCCGGGCTTGCGCGGACCGTCCAGCGGGTTGGTGGTGGAGGCGCAGGTGCCTTCGGAGAGGCCGTAGCCCTCCAGGATCGGGATGCCGTAGCGGTGCTCGAACCGCTCGATGAGCGCGGGCGGCATCGGAGCCGCCCCACAGGCGGCGAACCGCAGCATCGAGGTGTCGGGCATCACCTGGTCCGGCAGTTCGGCGAGCATCGAGTAGATCGACGGGACCGCGGAGAAGCAGGTCGGACGGACCTCGGCGACCAGGCCGAAAAAGGTTTCCGCCCGGAACCGCCCGGCCACCGTGACCCGGCCGCCGGCCAGCAGGGGGGACAGCACGCCGACCACGATCCCGTTGACGTGGAACAGCGGCAGGATCAGCAGGCTGTGGTCGGCCTCGCACAGGCGGGCGCTGTCGATCAACATCCCCGCCATGGCGGCGAGGTTGGCGTGGTCGAGCATCACGCCTTTGGGGCGTCCGGTGCTGCCACTGGTGTAGATCAGCAGAGCGAGCGCGCCGGGGTCTGTCCGCGGTGGGGCCGTGTCTTCGGGCCCGGCGCCCAACTCGGCCACCGGCAGCGCTCCGGCGAGGGGCGACGGCCCGGCGGTGACGACCACGACGGCACCCGCGTCGCTGAGCTGGTAACGCACCTCGCCCTCGGTGAGTGCCGGGTTGACCGGGGTCACGGCCGCGCCCAGCCGCCAGGCGGCGAAGAGCGCGACGACGAAGTCCGCCGTGTTGGGCAGCAGCAGCGCCACCACGTCACCGCGCCCCGTACCCCGCGCCCGCAGGGCCGCCGCGGCCCGGCGTACCTGCCCGGCGAACGCCGCGTTGTCCAGCATTGAAACGTCATCAGCGATGCAGGGACCGTCCGCGTCCCGTCGGGCGCGCAGATCTGGCAGTTCCGCGATATGCATGTCGGCTCCTCGAAGTACGTCCACGGACGTCGGACGGACGCGGTGCGCGTCCTGACACGGCACGGATGTCCGGTACATGAGGAGAGACAGTACGAATCCGCGGATCCCCAGGCCCATGGGCGCGGGCGACGACGCTCGGGGCGGGACTTGTGCGCGGCGCACGAAGCGGGGGGCGGCACTCCCGCACTGACCCGCGCCGGTCCCGAGGCCTGGTGCACTCGGGGCCGGCGACGGGTTGCCGGGAGCCTGTCGGTGAAGAAGCCGCGGTCAGACGAAGGCGCTCTCGCCGGTGACCGCCTTGCCGACGATGAGCGTGTTCATCTCGCGGGTGCCTTCGAACGAGTAGATCGCCTCGGCGTCGGCGAAGAACCGTGCGATGTCATAGTCGAGCACGATGCCATTGCCACCGAAGATCTCCCGGCACCACCCCACCACCTCGCGCATCCGCGAGGTGACGAACGCCTTGGCCAGCGAGGAGTGCTCGTCACGGAAAACGCCGGCGTCCTGCAGCCGCGCGAGCTGGACCAGCATGCCCCAGCAGGCGGTGATGTTGCCCAGGCTCTTGACCAGCAGGTCCTGCACCATCTGGAACCGCGCGATGGGCCGGCCGAACTGCCTGCGCTCCTTGGCGTAGTTCAGCGCCAGCTCATAGGCGCCGATCATCACGCCGAGGGCCTGCCAGGCGACTCCGCTGCGGGTGGCGCGGAGGATCTCCGCCACATCGCGGAAGGATTCGATCCGCTGCAGCCGGTTGGCCTCGGGCACCTTGACGTCGGTCAGGGTTATCTCGGCGTTCTCCACGATCCTGAACGCGATCTTGTTCTCGATCTTCACCGGGGAGAAGCCCGGGGTGCCCTTCTCCACCACGAAACCCTTGACCCTGTCGTCCGCCTCGTCGCGGGCCCAGACCACCACCAGGTCGGCGAACGTCGCGTTGCCGATCCACCGTTTGGCGCCGTTGAGCACCCAGTTCTCCCCGTCCCGGCGGGCGGTGGTCCGCATGCCTCCGGCCACGTCGGAGCCGCCCAGCGGTTCGGTCATCGCGAAGGCCCCGATGGTCTCCAGTGCGGCCATCGAGGGCAGCCAGCGGTCCCGTTGCTCCTGGTCGCCGCCCCGGTAGACGCTGTACATCGCCAGGCCGCTGTGCACCCCGAAGAACGTGGCGGTGGAGGCGTCGGTGCGGGTGTATTCCATCGACAGCATGCCGATCAGCAGATTACTCCCGGCCGGCAAGGGGTCGCCGTACCCCTCGTAGGGGACGCCGGCGAGTCCGAGCTCGCGGAACCTGCCGATGAGCTCGCGGGGAAACTCTCCCTTGGACCAGTATTCGTTGACCAGCGGCTTGACCTCGGTGCGCATGAAGGCCCTGGCACGCAGCAGCAGTTCACGCTCGTGCGATGGCAACAATGACTCGACGTCATAGAAGTCCGCGGCCAACCGCTCGTCGGCGGACGTCTCCTTCGGCAGCAGGGTGGTCATGACCGGTTCTCCTTCTCCACGTCGGTGATGCCGTCCCGGGCGGACAGCACGGCGATCTGCTTGGCGTCGCGCTCCTGGCTGAGGTCGGCGTAGGAACGGGAGCCGTAGGCGTCCTCGACTGCGGCGACGAGCCGTTCGGTCTGTTCGGGGCTCTGCTCCGGCCGGCCGAGCGAGTCCCACATCGTGTGCATCGACACGCCGATGTGCTCGGCCATGTGCCGGTAGCCGCCGGGGCCGCCGCCGAGATGCGCGCCGAGGAACGGCCCCACGGTCGCCCAGCGCAGGCCGAGTGAGTTCACCATCACGGTGTCCAGTTCCGCAGGGCTGACGACGCCCTGCTCGACCAGGTAGATCGCCTCCCGGCTGAGGGCGTTCTGCAGGCGGTTGCCGACGAAGCCGGGGATCTCCTTGCGTTCCACGACGGGCACGCGGCCGACGAAGCGGTAGAAGTCCACGGCCCGCGTCACGCTCTCCTGCGAGGTGCGCTCACCGGGCACCACCTCCACCAGCGGCACCAGGTGCGGCGGGTTGAAGGGGTGGCCGATCAGGATCCGGCGGGCGTCCTCGATGGTGTCGGTGAACGCCGTCGCGGGGATCGCGGAGGAGGAGCTGAGCAGCAGCGCGTGTTCGGGGGCGGCGCCGACCAGGTCGGTGAACAGCTCCCGCTTGAAGGCGACGTTCTCCGGGCCGTTCTCCTGTACGACGTCGGCGTCGCGCACCGCGTCGGTGAGGTCGTCGGCCACCCGTACCCGCTCGGCGAGGCCGTCCACCTCCAGGCCCTGCGCGGCCAGTTGGCCGGCCGCTCGGCCGAGCGCGTCGGCGACCGCCTCCGCCAGGTCCGGCCGCGGGTCGGTGATCCGTACCCGCATGCCGTGGCCTGCGAAGAGCGCGGCCCAGGACAGTCCGATCGTCCCGGCGCCGACCACCGCGGCGGTGGTGAACGGCTTGGTCATCACATGGCCTCCTTCTGCGTCCCGGGCCGGGCGAGGCACGACAGGTAGTCGTGGACGGGCTTGACCGGCGCCAGGGTCAGATCGGTCAAGATGTGGCTGGCGGAGACGATCTCGTGCACCGGCAGATCGGCCAGCGGTGCCAGCGCGTGTGCGAACAGCTGCAGCCGGGCGGGGCCGGTCCAGGCGCCCTTCACCGTGATGTCGGTGATCTCGGTGCGCACCAACTGCGCTATCTGCGGCGCCCCGTCGAAGCCGGGAACCAGTTTCAGCATGTACGTCGGCACACCGATCTGGGCCACGGCCTCCTCGACCGACAGCTCGTAGTGCTTGTAGCCCATCGTGGCGGTCGCCACCCGAAGGGTGCCGACGTCGAGGACTCCGACCAGCGCGCCGTGGTCGGCGTAAAGGGCGGGCGACCCGGCGGTCTTGGGGTACGCGCTCGCCTCGCGCCCGGAGGTGATGGCCGGTAGATTGTCCAGATACATCGCGTGCAGGTACTCGCCCTGCTCGCCCTCGTAGCGAACCTGGATCGCCTGGCCGGCCTCGGTGTACGGCCCGTACCCGCTGACGTCGCCCATCCGCATGACCTCGAAGCGCACCAGCGGCTCGTCGATCTCCAGCGGTTCCGGCACCACCGCGCGCAGTGCCGCGTGGTCGGTGCGGTAGACGATGTTGAGGTACTCGCGGTTGGTGAAGCGCGGCACGACCGGCGGATAGGCCGGGTTGGCCAGTGGAGTCGCGATGTGCTGGGGCACGTCCTGCTGATTCATCGTGCGTTCTCCCTCGGGTCCCGTGGTTTTACCGGTCCTGCCAGACCGGGGAGCGGCGCTCGGTGAAGGCGGTCATGCCCTCGCGCACGTCGGCGGAGGCCGCGAGCCGTGCCATCTGCCGCCCCTGCACGGTGAACGCCTCCTCTTCCGGCGCGCCGTCCGCGATCCTGACGAGTTCCTTGACGGCAGCCAGTGCCAGCGGGGCGTTCTGCGCGATCCGCTCGGCCAGGTCCAGTGCGGTGGCGACGGTCTCCCCGGCCGTGACCACACGGTTGGCGATACCGAGTTGTCCGGCCCGTCGGCCCGAGATCGGCTCACCGGTCAGCAGCAGTTCCATCGCCAGGTGGTACGGGATGCGCTTGGGAAGCCGGATCACCCCGCCGCCTGCCGCGATCAGCCCGCGGCTGACCTCCGGGAGGCCGAACCGGGCGTCGTCCGCGGCGACGATCAGATCGCAGCCCAGGGCGAGTTCGAAGCCGCCTCCCATCGCCCAGCCCTCGACAGCGGCGATCAGCGGCTTGGTCGTCCGGGCCTGGGTCAGGCCGCCGAATCCGCGCCCCGGGATTTCGGGAGATTCCCCGGCCAGCGCGGCCTTGAGGTCCATCCCGGCACTGAAGGTGCCCTGCGCGCCGGTGAGCACGCCGACCCGCAGGTCGGGGTCCGACTCCAAGCGGTCGAGGGCGGCCGACAGCCTGGCGGCGACGGCCGCGTTGACCGCGTTGCGCGCCTTCGGCCGGTCGATGGTGATCAACAGGGACGAACCGATGGTCTCGGTCCGCACCTCGGTGGTGCTGTGCATGTGTGGGTCCTTGATCGACGGTGGGACAGCAGCTGACGGCGGATCGGTGAAGAGGTATCAGCGGCCTGCGGCAAGTTCCCGGAAGACCTCGTCGGTGTGCTGGCCGGGCAGCGGGGCGAGTCGGCGGACCGATGCCGGGGCGGCGGAGAACCGCACGGGGATACCGACCGAGCGGATGGCGCCCTCGCTAGGGTGCTCCACCACATCGAGCAGACCGCCGCCGCGCACATACGGGTCCTCGGCGGCCCGGTCCAGTTCGAGCACGGGCGCCATCGGGATGCTGTGCCTGGCGCAGACCCGGGCCCACTCCTCGGTGCTCAGGCTCGGCGAGCACTCCCCCACCAGTTCCATCAGCGCGTCGACGTCGTCATCGGCGATGGACTCGCTGTTGACGCGCGGGTCCGCGGCGAGGTCGGCACGGTCGGCGGCGAGGAAGAAGTCCCGGAAGTTCCGCGGGTTGTAGGGGATGACGCAGGCGAGGCCGTCCTTGGTGCGCACCGCGCGGTGCCCCCTCTTCATCGACAGCGGGAACCCCGTGGGGCCCTGCGGCGGTTCGAAGACATGGCCCGCCAGGTGCTCGACGAGGTTGAAGGCTATGAGCGTGTCGGTCATCGGTATCTCGATGTACTGGCCGGTGCCGGTGCGGGCCCGGTGGACCAGCGCGGCGAGCACCGAGTAGACGATGGTCAGCGCGCAGACCTTGTCA
Source organism: Streptomyces sp. NPDC039424 (assembly GCF_055639495.1). NCBI lineage: Bacteria > Bacillati > Actinomycetota > Actinomycetes > Kitasatosporales > Streptomycetaceae > Streptomyces > Streptomyces sp. NPDC039424. The sequence continues at coordinate 35,151 of NZ_JBVKAI010000023.1, forward strand.
CCGATGATCGTCGGCAGGTACGCCGGGGTGCCCAGCGCCCGGTTGGTCACGTCCACCAGGCCGGAGGCAGCCTGCACGGTCTCGTCGTAGGCTGCGTTGCCGGCCTGGTCGGAGTCGCTGCGGAAGCCCTGGGCATGGGCATAGACCAGGCCGGGGTGGCGGTGGGCGATGTCAGCGTGGGCGAGGCCGAGGCGGTCGAGCGCACCGGGGCGCATGTTGGTGACGAGCACATCGGCACTGTCGATCAGTTCCAGGGCCCGTTCGCGGTCGGCCTCATCCTTGAGGTTCAACCGCACGCTGCGCTTGTTGCGGTTGACGTTGAGGTTGAGCGGGGTCATACCGGGTGTGGTGCGGTAGGGGCCTACTCGTACCGTGTCGGACGGGGACTCGATCTTGATGACGTCGGCGCCGAGGTCACCAAGAATCTGCGCCGCGTAGGGCCCCATCACCACCGTTGACAGATCGATCACCCGTACGCCGCCCAGCGGACCGGTGGTACCGGCGTCCGTGATGTCCATCATCACTCCTGTTCACGCAGTAATTTCATGGCGAATCTTTCCACCGCCGACGCTATGCGTGAACGAGCCCAGAGGGAATGATCAACTGGCGAACAAGGGCATGACCGCAGCAGTCACACCCATTCCGTCAATCCTTGGAAAAGGGCAGTCGAAAATCGGTCAGACGGAGATGACCTCGTTGAAGATCTGCCGTGCCCGGGCCGCGACGTCACCCAAATCACCGCCGTCACCCGCCCGGTCCCTTCGGAACAACAGACCTGTTGTCAGGGCGGGCTGGAAGTCCTCGACGGGCAGCACGGCCACGTTGTCCAGCCGGTAGCGATGCATGGGGCTCTCCGGCGAGAGCATGGTCATCGAAAACGCGATGCCGGAGGAAATCAGTTCGGAGCTTCCAGAATAGTCCGCCACGTTTACGCGGATTCTCTTCTTTATGCCGGCTGAATTCAGTCGGGCGTCGATTTCATCGAAATAGGCCGGGACCGTGTCGTTGGGCGTAGCCACATAGGACAGATCGGCCAGTTCCTCCAGGGTGACCGACGCGCGCCCCGCGAACCGGTCGGCCGGCACCGCTGCACCCAGCCGCTCGCGCATCACCTCGATGACCTCCAGCGCCGCATCGGAGACCGGCAGCCGGGCCAGCGCCATCGCCAGCCTTCCGTCGTGCACCGCGTCCGCCAGAGCCGCCGACGTGCCGGGCCAGCGCTTCAGTTCGCACACCTCCCGGCAGGCGTCCTCCAGCAGCCGGACACGTTCCCGCAACAGCGGATGCACCCCGGCGGGCATCCCGATGAACAACCTGTCCAGCCGCGGGCGCACCGCCTCGCTCAGCCGCCACGGAACCGAGTTGACCCGCTCCAGAATGTCGCGCGCCATGGGAAGCAGGGCAGCACCCGCCGGGGTCAGATCGACCCGGTGGGTGGTGCGCTCGAAGAGCTCGTGACCGAGTTCGCGTTCCAGATCCTTGATCCGCTGGCTCAGCGGAGAGGCCGCCATGTGCAGTCTGCGCGCCGCCTGCGAGAAGTTGAGCTCCTCGGCCACGGCGACGAAGTAACGCAGGTGCAGCATGTCCACGCCTGGCACCCTACCTATGACGGGCCCCCGGCCGCCGGGCGTACTGGAACACCGGCCGCCGGGCTTGCGGGAACGTCTAGACCACATCGTGGTCTCCCTGAGCGTCACGGGCCGCTGGCTTGAGGCCATCCGCGGCCTCGGCGCGGCCACCCGCCGTGATGTCCTCTACGGCGGCGCCCGCACCGGGATGGCCCTCGACCTCACCCCTCCAATCGACCGGGACCGGATCACCCCTTCGAGCGCACGCTCCTCGGCACCTCGATCTGCTCCTCGCCCAGGTGCCGCACGACGAACTGGCCCTGCAGTGCGACCTCACGGTGGAGACCCGTCGTGACCGACCAGAACGCCTCGCCCGGCAGCCGGTGACGTCCCGCGTAGCGCCCTCATGGATCACCTTCCGGTGGACGTACCCGTCAGACTGCGCCTGCGCTGCGGCGATTTCAGGCATCGGCACATGGTCGAACCCGAGTCCCTCGCGAACCAGGTGGACATCCCGATTCTTAGCGTTCTGCCGCATCTTCCCCGAGACGAACGCTCGCCGTCCTGGCCGGTTCGCCCCGGGGCGGCGCACCCGGACCTCGGTGCCATCGAACCGCAGTTCCACGCCTTCGGCCGCGGCGTAGGCGAAGACGTCCTCCAAGGTGCGAAGCCGCAGGTCTAGGTGTCCTGGCACAGCGAAGCCCCGGGCAGCCGGCACTGGACGGATTTCATGAACGGCCCGGGTGATCGTTGAGCGGTCCACGCCGTAGAGAACAGCCAGAGCTGCATGAGGAAACTGGAACCGCAGGACGACCAGGGTGGCGATGATCCGATCGGTGAACACCAACTGATGGTTCGGGCCGGCTCCGACTGCCCTCAGACGGCCGCGACCCCTGCGGTTGTGCAGTCGCCCCTCCGCGGATGCCATCCACGCATGAGCCAACTCGCCGATCAGCGCGCCGAGTCGACGGTTCTGAAGTCCGGTGAAGATGGGATGGGACAAGGCCGTGCGGCCAAGGTATTGCGTCATATGAACACGCAACCCGCACGGCCCCCTTTACGTCACGGCGCACCTGCTGCGACTGCCGCGCAACATGACGTCGATCTACTCTCCATCGCTTGCGGTTGCGGCGATGCGGGCGGCTCAGAAGGTGTCGAGCGCGCCCACGGCCGCACGGATGTGGGCCGGCCCGAGACGCGGCCGCTCTCCGGCGCACCACCAGGAGAGCTGCCCCTCCACCTCGCGCGCATGCATGCCCAGGTTGTGTTCGACGCACAGGGGCCACGCCTGCCCCAGACGCTCAGCGACGGTATCCTGCGCGGCGTCGGCGACGATCGCCAAGGCATGAACAAGGTCTTCGGCCACCTTTGGGTACAGGTGACCGCCGTGCCACTCGCCATTGGCCAGCGCAACGTAGACATACTCCGGCTCGCCCGCCTCGTAGGAAGGCTGGGCCACCAGTTGCAGGGGCCCCTGCTCAGGAAGAGTCACTGCCAAGTCCCGGTCGAGGAGCGCAAGAGCCTCGTCCCACAAGGGGTACTCGCCCAGCGAGACGCGACGGAGCCCGGGACTATCGAAGAGAGCATGCATAGGGCCATCCTCCACTACGGACGGCCCACCCCAATCGCGCACCACGTCGTTAGTCCGTCAGCGCGGTGGAGGGGCAGCGGGCTCATCGACCGGTTCCTCCCCGGGACGGCAGGCCAAGGCCGTTGCTTCAGTGGTCGTGCCATATGTGCGCCTGACCTGATCTCCCCAACTCCCCGCCACCCGCAGGCGCGCGGACCGGCCTCATCGATGCCGGGCCGACGAGCTTGCGCTGATGGCATTCTTCGGCACGCGCCCCGTCCCATGTCAGGGAGCCCGCGCTCAAGAGCCAGAGCTGCCGCCCCCTGCCCGACCTGCAGAACTGGGACCAGCTGCTGCACAACACCCGGAAGGATGCGCCATGAACCCTCCGCACCACACCCTGACCGAACCGGCCTCCGACGCCACAATCGACACCGCCTGCCGGGTCCTGCGGCTGCCGACCATGCGCGCCCAGTTCGCCGACACCGTCGCACGCGCCGAGCGCGAGCACCTGTCCTACCGTGGCTTCCTCGCCAAACTGCTGATGGCCGAATGCAAAGACCGCGACCACCGACGCTCCGAGCGTCGGATACGCGCTGCTGGCTTTCCACGGCAGAAATGGCTGTCCGACTTCGTAACAACCTCGCCACCTGCGAATGGGTCTGCACGGGCGATCCCTTGTGTTTGATCGGTGACTCGGGCACAGGCAAGTCCCATCTGCTGATCGGCCTGGGCCCGGCCGCCGCAATGGCCGGCCACCGTGTCTGCTACGTGCCGCCAAGCTCGTCAACGAGCTCGTCGAGGCCGCCGATGACAAGCAGTTGGCCAAGACCATCGCCCGCTACGGCCGCGTCGATCTCCTCTCCATTGATGAACTTGGCTATCTCGAACTCGACCGCCGGGGGGCCGCTCTGTAGTTCCGCTACGATCTTCTCCTCGCGGAGACTGACCTCATGGGCCTTGGCCAGAGCAGCGCCGATATCGTCCAGCGCCGGTCGGGTGAGCAGTTCGCTGGCCAGAATCGGTTGCGAGGCCTGTTGAGGGCCCAGATGGGACAGTGCTAAACCAGCCGCATCAGGGTGGGAATCCAGGCGCTGAGCCCTCGGCACGTGCCCTGGCCCAGAGGTCTTCGGGTCTTCGAGAATGTGAATCCGGGCAGCGGCACGGTCGGCTTCCTACTGGGCTGTGACCTTGTGGTCCAGAGCCTGGCGGGTCTCGTCGCCTACCCTCGCCAGTTCTGCAGGTGCGCTACGAGCGTGAAGTTCGCGGATGTCATTGCCGGCGATGATCTCGCGTTGCGTGCTGACGATCTGCAGCAGAGTCGACAGCAGAACATCGTGATCCCGTAGTACGTAACGCAGCCGGTATGACGGGCACGCTCAAAATCGACCTCGAGGCGCGGGGCTGCGACAGCGTCCTCGGGCGGTGCTTCTCGGTGTCGTTGTGCGTTGACGCAACCTCATAGTTCGCCGATAGAAGGAGAGCTGCCGGCAGCGCTACCGGCGTATCCCCGATCGCCTGCAACAAGGAACGCGCCTTCCCACAAGGGATTCGATGCTCTTCCGCCGAAAGGCCTGCTGCAAAGTTAGTGATCTTCAGGAACTGCAGAGTGAACGGCAAGGGGGACTTGGGGTGGGCCTGGCCCTTGAAGAGCCGGTCGATGTGGGACTTGGAGGCAGCCACCTCGGAGATCGGATGCGCAGGAGGTTCAACCGTCTGGCCAGCCTCGCGTCGGACTCTCAGCTGTTCCTGCTGCTTCCGGGCCGCGGCTTCGAAGGCTTTCGCGATCTTGTCGGCCCTCGGCGCCACCGGCCTTGGCGCCCTCGTCGACGAGCTCACCGCCGACAACAAGCGGCTACAAGGCGAGCTCGACCAGGCACTTGCCCAGCTCAACGAACTGACCGGCCAGCTCGGCGAAGCGCAGGACGGCTTGGCCGCCGCCCGTGCCAGCATCCGCCAGATGATTCGCACCGAGAACGCAGCTGGCACCGATCCCAGGAGAACCTGAGATCCTCGGCTCGTGCCGTGATGTGTCAGGTCAGGGCCGTGCCGATGGCACCGAGCAGGGCGAACTGTTCGGCTGTGCTGGTCCCCGGTGGTGCGGAGCAGATGGCGATGCGCAGGTCGCTACCCGGGATGGTGAGGGTGTCGCAGTCGACGGTGACAGGGCCGAGGTCAGGATGGTGGACGGTCTTGCTGTCGGTGGTGTGAAAGCCCACAGCGTGGGACTCCCACAGGCCGTCGAAGCGTTCGCTGGCGCTGCGCAGGGTGTTGATCAGCGTTTTTAGGCGGGTGTCGTGGGGGTAACGGGCGGCGGAGGAGCGCAGGTCGGAGACCAGGGCTGCCTCGAAGCGGGTCTGCTCTTCGGAGGTGTGCGTGACGCGGGTGGGCAGGTGTGTGAAGTGTCGCCAGACGATGTTGGCCTCGCGGCCGCGCCAGAGTGAGGGGTCACCCATGAGGGTGGCCCACAGGGGGTTCCAGGAGATGAGGTTCCAGGCGGCGTCGTGGACGCTGAGCGGGCTGCTGTGGAGCTGGTCAAGGAGGCGCTGGACGCTGGGTGGGATGTACGGGCAGACCTGACCGGTCGTGGGCGGGGCCTGGCCGGCGAGCAGGTAGAGGTGGTCGCGTTCGGTCTCACTCAGGCGCAGGGCGCGGGCGAGGGAGGCGAGGACCTGCGGTGAGGGTGAGGTGGCGCGGCCGCGTTCGAGTCGCACTACGTAGTCGACGGACAGACCGGCAAGCTGGGCGAGCTCTTCGCGCCGCAGCCCGGGCGCCCGCCGGACACCACCGAGAGGGAGTCCCAGATCCTGGGGACTGATGCGGTCACGCCAATGGCGCAAGGCCTGGCCGAGGACTGCGGGATCGTCGTTCACGCTCCCATTGTCCGCGATGCGCGCTTCATAAGCCTGGTACTGGCCGACCCCCCGCTGAGGAGAGCTCTCCCCGTTGTTGAGCGTGGCGTGCAGGCTGATTGCCATGACAAAAGTCACCGTGATCACCGGGGCCAATAAGGGTCTCGGGTACGAAACGGCCCGCCGCCTGATCGAGCAGGGCCACACCGTCTACGCCGGCGCCCGCGACCCGCACCGCGGCGAGCAGACCGCCAAGGCCATCGACGCCCGGCCACTCCTGATCGACATCACCGACGACGCCTCCGTGGCCGCCGCCGCAGAGCAGGTCCGAGCCGAGGCCGGACGGGTGGACGTGCTGATCAACAACGCCGGCATCGCCGGTCCCGCCGCCGCGACCGGGGACCTGACCGCGGCCGACCTGCAGCAGGTCTTCGACACCAACGTCTTCGGCGCGGTGCGGACCACACGGGCCTTCCTGCCCCTGCTGCAGGCCGCCGAGCACCCGTCGGTCGTGAACGTCTCCAGCAGCCTGGGCTCGCTGACCATCAACGTCGACCCGACCGCCCACACCGACATCCTCCCGGCCTGGGCGCCGCTGCTGGCCTACAACTCCTCCAAGGCCGCGCTGAACATGCTGACCCTGCTCTATGCACGGGCGTTCCCGCAGATCACTGTCACCTCGGTCGACCCCGGCTTCACCGCCACCGACCTCAACGGCCACCAGGGCACCCAGAGCGTCGAAGAAGGCGCCGCCGTAATCGTCGCGACAGCCACCGCCGGCCCCGGTGCGCCCACGGCCACCTTCGTCGGTGCCACCGGCCCCGTGCCCTGGTGACCCACTCCTTGCCTGTCCCACCGGCCGCAACCGCGGCCGTGCAGCACAACCAAGAAAGACTGATCACGAACAGCGTTCAACGGGAGTCTCTCGCCACCGCCCAGGCGTTCATCGCCGCCTTCGAGAACCGCGACCCGGCCGCCGGGCCGCGCTGCTGTCGCCGGAAGCGTCGTTCGTCATCCCTCTGTCGATCGCGGGGACCCCGGAGCCCTGGTGCTTCGTCGGCAGCCACGCCCAGGTCCTCGCCTAGATCGAGTCCACGCGGCGAAGTTCGGCCACGTCGCGTTCCCGGACAAGGCCTGGACGGTCAGCGAGGGCGCCCCTTCAGTCTGCATCTTCCGCATCGACGTCGCCGACGGTCAGATCGCCAAGGTGTGGGAGTACGCCAACCTCGTCGCCTACGTCAACCTCGGCATCGCCGACTCTGAGGCGGAGCTGCCGCCCAGGCCCGCTGACGGCCGGTTTGCCGAGGTAAGAACGCAGGCAGAAAGGTGCCCCCGGGGAGACTGGACGGTCTCCCCGGGGGCTTCCCGCGTCCCGGCCGCATCGCAGGCGACTCCTCCGTGCCGTAGTTCCTCAGGCGGTCACTCGTCGAGGGCTTCGGCCACGGTGTCGAGGTCGGCGAGCAGCGCCGCCAGGCGGTCTCCGGGGACGGCCTTGATCAGGCGTTCCTCGATGGTGTAGACGGCGCTGCGGGCGGCGTGCCCTGGAAGGACGTCGACCCGAACAGGGCGCCGCCCTTGAAGGTCGCGGAACGGAAGTCGGCGGCGCGTTTGAAGGTCGCCAACGCGAACTGTGCTTCGTGTTGGAAGGTCGCTGACCTGAAGGTGGCGCCCGGCTCGAAGGTCGCGGACGTGAAGCTGGTGTCGCCCTTGAAGGTGGCGGACTTGAAGCTGGTGTCGCCTTTAAAGGTCACCGATTCGAAGTCGGTGGTGCCCTCGAAGGTCGCCGACTCGAAGTCGGCATCGCCTAGCCTCACTGACTCGACTGTGTCGGGGATCTCGGGGTTCCCCACTGCGCCAGCGTGATCAGCGGGCATGCTCGGGGCTGTTTCGAATACCCATGCAGTTGTCGAGGTGTCAGTTGTCGCTCGTCCCCGTCAAGTGAGCAAGTCCCGTTTCCGACCACACAGATCGCGCGGGTGAGCAACCCGGGCGGACGACGGCGATGTGGGTGAGAGACGGGCTGTGGTGCGACGAGGACCTCGCGGGCTGGTACCCCCGCGACGGACGCCTCACTGCCAGACCTCAGGCAATCGAAGCAGTCCGCTGCCGCATCGATTTGAAGTACGCCCTGACCACGGAGCTGGACGATCCCAGCTTCCACCACAGCGTGCTGGCCGACTTCCGCGAGCGCCACACCCAGGACGACCGCGGCGACAGGTTGCGGCGTGCCGGATCAGCTCGGTGATGGGCCAGTCCGCGCGGAAGCAGTCGCCGCGCACCTGCTCGATCGGCGTACAGGTCGGCCAGCCGCGGCCGCCGGCCAACCGAGAGCAGCACGTCGTGGCGGGAGGCGAGGACACACAGTGAGCAGGAGCACCGGGCGTCCCGGACCAGTCGCCGGCGCCGGCCACGGAGTCGTACGTTCAGCTGTACGGCACCGGCGCGTCGGCGTGTTTCCGCGGCTGACCGCTTCGCGAGGGGCTTGTCGGTTCCAGCGGACGGCAAAAGACAAAGGCAAGGAGACATCTCTCCTTGCCACTCTCAAGTTATAGCGCGCTGGGGGGCTTGCGGCAAGACCCGGGTCGCGGCGCAGAATCGTCGGCCGGGGTCACAACCTGCGGAGATAGGGGGGCACGACGTGCGTGTGTTGTTGTCGACGTATGGGGACGTGGCGACGTCGACCCCGTAGTGGAACTGGCAGTGCGGCTGAGGGCGCTCGCGGTGTAGGTGCAGGGGTGCGCGCCGTTCGACTCGGCAGAGGGAAGGCAGCCAAAGACGAGGACGTGCCCGACAAGAGGTTCGACAGAGGTGGAGGTGTCGGTGACGCGATCGGCCAGTGCGGTGCAACGGAGCACAGCGGCCTCGGAGGTATTGGAATGACAGAGCAGTACGTGATGGATTTTCAAGCGGTTGACGAGACGCAGGTCGCGGTCGTCGGCGGCAAGGGCGCGCACCTGGGCGGGCTGTCGCGGATCGAAGGCATCCGTGTGCCGGGTGGCTTTTGCGTGACGACGGACGCCTTCCGGCGGATCATGGCGCAAGCGCCGTCGATCGAGGGTCGGCTCGATCAGCTGTCGCGCTTGAACCCGGACGACCGGGATGCGATCCGTACGCTCAGCGCGCAGATTCGCCGGACCATCGAAGAGGTCGCCATCCCGGGTGATCTCGCGGCGGCGATCACCCGCGCGCTCGCCCCGCTGGGCGAGCAGGCCGCCTACGCCGTCCGATCCAGCGCGACGGCAGAGGACTCGCCGACGGCCTCCTTCGCCGGCCAGCAGGACACGTACCTGAACGTGGTGGGGCCGACGGCGATCCTCCAGCACGTCAGCCGGTGCTGGGCCTCGCTGTTCACCGAGCGGGCCGTGACCTACCGCCAGCGGAACGGCATCGACCACCGTACGGTCCACATGGCCGTGGTCGTGCAGCAGATGGTCTTCCCACACGCGGCCGGCATCCTGTTCACAGCCGACCCCGTCACGGGCAACCGGAAGGTCGCCACCGTGGACGCCGGCTTCGGCCTCGGCGAAGCCCTGGTCTCCGGCCTGGTGAACCCGGACGTCTTCAAGGTGCGACGAGATGAAGTCGTCGCCAAGGCGATCGCTGCCAAACAGCGCGCCGTGCACGCCCTGCCGACCGGCGGTACGCGGGAAGTGGCGATCGACTCGCAGCGGCAGGAGCAGCCGGCGCTGACCGATGCGCAGGTCGTGCAGCTCGTGCAGCTCGGGCGGCGGATCGAAGCGCACTTCGGCCGCCCGCAGGACATCGAATGGTGCCTGGTCGATGATGGCTTCCAGATCGTTCAGAACCGGCCGATCACGACGCTGTTCCCCATCCCCGAGACCGGCGACCAGGAGAATCACGTCTACGTCTCGGTCGGTCATCAGCAGATGATGACCGACCCCATGAAGCCCCTGGGGCTGTCCATGTGGCAACTGACGGCCATGGCGCCGATGCACGAGGCCGGCGGGAGACTGTTCGTCGACGTCACCCGGCGTCTGGCCTCGCCCGCGAGCCGCGCCGGCCTCCTGGACGTCATGGGCAGAGGCGATCCGCTGGTCAGGGACGCACTGGAGACCGTCCTCGACCGCGACGATTTCGTCCCGACGCTCCCGGACGCGGGCCCCTGCGGGCCGCCGACCAGCGGCGCGTCTGCCACGATCGAGACCGATCCCGCCATCGTCACCGGTCTGATCGAGCGCAGCCAGGCGTCCGTCGCCGCCCTGGAGCGTGACATCCGGACGAAGGCCGGACCGGCGTTGTTCGACTTCCTGCTGGACGCCTTCCAGGAGCACAAGCGAGTCCTCAGTGATCCGCTGAGCATGCAGGTGATCATGGCGGGGATGGAGGCCACATGGTGGCTCAACGACAAGCTGCAGGAGTGGCTGGGCGAGAAGAACGCGGCCGACACCCTGACGCTGTCCGCCCCCGACAACGTCACGTCGGAGATGGGACTGGCGCTGCTCGACGTCGCCGACGTGATCCGCCCTCATCCGGAAGTGGTGGCGTTCCTACAGGGCGTCGAGGATGAGGACTTCCTGGACGAGCTGGGGAAACTGGCGGGTGGGACCGAAGCCCGCGACGCCATCGAGGCCTACCTCGACCGGTACGGCATGCGCTGCGTCGGCGAGATCGACATCACAAGGCCGCGTTGGCGCGAGCGCCCCACCACGCTCGTGCCCGTGATCCTCGACAACGTCAGGAACTTCGAGCCGGGCGCCGCCGAGCGGCGCTTCGAACAAGGGCGGCAAAAGGCCCAGAAGAAGGAACAGGAACTGCTGTCATGCCTACGGGCCCTGCCGGACGGAGATCAGAAAGCCGACGACACCAAGCGCATGATCGACCGGGTCCGAACCTTCATCGGATACCGGGAGTACCCGAAGTACGGCATCGTCAGCCGCTACTTCGTCTACAAGCAGGCCTTGCTGCGGGAGGCCGAGCGTCTCGTGCAGACCAACGTGCTTCGTGAGAAGGAGGACATCTTCTACCTCACGTTCCAGGAGTTCCACGACGTCGTGCGCTCGAACCAAGTGGATGAGCAGCTCATCCAGCAGCGCAAGGACGCGTTCCGGTCGTACCACGCGCTCACACCGCCCCGGGTGCTCACATCGGATGGCGAGGCCGTCACCGGGGCGTACCGGCGCGACGACATGCCGACCGGTGCCCTGATCGGCCTCCCCGTTTCCACCGGGACCATCGAGGGAAGGGCTCGCGTCATCCTTGACATGGCGGAGGCCGATCTCGAGGCGGGCGACATCCTGGTCACGGCCTACACGGACCCCAGCTGGTCGCCCCTGTTCGTCGGAATCGCGGGCCTGGTGACGGAGGTGGGCGGCCTGATGACCCATGGCGCGGTCATCGCCCGGGAGTACGGCTTGCCGGCCGTCGTGGGCGTGGAGCAGGCCACCCGGCTGATCCGGGACGGGCAGCGGATCCGCGTCCACGGAACCGACGGGTACGTCGAGATCCTGCCATGACCGACCACACCGGGAAGGCCCATCCGCGGCTTCCGGCTAAGACGTCATCTCATTTGGCTGCCTGAGTAGGCTGTCGGTCGTAGTGGGGATCGTTGAGCGGCTGGTGCCGGACGAGTTGTGGGAGCTGTTCCAGGGAGTGGTGCCCGAGGCGCCGGTGCGGCCTCAGGGTGGTGGCCGACGCCGGCACGGTGACCGGGAGGTGCTGGCCGCGATCGTGTTCGTGGCCACGTCTGGATGCACGTGGCAGCAGTTGCCGTCGGCGTCGTTCGGGCCGTCGGGTGCGACGGCCCGAACGACGCTTCGCCGAATGGACGAAGGCCAGTGTGTGGGCCAAGCTCCATCGCCTGGTCCTGGACGAACTCGGCGCCCACGGCGAGCTCGACTGGTCCCGCTGTGCGATCGACTCGGTGAACATGCGGGCTCTGAAAAGGGGGACCTGACGGGCCCGAATCCTAATGGGCGCAAGGGCTGCCAACCATCTCCTTGCCTCTTCGCCGAGCAGCCTGCGCAGCATCCGTATGCTTCCGGTCATGAGATTTTTCCGGCCGCGTGGCCGAAGCGACGCCCAGCGAATGACGGGAACACCTGTGGCTGAGGCCAAAGCCCTTTACGAAGCCGGGCGTTACGCAGAGGCGGAGGCTGAAGCCCGTGCCGTGGCCCGAGCGCGGCCACGCGACGACGAGTACGCAGCTGTGGCGCTGAACATCGCCGCGCTCGCGACGGGCGCCCAGGGCCGCCACGCTGAGGCACTCGCCACCTACGACGAAGCGCTGCCTGCCTTCAGCAGGTTATTTGGAGCCGATCACTGGCTGACCCTGAAGCTGCGCTCGGACCGCGCCCAGCAGATGATCTCGCTCGGTCGGCACGCCGAGTGCGAGGCAGAATGTGCGGCCGTCGCCGAGGCCGCGGGCCGCGGTACCGGCCCGGAGATGTCACTCCTGGCAGCGGCCGCCCGCAATGGGCTGGTCTTCGCCCTCAATGCGCAGGGGCGCCACCAGGAGGCCGAAGCGCTCGCCCGGGAGGCCCTGGCCGCCCATCGCGCACGTGACCGGGCGTCCCTCGTCCTGCGACTCGGCCTGGCTCGCAGCCTCAACGGGCAAGCCCGCCACGAAGACGCCCTCACCGAGGCGCAGGGCGCCGACAAGCTGTACCGCGCTCTGCCCGATTACCAGCGCCATCCAGATACGGGCGCCGTCGAACTGGCCATTGCTACTGCCCTGTTGGGGTTGCGCCGCGCTCCCGATGCCCGTCGCCAGGCTGCAGCCGCTCATGATGCCTGCTTGGCCTCCTTCGGCCCGGACCACCACCGCACCATCGAAGCCCGAACGCTGCTCGAGCACATCGACGGCACCCGACCGTAAGCGCAGCGCCCCCGCTCGGGGCGGGTCGCAGGCGCTCCCTGGGCAGCTCATCCAGCTTTCGCGACGCGCCGGACCAAGAGGTCATCTCATTCGGTGACGTGGCCACGAACACGATCGCGGCCAGCACTTCCCGGTCAACCGTGCCGGCGTCGGCCACCACCCTGCGGACGAGTCGGCGCCTCACCTCTAAGAAACAGGCACTGACGTCGGAGTACCTGAGTACGCCGTGGCCAGGGCGCAGTGCGCGCCGTGCCCTCGTCATCCCGCCGGGCGGCGCGGCGACTCGGGAGCCGTCCCGCCGGGCGCCCCCGCGACTGCGTCTCGGGGACTCCGGGCCGACCCGCGCAGCCGTCAGTCTTGTCGGCACGACAGGCTGCAGAACGGCGCTCCCCCACAGCTGTTGGGTGAGGGAGCGCCGTCGTCTCCGGCGGGTCTGCGCCGCACTCGCCCGGGCCGGCCGCCGCCGCAAGAAGAGCGCCGCCTGATGTCCGCATCAGCGCCGTGGCCATGACGTGGGCACTTCGGAGCCGATGCTCGCTGCTGTTGAATCGCACGGAAGGTTGAAGTAGCGCACTCGTTTTGTCACGCCCTTCAATGCCGCAGCGAAGACTTCAGTGCTGCGGTCTCGGAGGCGATGTCGGCAAATATTCGGCGGTACTCGATCGTCCTTCGGGTATGCCACACCCGAGTCCTGCCCTGTCCCCAACTCCGCCTGAGTGGGCACACTGTGGCCACAGCAGCACCCCAGATGATCCGGTCGGCTGCCGCGGCGTCCACGCCCCTAGCCACACTGCGTGCCTCGCCCACCTGGCCGATGCCGACCGCGACGCTTACCTGGCCAGCCTGACCCTCGGCACCGATCTCGACCACCGCGGCACCCCCTTCACCGAACCCTTTATCGGTGCCCTCCTTGCCGTACTCCGCGCCCCCGCCACGGCTGACAACACACCCGACGGAGCAAGCTCCCAGCCCCACCAACAGCTACCTGTGCTGGGCGCGCTGCCGGTACAAAGAGCGGACTGCACGCCCTGCTCATGGAAGCCAGCGCCCTGGTGTCGCTTCTGTGAAGGCCAGGCCCGTGCCCACCGCGCGGCCGCGCGCCCGGCCAGCCGCGTACTTACCCGGCCCGGGCAGCTGCTGGCACACCGGTGCTGTGCTTGTGACGCCGAGGAAAGGCGCCTGCCGCGGCCGTTGCGGCCCCTGGCCTGCGGCCACGGGTAGCACGGGTGATGATCTTCGCTAGCTCGGGTTGTGTCACCGCTCCCATTCGGGCAGCCGGGCGCAAGATCAATCAGAAGCAAATGAGATCAAACGGCGCGCTCATGAGATCCGTTCGGCCTACCGAACGTCAAGAGCTGTACATCCTCTTTTTATGACCCCTACGAAAACCGTCAACCTGGAGAAATCGCTTCCTCCTGGATACCTCGTCGCCGATCCCCGCAGGCCAAGCTGGTGGGTGCGCTCCCATGATCCGAATGAGCCCGCACTGCACACAGAGCGAGCAACTGCGAGAAATATCGGGAGCCTGAGGCTGATTCAGATTCATCCATCGCGTCGACGCTCGCAGCCGTAGGGGCGACGAGCGGGAGGGGGCCACAGCCTTGCGGAAGTACCACTGGAAGCCCTGAGTTCCGGCGACGTAGCGCCGCTTGAGCCATCTCGCGCCGAGCGGCAAGCGCGGCCGCACTTAGGTCGCTAGGTCGGCGCTGCGTACCGGCCGCGCGGGAGCACTGGGCAGAGAGCAGGAGACGCAGGCGGAGAACGGGCGCGCTCCGAGCGGATCCGGGCAGGGTTCTTACCGCCGTTCCGGTCGGAAACATCCTCTGCCTGCTGAAATGCGTAAGTCGACACGGGCGCGATCGGTCCGGAACGCATGGCGCCTTCACCTGGCCATGTGGCGGAGAATGCGTGTAGAAAATCTACATAAACCCGAACGGATCGGGCTTCGCCACTGTGGGCACGGTCTTCGCTTCGTGGTCGCGACAGGTTCGGCTGCTGCGACAGGTTCGAAGCTGACGCCAGAAGATCAAGAAGTCGGCGAGCTCGGCCGCCAGGCCAGAAAGACCCTGCGGGACAGCAGTAACCCGTGAGCGATCCCACAAGTGCGTCGATCGGTTGGCGCGCGGCCGGCGAGGGGGCTATCGTCGATAGGTAGAACGACCGGTCTTCCTCCCTCAAGAGGAAGGGTCTATATCGGCCTTCCCGGCTGGGCTGCCTCCAGGCGGAGATCCCCCAGTAGGTCGCCGGTGCACGTCGAAGAGAGATCAAAAGGTTCCGTGAAACCAACCCGCGCCCCGGCCGAGCCGAGGCACCGCACAGAGCCGCTGCCTCATGCGGCTCCGACGGGATCAGCTTCCCGACCGGATCAGCCGGACGGCGTTCAGCAGGGTCTCGTAGGCGGCCGTGGAGTCGTCCAGGTAGCCGGCTGCCATCGCGCCGTCGTACAGCATCAGCAGTGCGCCGGCGGCCGACTCCGGGTCGGTGTGGCCGAGCCGGGTGAGCAGGTCCTGGAAGAGGGTGCGGATCCAGTTCCGGTGGGTCGTCACCAGGTCGCGGACCGGGTGGTCGGCGTCCGGGTACTCGGCGGACGCGTTCAGGAACGGCGATCCGCGAAAGCCGCGCTCACGGGCGTGCTCGGCGATCGCCTCGAAGATGAGGTCGATCGCTTCGGCGGGCGGGTGCCCGGCGGCCAGCGGTTCGGCCACCTGCTTGTAGTAGGCGTCCTTGGTCAGCAGGTATGCCACGACCAGGTCGTCCTTGGAGGCGAAGTGCCGGTAGAAGGTCGCCTTGGTCACCCCGGCCTCGGCGATCAGCCGCTCCACGCCGATCGCGCGTACTCCCTCGTAATAGAACAGCCGAGACGCAGCCCGGACCAGGCGTTCGCGAGGAGGCAGGTCTCCTTCGATCGTGCTCTCCAGACGCTTGGGGTTGGTTGTCTTCTGCCCAGTAGTACTCACTTCCCCATTCTGCCCGTGGCCCGGCCCTGAGTGGCCCCCACCCCCCTACGGCCTACCAGAGCCGCCACCCCCATCCCGTACGGCCCGAGCAACGTGGCCGCGCATTGAAAGGTTTGAACGATGACTCGTCGTCTTGAAGGAACCGTCGCCCTGGTCACCGGCGCGTCCAGCGGCATCGGCCACGCCACAGCCCTCGAGCTTGCCCGCGAGGGCGCGTCCGTGGCCCTGGTCGGCCGGCGCGAGGACCGGCTCACCGACCTCGCCGCGGAGATCTCAAGCGCCGGCGGACAGGCCCTGGTCGTGCCCGCCGACATCACCGACGCTCAGGCCGCCGCCGCTGCGGTCGAGCGGACCGTCGAAGGCCTGGGCCGCCTGGACACCCTGGTCAACAACGCCGGGCTGATGCTGCTCGGGCCCACCCCCGGCGCCGACCTGAACGACTGGCAGCGCATGGTCGACATCAACCTCATGGGCCTGCTGCACACCACCCACGCGGCCGTTCCTCACCTGGTCAAGGCCGCCGCCGACGGGCCGCGCCAGGTCGCCGACATCGTCAACATCAGCTCGCTGAACGGCCGCAACGCCTACGCCATGATGGCCGTGTACACCGCCACCAAGTTCGGCGTCACCGGCTTCAGCGAGGCGCTGCGCCAGGAACTGGCAAAGCAGCACGTCCGCGTGTCCGTCATTGAGCCGGGCAGCGTCGACACCGAACTGCGTACCCACAACTCGGAAGCCGTCCAGCAACTGCTCAACGCCGGCCTCGGCGACGTCGAACGGCTGCAGAGCCAGGACGTCGCCGACACCGTCGGCTACATCGTCACCCGCCCTCGGCACGTGGCTGTCGCCGAACTGCTCGTACGCCCCACCGAGCAGGCCTGAACCCAAGCCCGGAGTCCATACCCAGACATACAAGGAGGCGTGGTGGCGGTCGGCACTCGTGTCGCAGCAGCCAACACCATCGTCCGCGTCTGCCTGGTGCTGGCCACCGCCATCACGCTCGGAGACGGCCTGCAGCAATTGGCGCAGGGAGGCCCGGCGGACGCGGACAACCCGCACCGCTTCATGGCAGGCGTCTACATCGGCTGGGCTCCCCTGTTCTTCTGGGCGGCGGCAACGATCCGTCGGCAGGGAGTGCTCGTCTACTTCCTGGCAGTCCCGATCTTCCTCGGGGGCGTCGGTCGGCTGGTCTCCTTCTCCCAATACGGCATTCCCAGCCCAGCGGGAGTCTTCCTCGCCACCGCCCTCCTGGATTTCCTCCTCGCGATCGTCATCGTCTGGGCACATTCCAGTGTGCTCAGATCCGGACGAGCGCCGGCCACTGCCTGAGGCACCGGTCCCGGGCGGGCAGGGCAGGGACCGTGATCGCAGCCTGGGCGTGCAGGAGCGGGTTGCGTCCAGTGCCCTTCTGCCACGCCCGGCCCGCAATGTGCATTTGACCAGCAAGGAGACGTGGGAAGAGTGAGACGGAAAAGGATTCTGGCGGTGGTGACCAATCAGGGCACCTACGGGGAGAGCGAGCACCGGACCGGCCTGTGGCTGGGTGAGCTCGTCCATTTCTACGACAAAGCAGTGAAGGCCGGCCACACCGTGGATGTGGTGAGCCCGGAGGGCGGCGAGGTGCCTCTCGACCCTCGAAGCCTCGGCCGGTTGTTCGTCGACAGAACGGTTCGCACGTATCTCGACGACCCGGCCTTCATGGGCGATTTGAAATCCACCCGTTCTGTCGCCGAGGCGGATCCGGACGACTACTCCACGATCTTCTTCACGGGTGGTCACGGAACCATGTGGGACTTTCCCGACAGCGCTGACGTGCAGCGAACAGGCGACGCCATCTACGCCGCAGGCGGCATCGTCTCCTCGGTCTGCCACGGCGCCTGCGCCCTCATCAACCTCCGTGACGCCGACGGGAACCCGCTCGTACAGAACCGCAGCGTCACAGGCTTCGCGACGGTCGAGGAAGGACTGGCCGGCGTGAAGAGCAGGGTGCCGTTCCTCCTGGAGGACGAACTGCGCGCGAAGGGAGCCAAGTATGTGCGCTCCACCGTGCCGATGACGCCGCACGCCGTGCGTGACGGCCGCCTGATCACAGGCCAGAACCCGGTGTCCACCAAGGCTGTCAGCGACTTGATTCTCGGGGCCTTGGCCGAGACCGAGTAACAAGCACAGACACTTGGGGCGCCGGCATGTCGGAGATCCTCTTCGTGATGACCGGCGCCGACCACTGGACACTGATCCCGTACCAGGCGTTCACGGCCGTTGGCTACGAGATCGTCGTCGCCATGCCCGGCGGCGTCGTGCCGCCCTTGGACCAAGGAAGCCTGGCGCCGCGACAGCGGCGAGGAGGGCGCGAGGAAGGTGGCGGACGCCCTCGCCTCGATCAGCGAGATCCAGCACCCCGTCAAACTGGAGGACGTCGACCTCCACGACTACGCCGCCGTGTACTACCCCGGTGGCCACGGCCCGATGGAGGATCTGGCCGTCGACGCCGTCTCCCGCAGGCTCCTCATCGACGCCCTCGCCTCGGGCAAGCCGCTCGGCGTGGTCTGCCACGGCCCGGCCGCACTGCTGGCCGCCACCAAGGCCGAAGGCAACAAAGCCTTCGCCGACTACCGGCTCACCGGTTTCAGCCACGCCGAGGAGATCCAGGGCGGCCTTGCGGCCGGCACCAAGGACCACCCTGCGCTCACGCCGACCGGGCAGAAAGCAGCCATCGCGGCCGAGTCCAGAACCACGTGTGGCCACTGGTCGAGAACGGATCCGTTCAGGTGGTCATCGACCGGCCCCTGCCCATGACCGAGGCCGCGGAAGCGCACCGGATCCTGGATGCCCACCACATGGGCAAGATCGTCCTGGTCAACCCCGACACCGCACGACGCGACCCGCCGTCGCTCGCGTAGCTGACGGCAGGGTCGTCGTGCGCGCCGGAAAGCCGCCCAAGGAGCGCGGTCGGCGAGACCGACCCGAGGACGCCGACGAGCAGGTTGGTCGGCGGCACTGTCCGCTCGTAAGAGGCCCAGCCCGCGTACTCGCCTTGTCGACGCACGCGCGGACGGCACCAAGGAGTTGGTCACGCTCAAGGGCGGCTTCCACGAGGCGGGCGAGCCCTGGGTGAACCTGCGGTATGCCCACACCCGCCAGGCCAGACCGGCTCCGGTCCTGGCGGTCCGCGGCGGGGGTTCGGCTTCCGGAGGCCCTGATCGAGAATTTCCCTGCCTACCGGCATCAAGGCGCTGGGCTCACAAGACGATCAACGCGCTCAATGCCCTGCCGAAGTCGGCCCGGCCCGGACCTTGTCAGGCGGGGGGGCTTCGTTCGGCCGGCGAGTTGCACGAGGGCCCGCACCGAGAGACTGGGCCGCCGGGCGGGTGGGGCTACTGGGCCGGGAAGACCACTGTCAGGAGGCGGAAGAGCTCGGCGCGCTCCTCGTTGGACAGTTGGTCCAGGCCGGTCTGCGTCTGCTCCATCCGCTCGCGGATGGCGTCGATCAGCTTCTGGCCCGCCTCGGTGAGGGCGACGTTCTTCACGCGGCGGTCGGTGGCGCTCACCTCACGGCGGACCAAGTCGCGCTTTTCGAGCCGGTCGATGATTCCGGTCATGTTCGACGCGTCACAGGCGAGGGTGTGCGCGAGCGAGCGCATCGAGGCGGGCGCGCGGCGCAGCACCGTGAGGGTCTTTGCCTGACTGGAGGTAAGGCCCGTGTCGGCGGCGGCGGTCGTGAAGTCGGCGTAGTGCGTACTGACCGAGTGGGCGAGCAGCTCCATGAGCTGGGCCTTGGACGGGGTGGGCGGCATGCCTGGAGGGTACCCCGAAAAGCTTGAATCTCTCAATCTTTGACATGCCCCAGCTTCATATTGTTTGATGTCCTCAAGTATGGAGTACCTCGATGGTTTCAGTACTCGCCCATCGATGCGTCCGTCCTTTGGCAACCTTCCACCGGAAAGAAGACCGTGAAGTCCTCCCTCCCCACCGCGCCGGAGCGCCGCACCGGCAGCCGCAGCCTCGTGCTGGTGCTGGGCCTCGCCGCCATGGTCGTGTCGATGATGCAGACCCTGGTCATCCCGATCCTCGGCATCATCCAGAACGACCTCGGCGCCTCCACTGCGCAGGTCAGCTGGGTCACCACCGCCACGCTGCTGTCAGCCGCGGTCTTCACGCCGCTCCTGGGCCGCTTCGGCGACCAGCACGGCACGAAGCCGACCCTGCTCGGCGTGCTGGTGCTGATGGTCGCCGGATCCGTGCTCGCCGCAACCACGAGTTCCATGCTGTGGCTCATCGTGGCCCGCGTGATGCAGGGCGCCGCCACCGCGATCTTCCCGCTTGCGCTGTCCGTGCTGCGCTCAGAGGTCGAGCCCGCACGGCTGCCCGGCGCCATGGCTCTGGTGAGCGGAACGCTCGGGTTCGGCAGCGGCCTCGCCCTGGTGAGCGCCGGACTCCTCACCCAGGGCGCGCACCCCGACTACCACCAGGTTTTCTGGCTGGCCGCCGCACTCGCCACCGCCGCGCTCATCGCGGTTGCGGTAGCCGTACCCGCGCCCCGCACCCGGACGGGCGGGCGCACCGACTGGCTCGGCGCCGCCGGTCTCGCCCTGCTGCTCGTCCTGTTCCTGCTGCCCATCTCGCAGGGCCACACCTGGGGCTGGACCTCGACCCGCACGTTCGCCCTCTTCGCCGCCGCGGCCATTACGACCGTCATCTGGGTCCTCGTCGAACGCAGGGTCCGCGACCCCCTCGTGGACATGAAGATGTTCGTCCACCGCCCGGTGCTCTTCACCAACATCGCCGGACTTCTCGTCGGGTTCGCCATGTTCTCCCAGTTCATCGGCGTCTCCTATCTCGTGCAGACGCCCTCTGAGATCGCCGGCTACGGCTTCGGCGCCTCCGTCCTGCGCGCCTCCGTCGTCTACCTGCTGCCCTCCGCCCTCGTCTCGCTCGTCGCCGCGCAGTTCGGAGGCATGCTGGTACGCCGCATCGGCGCGCGTCTCACGCTTGCCGTCGGCGCCGTCTTCGGCGTCGTCGGTTTCGCCTGGCTGACCTTCGCTCACGACACCACCGCGTCGGTGATCCTGGCCGGCATGGTCGTCGGCGTTGCCATCAGCTTCGGCTATGCCGCGATGCCCGCTCTGATCGTGGCGGGCGTCCCCCACCACCAGACCGGTATCGCCAACGGCATCAACTCCATCTCCCGCTCCGCCGGCAGCGCGATTGGCAGCGCGGTCATCACCTCGCTGCTCGCCTCCCAGACACTCGACAACCTGCCCCCCGGGGTTCCCGCGCTGCCCGCCGAGAGCCAGTACACCCTGAGCTTCGCCCTCGCCGGCATGGCGTTCGTGCTGGTCATCGGCGTGGCCATGGTCGGCCTGGCGGTCCGCCGCAGGTCCCCCTCGCCCGCCACCGGCACGCCCGCCCCGTCGGGCGAAGGCGAAACCACGCACACGGCCGCCACGGTCTGACCGCACCACCTGCACGGCCGCGACTTTCCTTCCCCCGGATGCCGCCCTCCGGCTTCCTCTCCAAACCGAACAGGACACGATTGTGACTGACTCCAAGGCAGCCTTCACCATCGACGACACTTTCACCGCCGTCGAAGCCACCGCGCTGGTGGACCGGCTGCGCTCCGCCTTCCGTACCGGCCGCACCAAGCCCCTGGCCTGGCGCCGGACACAACTGACCCGCCTGCGCGACCTGCTCACCGACAACCGCGCTGCGATAGCCGACGCCCTCTACGCCGACCTGCGCAAGAACCGCGCCGAGGCCGACGCCATGGAGATCGAAACCACGATCGTCGAGATCGACGACTACCTGGAGCACCTGGAGGAGTGGACCGCCCCGCAGCCCGCCCCCGTGACGGTGCCCGGATTCCCCGGCAGCACCGCTCGCACCCAGTTCGATCCCCTGGGTGTCGCCCTGGTCATCTCGGCGTGGAACTACCCGGTCAATCTGCTGCTCGTGCCCGTCGCGGGCGCGCTCGCCGCCGGGAACGCGGTCGTCATCAAGCCCGCCGACTACGCCGCCCACACCTCGGCGCTGCTGGCCGAGCTACTGCCCGCGTATCTCGACACCGAAGCGACCGCGGTCGTCGAGGGCGGCGCGCCGGAGACCACCGTGCTGCTGGAGCAGCGCTTCGACCACATCTTCTACACCGGGAACGGCACCGTCGGCCGCATCGTGATGACCGCCGCCGCGAAGAACCTCACCCCCGTCGCCCTCGAACTCGGCGGCAAGTCACCGGTGTTCGTGGACCGGGACGCCGACATCACCACGGTCGCCCAGCGCCTGGCGCAGACGAAGTTCGCCAACGCCGGACAGACCTGTGTCGCCCCCGACTACGTCCTGACCGACCCGGACACCGCGACCGAACTGCAGGCCGCCCTGGTCGTCGCGATCAAGGGACTGTTCGGTGAGGACCCGCAGACCTCCGACGCCTACGGACGGATCATCAACGAGCGGCACTTCGACCGGCTGTCCGCGCTGCTGGGCTCCGGCCGTACGGTCACTGGCGGGCAGACCGACCGCGCGGACACGTACATCGCCCCGACCGTGCTGGCCGATGTCCGGCCCGACGAGCCCGTGATGCAGGAGGAGATCTTCGGCCCCATCCTCCCGATCCTCACCGTGGCGGACCTCGACGAGGCCATCGCGTTCATCAACGACCGCGACAAGCCCCTCGCCCTGTACGCCTTCACCGAGAGCAACACCACCAAGCGCCGCCTCGCCGCCCAGACCTCCTCGGGCGGCCTCAACTTCGGACTGCCGATGCACCACCTCGCCGTGCCGACGCTTCCCTTCGGCGGCGTCGGCGAAAGCGGCATGGGCAACTACCACGGCCGCTACTCCATCGAGACGTTCAGCCACCGCAAGGCCGTCCTCGACGTCCCCCTGAGCTGAACCGCCCCGGCCCCATGCGGCCGAATGCAATCCCACCCCGCAACCTCACACGCGCCGCCGTCCCCGCAACCTCCTCGGAAGAAGGCATCCCCAGCGCCAATTGACATCGCATTACGCCGCCCACGTGGCCGACGACCTCGAACGCAAGAACAAGGAACACGAACGCATCATGGACGACACGCTGCTGGAGCGACTCGGCGCCGGCAAGTACATACTGATCACCAGCTACCGCAAGAACGGCACCCCGGTCGCCACCCCGGTGTGGGTGGTACGCGACGGAGAGACTCTGGGCGTGCAGACCCAGGCCGATTCCTGGAAGGTCAAGCGGATCCAGGCACGCGGCGACATCCTCGTCGGCCCCTGCGACCTGCGCGGCAACCCGACCGGCGACCCGGTCCCGGCCACCGCCGAGATCACCGACGCGGCGACCAGCGCCCGCTACCGCACCCTCATCGCCCGCAAGTACGGCATCCTCGGCCGCCTCATGATCCTCAATAGCCGGCTGCGCCGGGGAGGGGACACGACGCTGGGCATCCGCGTGCGACTCGCCTCGTGACGAGTTGACGCACCACCAGCTCCGCATCAGGGGACGCCTGTCGGATGGAATGGCCTTGCTGAATGCCATCAGACGGTCACGGCGCAGAAGAGAAAGCGATCAAGGGGGTCGGATGATGGACACAGCGCAGAGTCAGCAGCAGGCGGCACCCGGCACCTGGACCGCCTTCGCCCGCTTCGTACTCTTCGGCGGCGGAGTGGGGCTCGCCTCCAGCTTCGCGGTGGCGGCCCTCGCCTCCTGGATTTACTGGGGCCTGGCCAACGCTCTGATCAGTGCCCTTTCCACGCTCCTAGCCACCGAGTTGCATGCCCGCTTCACCTTCGGCGTGGGCGGGCGCGCGACCTGGCGCCAGCATGCGCAGTCGGCCGGTTCCGCAGTGGCCGCCTATGTGGTGACCTCCGTGGCGATGCTTGTTCTGCAGCAACTGGTGGCAGCACCCGGTGTGGTGCTCGAGCAGGTCGTCTACCTGTCCGCCTCCGCGCTCGCCGGTGTCGCGCGGTTCGCGGTGCTGCGGCTCGTTGTCTTCGCGCGGAGTCGCTCGCAGGTCGCGGCCACTGTCCGCACCACCCGTCCCGTGCACACGACCGCGGCCCGCGCCGCGGCACCCGCCGGCCCCGTGGTGCTGTTCCACGCCGCTTGACCGTTGCGCCGGGCGGCCCGCCGCGCGGGATGAGCGGCCTCGCCGTGGACCGGCGTCCATATCACGCCCCAGCTGCGGGGCGGCCGGTTCCCGCTGATCTTTAAGCTCTGGATGGGCGCAATCCAGAGACTTCTCGGGGTAGATGACACCGCGGTGTTGGGCTGAACTGGGCCCGTGGTTGAGTCCATTCGCACCGCTTGGCACCGGAAGGTCATGCCTTGTTGCCACCTGCGCCTGCTTCGCGTGTCAGCAGCGTCTCGGCGCTCGTCGCCCCCCACCGGACCGGCCTGAACCGGGTCGCCCGTCCCGTGCGGATCACCACGGGACGGCGGATGGCCGAGGGCTTCCCGGAGGGTGTCGACGAGGTGGTGGTCATGCTGGACGCCCACGAGACCTTCTGGCAGTACGCCGACCAGGACCTCGACATCTGCTGGGGTGCAGCAGACGGCGAATCCGGGACTGTAACGACGGGGCGAACCAACGGTGGGCCCTGCGGCAGGGTCCGCCGGAAGAGCCCTGGCCCGGGATCTAGCGATCTACTCGATGCGGTCGGCTGTGGCGGCCCACGACGCGGCCGTGCGGCGGAGCGTCGTCAGCAGATACGGCCGCCAGGCCCCCTCGGGACCGGCACCTCCGCGCACGGCGCGCAACGCGCGGGCGAACGCCTCCGAGGTCAGGTCTTCCGCCGTGTGCGTGTCTCGTGTGCAGGTGCGGGCATCTGCGATGACCGAAGTGCGGTGCCGCCGGTAGAGCTCGTCAAGCGCGGCGTCGGCGGCGTCCGGGGGGCCGTTGCGTATGAACGCGGTCAGGTGAGCGTCGCTGACGGCTGCCGGAGCGGCGGCTACGGAGGTGCGGTCTCGCATGATAATCATCCCGGAAGGCGGCAGACGGGAAGGCTTGTCGAAGGCGACGAGCGGTCAGCTCGCGTGCCGTCCCGGGCCGTTATCAAGCCATGATCTGACGGCATCACCGTCGACAGCCGCGCGCCGCCATGACCAAGCAGGTCAACGCCGCCTCGCGGCCCGCGACACCGCCTGGTGGGGCCACGGCGCGGCGTGCGCCCCGCTGCGTGGAGATCGGATCCGTTCAGATCAGACCGCGAGCTCGACCGTGATGTTGCCGCGAGTGGCCTTGGAGTACGGACACATCTGGTGGGCCTTCTCGATCAGGTCCTTGGAGGTGGCGGCGTCCACGTTCCGGATGTCCGCGGAGATCTTGCCGATGATGCCGAAGCCCCCGTCGTTCTTGCCGATGCCGACCTCGTCGGGGACAGTCGAGCCGGAGATGCCGGCGTTCTCCTGGCGGGCGACCACACAGAACGCGCCCTGGAAGCAGGCGCTGCAGCCGGCTGTGAAGAGCTGCTCCGGGTTCGTACCGGCGCCGGAACCGCCCATCTCCTTGCGCGAGTTGACGGCGACTTCGAGGTTGCCATCGTCGGTGGCCACGCAACCGTCACGGCCGTTCTCTGCGGCGGCGACGGCGGTGCAAAGGACGTCGGACGGCTCGATCGAGATGAAGACGCTTCCGTCTGTGGTTCGGGTCGAGACTACCGATCCAGGGAGACGATCATCTTCCCGGTGTTCTCACCGCGCATCAGCTCAAGGGCGCCGCCCCCGACGGCATCGTTGCCGTTCTTGTAGTTGAAGGCGGCGTCGAAGCCGTACTCCTCGACGAGGAGCTGACCTTCTCGTCGGAGCCGGCGGAGCCGATGACCCGCGAGGCGCCCTTTCGGTCCCCTCCGGGGTTTCGCCAGCGCATAGGCCGTGGACATACGGGGATTGCTCGTCAGAGCGAACACCTACGAGAGCCGTTCGACAGCACGAGGTTGAAGATCGAGCTGAGAAGCCATCCGCCTACCGATAGCGGCCCCGGGTCTGATGAGGTGCTCACCGCACACCATCAGACCGGGGGCCGCCGAGGTCCGAGCACTCAGAACTTCACGAGTTCCCGCTCCTCATCCGGATCCGCGCCCTTCGAATCGCCCGAGCCGGACGAGCCCGACGAATGAGCCGAGTCGCCCTGCGTCCGCAGTCCTTCCCCCTCGACATCCACGTTCGGCAGCACCCGGTCCAGCCACTTCGGCAGCCACCACGCCTTCTTGCCGAGCAGGGCCAGGACGGCCGGGACGATCGCCATCCGCACGATGAACGCGTCGAAGAAGACCGCGATCGCCAGGCCGAAGCCGATCATCTTGACCATCGCCTCGCTGGAGCCGATGAAGCCGGCGAAGACCGCGATCATGATCACCGCGGCGGCCGTCACGACCCGCGCGCTGTGGTTGAAGCCGGTCACCACGGCCTGTCTCGCCTTCTCGCCGTGGATGTACGCCTCTCGCATCCGGGTGACGAGGAACACCTCGTAGTCCATCGCGAGGCCGAAGACCACACCGATCATGAAGATCGGCATGATCGCCACGATGGGGCGGGTCTCGTCGACGCCCACGAGGTCGGCCATCCAGCCCCACTGGAAGACCGCGACCACAGCGCCGAGGGCTGCCATCACGCTCAGCAGGAAGCCGAGGGCCGCCTTCAGCGGGACGAGGATGGAGCGGAAGACCACGATCAGCAGCAGGAACGCCAGGCCCACGACCAGGGCCAGGTACGGGATCAGCGCGTCGTTCAGCTTCTGCGCCACGTCGATGTTCATGGCCGTGGTCCCGGTGACCAGCACGTCCGCGTCCGTGTCGGCCTTGATCTCCGTGCCTGCGTCCCGGATGCCGTGCACCAGCTCCTCGGTGGTCACCGACGACGGCTCGGAGTCCGGGATCACAGTGATCGTCGCTGTGTCGCCCGCCTTGTTGGGGGCGGCCGGCATCACGGTCGCGACGTTCTTGAGGGCCTTGATCTGGTCGGTCACCTCAGTGAATGCGGCTTCCGGGTCGTCGCTCGCCTTCGCGTCGACGACGACCACCAGGGGGCCGTTGAAGCCGGGGCCGAAGCCCTCGGACAGCAGGTCGTACGCCCGGCGCTGCGTCGTCGAGGTCGGCAGCGAGCTGTCGTCCCCAATGCCCAGTTCCATGGAGGCGGCGGGGACGGCGACGGCCCCGAGGCCGACAACGCCGAGGAGCAGGACGGCGATCGGACGACGTACGACGAACCTCGCCCAGCGGGTGCCCATGTTGGCCTTGGCCGAAGCGGCCTTCCGCGCGGCTCGGGCGCCGCCCAGGAACTTGCTCTTCTCGCCCGCCGGCTTGACCCTCCGTCCCGCGTAACCGAGCAGCGCGGGGATCATGGTCAGTGCGATGAGGACGGCGATGGCGACCGTGCCGGCGGCGGCGATGCCCATCTTCGTCAGCATCGGTATGTTGACGACGGACAGGCCCACCAGCGCGATCACGACCGTGAGGCCGGCGAACACCACCGCGGAGCCCGCGGTGCCGACGGCCCGGCCGGCCGCCTCCTCGCGCTCGCGGCCCTCGGCCAGTTCGGTCCGGTAGCGGGAGACGATGAACAGGGCGTAGTCGATGCCGACCGCCAGGCCGATCATCGTGGCGAGCGTCGACGTGGTCGAGCCGAGGTCGAGGGTGCTGGCGAGGGCGGTGATCGCCGAGACTCCGATGCCGACGCCGATGAGCGCCGTCAGCAGTGGCAGTCCGGCCGAGATCAGTGAGCCGAAGGTGATGACCAGGACCACCGCGGCGACCGCGATACCGATGATCTCGCCGGCGCCGGTCTCGGGCTGCGCCTGGAGTGCGTCACCGCCGACCTCCACGGTCAGCCCGGCGTCCCGCGCGTCCTGCGCGATCTCCTGCAGGGCGTCCCGGGTGCTGTCCTCCAATTCCATGCCGGGGACCTTGTACTTGACCGACGTGTAGGCGATCGTGCCGTCCTTGCTGACGGCGTCGGCCTGGTACGGGTCGGTGACGGAGGCGACCTCGGGGCCGTCGCCCAGCTCGTCGACGGTCTTCTGCACGGTGTTCTTGTTGGCGGCGTCCGTCATCTTCTCGCCGACGGGTGCCTTGAAGACGACACGGGCGGTGCCGCCGTCGGCGCTCATCCCAGGGAAGCGCTGTTCCAGCAGGTCGAAGGCCTTCTGGGCCTCGGTGCCGGGGACGGAGAAGGACGTGTTGCCCGCCGCGGGGGCGCTGGCCGCGCCGAAGCCTGCGAGCGCCAGCAGTGCCACCCATATGAGGGCGACGAAGTGCCGTCGCCTGAAGGCGAGTCGGCCGAGTCTGTAGAGAAACGTGGCCACGAGGGCGTACTCCCAGTCAGGTCGTGGGGTGTTCAGGGCAGGGGTGATCAGCCCGGCGGGGAGGCAGGGCTGATCGGACCGACGACGTGAGCGGTCACGTCAGGTGCTGAGTGCGGGGTTTGTCAGGCGGTGGGCGCGCCGAGGGCGGGGAGGGCCACGGCGTCGATGTACGCAACGAGGAAGTAATGCGTCGGCGGCTGTGCGTCGATCAGCGTGCGGCGGCGAAGGCGCCGCACATCATGTGCATCGTGAACTTGATGGCCGGGGTGTCCGCACGGACCTCACCCCCGGTCGACCGCCCGCCGCAGCTTGGGACGGTACCCGGCCATCACTGGGAGACAGGCGAACCGCCGGCCGCCGGGCACCCGCCCGCCGAGGCGATCGACCTCGTCTTCGAGGCAATCGGCGAGCACGCGCGAGCGCGGTTTTCGCGGATCGCCGTTCATGAGCGGGCCGCCGGGTTCTCGGACGCGGCCCATCCGGTCCGCTGCCTGGGTGGCGGCCCACCGCAACTGGATCCGCACCCCTTTCACGGAGTTGCCGACCCGGCTCGGCCGCGCCGAAGCGGAGTCGGCCGCCGGTTCGCCGCTGATGCTGTACGACGGTGCGATGGCCGCCGACCACCCGGACGGACGGCTCGACGGCGGCGCACAAGGCCCTGCTGGACGCGGTCCGACGGATCCGATCGGGAAGCTGACCCCAGCGGGGACTCACGCGAGACCGGTCACCACGGCATCGCGTACCGGTTCGCGATAGCCGGCTGGGCGCGCGGCGTCAGGCTGGCGAGGAGCTCACTGACGGGGGCCACCTCGACCCTGGAGCGGATTGGTTTCATTAAGTTCTTCATCCCTGTTCGACGTGCACCGGGGGACCCCGCGAGAGTCCTCCGGCTGGAGGGGACCCGCCCAGACAGCCCTGAGGTCACCCTCATAGAAAGACCGGTCGTTCTACCTCTAGACAGTAGCTCCTCCGGAGTTTTCGCGCCACAACTCGACCCGATTGAGAGGTCCCTCACTCATCCGCCAGTGACAAGAGCTCGGCCCGCCGGAGGTAGCCTCCGCTCTACGGGCGGCAAGAGGAACTCCAGGCACTGAGTCGGCTTGTCGCCGAGGCCAGTGCGGGCCGGGGCGGAGCGCTGATCGTGCAGGGGGATGCCGGGGTCGGGAAGACAGCGCTGCTATGGCGTGCCACTGCCGCGGCCGGCAGCGACACTCGTGTACTGACCTGCTCGGGCGTCCAGGCCGAAGTCGCCCTGGCCTTCAGCGGACTGCAGCGGCTACTGACGCCACTGCTCGACCAGTTGCCGTACCTGCCGGATGATCAAGCCGCCGCGCTGCGCAGCGCGTTGGGCCTGTCCACCGCGCCCGCTGCGGATCTGATGGTCCGCACAGCCGTGTTGTCCCTGCTGGACCGGGCCGCTGCACGCGCCCCCCCTGCTGCTCGTCGCGGACGATCTGCACTGGCTCGATCCGGCCAGCGCCGGTGTGCTGCTCTTCGTCGCCCGCCGCCTCAAGGGCCGTTCCATAGCCTTCCTCGCCTCTGTCCGCGAAGGCGGGGAGGCCACCCAGGACCTGCCACAGCTCACGCTGTGCGGACTCGCCCCGGACGCCGCGTCCGCCCTCCTCGACGAGCACGGATGGGGGTCACCGGGTCCGGCCAGGCGCGCCATCGCCGCCGCTGTGGGAGGAAACCCGCTGGCGCTGCGGGAACTGGTCCGGCTCGGCAGTCCGGCGGAGGTCGCGGAGAAGGTCGTGCTCACCGGCACCGCCCCGCTCGGCCTCCGCCTTCGCGAGGTCTTCGCCGAACGCACCCGGGAACTGCCCCAATCGGCCCGCACCCTCCTGCTGGTGGCGGCGGAAGACACGGCCACACCGGCACCGTACTCGCCGCGGCCGGACGACTGGCGGTCCACGCACAGGCACTGGACGTCGTAGAGGCCGCCGGGCACCTGGAGGAGGTGCCGGGTGCCCGGCTGCGGTTCCGGCATCCGCCCGTACGGGCCGCGGTGTACGCCGACGCCTCCGCTCGCCGACGTGCGCTCGCGCATCGCGCGCTCGCGGACGAGCTGGCGACACAACACCCGGAGGGCGGGCAGCGAGAACGGGCCGTATGGCACCGTGCGCTCGCGACCACCGGCCCCGACGAGCAACTGGCCGAAGCATTGGAAGCCGGCGCGGAGACGGTGCGCCGCAGGGCGGACTCGCCGCGGCCCACGCCGCCTGGAAGTCGGGCAGCCCGCAGCTAGTGACCTGAGTCGGAGATTCGTCGGCAGTAGGCGGCTACTTTGTCGAGGATCTCGTCGGCGGTCTTGGTCCAGATGAACCCCCCAGGATGCGGCGGCGGGTCCTCGCCAGGGCGGCCGGGTCGGCGCGGTCCACGTACCAGGGGCGGTTGAGCCGGTCGGAGTTCTCCCGCGGCACCAGGTGGACGTGGAGGTGGAAGACGTCCTGCCACCCCGCGGGGCGGTTCGCCTGGAACAGGGTCAGGCCGTCGGGCTTCAGCACCCCGTCGAGGACCCCGGCCACGCGGTGGACGGTGCGCATCACCGCTGCCGCGTCGTCCTCGGAGATCTCCCAGATGTCCGCCGCGTGCGCGCGGGGGATGACGAGGGTGTGGCCCTCCATCACGGCGGTGTTGTCGAGGAAGGCCACGGTCCGCTCGTCCTGGAAGAGGATCTCCGCGTGCAGTCGGCCCGCCACGATGTCGCAGAACACGCAGTCGGACGCCATGTCAGCCCCCGTCCGTGCGGGCGGCGGCGTCGATCAGCTCGCGCCAGCGGCGGACGGCGGCCGGGTCGACCGGGCTGTCCCAGCCTCGGCGACGCACCGAGGTGCCGACGTGGAAGGCGTCGACGCCCCGAGCGCGCAGCACGGGGACGTGCCCGGCGCCGAGTCCCCCGCCCGCCATGACGGCCAGGGTGTGACCGGGCTCGCCCTGGCGGTCCGCCTCGGCCAGCAGCGTGGGCAGTCCTTCCGCGACACCGGCGACGCTGCCCGCGGACAGCAGGGTGTCCAGACCGGGCAGCCTCTCGATGGCAAGCCGTACCTCCGTCCGGTCGGCCGCGTGGTCCACGGCCCGGTGGAACGTCCAGCGGCAGCCCGGCACCGCGTCGAGCAGGGCGTGGACCGCGGGCAGGTCCGGCGCGCCGTCCGCGGTGAGGAAGCCGAGGACGAACTCCTCGGCGCCCGCCGCCCTCAGCGCCCCGGCGGCGGCGCACAGGGCGTCGAGGTCGGCGGCCTGGAAGCCGCCCTTGTCGCGCAGCATGACCCGCACGGGCACGGTGACGGCGTCCCGGGTGCGCACGAACTCCGCGAGCGCGGGGGTCATTCCGTCGGCTTCCATGTCGGCCGCCAGCTCCAGCCGGTGGGCGCCGCCCGCCACAGCGGCGCGCGCCTCCTCGGCGGAGGTGACGACGACCTCCAGAATCGCCTCGCCCATGGCTCAGACCTCCGTCCGGGTCGCGGCGGTCATGGCGGGCGTCGGCGGCGGCCAGGTCATCCCGGTGAGATCGGGGACGATCAGATCGGCCGCGGCCAGCGCCTCGGCGGACTGGGTGGAGGTGATCGCCACGCAGTCGGCGCCGGCGCTCTTCGCCGCCGCGACCCCGGCCGGGGCGTCCTCGAAGACCACGACGTCGGAGGCCGAGACACCCAGCGCCGAACAGCATGTGAGGCAGCCTTCCGGATCGGGCTTGCCGCGGCTCACGTCGTCGGAGGTGACCAGCACGTCGAACAGGTCCAGCGCCCCGACCGCGCCGAGTTCGTGCCGGGCGTAGTCCCGGGAGCCCGAGGTCACCAGGCCGAGCGGGACCCCCGACTTCCTCAGCCGGGCGAGGAGTTCGAGGGCGCCGGGGATCGGGGCTACCGGGGGCATGTCGGGGAGGGTCGTGTAGGCGAGGGCCTCGGCGGAGAGTTCGTCCACGGTGAGTCCGGGGAAGCGGGGCAGGTGGTCGAGCAGCGCCTCGCGAGGGGGCCGTCCGGCGAAGCCCCGGATGACGGCGTCGTCATGAGGGACGCCGTGGTTGCGGAAGAGCCGCGACCACGCCTCGTGGCTGCGGGGCTCGGTGTCGATCAGGGTGCCGTCGAGGTCGAACAGCGCGGCGGTGTACATGTCGGTTCCTTCGGTCGGGCGGTGGCTCACCACACCTGGGCGGAGAGGGCGGCAAGGTCGCGGGCGGTCCTGGAGAGCGGAAAGCGCGCCGCGTTGGCGAACCCTGACCGGCGCAGCCCGTCCAGCGCGCCGGGGTCGTCCCGCAGCCCGGTCAGCTCGGCCAGCGCCCGCCGCGGATCGGCGAGGAGATCGAGGGGCAGCGCCGAGTCGGCCAGCGCGTCCCGCAGCCCCGGCACCGGCTGGTACGCCACCGGCAGCCCGCACGCCTGCGCCTCCACGGCCACCAGACCGAACGCCTCCAGCTTCGCGGACGGCACCACCAGCAGATCGTGCTCGGCGAACGCCGCCCACAGCTCCTGGCGGCTCAGCCACCCGAGGTGCCGTACGGCCGACAGGTCCCGTTCCCCGGCCAGCCGCTGGAACTCGGCGACCGGGGCGGCCATGCTGAGCCGCACCCCGGGTACGCCGGTCAGCGCGGCGACCAGTTCGGCGGCGCCCTTCTCGGCGGTGAGCCGGCCGGCGTACAGCACTCGGAGCGGCCCGTCCTCCCGGGGGACGCGGACCGGCGGCTGGGCCAGCAGGGCGTCCGGGACGCCCCAGGGGATGTGGACGATACGGCCGCTGTCCGTCTGCGGGGCCAGCCGGCGCAGTTGGTCGGCCATCCCGGCTGTCGGCACCACCAGGGAGCGGGCCGCCTCGACCGCCTCCCGCAGCACCGCGCCCTGGGTCTCGTACTCGGCGGCGAACAGCAGGTCCGTGCCGTGCACCAGGCCGATGGCGGGCTGCTTGGGGTAGCCCCGCAGCAACGCCGGGGTGGCGCCGAAGGCGAGGTGCTGGAGGTGGACGACGTCCTGCTCGGTGTGCGGGAAGCGGGCGGTGACCGCGTCCGTCAGCCGGTCGACGTAGGCCCAGAAGCCTTCACCGCTGAGCTGTTTGCCGGGGACGTCCAGCAGGGCGAGGGGGCATTCGCCGGGCGGCGCGGTGGCGTGCGCAATCCCGGGGGTCAGCATGAACGCGCTCGCCGCCAGCGGCCCGTCCGGGTCCAGGTACAGGTCCTTGAGCAGTTCGACGCTGCCGCCCGGACTCCCCCAGGGCAGGTCGAGTCCCGTCAGGATCCGGGGCGCGCTCACCGCAGCTCCTCGTACAGCCGCGAGATGTCGATCCCGCTGGTCCGGGTGTATTTGCGGCCCAGTCTCTGGTAGCTGGACATCGCGCCCTCGGCGACCAGGAAGACGATCTTCCCGAAGGGCATCAGCGGATAGACCCGCACCGGCCGCGCCACCCGGATCTCCAGGGTCCAGCGGATGGCGTGGCCCACGTGTCCGAGCGGGGCGGAGACATGGACCCAGATACCGAGCGCGCCGAGGCTGCGGTCACCGTTGATCATCTGGGCGTAGCGCTCGGAGTGGGTGCGCTCGTGGGTGACGCCGAGGTAGAGCTGTCCCGGCCGCAGCACCATGCCCTCGGGCGGGATGACGTGCTCGGTGACCCGGGTCGCGGCGGCGGCGTCCAGCTCGTCGCCCTCGCAGACCCGGATGCGGTCCCCGAGGTGCCAGTCATAGGCGTTCGGCGAGATCCGCTCGGGATCGTAGGGCTCGATCACGATGTCGCCGCGCTCCACGGCGGTGGCGATGGCTTCGCGGGTGAGGATCATGTCGTGGGCACCGCCGCGTCCTTCCAGTAACGGGACTCCTGAGGGCCCGCCGAGGACTGGTACTTGCCGCGGTAGAGGTCGACCTCGCCGAGCGACACGAAGAACATGATCTGGCCGATCTTCATCCCCGGGTACACCCGCAGCGGCCGGACCGGGGAGAGCATCAGCGTCCACTGGCCGTGGAAGCCGATGTCGCCGATGGGCGCCGTGATCTCCACGAACAGCCCGAGCCGCCCGACCGAAGACCGCCCGAAGAGCAGCGGCACGTACTGGTCGGAGCCGACCTGTTCCACGGTGTGCCCGAGATAGAGCTGGTCGGGTCTGAGGACGTAGCCGTCCTCCTCGATGACGATCTCCCGGGTGGCGTTGGGGCGGTAGGGGTCGATGATCTCGTCGGTGTAGGTCAGCAGCCGGTCGCCGAGGCAGACGTTGTAGCTGTTGGGGTTCACCTGGGCCGGGTTGAACGGCGAGATGACGATCCGGCCGTCGTTCGCGGCCTCGGTGATCTCGGGGCCGGTGAGGATCACGCGGCCCTCCCCGCGGCGCCCTCGAAGTCGAAGTCCACCCGGTCCGCCACGTCCAGCTCCCGCAGCATGCGCAGGATCCCGGAGAAGTCGGTGACGAGCAGGTCCGCCTGCCCGCCGCCCCGGGAGTCCTCGACGATGTCCCGGGCCTTGGGGATGCCCGCGAACTCCAGGACCTTCAGCCACCAGTCGAAGTCCTCGGCGCAAAAGGCGTTGATGCCGGCGGGCAGGGACGCCACGAAGAAGTCCTGCTGGGACGTGGAGAGGTTGACGAAGACGTCCTTCATCACCTCGACCATGACCGGGCCGTGCGCCGACTCGTCGCGGGCGTGCAGCCGGGCGATGGTGGAGTGCAGCGGCTGCACGGTGGTGTCCCGGGCCATCAGGTCGAGGAAGGCGTTGACGCTGACCTCGCCGACCGTGGTCCACAGCAGGTAGAGCAGGTCCGACTCCCAGCGCTCGGCGGAGGCGTCCTGCGCCTCGTACAGCAGCCGGTTGGTGACGGGGTGCCCGCAGTCGGGTTCGGCGGTGATGCCCCGGGCCTCCCGGGTGCGCTGCATGCCGAGCATGTGCATGTACGTGTGCCACACCTCGTCGATGTGGGACTGCCGCACGATCTCCTTGACCTCGAAGCGGTCCACCCCGGGGAACACGGCGTGGCCGAGCTTCTCGAAGGTGGGGTTGACGACGAACTCCTCGGCGGCCACGACGCGTTCGTTGTACGCGATCCAGCCCAGGGTGTTCACCGTGCGCCGTTTGTCCTCCGGGGCGTCCCGGAAGTCGGGGTGCTCGCCGAACGGCATCAGCGCGACGGGGTAGTCGAGCAGTTCGGGGTCGTACTCCCCGGCTCCGGTGACCTTCTCCATGTCGGTGCGGACGGTGGCCCGGCGGGGCCAGGCCGCCGCCAGCCGGCGGAGCGTGCCGGGGCCGACCTGGCCGGTGGCTTCCTCGATGGTTCCCAACTCTTGTGTTCCTCCGTTGTCTTGCCGCGTCATTCGGCCGGTCCGGCGGTGGGGCGGGCCTCGATGACCCGGTATCCGCTGAAGCCGAGGGGCGCGCCGATCTGTGTCAGCTCGAGGCCGGCGGCGTCGAGGAGCTCGGTGAACTCCCGCTCGGTACGCTCTCGGCCGTGGGTCAGGACCATCAGGTTGAGGTCGCTGACGGTGAGAAAGGGGTCGGTCGTGGTGTCCGCGACGGGTGGTGCGACGACCTCGACGATCAGTACCCGAGCCGGGTCCGCCATGGCCCGGCGGCAGTTGCGGAGGATCGTCACGCAGGTCTCGTCGTCCCAGTCGTGCAGCACGCTCTTGATCACGTAGCGGTCGCCGCCCTCGGGCACGGCGGTGAGGAAGTCCTGGGCGGCCAGTTCGCACCGGTCCGCGACGCCCGCGGCGGCGAGGACGTCCGGGGCTGCGGCCACCCCCACCGGGGTGTCGACCAGGATCCCGCGCAGGTGGGAGTGGTGCGCGAGCACCCCGGCGAGCAGGGCGCCGTTGCCGCCGCCGACGTCCACGACGGTCTTGACGCCGTCGAAGTCGTACGACCGGGCGAGCGCCTGGGCCTCCGCGCCGCCGCTGACCGCCATCGCGGCGTGGAACTCAGCGCCCAGCTCCGGATCGGCCGCGAACAGGTCGAAGACCGAGCCTCCGGTGACCGACTCCACGGAGGGCCGTCCGGTGCGCAGACACTCGGTGAACCGTCCCCAGGAGGCCCAGACGGCCTCGCTGAAGTAGGGCATCAGCATCGGGCGGACGGAGCCCGGCACGTCCGAGCGGAGCAGGTCGCCTGCCGGGGCCAGCCGGAAGACGTCCTCGTCCTCCTGCTCCACCACCCCGAGGGTGGCCAGGCCCCGCAGCAGACGGCGCAGCGCCGGGGCCCGGGTCCCGGTCCGCTCGGCCAGCTCCTTGATCGTCAGGGGCTGCGCGGCGAGCAGGTCGGGGAGCCGCAGCCGGGCGGCGGCGTGGATCATCTGGGCGGGAATGAAACCGAAGGCGAGGCGGTAGAGGTGGGCTGCCGCCATCGGGTCGATCGTGTTCACGTGCCACTCGTTTCTGGACGAACTGGATGAACAGGAGCGAAGGAGATGGGCAGTGCGGTCAGCCCGCACAGGATGCTGATCTGGCGCCAGCGCAACTCATCCGCCGGGACGGCCAGTTGCAGTCCGTCGAAGCGGCCGAGCAGCGCTCCGAGTGCCGTGGTCGCGAGCATCCGGGCCAGCGGGGCGCCGAGGCAGTAGTGGATGCCGTGCCCGAAGGCCAGATGGGGGTTGGCCGTGCGCCGTACGTCCAGGGTGTCCGCGTCCGGGAAGGTGCTGGGGTCCCGGTTGGCCAGGGACAGGCCGATGTTGACGACCGAACCGCGGGGGATCAGGGTCTGGCCGATGACCACGTCGTCGACGGCGACCCGGAGGGCGGACTGGCCCGCCGATCCCTCGTAGCGCAACAGTTCCTCCACCGCCGACGGCAGCAGCGCCGGGTCGTCACGGACCAGGGTCAGCTGGTCCTGGTGGAGCAGCAGGGTGAGCAGGCCGTTGCCGATGAGGTTGGTGGTCGTCTCGTGTCCGGCGACGAGCAGCAGCACGGCCAGGCCGATGAGTTCGTCCTCGTCGAGGCTGCTGCGCTGCTCCTGGGCCACGATGAGGGCGCTGAGCAGATCGGGCTGCTCGTCCGGCGCCAGGTCCGGTCGTACGGCGGCGCGTTTGGCCGCGACGAGCCGGGTGAAGTAGGCGCGCAGCCGGCGGGAGCGCTCCTCGCGGGTGCGCGGTCCGACGGCGGTGGACAGGGTGCGCGCGGCCCAGGTGCGCAGGACGTCCCGGTCCCGGGTGGGCACGCCGAGCAGCTCACAGATGACCAGCACGGGCAGCGGGAAGGCGAGGTCGGCGATGACGTCCGCACGCCCGGTGGGCGCGAGGGTGTCGAGGAGTTCGCCGGTGACGGCCTCGGCCCTCGCCGCCAGCGCGTTGATCCGACGGCGGGTGAAGCCGTGGGAGACGAGACCGCGCAGCCGGGTGTGGTGCGGCGGATCGTTGTTGGCCATCGGGGAGTAGGCGTTCGCGGTGTCGACGGGATGACCGAGACGGCGCGGGTCGTTGGAGAGTCCGGGGGCGCGCAGGGCCTGGCGGGCCTCGGCGTACCCGGAGATCAGCCAGTAGGTGAAGCCGCTCTCCTCCCGTACCAGGCGGACCGGTGGTTCCGTGCGCATCCGCTGGTGGACCGCGTCCGGTTCGGTGAGCAGCCGGTACGGGCTGAAATCGAGCAGCGGTTCGAGATCCGGCTTGGTCTGCACCTGTTCCCCCCTGGGTCGACCGACCGGATCACCTTCGCACCGTGGCCGGAAGGTGTCGTCCGCCCCTGGACCGGATTTGCTTCTCAGACTGGGGGTTGAGCTTCCGACTCCGCCTCCACCGGTCGTCGCCTGGGGCTGTGAAGCCGGGATCGAATGCGGCTAGATCTTTCCGGCGACCTGTCAGTACTCTGCACAACGAGACGCGTGGTCCAGACCATCGGTCCGTGCCCGTTTCCCGTATGTCCGTCTTCGGGATTCATGCACTCATGGGGGTTATTTCACAGCATGACGAACACAACTGGGGCTGACTGTATACGGGTCGTGATCTGCGACCCACGGCATCTGATGCGAGCGGGCATGGTCAGCGTCCTGGAGAGAGAACCGGACATCAGCGTGGTGGGCGAGGCCCTCGACGGCCAGGAGATGCTCGCCGCGGTGCAGAGCCTGCGCCCGCATGTAGCACTCATCAACCACGACGCGGACGCCGTGGACGGCATCGCCATGGCGCGCAGTCTGCGGAGAATGGCCCCGGACAACGCGCCGGGCGTCCTCATGCTCAGCTCCAGGACCGAGCAGGCCGAGCTGTTGTCGGCGCTCAAGGGCGGGGTGCGCGGCTTACTCCCGGGCAACTGCGCCCCGCGGATCCTGCCCGCCGCCATCCGTGACGTCGCCGGCGGCGCGATGGTCCTGAAGTCACCGAACGCCGTGCAGCTGATCGGCAGACTGCTCAACCGCTCACCCGAGGTGACCGCATTCGCGGGCTCCGCGCAGCTCGAGCTGCTCACCACCAGGGAGCGCGATGTGCTGTCACTCGTCGCGAACGGCCACTCCAACCTGGTGATCGCCAAGATGCTGTCGCTGAGCGAGGCGACGGTCAAGTCCCACCTCTATCACCTCTGCCAAAAGCTCGGCCTGCGCGATCGCACCCAGGCCGTGATCCTCGCGTACGAGACGGGTCTGGTCCGCCCCTGCGCGGCCTGATCCGGCGGCCGGGGGCGGTGTCGGTGGCAGCGACCGACGCCGGCACCGTCCTCAGCCCGCCGCGGGGAGCAGTTCGGCCGCGTCGACATGGCTCACCGCCACCGACAGGAAGGCGTTCGCGGACGCCGGGTCGCTCGCGATCCATCGGGTGAACTCCAGCCTCTCCTGGGTCACTTCGAGCCGAGCGGTGTCGAGGGCGGTCCGGTAGCGCGGCTCCATCAACCGTCGGTGACCGTCGGCATAGCGGTCCAGGGCGGTCTCCAGCTCCCTGTCGTCGTGCAGCCCCGCGCCGACCGACCCGGCGAGCAGCGCGGCCTGTTCGAAGGCGTCGCTGATGCCGGTCCCGGTGATGGAGTCCTTGTGGCATCCGGCGTCCCCGACCAGGACCCAGCCCGGCCCCCTGACCGTACGGATGTGGTTGAGCTGGCTGCCGGTGCCGCGCAGCCGTTCCACGCGCCGTGCCGACAAGGCGCGTTCGGCCAGGTCGGGGGCGGTGGTCCGGATCGCCTCCCGGTAGGCGCGGTCCGCGTCCCGCCGTATGTCCTGGAACTCCGCCTGCGGGAAGTAGGCGGCCACCAGGGTGAGTTCGTCATGAGTGCCGACCACGCCGATGAGCCGTCCGGTCCGCTCGTACACCTCGAACTGTGCGGGCAGCCCCTCCCAGTAGCCGTAGTAGACGCAGGTGAGCGGGGTGTCCTCCCGCTCCACCGCCGCCCCGCACAGGCCCGCCAGCGTCGAGCGCATCCCGTCGGCCCCCACCACCAGGCGGGCCCGCACCGTGCTCTCGCCCCGGCCGGTCCGGCAGCGCACCCCGGTCACCCGGCCCCCCTCGGCGAGCATCCCGGTGACGGTGTGACCCTGCCGGAACTCGGCCCCGGCCTCGACGGCCGCGTCGATCAGCATGCTGTCCAGGACGTACCGGCGCGGCGCGTACACCGCGTCGATGCCCTCCTCCACTGGGACCGGACCGGCGAGCCGGACGTCCTGGAGCGTGTAGGAGATCCGGCGCACCGGCGGGCAGCCGGTCGCGGCGAGCCGGTCCAGCAGCCCCCAGCGCCGGAGCAGCCGCAGTCCGGGCCGGTGGATGTGCTGGGTGGAGAGGGTGTCGCTGGGGAAAGCCGCCCGGTCCAGCAGCAGGACCCGGTACCCGGCCCGCGCGAACAGCAGCGCGGTCGAGGCACCGGCGCTGCGCGCGCCGGCCACCACCACGTCGTAGGACTCCATGAGTCGGGTGCTCCTTCTGTTCAGAAACCGGCTCGCAGGGGCAGGTGCGGGTCGGTGCGGTCCGGTGCGCGGGGGCCCACGGTCACCAGCACCAGTGGCTGGAGCGGACACGTGGTCAGACCGAGGGCCGACCGCACACCCGCGGGGTCGAAGTCGCAGTGCACATGGCTCTCCAGGCCGACGGCCGCAGCGGCCAGCGCGATCCGCTGGGCTGTGGCACCGGCGGCGATGTTCTGCGCCCGGTACCAGCGGTCCCCGCAGCGCTCGACCCCGCCGCGCGGATCGCCGCAGACCGCGAGGACCGCGGTGGCGGTACGGCATTCGTCGGCCAGCATGGGGCTCTTGGCCGCGGCGAGCACGTCCCGTGCGGCGTCGGCCCACCGGGTGCCGGTCAGCGCGTGGGCCTCGGCGTCGTAGAGGTACGCGCCCGTCTCCACCTCCGGGACCCGCTGGAGCAGTCCGGCGAGCTGAACCGGGACCTCCACCCCGGTCAACGGGGTCCCCGCGGCGGCGAGGAGGGCGGCGAGCGTCCGCTCGGGCACCGGGGCCGGCCGGAAGCCGTACGCCGTGCGGCGGCCCGGGAAGCCGCCTGCGAGGTCGAGGGCGGCGGGGGGCAGGGCGTGCCGGGGGCCGTCGGGGAGCGGCCAGGGGGCGGGGCGGTCGCCGAAGTCCCCCGGTGCGGCCCGCCGGATGGCGGCGTGCAGGGCGGCGGCCTCGGCCAGGGCGGGGATCTCGGTGATGGGGACCGGGCCCGGCACGGCCACAGGCACTTCGGTGACGGGGTCCGGGCCGGGCTCGGCGTCGGCGATCTCGGTGACGGGGCCCGGGCCGGACCCCGCGACGGGCACATCGGTGGCAGGGCCCAGGCCCGGCCCGGCGGCGGGCAGCCCGGCGTGACGGCCTGTGAAAGGCGCCGCTGCGGGTGCGTCCGGCCGCTGCAGGGTGATCACCGCGAACACGCTCTCCGCGAAGGAGGAGAACCCGAGCAGTTCGTCCAACGCGGCGTCCTCGTAGCGCAGATGGACGGTCGCCGTCAGGCCCGTCGCCTCGGCCGCGGCCACTGTCTGCGCGGCCGCCACCCCGACGTCGAGGCTCTGGAGGCGGTAGCCGAACACTCCGTACTTGGCCATGTTGCGCCACAGCACGCAGCTCAGCAGCAGGACGAACTCCGGTTCCTCTGGAGGCGGTTCGGCGAGCAGGGACGTGACCAGGTGACGCCGGTCGTCCGCGCGCAGGTGCTCCAGGGCGTGGTGGACCGGGTCGTAGTGGGAGAGTCCGGCGGGGAGGCCGTCCAGGGCGGGATGCGCGAGGTAGAGCTCCACGGGGTAGCGGGAGCCGGAGGCGGCGGCGGTACGGCCGGGTGACAGCAGCCTTGGGCGGGCGGCGGAACCGCCGAGGCCGATCGGCATGATGCCGCTCATCCAGCGCATCCGGGTCAGTCCGCCCGCCCGGTGCAGCAGCCAGGACAGACGCCGGAGCGGTTCTGTGTCCCGGGGATCCCGTCGGTCCGGCAACGGCCGACGGCGCGCTGACGGGTACCGCTTGTGGACCGGCGGAAGCCGGAGCGGGTCGGCCGCGGGCAGGGCGTCCGGCGGCTGGTGGCCGGAGTCCAGGTACTGCAGGGCGGCCGAGGCTGTCGAGGACGTCATGCGACCCTCCAGTGCGGTACGGGCATCAGATAGCGCTCGTCGTCGCCGGGGGTGCCGAGGGCGACCTGGAACACCGGCTCGTGGCCCGGCGGCAGACACAGCGCGCGGGCGAGCGGTCCGGCGGCGTAGCCGTTGTGGATCCGCGCGGCGAGCCCGGACCGGGCGCTCAGCACGCACAGCCGCTGCGCGACGACGCCGGCCTCGTGGTGCAGCACCCGGAACCCCCGGTCGCCGAAGGCCACTTGACCCCGGTGGGCGGGGACCGACAGGAAGACGACGGCGTTCACCGTGCGGTAGTCGATGTTGGCCGCCTCGAGACCGAGGCCGGCTGCGTGGGCGGGACCGAGGTGCCGCAGACCGTGCGGGGTCACCTCGTGCACTCCGTCCTCGGCCCCGGTCACATCGACCGTCCATAGGTGTGCCCGCACGGGCGGCCCGGAACCTTCCGGCACGGCGTCGGAGTCGTACGGCGTGAAGGCGGGCAGGACGGCGTCGAGCACGGCGGCCACCGGCACCGGCCGCGGCTCCGGGTGGAACACCGGTGCGCCCGAGGTGCGTGCGCGCAGACACTCGGCGAGTTCCCCGGCCGGGGCGGGTGCGGCGAGCGCGTGCTCCTCGTGCGGCAGCCGGGCGATGGACGCCGTGTCGGTGAGGCGGGCGGCGGTGTCCAGCTCGACGAGGTCCGTGAGCGCGCCGACACCGGTGGCGGGACGACCGGGAGGCGGCGTCAACGCCGCCTCCCCCTCGCGGGACACCGCATCGGCGCCGGTGTGCCCCGCGTACAACGGCACCACCGCGGCCACGCTCTCCTCCGGACGCGAGGCCCCGATCAGCCGCTCCAGCGGCCCGTCGAGGAACTGGTGCCGCAGCTGTCCCCGCACGCCGAGCGCGCCCGCGACCATGAGCGCGTTGCCGGCCACCAGACCCGTCTCCTGCGCGCACAGCCGGTACGCGTACGCCCCGTACCGGAACGCCGTGCGCCAGAAGACCGTGGACAGCAGCAGTACGCCCACCGCACCCTCCAGGTCCGTGCCGAGCGCCGCGCCGATCAGGGCGCGGAAGTCGCCGTCCCGCAGCAGGACGAGGGCGTGGTGCGCGGGGTCGTAAGCGTAGACGCCCGCGGGCAGTCCGTCGTGGCCCGGCGTCCACAGGTACGTCTCCACCGGCGCGAAGCAGCGGGCGGAGGGGGCGGCCCGGTGGTAGGGCCAGCGGGCGGTGGGGCCGAACTCGGTGCGCAGCACGCCGCAGGTGTAGTGGAGCAGCGCGGAGTGGAGGCGGGCGCTCGGCGCGGGCGGGCTCCCGGTGCCGTCGCCGAGGGCCTGGCTCAGCGTGCCGAGCGTCCGGGGCGGCGACGGCAGCGGATACCGGGGCAGCGAGCCGTGGCGGGTGAACCGCTCCGGTTCCTCCGGCGCGCCCTCCCGGCCGCCCGGCCCCTGCCCGATCAGGTCGGCGTAGGCGTGCAGGGACCGGTGCCAGTACCGTGCGCCGGGCGGCTCGGGGGCCCGGTCGGCCCCTTCGACAGCAGTCATCCGCGGAGTCCTCACGGGAACGGGTGGGGGTGGGGGTTGATGTCCTCGGGCGTCAGCACACGGTCGCGGTGGCCGAGGTCGTACGGCACGGTCAGCAGCCGCGGGATGCCGTCGACCCGCCGGTTCTGATGCCCGAACGTCATCGGCAGGGTGCCCGGCACCATCACCTTGACGCAGGCGAAGCCGCCCGCCCGGTGCTCCGGCGTCGTCTGGTCCACGACCAGGACGTCCAGGCCCCGGTCCAGATAGCGGCGGAGCATCTCCTCCAGGTCCGCCCGCAGATCGGTGTGCGCGGGCCACCGCCACTGCTCCTCGAAGCTCGCGAACGGCCGTGCCTCGCGCTCCCCCAGCAGGAAGTCGAACCGGTCGAAGGCGTCCTCGTGGCTGTAGAGCACGGAGTGGTCGCCCATCACCTTCACCAGGGACGGGTCGCGCACCATGCGCGCGGCGCGTTCCCGCTCCGCCGCGTCGTAGATCTTGGCGTGCTCCAGCAGATGCGCCGTCTCGTGCAGGACGTTGACGACGGCCTTCTCGGCCAGCAGCGCGGAGCCGCCCGCGCACAGGACGCGCGGTCTGCCCGGGTCGCCGAGCGTGTCGAGACCGACCGCCCAGAAGCACGGGACGCCCTGTTCCAGGGTGGCCGAGTAGAGGCGGACCTCGTACCCCGTCCGTTGGCGCAGATGCTCGATCATCATGGGGATCGAGCGGTCCCGCGCGGAGTCCGGGTCGACGCGCGGGATCGGCATCTGTCCGTACCAGGTCATCAGGAAGGCGTCCCGTTCGGCCACCTCCAGCAGCCCGCACAGGACGGCCTCCTCCAGACAGCCGCCCATGGCGCAGCCGTTGGAGATCTCGTAGACGAAGCGCGGGTCGTCGTGGCTGTGCGCCGCGTAGTAGGCGTACCGCTCGGGGATCAGCACCGGCTCTGCGCGGGCGAAGGACCAGCCCCATACCCAGGGCATCACCAGGTCCTCGTCGTACCGGATGTAGGGGAAGCCGGGCAGGTCGTGGCGGTCGTCGGGGTAGAGCCCGAAGGTGCGGGGGTCCACGGCGCGTTCGCCCAGCTCGCGCCTGCTCGCCGTGACCGTGGTGCGCCGCCCCCGTGGCTGCTCCCCGCCGAACCGCTCCAGTGCCTCCAGGACGGCGGTGATCCGGGAGGTGCGGTAGTCGGTCGTACGGCCCCACCCGTGCTGCGAGTTGTTGCCGCGCAGGGAGCTGAGCGGGGCCACCGCGCGCGGCAACGGCCCGCCCCGCTCGTCGTCCACGGACGGTACGACACCGGCGGCGCGGTCCACATAGATGTCGTACAACTCCCGTTCGCGCGCCACGACGTTCTGCACCCGGAAGACGTCGGGCGCGGGCTTGGGGCGGGCGGCCGGGGCGATCCGTGCCGCCTCGGGACCGTCGGGGGGCAGACCGCCGCAGTCCGCGCAGAGCGTGTACGGCAGGTAGCGGTGGGAGCTGACGGCGAG
Organism: Streptomyces sp. NPDC039424; assembly: GCF_055639495.1. Classification (NCBI taxonomy): domain Bacteria; kingdom Bacillati; phylum Actinomycetota; class Actinomycetes; order Kitasatosporales; family Streptomycetaceae; genus Streptomyces; species Streptomyces sp. NPDC039424. Next base: position 79,636 of record NZ_JBVKAI010000023.1, read on the forward strand.
CGAGGCGAGTTCGACGCGGAGGAACCGGTCGTCCGGCCGGCGGCCCTCGACGGTGCCCGCGCGGTCGGCGGCGTCCTGCGGCGGGGGTGCGCCGGTCAGGGTCGACCGCAGGAGGCCGACGGCGAGCTCGGCCGCCAGGGCCGCCGCCGTCCGGGTGCGCAGTGGCGTGAGCCGGGCGGACAGGGTGGTGCCGTGGCGGGCGCGCAGGGTCTCGTGGTGCTGGGCCTTGTCGCGGGCGAGGCGGCGGCGCCAGTCGGCGCAGGTCGGGCAGGCGTCCCCGACGACGGGTCCGACATGGATGGCGTCCGCCTCGGTGTTCAGCGGGATCCAGGGGACCCCGGCCGCCTCCGCGGCCTTGCGGATCTCGGCGTGGCCGGTCGTGTCGGCGGTGTCCGAGGCCACCAGGACGGCGGCGCAGGAGCCGAGCGCGTCGGCGAGCGCGCCGCGGTCCGGCCGCACCAGCGGAAAGGAGCGGGCCAGGACGGCGGCGGTGGCCTGGTCGAGCAGTCCGCCGTCACCGAGCAGGGCGACCGGGCCGGTGGGGTGCTCACGCATCGAGCAGCACCACCCGCACGAGATGCGGCAGTACGGCGTGCACGACCGGGTCCTGGTCCAGCGGTACGACGACGGGTTCGAGTCCGTCGGCGCGCAGGGCCTCGACGAGCGGGCGGTGCCGTTCCCCGCCGGCGCCCTCGGAGGGGGCCCACAGGGACACTTCGGGCGAGGGCGCGTACTCGGTCTGGTCGTGCGTGTGGGCCTGGTGGGCCAGCAGCAGGCGCCCCAGGCCGGACGCGGCGGCCTCGGCGGGGGTGAAGCCGGCCCCGAGCTCGGTCAGCCCGGTCTGCGCGTCACCGAGGCGGAAGGCGTAGGCGCTGACCCCGGCGGGAGCCCGGAGCGCGAACGCCGACAGGTCCTCGCCCGTGGTGAGCAGAAGGTCGCGCAAGTGGCCTGCCCGGTCGTCTAGTTGGAGGTCGGCGGGTGCCACCGGCTCCCGCCGCTTGGGCAGCCGTCGCACGAGATGGTCCAGCAGCGCCCGCTCCACGGCGTCGTCCCATGTCGCACCGGCGCCCGTGCCGACGGGGTGATGCCCGAAGACCTCGTCCGCCGGCACGTCCCGGACCGTGCCGTCCGCCGCCGCGAACCCGGTCACCGGGCCGTCCGCCGACAGCGCGCCGGCGCGGACGGCGTACGCGGCCAGTCCGTGCCGCAGCGCGGCGTCCTGGGCCTGCGCGAAGTCGGCTCCCGCGCCCCACACCGGGAAGGACTCCCCGGGGCGCCCGGGGTCGGCGACAGCGACGCGGACGACCCGCAGCGGGAACTGCTCGTAGTGCCCCTCGGACACCGGCCCCAGCACCCCGAGCCGCTCGTCGGTCAACGCGACGACGCGTTCGGCGAGTTCGCCGCCGTCGGAGGCGTCCGGCGCTTCGGCGAGCCGGTGGACGGACGTCTGAAGCGTCTCCAGGTCGACGCGAACGGCACCGGCCGCCGCGGTGTCCTCCTCCGCGACCCCGGTGACGTGCTCGAAGGCGCGGAACACCAGGTGGTTGGCGACAATGCCCGGGACGGGCCCGGTCAGCAGGTCGCTCCGCGTCTGGGCCACCGGGCTGCCCAGTCTCCGCCACAGCCGCTCCCAGCGCATCGCCGGACGGTCCGCCGGGCACACCGGCCCGATCCAGGCCTCCTCGCCGAAAAGAGTCACGGCGATCAGGGTCCGGCCGAGTTCCGCGCAGGCGCGGTCGACGGCCGTGAGGTGCCCGGGAGCGGTGCGGTCGGCCGCGTACAGGACGAGGTCGGCGGCCTCGACCGCGTGCCACAGCGCCGCCGTGTCGGTGACGTCCAGCGATCCGTGGTCCAGGTGCTGTGCCACCGCACGGTCCCGGGCCTCGTCGGCGAGTTCCTTGAGCCGCATGTCCACCCCCGGCTCCTCCCCACCGGTGGTCAGGGCCGAGACCCGGGCCACACCCGTGAGCAGGGCTCCCTCCACGGTGGCGCAGAGCACCGCGCCCGCTCCGAGGACCAGGAGCCGGGTACGGCGGTACCGCTGGAAGCGCAGCGCGGGCGAGGAGCGGAAGGACTCGACGAAGGCGATCTCGGTGGCGTACGCCTCCAACTCGGGACCCGACAGGGTGTGTTCCTCGTCCTCGCCGACATCGCGGACCAGTCCGGCCTCGTGCAGCGCGCCGACAAGCCGCTCGACCATCTGCCGGGTCGCGGGCCGCATGCTCGCGGTGAGGTCGCCGACGCTGTGTCTGCCGTCGAGGTGCGGAGACAGCTTCTCCAGCCACGCGTAGGTCGAGGCGCCCTGGAGGGTGACGATGTCGCTGCCCTTGGACAGCAGCACGCCGTCCCCTTCGGGGGTGGGGGTGAAGAAGACGCCGGTTCTCATCCGCGGGCGCATGGCCGCGATCCTGCTCTGCATGGTGGAGGACTCCGCATTCTGCTGGTCGGGCGTGCGCGCCCCGGGCGAGTCGTGAGGTCGATCGTGTCAGCGGGCCCCCGCCCCGGTCGTCCGTCGGCAGTCTGCATTCCTGCCTCCGCCGAGAAGAGGCGGCCGGACCGGGTCTCCCACTGCTGTGGGGCCCGGGGTCTCAGATCCGCTGGTGATGGCGGGTCAGCTCCTCCAGCACCGGGACGAGTTCGGCGGGTCCCGGAAGCCGCGCCAGCTCGTCGCGCCAGACGGCGGCGCCCTCCCGGCAGTCCTGGAGAACCGACCGCAGAGCCGCCCGCAGCGACTCGGGGTTCGATTCCCCTCGCCGGAGGGCGACTCCGGCGCCCTTGCGTACGAGCTGTACGGCCGCCGCCTCCTCGTCCCAGGCCGGCTCCGGCACGATCAGCTGGGGCACGCCCGCCGCGGCGGCCGACGCGAAGACCTCGGCACCGCCGTGGTGGACGACCGCCGCGCAGCTGGGCAGAACCCGCGCCCAGGGGACGTCCGACGGGCCGACCAGCTCGATGTCCAGCTCCCGCAGGGCGTCGGCGAGCTCCTCCCCCGCCGCCCAGACCCGCGGGCGCAGCGGCCGGCCGCGCAGCCGCTCGGGGACGCTGCCGCCACCGCCGTAGGGCACCCAGCGCACGTTCTCGTACCGGACGCCCGGCGCGGACAGCCGCATCCCGGGCGGCATGGGGTCGACGGTCCACTGGCCGAGGACCAGTTCCTCGGCGTAGGGCAGTCCGTAGGGTTCGAGGAGCTGCTGCATGGTCTCCTCCAGCGGCTCCGGGAAGCCGTCGCTGGGGGCCTGGTCCCGGTAGCGCGCCGCACGCCCGCGCAGCCAGGCGATGTTGTCGCGGCCCCACAGCAGCCGGGCGTGGGCGGCGCCGCCGACGCGGGCGGCGACGGCGGCCGGGAGGCAGAAGGGGTCCCACAGCACCAGGTCGGGCCGCCAGCGGACGACGGTGCCCGTGAGCTCCTCCAGCAGGGGGCGCAAGGCCGCGAAGGCGCGGGTGGTCCGGTACCACTGGGCGCCCCAGTCGGGGCAGTCCCCCGGACCGATGTGCAGTCCGCCTCCGGGGTGGCCGGCCAGGGCGGGGTTGCGGCTGAGGTCGGTCAGCGCGGCGAGATCCTCGCCCTGTCCCACCGGGACGGCCGCGAGCCCCGCCTCGGTCACCGCGCGCACCAGGTCCGGGTGGGTGGCGACGCGCACCTCGTGGCCGGCGTTCTGGAGCGCCCAGGCGAGCGGGGGCACCGGGAAGGCACGGGCCGCGACGGGAAAGGCTGCGAACAGGACACGCACGGGTCACTTCTCTCTCGCCGGGTGCTCGATGAGCCGGCGGTAGTGGTCGACGGTCTCGGCAAGAACCGGTTCGAAGGGGACTTCGGGCGGGTGACGTCCGGGTGCGGAGCACGCGGGTGTGCGCTCGGGCCCCGGCGGAGGATGTCGCGGGAGTGGGCGGCCGCTCCGGTGACGAGGTGGCGCGTCATGAGGCGATCCGCACGGAGCTGTGGTCGCCGAGCACCAGCTGGTGCGAGGTGGGCACGCGGGGCGCGGGCGCGACCTGGACGTGGCAGCCGATGAGGGAGGCGTCGATCCGGCGCACGCCGGTGATGGTCGCTTCGCTCAGCACGATGGAGAACTCGATCTCGCTGTCCTCGATCCGGCAGTGCTCGGCGATGGAAGTGGACGGTCCCACATAGGAGTTGACGATGACCGATCCGGCGCCGATCAGCGCCGGGCCCACGATCCGGGAACCCCGCACGACCGCTCCCGCGCACACCTTCACCCGTCCGACGAGTTCGCTGTCGGCGCTGACGCTGCCCTCGACGGCGGGTTCGAGCACCTCCAGGACACTGCGGTTGGCCTCCAGCATGTCGGCGACGGTGCCGGTGTCCTTCCAGTACCCGGTGATGACGGTCGGGCGGATGTCCCGGCCCTGCGCGAGCATCAGCCGCAGCGCGTCGGTGATCTCCAGCTCGCCCCGCTCGGAAGGGGCGATGGCGCGGACGGCCGCGTGGACGGCGGGGGTGAACAGGTAGGCACCGACGATGGCGAGATCGCTCGCGGGCCGCTCCGGCTTCTCCCGGAGGTCCGTGACGCGTCCGTCGGCGGAGAGCGTGGCGACGCCGTAGGCACTGGGGTCGGGGACCCGGGTCAGCAGCAGCTGGGCGTCCGGTCGGTGCGTGCGGAACGCGTCGAGCAGCGCGCCGATGCCGCCGACGATGAAGTTGTCGCCGAGGTACATCAGGAAGTCGTCGTCACCGAGGAAGTCCCGGGCGATGAGTACGGCGTGGGCGAGGCCGAGCGGCCGGGGCTGGGGAAGGTAGGTCACCCGCAGCCCGAAGCCGGAACCGTCGCCGACAGCCCGCCGGATCTCGGCGGCGGTGTCGCCGACGATCACCCCGACGTCCTTGATCCCGGCGTCGGCGATGGCTTCGAGGCCGTAGAAGAGGACGGGCTTGTTGGCGATGGGGACGAGCTGTTTGGCGGAGGTGTGGGTGATCGGGCGCAGTCGCGTGCCCGCGCCGCCCGCCAGCACGAGGGCTTTCACGAGGCTCCTTTCGATGCTCGATGTGTCCGGCTGCTCAGTGCCGCGGCGCGCGGAACGCGGCGACCGTGAGCGGGCCGAAGACCACGAGCAGCAGCAGGGACCAGCCGAGCGTGGCGGCGATCGGGTGCGTGATCGGCCAGGCGGCGTCGGCGGGTACGGCGACGGTGTTGCCGAACAGCTCCCGTACGGCCGACACGACCGCGCTCACCGGGTTCCAGTCGGCGAGCAGCCGCAGCACGGTGGGCAGCCCTTCGGTGGGCACGAAGATGTTGGAGATCATGGTGAGCGGGAACATCAGCATGCCGACCAGGTCGGTCGCCGACCGGGAGGGCATGACCAGGCCGATCCACATCCCCAGCCAGCTGAAGGCGTAGCGGGCGAGGAGCAGCAGGGCGAGCCCCGGCACGACCCCGGTCGGGCGCCAGCCGACCAGCAGCCCGCAACCGGCCATCAGCGCCAGGGTGATGACCCCGCCGAGGCACTCGGCGAGGGACTGCCCGACGGGTACACCCGTGCGGCTCATGGGCAGCGAGTGGAAGCGGTCGGTGATCCCCCGCTCCTTGTCCTCGGCCACCACCGCCGCGCTGGCGGCGATGCCGAACACGGCCATCTGCGCGAGCATGCCGGGCATCAGGAAGTCGACGTACGCGCCACCGCCGGGCGGCCGCATGTTGCTGCCGAGCACGTAGACGAACAGCAGGGTGAAGAGCAGCGGGATCACCAGGGCCGTCACGGCCCGCTCCGGGGCGCTGCGCAGGTGCAGCAGATAGCGCCGGGCGACCGTCGCCGCGTCCCCGGCGCACCAGCGCAGCCGGGACAGCAGGGGTTCGTCGGCGGTGTGCCAAGTGGTGGGTGAGGAAGGGGAGTTCACACAGACTCCCGGTTCCGGTCCGGCCGGCGCATGAGGTTCAGGAACACCTCGTCCAGCGTGGGCCGCCGCAGGGTGAGATCGGCTACGGCGATGTCGGCGGACTCCAGTTCGCGCAGGGCCGTGGCGAGCACGGCCGTGCCGGGCGCCGCGTCCGCGCCGAGGGCCAGGGTGACCCGGCGGGGGTCGTCGCCGGTGCCGGGATCCCGGCCGCCGGCTCGGGCCAGGATCTCGGCGGCCCGGCCGCGCTGTCCGGCGTGGCGGACGGTGAGGTCGATGGACTCCCCGCCGAGCGCGGACTTCAGCTCGAAGGGGGTGCCCTCGGCGACAACGCGGCCGCCGGTGCCGTCCGGGTCGTTCAGCACGGCGATCCGGCCGGCGAGGTGGTCGGCCTCGTCCAGGTACTGCGTGGTCAGCAGCACGGTCGTCCCGGCCCGGACCAGCTCCCGCACGCTCTCCCACAGACCACCCCGGCTTTGTGGATCGAGGCCGGTCGTGGGCTCGTCGAGGAACATCACCGCGGGCGGGACGACCAGCCCGACCGCGAGGTCGAGCCGCCGGCGCATCCCGCCGGAGTAGGTGCGCACCGGCCGCTCGGCCGCCTCCGTCAGCCCGAACCGCTCCAGCAGCTCCTCGGCCCGTCGCCGTGCGGCGGCTCCGCGCATCCGGTACAGCCGGGCGAACATCTCCAGGTTGTCCCGCCCGCTGATCACCTCGTCCACCGAGGCGTACTGTCCGGTCAGCGCGACGCTTCCGCGCACCCGAGCGGGGTGCCGGACGACATCGTGCCCGGCCACGCGGGCGGTTCCGCCGTCGGGGAGGGACAGGGTCGCCAGGATCCGGACCAGCGTGGTCTTCCCCGCGCCGTTGGGCCCGAGCAGTCCGCAGACGGTTCCGGGTGCGACGGTGAGGTCGACTCCGCCCAGGGCGGGCGTCGCCCCGAACGCCTTGCACAGGGCGCGCACCTCGATCGCGGGGGCGTCGAGCGGGGGTGGGGGCACGGGTTCTCCTCGGGACGAAGACTTACGGTCGGGTTCGGGCGGCGGGGCGCAACCGCACCGGCAGCGTCAGCAGCCCGCGCATGTCCCCGACGGGCCGCCACAGCGGGGGTGCGCTCGGATCGGCCGCGGCCAGCTCCGGGCAGCGGTCGAGCAGTACGGCGAGGACGGTCTCGGTCTGGAGCCGGGCGAGCGGCGCACCCAGGCAGAAGTGGATGCCGTGGCCGAAGGAGAGATGGGGGCCGCGGGCCCGGGTGAGGTCGAGCCGGTCGGGCTCGGGAAAGGCCTCCGGGTCCCGGTTGGCCGCCGAGAGCGCCACGCTGACGACGCTGCCGGCCGGGATGACGGTGCCGGCGACCCGCACGTCCTCCCGTGCCACCCGCAGCGTGGTCCGCGCCAACGACGCCTCGTAGCGCAGGAGTTCGTCCACGGCGGAGGGCAGCAGCTCGGGACGGTCGCGCAACAGCGCGAGCTGGTCGGGATGGCGCAGCAGGGCGTCGACCGCGTTGCCGATCATCCCCGTCGTCGTCTCGTGGCCCGCCACGAGCAGCAGCACCAGCAGGCCGACGAGTTCCTCGTCGTCGAGGCGCTGCCCCCGGTCGTGCGCCACCACGAGGGCCGCGAGCAGGTCGGGCTGCTCCTCCTGGGGCAGATCGGTGCGGACGTGGGGACGCTTCGCGGCAACGAGGGAGGCGAACCAGCGGTGCAGTCTGCGGGTGCGCTCCGCGGGCCCTGATCCGTTGCCGGACACGGTGAGCATCCGGGTGGCCCAGGTCAGCAGCGCGCCCCGGCTGCGGTGCGGTACCCCGAGCAGCTCGCTGATCACCAGGACCGGCAGCGGGAAGGCCAGCGCCGCCATCAGGTCGACGCCGTCCTCGTCAGGGACCGCGTCGAGGAGTTCCCGGGTGAGCCGTTCGACCCGTGGCCGTAGCTCCTCCACCCGGCGCGGGGTGAACGCACCCGAGATCAGCCGCCGTAGCCGGGTGTGGTCCGGAGGGTCGCTGTTGACCAGGGGCAGGAAGAAGCTGTCGGCGCCGGAGACGCCGTACCCGGCGGAACTCAGCGCCTCTTCGGCGAACCTGGGGTCCTTGGAGAACCGGGGGTCGAGCAGCACGGCCCTGGCGTCGGCGTGCCGGGTGATCAGCCAGTAGTCGAGGCCTTGCGGGTTGCGCACGAGCCGGGGGCCCGGGCTCTCGCGCAGCCGGGAGTAGTAGGCGTGCTGATCGGCGAAGAAGGCGGGCGTGTCGATCTCGGTCGGCGGGGTCACCGGGGATCCAGCAGGGATTCGATGGTGTCGGCCGCTGCGGGGGCTCCACCGGCCCGCTGGATGTGCCCGCGCATCTCCCGCACCCGGGCCCCGAACGAGGAGTCGGACAGTACCCCCAGCGCCGCCTGCCGCAGACCGTCGGCCGTCACCCCGCTCCGGTGCAGCATCACCCCCAGACCCAGCTCCGCCACCCGGTCCGCGTTGGCCCGCTGCTCACTCATCTGCGGAATCGCCACCATCGGCACCCCGAACGACAGCGACTCCATCACACTGCCCATCCCGGCATGCGTCACGAACAGATCCGCCTCACGCAACACCCGAAGCTGCGGCACATGCGCCCGCACCTCCACATGCCCAGGCACCCCCGCCAGCCGCGCGGGATCGACCCGGTCCCCCACCGCCATCACCACATCCCACGGCAACCCGGCAAAGGCATCCACACACGTCTGGAAGAACCCCAGATCATCGTTGTGGATCGTCCCCAACGACACCAACACCAACGGCCGTTCACCACCCGCCCGCCGACTCCACACCCCGTCCGTGACCCGCCGTCCGAGGCAGGGCCCTACGAAGTGGACGTCGTCGCCGAACGTCTCGCCTCGGAACTGGAACTCGCGCGGGATGAACACCAGCGCCGGACCCGACTCGCTCCCGGTCATCAGCTCCTTGGGCCCGAAGGGGACCCGCACCCGGTCCAGCAGCTTGGCGACACCGTGGAAGACGCGCATGACCTCCGGGTGCAGCGGATCGACCTCGGTCCGGACACTGGCCAGCGACCAGTCGGCGCTCGCCGCGAAGGTCGTGCGGTACGGCAGCGCCGTGATGCCCCGTCGTGCCGCGGCCAGGCGGGCCGCCCATCCGGACGGGTCGTCGTACACCACCAGATCGGGCCGGTCCGCCGCGAACGCACGGTCCAGCGGCCCGAGTACGGCCACGGTCTCGCGCAGCAGATCGCGCAGCACCTTCGCGAGGTCGGCGCTGCCGAACCGGTCCGAGCGGTCTCCGGCGCCGTCGTCGGCCGGCAGCCCGTCCATCGTGGACTCGTAGAGCAGCGGCCTCGCCCCGGTCCCGGCCACGGCGGCGGCGAACCGGGCGGTCGTCGCGAAGCTCACCCGGTGCCCGCGCCGCGTCAGCTCCTCGGCGACGCCGAGCGCCGGGTTCACATGGCCGTGTCCGGGCAGAGCGAAGAACGCGATGTGCGCCGGGTGGGGCCCACCGGCCTGGCGGAGACCACTCACCGTCCCACCTCAGCCCGCACCAGCAGGGATTCGATGGTGTCGGCCGCTGCGGGGGCTCCACCGGCCCGCTGGATGTGCCCGCGCATCTCCCGCACCCGGGCCCCGAACGAGGAGT
>NZ_JBVKAI010000023.1:89203-144274 GCF_055639495.1 Streptomyces sp. NPDC039424
GTCTGGAAGAACCCCAGATCATCGTTGTGGATCGTCCCCAACGACACCAACACCAACGGCCGTTCACCACCCGCCCGCCGACTCCACACCCCGTCGAACCGGCGCTCCGACCAGCAAGGCCCCACGAAGTGGAAGTCCTCCCCGAACGTCTCACCCCGGAACTGGAACTCACGCGGGATGAACACCAGTGCCGGACCCGACTCGCTGCTCCCGAAGAACTCCTGGGCGCTCAGGCCCACTCCGAGGTCCGCCAGCATGCTGGCGATCTCCCCGTAGACGGCGTTCAGTCCGGCGTGCTCCGGTTCGAAGGTCGCGTACTCCCCGTCCGTCCCGAGCGACCAGTGCTCGTTCGCGGCCAGCGTGGGGATGCTCCGCACGGCGGGTATCCCCCAGCTGTGCGCGAGGAGGCGGCCCGTCCACCCGGACAGTCCGTCGTGGACCAGCACGTCCGGACGGTCACCGGCGAACGCCTCGGCGAGCGTCGGGTACACCGCCTCGGTCTCCCGCACCAGGCCCCGCAGCACCTGCACGAAGTCGCCCGTGGTGAACCGGTCGACGCTCTCCAGGTCGTTCATCGCGTTCCGGGTCTGCCGCATGGTCGACTCGTACGGCACCAGCGTGGCGCCGGCCTCCTCGACCTCCGCGCCCTGGCGTGCGGTGACCGCGTAGCTGACGCGATGGCCGCGCGCCACGAGTTCCGCGACGATCCCCGCCGTCGGATTGACGTGACCGGTTCCAGGAATGTTGAAGAAGGCGATATGGGACATCGAACCACCTGTGTTTTCCGGGCGGGCAGAACTGTCATCGGACCGGCAACGTAGCAAAGAATTCTGCCCGTTCGGTATGCGCGGGCTGCGTCCATTGCCGTGAGAGCGGGATGGTGAGCCCGCGTCTCACACCCGGGTGGGAGACGGACGGATTACCTCCTACTGGTGCGGGGAGCGAGAAACCAGCGGGCCGGCGGAAGAATTCGGGGTGCTCCCCCGGAGAACATGGCGACCGCCGCCCGGACTTCGGTCGGCCCGCGGATGCATTCCCCATCCGTCGGAATATCCCTTGTCGAAGGAGGCACCATGCCCGTCGCCGACCTGCTGGCCGATGACCTGCTGGAGCTGGACGCCCTGACCGAGGACGAGCTCCTCACCGTCGAGGCGGACGAGAACGAGGCACAGGCCATCCTGTGCGCCTGCTGCTGCTCCTGGTGCGGTTGCTGAGCATCGGCCTGATGCGTGTCCCCCGGGAGGCCCTGCCTCCCGGGGGACGGCTGGACGCTGTCGCCCAGGAGACCGGAGTGTGCGATGACAGGTGATGTGCGCGATGACAAGTGAAGAGAACTGGGGTATGCCGCCCATCCCGATTCCTCCTCTCGGGGTGAAACGCCTTCTCCTGGTCGGCACCGGCTCTTCGAATGCCGCTTTCCTTCCGCTGTGGGTCAACTGGTTCCAGGTCAGTTATCCGCAGGTGGAACTGCGTATCGTCCTCACGCGTTCCGCGCAGCGTTTCGTGACCCGGGAGGGCCTTTCGGTTCTCACCAACCGACTGGTTTTCGAGGACTCCTGGTCCGAGGAGCCGCAGACCCGGAAACTCCATGTGGAGCTGGCGAGCTGGCCGGATGCGATCGCCGTATATCCGGCGGGCCTGCACTTCATCGCCCGCCTCGCCCAGGGCCTCGCCGACACTCCGGTGACGATGGCGCTGCAATGCACCAAGGCGCCGATCGCGCTGGCCGCCGCGCTGCCCCCGGGAGGCTGGGAGAGCGCGGCGATGACGGACCACCGGGCGCGGCTGGCGCAGCGCGCCAATGTCGTGCTGCGCCCGCCGGTGAGGGGGCTGAGCATGACGACCGGACGCCAGGACGGCAACCAGCCGGACACCCTCCCGAACCTCCTCGGGAGCCTGGAGGACCTCCGCGCCCGGCACGAGGCGGTGAGCGGTGCGGGCTCCCGCTGAGCTGCGAGCGGCGGCCCCGCACGTGGCGGTCTGCACGGCCGCCGCGTACAGCCACATCGGCCCGCTGCTGGGCACGGTGGCCGAGCTGGTACGGCGCGGTGTCCACGTCAGTTACGCCACGACCGAGCAGTTCGCGCCGCTGGTGAAGTCCGTCGGTGCCACGCCCGTGCCGGTTCGCTCCTCGCTCCCCGCGGACCCGGCCGACTGGCCCACGGACATCCGCCGGCTGCCGCTGCTCTACCTCGACGACGCCCGCGCCGCACTGCCCCAGCTGACGGCGGCCTTCGCGCAGAACCGCCCCGACCTCGTCCTGACCGAGGACCCTGCGGGCGCGGGCAGCGTCCTCGCCGCCCGGTGGGGCATCCCGTCGATGCAGGTCTGGACGTACCTGGCGGCATCTCACCACTGGTCCCTGGCCCCGCCCGGGACGCCCGAGGCGAACCCCGTGGCGCCCGAATTCCTGTCTCGGCTGGCGGAGTTCCTAGTGGCGGAGGGCGTACGGACCACGCCGCGGGACCACTTGACCACGGCGCTGTCGGGTGGGCTGGTTCTCATACCCCGTTCTTTCCAGCCGGACGGCGACACCTTCGGCGAGGAGTACGCCTTCGTGGGCCCGACGCCGGCCCCCGAACCGGCGGACTGGACCCCGCCCGACGCGGACACCCCCGTCGCCCTGGTCTCCCTCGGTTCGATCGACCACGCCCACCCGGAGTTCTTCGCGACGGCCGCCGAAGCGTTCACCGATCTCCCCTGGCACGTCGTGATGGCAACCGGCGACTGCCGCGACCTGCCCCCGCTTCCGGCGAACGTCGAGGCGCGTTCCTGGGTGCCCAACAGGGCCGTACTGCGCCATGCCGCCCTGACGATCCACCACGGCGGGATGGCCACCACGATGGAGGCACTCCAGCACGGCGTGCCGTCTTTGGTGGTGCCCCGGCTGCCCGAACAGGCCGGCACCGCACGGCGCGTGCGTGAGCTGGGGCTGGGCACGGCGATCCCGTTCCGCTCGGTCACGCCGGCGGCCCTGCGCACCACGGCACTGCGCCTGCACACGCACGACGGCGTCCGCCGGCGGGTGGCCGCGATGCGCGAGGAGATCCGCCGCGCGGGCGGCGCCCCCGCCGCGGCCGATGCCGTCCTGCGTCGCCTCGCTCCCGTATGAGCGCCGAAGTGATCGGCGACGGATTCATCGCCCGCTACCTCCGCCGCCACCCGCTTCCGCACCACCGGGTGACCGTGCTGGCCGCGGGAGTCTCCAGAACCTCGGAGACCGCGTCGGAGCAGTTCGCCCGCGAGGCACGGCTGGTGACGGCCACCGTCCGCCGCTGCCGGGAGCAGCGCCGGCTGCTGGTCCTGCTGTCCACAGCGGCCACCGGCCTGTACGGCAGACAGGGCGAGGGTCACGAGAGCGCGCGGATCACCCCGCTGACGCCTTACGGCCATCACAAGCTGGCGATGGAACGACTGGTCACCGCCTCCGGCGCCACCGCGCTGATCCTGCGCCTGAGTCATCTGGTCGGCCCGGACCAGAACCCGGCCCAGCTCATCCCGTCGCTGGTGCGTCAGATCCGCTCGGGCACGGTCACCGTCCACCACGGGGCGCGCCGGGACCTGCTGGACGTACGGCACTTCGCCACGGTGCTTAACCGGCTGCTGGACCTCGGGGTGCACGGCCGTACCGTCAATGTGGCCTCGGGGTTCTCCTACTCGGCCGAGGAGATCGTCACCACCCTCGAGGCGGCCCTGGGCACGCGGGTGCACCGGATCCCGCACCAGGTGCCGCCCGAGTCCCTGCGGATCTCCACCGGCCGGATGCGGGCCTACGTCCCCGAGGCCGCGCATTTCGGCTTCGGCCCCGCCTACCTGGACGGCCTCATCGCGCGCTACGCGCCAGCCACGGTGTGAGGTTGAGGTCCACGATCAGTTCCTTGTAGGTCTCGTCCCCCGGGAGCGGCACGATGAGCCACTGGCCGGGCGGGAACAGCCGGCCCTTGGTCCGGGCGAGCCCGCCGTAGACGGATCGCAGGAACCCGGGCACGGAGTCCCGCGGCACATCGTTGAACTCCACCCCGTCGACGGTGATCCGCGCGTCGTCCTCGGGGAAGAGCCGGACGCTGACGGAGGGCGACCCGGCCAGCTCCACGAATGCCTCGTGCGGCAGCGAGCCGTCAGGGTCGAACACGGTGAACAGTTCGGCCGAGGTGCGGCGAGAGGTCTGGTCGGCACCGATGTCGTCGGTGACGGTCATGCTCACCCCGAACTCCACCGCGAGGTCACGAATCGCTGCGACAGCGGACTCAGTGGTCGGCAGATGTGCTCTCTCCATGCCACCGATCATGCCCGACGGACCCCGCAGAGGTCTAGACAACGCTCCCCGAATCTCCTGACCTGAATCGAGGGTTGGGCAGCGGCGCTACCGCCCGGCGCAGAAGCTTCCCCCACGCGAAGATCACACCGCCGGCCCACGTCCGCCCTCCGCTACGGCCTCGGCGGTGTGCCGTTGCCGCCACTTCACCCACCCCACCAGGTGCCCCCGTCACATGCGCCCCAGCTCAGTCACGTCACTCATCCGGAGGACGCCGAGCCGCGCCAGCCCGCCTGTGGCAAACTCGGGCCGCCCGCCTTCCCCCGCGACCGCACCCCGCCGCGAGCCATCCCCACCCTCGCGGCGGAGGCGGGACCCTCGGCATCAGCGTCGGCCTGGACGGCCCAGAATTCCCTGCCACCTGCCGTCCCCGCAGAGCCTGTCGAAGGGGGGCGTCGAGAACTCCATGATCTTGGAAGCCGTGCCTGCTCCCGTTCCAGTAACCCGACAAACCGTCAGGAACCGGACGCCACACGAAACACCGAAGCCCTGCCCTGCCAACGGGCAAGATCACGATCTGCAGCAGGAGTACTACGAAGTGAAGCCGACTCCCCGTTCGGCGAATATCCTCATCGCCTCACCCAGGAATTCCACCATCCTGGGATGGTAGGAGTTGTGAAACTCCCTCATGGCGTCGTCCTCCGCATAGAAGAGTGCCATGCCGAAGTACGCTTGCCTGCTGGGGGCGTAAAACCGGCAGGCTATGTCGAAATGCCGACCGACGAGCTCCTGGATGTGGGGATCCCCGGGCAGGGAGCCGTCCAGGCAGGCCGCGATCTCCCGGTACAGCACGTCCCAGTCCTGGTGGACCTGAGGCCTGTCAACGTGCTCCCAGTTGTTGGTCTCGGAAAGGCTCTTCGCCTGCTCTTCGGCCAACGACCGACGACACTCTTCCTCGTACTGATTCCCCATGGCGCCAATTCTCTTGTCCGGCTGTTGATCCAGGCGGAACAGTGACACAGGCCCACCGGCTCGGCAACCTATTTGATTGAGCGGCTGTGTCGATTCGTCAAGGGCAGCCAGAAGAGTCTCCGCATGCAGCTCAAGTCGCTTCCCTGGCGGGACATTCCGCTCCTGGGTCGGACGAAGGAACCGGCCACGGGCGCTGCGAGATCCGCCGGATCAAGGTCGCCACCGTGGGCAGCCTGCTGTTCCCCGGCGCCCGCCAGGCCATCCAGATCAAGCGCCGCCGCACCGACCGCAAGACCGGAAAGGTCACCATCAATACCGTCTACGCGGTCACTAGCATCGCGCTTTCACGAGCGTGGCCGTCCGATGTGTGATCAAAGAAGTGAGGAGTGCCGCTGACCTGGGTCGATGGGACGGGTCTAGAGTCTTGTCGTCGTCAAGAAAGCTGCACTCCTTGGGTGAAGACGCGCACGGGGTCCTACTCGCATGTGCGGGTGCAGGGCGGAGGGTGCGGGTGGCCGGTGCCCCGGTCGGGAGAACCCTCTGCCCAGGGCCACCCTTCGTAGCGGGTGGCCAGGGTCCGTACCGTCTCGGCGGAGGAGGCGGTGGAGATGATTGCAGGCTCGGGCCGGTCACCGCGCATCTCGGTCGCGTTCACAGTGTCGTGGAGGATCACGGCGAGCCTCCCCTCCCTGCTGGCACCGAGCCGGATGCGCTGAACGATCGGCGGCTGGTGGCCCGTCGAGGTGAACACCTGCTTGCGGCTGAGCACGAGTTTGACGGGGCGTCGGACCACCCTGGCCGCGTGCGCGGCGAGCAGGGAGTGCCCCCACACGTCGGTCTTGTTGCCGAATGCCCCGCCGACCAGCGGGGACAGCACCCGGACGCGTTCCGACGGCAGCCCGAACACGGCGGCCACGACCTCCCGGTGGCCGTGCACGCCCTGGCTGCAGTCGTGCAGCGTGAGCGTGCCGCCCGACCATTCGGCGACCACGGCGCCCGGCTCCAGCGGCACGTGGCTGAAGTGCGGCACCCGATAGGTGGAGTCGGTACGCACGTCCGCGCCGGCCAGCGCCGCTTGCGGGTCGGCGCCGGGCGGGAGCACCAGGTGCTGCGGCCATGGCGGGCGGATGAGACGTCCGCTCGCGGTGTAGGCGTCGGGCAATGCCTCGTCGAGTGTGGGCACGGACGCGTCCACCTCGTAGTCGATGTCCACGAGCGACGCCGCGTGCAGGGACTGCTCCAGGCTCTTGGCGACGACGATCGCGAGGTGCTGCCCGTAGTAGGTGATCTTGTCGTCGGCGAGCGGGAAGCAATTCTCCAGGTAACCGGTGTCGGCCATCGTGGCCGAGGCCGAGCGATCGCGTCCCTGATGTTGCAGTAGGCCGCGCACCGGCACAGGTTGCCGCTCATGGCTTCGGGGATGCGGTCCTCGGTGATCCCCGGCTGCTCTTCGAGCAGCGCGACAGCCGACATGATCTGCCCGGAGGTGCAGAAGCCGCGCTGGAACGCGTCGTGGTCAATGAAGGCCTGCTGCACCGAGTGCAGGCGGTCGCCGTCAGAGACGCCTTCGACGGTGGTGATCTCCTGCCCGTCGTGCAGGACCGCGAAGGTGAGGCACGACAGGACCCGCCGTCCGTCGAGCAGCACGGTGCACGCTCCGCACGCCCCCTGGTTGCACCCCTTCTTGGGGCCGGTGACGCCGACCTCGTCGCGCGGAGTGTCGAGGAGGCTGCTGCGCGGGCCGACAGCGAGCTTCAGGCGCTCGCCGTTGACGGTGAGGGAGAGCTGTCGCGTCGTTTCGGGGGCCTCGGTGGCCTCCGCCGACGTCGCGGACAGGTACGTACCGGCCGCGACGGCGGCTCCAACGGTCAGCCCACCGGCCACCACGGTGCGGCGACCGGGGTGAGGGGACACCTCGTCCGGCATGGAGTGCCCTGCCTTTCTGATCGGGCCTTCAGCCTGCGTCTCGGTCGTCCCGGGTACATCTGTCACTTCGACTGGTCTCGTCAAGTCAGGGTCCATTTCTGGTTTGCCTGGCCGTTGCAGGTCCACAGGATCAGCCGGGTGCCGTTGGCGGTTGCCGCGCCAGAGGCGTCCAGGCACAGGCCCGAGAGGTCGTTGGTGATGGTGCCGCCGGAATTGACCGTCCACTTCTGGCTGGTGCCTCCTGTGCAGTCCCCGATGACGGCCTTGGTGCCGTTGCCGTCGGCATCGAGGCACTTGTTGCCGTACACGACGAGTTCACCGCGCGAGGTGTGGGTGAAGGTCTGGTTGCGTCCGCCGGAGCAGTCCCAGAGTTGCGCCTGGGTGGCGTTGACGTAGGTGTTCTTCTCGATGTCCAGGCAGCGGTCGGACGCGGAGCCGACAAGGGCGGTGCCATCGGTGCCGGGGATGCCCTGGACGCGGAGGGCGTCGATGTCGGGTGCGGTGCTGCCGGAGATCGCGGCGAACTTCACGGTGTTCGCGCCCTTGGCCAGATGCGCGAGCACGGAGACGGTCCGGTAGGTGGTGACCGAGCCGGTCGGCGGGAAGGCCACGACGTACTTGTACTGGCCGTTGACCTGGATGGTGGCCTTACGGGCGGTGCTTCCGCCGTTGTCGTAGGTGATGTCGACGAGCTTGGTGCCCGCTGCGGAGGCGGTGACATTCCTGAACGTCGGGGTGGTGGCGGTGGTGGTGTCCTCGTAGGTCGAGCCGGAGGCCTCGGTGCCGGAGACGGTCAGCAGGACCGCGTCGTTCGCGGGGACGGAAGTGGTGTAGCCGGTGGCGAAGGAACCGGCGTCGGTGCGGGTCCAGGCGTTGCGCACAGAAGCGGACGCCGACGTCAGACCGAGTTCGGCCCAGCGGACGGTGATGTCCGCGGCGGAGCCGGTGCGGTTGAACAGCATCACCGCGCGCTTGCCGGCGCCGGAGAGCACCTTGCCGTACACCTGCAGGCCCCGTGTGGCCTCGGCGACCTTGACGCCCTGCAGACCGCGCGGGTCCTGGTTGACTGCGAGGACTTCGGGGTTGGTGAGGATGTCGCGGGTCTCCGTGCTCATCGTGGCCACGTTGTTGCCGGCCAGCAGCGGGGCGCCGGCGATCGACCACAGGCTCATGTGCAGCCGGTTGCGGGCGGCGGTCATTCCGTTCACGCCGACCGTCAGCATGTCGGGGTCGTTGTAGTACCCGGTGTGCTGGGCCGCGGGCTGCAGAGCCTCGTCGAAGTTGTGGTACATCTTCGTCAGGCTCGCAGACTCCTTGGGCTGGAGGAGATCGTGGCTGGTGCGCCAAAGGTCTCCGTAGCCCGTGGCCCAGTTCCAGGGCCGTCCGGTGCCCCACTCGCAGAACGACAGCACCAGCTTGCGGCCGGTCACGGCCGAGGCGGCCTCGTTGGCGGCGGCGATCTGCTTGTACTGGGTCTCCTGGTCCAGGCCCTCCTCCTTGCCGCCGCACCAGTCGATCTTCACGTAGTCGAAGCCCCAGCGTTGGAAGGTCTCCAGGTCCTGCTGGTAGCGGCCCTCCATACCGGTGTTGGGCGCCGCGGGCCGGGTGGTGGGCCAGTAGTAGCCGCAGCCGTTCTTGCCCGCGTCGGTGTAGATGCCGGCCTTCAGGCCCTTGCCGTGGATGTAGTCGGCGATGGCCTTCATACCGCCGGGCCACAGGTTCTCGTCGACGACGATGTTGCCGTTCGCGTCGCGTTGGCCCTGCCACCAGCCGTCATCGAGGTTGACGTACTCGTAGCCGGCGGCGGCCATACCCGAGGAGACCAGGGCGTCGGCCTGCTGCTTGATCACGTTGTGGTCGATGCTGCTGAGGAAGCCGTTCCACGACGCCCAGCCCATGGGCGGTGGAGTGACATCGTTCTGATGGGTGCTCACGGCAGCCGGTTCGGCGGACAGGGGCGACGAAGTCTCCGGCCGGTCGAGGGACGCCAGGCCGGCGACGGCGAGTCCGGCGGCGAGCGCCTGGGCGATGACGCGCCTGGTCCAACTACATGCAGCGGTTCGGAACATGCGGCACTCCAGGGAAGGAAAGGCTGACACGGTGCTACGGCGTGAGCTGGGCGAGGTTCACCGCGTTGGCCATCGCCTGATAGCCGGCGTCGTTGGGGTGCAGGTTGTCGCCGCTGTCGTAGGCGTCGTTGAGGGCCCGAGCATTGCGTGGGTCCTGCATTGCCTTGTCGAAGTCGATGACGCCGTCGAAGGCGCCGCTGGTGCGGATCCATTGGTTGACGGCTTGGCGGACCTTCTCGCCGTCAGGCGTGTAGTAGCCGGCGCCCTCGTAGGGCAGGATCGTCCCGCCGATGATCTTCACGCCGACGGCGTGGGCTTTGTCGATCACCTTGCGCATGCCGTTCTCGAGGTCCGTGGCGGTCAGAGGGGTGGATCCGTTGGAGCCGAGGTTGCCGCCGATGTCGTTGATGCCCTCCAGCAGGATCACGCTCTTGACGTTGGGCTGGCCGAGCACGTCGTGGTCGAATCGGGTCTGGAGGCTGGGGTTGTTGCCGTTGACGTCTGTCAGTACGCGGTTGGAGCCGATGCCGGCGTCCACGACGCCGAGGGTGGGGCCGCCGGGGGCGGAGTTCATGCGCTGGGCGAGGTAGTCGGGCCAGCGGCGGTTGGCGCCCCAAGTGGAACCGACGCCGTCGGTGATGGAGTCCCCGACGCACACCAGTGTTCCGGTGGCGGTCGAGGAGGTGACGTCCAGGCCTTCGAGGAAGAACCAGGACCACTTCTTGGTCGGGTAGTTGCCGAGGCCGTCGTCGGTGACGTGGTTGCCGACGGTGGAGACCCAAGCATCCTGCTGTGCCTCTGCGTGCCAGGTGGTGCCGGCGGGCGTGCCCGGCAGGTGGAGGCTCACGAGCTGGTCTGTGTTCGCGGCCACGTCCATCGGGATCGGATCGCTGGCGACGTCCTGCCCGGCGGGGATGGTGACGGAGGCGCTGCCGTTGAAGGTGACGGTGTGATGGGTGCCGGGGACGGCGGTGCCGGGGGTGCTGCCTTCCCGGGCGAGGTCGACGGCGTCGATGGTCAGCGGTGAGGTGCCGTAGCGGTTGCTCAGTCGGACACGGAGCTTGGATCCTGCGACAGTGGTGTGAGCGACCATGCGGATGCTCTGGTTGGTGAAGGAGGGTCCGTTGGACATCAGGCCGGCGGTGTAAGTGCCGACCCGTGTGAGCGGAGTGAGAACCGGTGTGAGGGTCCAGTGCTGGTTGGCGCCGCCATTGGACGGCCACTGGATGATCGCGTTGCCCTCTTTGTCCAACGACTCTTTGTTGTCGACGAGCAGGCCGCTTGCGGCGTTGGCAAGGGTGTAGGCGCCGCCGCCGACGGACTCGATCTTCCATTGCTGGTTGCCGGAGCCGTTGCAGGTGTTCTGGACGAGCTGCGGAACGGATCTCTGCGGGTCGGGAACGTCCAGACACAGGCCGCTGTTGGCGCTCCTGACGGTATAGGCGCCGGAGCTGGTCCGGGTCAGCAACCATTGCTGGTGGGCCTCGTCTTTCGACGGCCACTGAACGACGGGTGCGCCGGGGGCGGTCGAGCCGTATCTGACGTCCATCAGTTGGCCGCTCGCGGCGTTCGTCAGGGTGTAGACGGTGCCGGAAGCGGGTGCTGCCGAGGCCGCGTGGGCCGTAGCGCCGGCCCCGGTCAGGGCGCAGGCCACAAGGCCCAGGCCGACCGGGACCGCGAGATGTCTGGTTATTCGCATGAGAGCCTCTTTCTTGAGTGTTCATCCGGCCCGGAGCAGGCACAGCGGCCGCGCGGCCTCCTGGGCCATCGCGGCGCGTCCGGGGGCGAGGTATTTGCGGGTGTCGACCTCGGCGGGGTGGTCGACGAGGTGGCTGCGGAGCGCGCCGGTGCACACCTGGTCGAGGTGGGTGGCGATGTTCACCTTGGTCATCCCGGCTGCCACCGCTTCGGCGAGGTCGACGTCACCGACCCCGCAGGAGCCGTGCAGGACCAGCGATACGGGTACTGCGGCGCGGAGCCGGGCGATGAGGTCGAAGTCCAGTGAGGCCGTGCGTTGCACCATCGCGTGCGAGGTGCCGACGTCGACGGCGAGGGCATCGACACCGGTCGCCTTGACGAACGACGCGGCTTCGTCGGGATCGGTGCGCACCCCGGGGGCGTGTGCGCCGTCCTCGCCGCCGACCTCACCGAGTTCGGCTTCCACCCAGACCCCGTGCTCATGGCAGTACGAGGTCACCTCGCGGGTGAGCCGTACGTTGTCCTCGACGGCGAGCTTGGACGCGTCGAACATCACCGAGACGAACCCAACGACACCGCTTCCCTTACCAGGTTGACGGACTCGGCGTGGTCGAGGTGCACGGCAACAGGGGCCGCCGAGCGACGGTGTGAACGCATCCGTCTGCCCCTGCGCGGCGGACTCGCGCAGCGTCGCGTACGACTGGGCCATGAACCACGATGTCCCCCAACCGACGACCGCGACCCGCTCGCCGGCCCGAGGCAGCACGCTGTCGTACTCACCGAGCAGGGACGAGGCGCGCAGCCGGCACTCCGGCCGACTGGAGATCTCTTCGGCAACGTGGCTCATCAGCATTCCTCATTCCGAGTGGATTCCGAGACGGATTTGCCGTCGGCGGCGGCTGAGTAGAGGCGGGTGAGGTGGACTGCCCAACGGCCCCCGGAGAGCCGCGCGATGATGCCGAGCCCTCGGCCGCCGTCCAGCAGGGCCCCAAGCTGGTCCGGGACTGCTCCGCGGCGAGTCGGGCGGCGACGACGTCGAACTCGTCGCCGGTGTCCGCGATTTCGATGACCAGCGGGAACCCTTCGTGGGAGATGATCCGCAGCTCGCAGGGTCCGGGTGCGTGGATGGCGGCGTTCGTGGTTGCCTCGCAGGCCATGGCGGCCAGGTCTTTCCAGCAAACCAGGATCGTCGATGTGTTCGGCGAGCTGATCGAGTACGGTCTGACGGGCGTACCGGACCGGGTTGGGTACGCCGGAGTCGGGGGCGTTCACCGTGATCGGGGACTGATCATGTCGCACGTCCTCCTCGGGACGGAATGGGCCGTGTCGCGCGAGCCGATCGCACCGTGATCCGGAAGGGGGCGAGCAGATCTGATGGCGTCGGCGCTGGCCACATGGGCAGAGGATCGGCAGGGTGGATGAGGCTGTCGGAGGTGGCGAGGTGGGACGGAGATCCCTTGGATGGCAAGGGATCTCCGTCCCACCTTCCTAGCCGGGGAGCTTCCACTTCTCGTTGTTGCCGCCGTTGCAGGTCCAGATCACAAGCTCGACAGGGCTGGTGCCGCCACCCGGGACGTCCAGGCATCGCCCGGACTGCGTGCCGCGCAGCGTGCCGTCGGCTTGCGGAGTCCACTTCTGGTTGTTTCCGCCGTTGCAGGGCCAGATGTGAACCTTGGTGCCGTTCTTCGTGGCCTGCTCAGGGACGTCCAGGCACTTGCCGCCGATCCTGACCGTGCCGTCGGCCGGGTTGTGGGTCCAGATCTGCGCGAAACTGTTGTTGCAGCTGTAGGTCTTCACCGGCGTGGCGTCAGCGGTGTTGCCTCCGGGGAGATCCAGACACATGCCGGAGATGCCCGAAGGGACGGGGCCGACACGGGCGGGGACCGGATCGGTCCCGGGCGTGACGGAGAAGGCGTCGAACTGCTGCGTCTTGTATCCGCCGCCGGTCGTCGCCGCGGCGGAGTCGACCGTGCCCAGACCGGCACGGCCGTGAGCGTAGGTCGAGTCGGTGACGCTGCCCAGCACCGTGCCGTCGACCCTGACGGTGAGGGTTGGGCCCTGCATGGTCAAGGCGACGGAGTGCCAGCGGTTCGTGCCGAGGGCCGCTGTGGTGCCGCTCTTCAGGGAGGTGAACTTCCACGCGGAGTCGCTCTTGAGGATCGACCAGGCACCCGTATCGCTCACCCGCAAGTGATACGCCTCCAGGCCGCCGTTGTTCCTGCCCTGCATGGTCACGCGGCCAAGGAGTTCCACCGCGCCGGGTTGTTCCAGCATCGCGTCCGCGCTGACCGTGTAGTTGCTCCACGAGTCGTCGCCCATGAAGGTGTACGGCGCGTAATACGACTCCCCGGTCCATCGGATCGGGGCGGCCGTGGCCATTTGACGCAGGCATGTGCCCCCGCGTGCGCCACCGCAGGACACGGTCTGGAAGGCACCGTTCATGTCCGTGAAGTACCTCGGAGACGAGGTGGCGCCCTTGGTCTCGAAGTCATTGGACTGCGGCAGGCTCAGCGACGAGGCCGCCGGTGATCCCGCCGTGCCCTTGCCCTGCCCGGTCGTCGTGCTCAGCGTGTAGACACGGCCGGGCTCCAGCGTCACGGTGTACCGGTCGTCGGAGGGGGTGACATCGGTGGTGTGCGCCAGGTTGTCAGCAGCGCTGTCCGAGTTGGTGTTGAGGTTCGTGGCCCACACGTGAATCCGACCAGTGGACAGGCCGCCGGTGACCCGGACATCCAAGGTCTGCGGGGCGGTGGCCTCCGTCGTCTCGATGATCGTGCTGTAGTCGTCACCGTCGGGCGCTCGCAGCGTCACATAGCTGCCGTGGGACCGGTCACCGCCCAGATAGCCACTGGCGGAATCCTGGTACCGCCACCCGATCTGCGCGAACTGTGTCGTGTGGGCCATGACCCACGTGGTCTTGCCGACGCGATAGTGGCCCGACCAGGGCTGGTTGGCCGACACCAGTCCATTGAAGGCGAAGTACGTGTTCGGATAGAGCGAGCCCACGAGCGGCCAGTTGTAGTACCCGGTCATCCGACCGTCGATGTAGTCCCGGTTGAGAGCCCGTGCCACCGGCGCGGCGCCCGCCTCGGTGTCCTGTGATCCGTTCTCGCTGGCCCACAGTGGCTTTCCGATGTTCTGCGCGGTGCTCGTGCTGTTACAGGTGGTGAACGGGGCGTTGTTGCCGATGGCCCCGCCGTTGCTGTAGCCGCACGGGTAATGCACGCCGATGACGTCCACCGCGTCCCGGAACGCCGCGTCCGCCTTCATGTCGTCGGCAACTGCCCAGGAGTCGGTGTCAGCCGCCACGACCTTGGTTGTGTAGCCCTTCGAGACCAGCGCCTTCTTGAGGTCGACGTACCACCAGGCCTTCCAGCCCCGCTCGTTCCAGCCGCCGAGAGAGTCGATGGTCAGGTTGTGCTGCTTCGCGCAGTCCATCCAGCCCATCAGGTAGTCGATCGTGTCGGAGGACCAGAAGTTCCCGTCGGGGATCCAGCCCGGCGCGCCCCAGGCAAGGCCGGCGAACTTGATCTTCGGATTGCGAGCCTTGGCCTCGCGGGCCAGCCACCACTCATAGCCGGCGTCGCAGTCCACATCGCCCTTGGTGTGCTCGTGGCTGGCTTCGGCGCCGTCGGTGGAGTTGGTGTCCCCTCCGATCTCAAGCTTGAGTGTCTGCAGCGAGGCGCCGACGCCAGGCTTGAAGAGGTAGTCCAGTATCTGGCTGCGCTGCGGCTCCGGGTAGTCGACCAGCAGGCGGCTGTTACCGCCGCCGCCGCTGATCGCCCCGATGCCGTCGAAGGTCCGGCCGCCGGACGTCCCGTCGACCGTGATGTTTGTCGTTGGGGCCGCCGCGGCCGGCGTCGGCGGAAGGGCGAGCAGTGAAAGGCAGACCACGAAGACTGCCAAGAGGGCACGAGGAACCGATCTGGGCATGGTGTCGCCTCTCGTGTCGGTGACGGTGAGGTACGCGAGCATGTCCGGGGAGCGCCCGACGCGAGGCCCGCCTCGCGTGCGGTGGTGCGCATAAATGCGTCGACCCAGGAGGTTCAGACCTTGGGCTGCGTGAACTGCTGGTTGGTGCCGGTACCGCAGGTGTACTGGATGAGGCGGACATCGTCGTTCTTGGAGCCGGCCGGGACGTCCAGGCACTTGCCGCTGTGTCGTGCAACCAGGCGGTAGTAGCCGTTGCCCTGGTCGTCGAACTTCCACTGCTGGTTCTGGCCGCTGCCGCAGCTGTACTGGTTCACGAAGGCCTCGTCTGCGGTGGACGCATTCTCGACGTCCAGGCACTTGCCGCTGTGCTGGGCGAGGATGCGGTAATAGCCGTCGCCTGCGCCCTCCAGACGCCACTGCTGGTTGAGGCCGTCGTTGCAGGTGAATTGGACGACGGGGGCTTTCTGGGTATCGGGGGCGTCGGCGGAGGAGTTGTGGTCGGCGGAGGAGTTGTCCTTGACGTCGACGCACTTGTTGCTGTGCCGGGCCACGAGGTTGTAGTAGGGACCGCCGCCCGCGCCCTTGACCGTCCCCGCCGCCGTGTCGATTTCGACCTGGGGGTACCAGGGCAGGTTCATGGTGGTCTTGGTCGGGAAGGTCAGCGGCAGCCAGACGTACGTGGATTCGTTGACCGGGCGCTTGCCCCTGATATCGGCGCCGGCCCACCGGTCGCCCATGTACAGGTACGAGGTGCCCGACGTGCCTTGGATGGGCAGGACGAACGTGGTCTGGGAGTCGTAGGCGATGTCGTTACCGACATCCTTCATCTCCGACCAACCGGTGCTGAGGCTGGTGGAGGTGGCGTACTTCTGCTGGTTGGGATTCCAGCCCTTGGTGCCGGAGGTCAACATGAAGTAGACACCGTCTCGCTTGAACAGCGCCGGGGACTCCCGATGTTGGCCCGGCCAGGGGTTGGCGACCAGGGCGACCTCTTCCTTCACCTTGTAGTTGGTGTCGTACCCGGTGAAGGCGGAGTTGAGCTTGTAGATGCGCAGGTCGGCGTTGTCCTTGGCGGCCGTGGCGTGGTAGGCGGTCTCATTGCCGTTCGCATCCTTGTCTACGAACAGCGTCATGTCCCGGGACTCGGTGCCGCTCGGCGGCCGGAAGCTGCTCTGATAGTCGTAGGGGCCCTCGATCGTGTCGGAGACGGCGACGGCGGCGCGGGACTGGAGGTAGTCCCTGGCATTCTCCTTGTGCATCCACATGACGAACTTCTTGGTGGTGCTGTTGTAGATCACCTTGGGACGCTCGATCTTGGCGGACTCCAGCTCGGGATCGCTCGCCTCGTTCAGGGCATCGCCCACCCACTCCCACGTCTTCAGGTCGGACGACTTGTAGACGGAGACGGCCTTGAACGTGTTGTCCGAGTGGCGGTTCTCCCCGAACCAGTAGTAGGAGCCATTGTGCTTGATCACCCCGCCACCGTGGGCGTCGACGGGGTCGCCATTGGTCCCGGTGAAATCGATGGGGTTGGTCAACGTGACCGGAACGGCATGGGCGGGCGGCCCGACCACCAGGAGTGCGAGCACGCTGGCACAGGCGGCCAGCCATGCCGTCAGCACACGTCTGAGCATCATTGCTCCTTCGTGAACGGGAGGGCGGCTTCGGGAAGGAGGTCGAACCCACCCTCGGGCGGCTCTTGGCCCCATTCGTCGATCCGCGCCGGGCCTGATCGAGAATGAGGGTTGGCCCCACCCCGGATCGGCGCTGACATGATGTGTGAGGGGGCCTAGATCGAGGGATTGGACGTCGGGTACGTCCGCTGTCGGCCTTCGGCCGAGTCCCGTTCAGCGGACTTCCCGGAGATGTTCAACGGCAGCTCGGCAGGAGCCTGGCGAGGCCGTCGCCGTGGCCGACGACGCCGTCATCGGCGCCCCGCCGGCGGCTACTGGTGCGGGACGGATGGGGTTCGTCGGCTGCGAGAGCGGCTCAGGTGAAACAGGGGATGCAGTTCGGGCAGACGGACAGCGTCCGGTCGGGGGCACTGGACCGCTGGATGTGGCCCACGGAAATGGGGGCGTCTGTCCAGCGGTTGCACCTGCAGCAGAGGTCGGCATTCATCTGTCCGGAGTCACCTGCTCTTGATCGGGTTTGGCGTCGTGGGGCGTTGGCGCTCGTGCTGGGAAGGGGTAACTGCCGCCCTGTGCGCAATACCGGCTCCAGAGGAATGGGGGGGTGGGAAGGCGGAAAGGGGCCGGCGGCGGCCGATGGTCAGCCTTGTTGGCGCCAAGGGTGAGGCCGCTGACGAACTGGCGCTGGAGCGCGAAGTACACGATCAGCGTGGGGATCGCGGTGAGCAGGGCGCGGGCGGCGATCAGGTTGGGGTCGGTGAAGTACGGGCCGGAGAGGTTGTGCAGGGCCGAGGCTGTCGATCCCCTCGGGGTCGCGGATGAACTTCTGCAGCGCGGGCTGCATCACCGTGGAGGTGAAGTCCGGGCGGCTGTCGTGGTCCATGAACTGCGTCAGGTGCTTGGCGCCGGAGATCATCCCGTACGCCTTCTTCTGCAGCGGGGTGTACGAAGAGGTGTCGGCCTTGTTGGAGGCGGCCACCACGCTGGAGTCGGCCTTGAGGCAGATCGCCTCGGCCTCTGTGCCACGACGGTGCCCAGCAGATACATGCCGGCCTTCTTCGACACCGGCGACTGCGCGGCGTCCTGCCAGGTACGGCCGACCGCGCCGTCCTGATGGTACGGGAGGAACTCGGCCCACAGGTCGAAGACCTTGCGCACCTTGGCGTCGGTCCAGGACGCCTTGCCCGCCATCAGCTCGACATGGAAGTAGTAGCCGTTCGTACGGAAGTTGATCTGGTCGAAGGTGCCGAGCGCGGGCCAGACGTCCTTGTCGCCGAAGGCGATCGGGACCAGCCCGTCCTTCTTCATCTGCTTGCACAGGGCGACCAGCTGGTCCCAGGTGGTGGGAACCTCGTAGCCCTTCTCCTTGAAGACGCTCTTTCGGTAGAAGAGCGCCCACGGGTACGTGTACAGCGGCAGGAAGTGGTACTTGCCGTCCTCGCCCTTGCTGAGCGCCTTCATGGCGTCCGGGAAGTTGCCCCCCGATCTTCTGCCACACCTCGTCGATCGGCGTGGCCAGCCCCTTGGCCGCGAAGAACTGCATGCGGTGCCCGGCGGACCAGTTGAACACGTCGTCCGGCGTGCCCTGCAGATACGAGTTGATCTGCTCCTGGAAGGTGTTGTGGTCCTTGGTGTTCACGTCGACCGTGATCCCGGACTGCTTCTCTAACGCCGCGTAGGTCTCGGCGAACGCCTTCTTCGGCACCGCGTCCGACGCGTGGGACCCGAGAGTCACGGTCTTCGGGTCGCTCGCCGTACCGCTGCCGCCACAGGCGCTCAGCAGGGCGATGCCGGCGCCCGGCGCAACGGCCCCGCCCATCCCCCGCATCAGCGTGCGGCCGTCGGGGCCAGGAGAGGAGAGACCGGAGGAAGAGAGCTGCATGACGACTCCTGGGGCAGGGCAGCGGCCATCGCGTTCCAGGCCGCAAGGACACACGATCGATCAGAAGTAAACGAGACCGAACAGCAAGCCTATGAGACCCGTTCGGCCTGCCGAACGTCAAGAGTCGCGCACGACCTTTGCGTGACCCCCGCGAAAACCGACAACCTGGCGAAATCGCTTTCCCCTGGCGCCCGTTGCCGGATTCCCGCAGGGCCGACGCGATGGGTGCGCTCCCGTGGCACGAGTGTGCGGTTCGAAATATCGAATGCCGTACAGCCCTTCGCGCAGTTCCGAGGAATTTTGAGAGACCTTCGTCCAACCCCTAGCCAAAGTCTTCGGCGGAGCCCTAACTTTCCGGCACCTGGCGCCATCTGAGCCATTTCACGCCGAGTCGCAAATGCAGTAGCCCCACTCCAGACAGGGACGTCAGCATGTCGGCAATGAGCAGCAACTGGGAACGTCAACCACTCCGGAAAGCCGTCGCAGGCCCGGCCTCCATCCGCAGGCAGGCCGGGTTGCGCAGCGACAACGGCCTTGGCAGCGAGCCCGGTTGGGTTGCTTCACTCTTGCGGTACGAACGTCCAAGCACCGCTGCTGGTCCGCGTCGGAGGCGGCACCGTCGAAACCACCTGGCACTCCGTCGGCTCGACCCACGCAACGCTTCGGGCTGAGTGAGCGGTTCGCCATGGCAGCATCAGGCGCAGAGAGCTGCATCTCGGCCGATGAGTGCGGCGCGTTCTACCTACCGCGCTGCGCAGCAGACATCGACCATGATCGCCTGTGCCGACTCCCGGACGCGGGTCAACGTCTGGGCCCATGCCGGACTGGGCCATTCGCAACGAGGTCACCAAGGCACCCAGTTCACCCGGACCGTGATCCTTGCGGCCCAGACGCAGGCGCACTGAGTGGGACTGCGGCGGCACCGGCTCCTTGGACTTGCCAACCGGCAATGGCAGCGCCACCACCCTGTCCACCGCCACCCAGGTCAGCCGTCGCGGTCGCCACCGCTCACCACGCGGCATCTCCGCGATGCCGACTTCGACGGCTTCGCCGTGAACTGACAGCCGCCGAGCAGAAGGCCGCCGGCACCCCCTCGACAGCCCCGAACTCGACCAAGTCGCCCCGGCCTCGGCACCTGGTCGACCACATCGATCCGCGGCCCGCGCAGAGCCGCGCGCACAGAAGGACAGGAGACGCACCGCATCCAGGACACCAGGCCCAGTGTCACTCCACCGCGCTCCGCCCCGCCGGTATCCGCTCCCGCGACATGGCGGCCAGCCTCCTGGCCGCACTGATCGCCGGTCCGATCAGTGTTCTGTCCGGGGCCTCATCGGCCGGCGCCGAGGAGGCGGTGCTGGACGCCGGCCAGTTCAAGGGCGTGAACTGGGCCAGGCCGGGAGACAACTTCGCCTTCGGTGCCGTCGTCCCCGAGGGGCTCAACGAATCGGACAGCAAGGAGACCGTCAGGGCCAAGGCCAACTCCATCCTCAGCGGGTTGCAGACAGCCACCGGCTCACATCGCCCAGGTCATCGTCGGCCACACCAACATCAACACCACCATGGGCTACAACGCCGTCTGTCCCACCGAGACCATCGAAGCCCACCGCGCCCTCGTCACCCGCCGCCGCACCCTGCGCCCCGCCGAGGAGTACCGCACCCCCACTGAAACCGAGTGGGAGGACTTCCTGGGCCACTTCGAACGCCGCAAGCTCTCGGTCGGCATTTGCGCCCGCGCCCACGGCACCGCCTGCATCCACGAGCACGCTTGCGTCAGATGCTCGCTCCTCCGACCTGACCCGGCCCAACGGGCGCGGCTTGGCGAGATCCGCGACAACTTGATCGCCCGAATCGCCGAAGCCGAGACGGAAGGCTCGCTCGGCGAGCTCGAACGTCTCCAGGTCGGCCTGGCTGGTGCCGAGGAGAAGCTCCGTCAGCTCGATCGGGGCCACGGGCAGCATACGGCCGTGGACCTTGGCATGCCTACAACGCGTGGCGGTCGATGAACCCACGAAGGTGGGCTGTCGCACGGCCCTCAACCAAGATCGAGAACAAGTTCAAAGAAGCGTGCATCAAACGCCCTTCAGAACACGATCAAGTGCCGCCCGGCCGACAGGTCCCCAGTTCGGCTTGCCGCCGGGAAGGCCCCGGTCTCCGTTCCGCCCCATGAGCATCAGGAAGAGGCTCTTCATCGCGGCGAGCCCGCGGGCGCGCCGGACCGCCGCCTTGTCTGCACGCGCGTACATGTCGAAGAACCGTGAGGCCGTGCCCGCGGGTAGCAGCACCCATGCGGCGGCGAGGTCCCAGGCCGGGTCGCCGGCGCACATGGCACCGAAGTCGACGATGCCCGAAAGCGTTCCGTCCGAGACGACGACGTTCGCGGGATGAAGGTCACCGTGCACCCATACTGGCGGGCCCTCCCACTCGGGGGCCGCAACGGCATCGTCCCAGACGGCCCGGACCTCGTCGGCAATGCCGCCGGGAACAACGGCTTCAAAGAAGTAGTCGAAGCCGTCCGTGCACTTCTTGGGGTGAGCGCCGAAGTCCGAGCTGATCGGCGCCTCGGCGGGCGCCTCCACGTGGAGCGCCCGGAGGAAGCCCGCCAGTGTGTCGGCCGCATGGGCACCGCGGCTGATCGAGCCGTGGTCCAGCGGCTCGCCGGGAACCCCCGTCATCACGGTCCAGTGTTTGGGGAAGCGCACGGACGGTTCACCGAACCGCACCGGAGTCGGCACCGGGAGCGGCAGGCGCGGAGCCAGCACGGGTAGCCACCGCCGCTCCTTGAGCTGGAGCTCCGGGGTGGGGTCCATGCGCTGCATGCGCACGGCCAACTCGTCCCCGAGACGCCACATTTGGTTGCCCCACCCGCCCGCCACCTCGCGGACGGCCAGCCCTGCAAGGTCTGGATGTTGCTCCTGCAGCAGGTCGCGGACCAGGTCTGCGGTGATCTCGATCTCGGTGTCGGTCATGCGAATTCACAGTACTGAGGCGGCAGGCGGAACGGCTCTCGCTCTCCGGAACATCTCGGGTCCGTCTTCAAAGGGATCTTGCCCAGAGCAGGCATGAGGCGAGGCAGACCGCTGCTTCATAGCTGGTGGCGGTCTTGTCGTACCGGGTGGCGATGCCACGGAAGCCTTTGAGCAGGTTGAAGCACCGCTTGACGCTGTTGCGGCGCCGGTAGATCTGTCGGTCGAAGCCCGGCGGGCGACCGCCGTTGCTGCCACGGCGCCGACGGTGGCCTTTCTGATCGGAGCTTTCGGGGGTGGTGTGGGCGATCCCGCGCCGGCGCGGGTAGGCCCGGAAACCGCGGGAGCTGTAGGCCCTGTCCGCGATCAGGTGATCGGGGCGGCAGCGTGGGCGGCCGTGTCCGGTTCGCGGTACGCGGATGCGTTCCAGCAAAGGGCGTGCACACGGGCTGTCGTTGCGCTGACCGGGGGTGAGCAGCACGGCCAGGGGGCGGCCGCGGCCGTCGCAGGCAAGATGGATCTTGGTGGTCAGTCCTCCGCGGGACCGGCCAAGGGCGTGATCGTC
Source organism: Streptomyces sp. NPDC039424 (assembly GCF_055639495.1). NCBI lineage: Bacteria > Bacillati > Actinomycetota > Actinomycetes > Kitasatosporales > Streptomycetaceae > Streptomyces > Streptomyces sp. NPDC039424. The sequence continues at coordinate 111,098 of NZ_JBVKAI010000023.1, forward strand.
CCGTTCTTCCTGCCGTGGTTGAGCGGCTGTTCGGCCCGTGCTGGCGGCGTGCTGGTGAGCGCGGACAATGGTGGAGTCGATCTGTACCAGCCAGTCGATGTTCCCAGCCGCGTCCGCCCGGGTCTGGAGCTGCTGCAGGACGCGGGTGAACACGCCTCGCAGGGCGTAGGGCCGGAAGCGTGTGTAGACCGTCTTCCAGGGACCGTAGCGTTCGGGTAGATCCCGCCGGGTAATCCCAGTACGGATCTTGAACACCATGCCGCTGAGGATCCGCCGGTCGTCTACTCGGGGGCGGCCGGTTCCAGCCCGGGTATTAGCGGAGTGAGTAATTCCCATGCCTGGTCAGTGAGTTCATGTCGATGCACGGCCCGTGATCCAATAGGGGCGACTCAGGAAACCCGCGCACGCTAGCTTCTGGCCGCGCGGAGGGGGAGATCGCCATGGATGTTATTGCGGGGGCCGTCGGCTCGCAGATTCTCAGTGCAGTGGTGGCCGCCGTGCTTACCGGCGTCGGCACCCTGATGCGCTGGTTCGTGCTCAAGCGGCTGCCCGCACGTCGCACGTGGCGCTACCTGAACGCAGGCGAACTCTCCATAGTGCTGGACACCTCCTACGTCGACACTGGCCGCTACCAGCGACCCGTAGCCGGTCTGGGACAGGTCCGGGCGCTGTCCGTGCTCATCCCCTCTCTCACCCACGCCTACCGGGACCTCGATTTGGAGAAGGTCCGCCTGTCGGCGCACTTGCCGGGCAACGAGATGGAGCACGACCTGCTCATCTTGGGCGGACCGAAGAACAATGAGGCAGCCCGCCGCATCCTGGAGGCCATGGCGGAGGCGTTGCCGTTCCGGCTGGGCGGAGGAGCGATCACATGGGAAGGGACGGCCTACACGGGAGATACCGCCGACAGCGAGGTTGTGCGTGACTGCGGCTACATCGTTCGAGCCGTGAACCCTCTCAACCCGAGCAAGCGCGTCGTGCTGATCGGCGGTTGGTCAACCTATGGCACCGTGGCAGCAGCCCGCTGGCTGGCCGAGAACGGCGCCAGTCGTTCCCTGACCACCGATGTCGCCGTGCTTGTAGAAGCCCCGGTTCTTCGGGATGGCCACGTGTCCACACCTCGCGTCCTGCGTCAGGCAACCATCAGCAGGTGAACCACACCGCCGTTTGAAGACGGGCCCGACTAGAGGTCTTTGAAGGTGGGGGTTACGGCGGTTGGAGGTCGAGTCCGGTCCTGGTGATGAACCCCTCGATGATGCCGGGACGGTACTGCATCCGCTTCAGTCGCGTCTTCACCAGCGCGGTGAGCTGGTCGAGGTCGTGTTTCGTAAGTTGGCCAGTGATCTCTTCAGGCGTGACCACACGCCGCCGCCGGGATCAGCTCGCGCATGGTGCGGCTGACGTGCGTGTTCAAGTTGTCCCACACCAGGACGCGGGGACCGCCGAGTTGCTGGTGCGCGGCATCCCGCAGGCGGGCGTAGTCGGTCTCGTTGAAGCCCTTGCGTCGGCCCTTGGCGGGGCCGCGGTCCAGGTGGATGCGGTAGATCAGCCGGGCCTTGCGGCCGGCCTTGGTGCAGATCAGCGCGGCCATGGAGACGCGCTTCGTGCCCGCGGCCGTGACCTTCACGATCGGGGTGCGACCGCGGCCCCAGGTGCGGCCCTTGGGCGGCCTCAGCCCCTGACCCGCCTCGTCCTCGAAGCAGAGCCAGGCGCCCAGGTCCGCCGCCCTCCTTTTATGACGGGCCACTGCTCCTCCTTCCACACGGCGATCCGCGACTCGTCGCGCTCGGCGGCCTTGCGGGTCGGCACCTGCACGCTCCACCCGATCCGGTGCAGCAACAGGTCCAGCCCGGCCAGGGTGTAGGCGACGCCGGACCGGCGGCCCACGACCTCGGCGATCCGTGCGAGCGTCCAGCACTGGTCAGGCCAGCCGCACGCGGCCGGACCACCGTCCAATATCGCATCCAGCAAGCGCAGTTGACGTCGTCGAGCTTGCAGCGGGCACCGCCAGGGCCCTTGGAAGCCAAGGCCTGCCGGCCACCCGAGGCAAGGGCCCGGCGCCAGCGGTTCGCCGACATCCGCGTCACTCTGAAACGCCGGGCCACCTCCGTGTCACTGACCCCCGACTCGATCAAATCAGCAGCCTCGAACCGGACTTGCTCGCGCCGAGCCCGCTCCTCGGCCATCAGCCCACCACCGTCGGGATACTTCATCCCTCCGGCATAGACCGATCCGAGCCAGTCGTCACACCCCGAGGTAACCCCAACCGCTAAAGATCTCTAGTTGTCGCCTCGGTGTCCGTCGCGGACCACCGCTAACCCGCCGACCCGGGTCGTGATGCCCGCCGGCCCGCGTCGGGCCGAAGCGAGCACGCTGGCCGGTCGACCGAGGGTGTCACCCTGCTCCACCTCGATCGCGACCGTCTGTGCCCCTGTCGCGTCGAGCAGGTGGGCGGCCAGGCAGCCGGTGCTGTTGGCGTTGGCGACGTCCTCGTCGACACCGATCGCCGGCGCGAACATCCGCGCCGCACCCGGTCGGTCGCCCACCGGCGGTGCGTACACGAAACAGCCGAGGAGCCCGTACCGCTGGCACGCCGCTGTCAGCCTGCCGAGGTGTGGGTGGACTCGGAGCAGCGCCGACCGGTCGTGGACCGGTACCAGCATGCGTGGTGCGCCGGGCGCGGCGATCCGTGGCGCGTCGGTCGCATGCGGGTCGTCCGCGGTGAGCCCGAGCGCGGCGACGATCGCGGCGCGCTCGTCCGGTGCCGGGTGACGCAGCGCGACGAGGCCCTGGTCGAACCACACCTCGATGCCGGCGGGGCGGCGGACCGCGACGGTGTCGAACGTGCGCCCGCCGGTGTGTTGGCGGTCGTTCAGCTCGCCCAGCGCGGTGCGGGTCAACCGGACGGCCTGCGCGGCAACGGTGCCGTGGCCGCAGCCGGACAGTTCGGCGGTGGCGGTGAAGAACCGGACCGGCCAGCCACCGTCCGGCGTCCGCCCCGGCCCGAGGAACGCCGTGTGCGAGGTGCCGGCCGCAGCAGCGACCGCACGCCGGTCCGCGTCCGTCGCCGCCGGGTCGTCGTCGCTGACGGCCGTGGGGCTGCCGCCCCGGCCGTCGCGACGCACGCACGCATCAACCACCGTGACATTCGGCCAGGACATCTGCCCACCTTTGACGCTCAACGAACCGCCAACCGCGAACGGCGTTCCGCCGATAGCCGGACCTGGCCGCAACGGCCGACCGAACGCGTCCCGGAGCGTACCGTCCTGCCTCAGCCGGTGCCGTCCTGCACCGGATAGTGGATGATGACCGCACCGCCGGTGGCGTAGTTGGCGACATCGGCGGCCACCCGCTGGCCTTGCGGCGACGCCCGCGCCGCGGCCATGGCGGCGGCGTCAGCGAAGTCGCCTTCGAAGACCGCGAAATACGGCGCTTCTCCCTTGGTCGCCGCCACGTCGAAGCTGTAGCGCCACGCAAGCAGGCCGGGCCAATTCATGACCAGTGGAAGGTGGTTGGTCACGTAGTAGTCGCGGAAGTGGTCAGGGTCGGCGGGCTTGGAATATAGGACCACCAACTTGTGCATGACGACCTCCGTCCAGAGACGAGACCATAACACTCCGGGTGACCTGGGAGCTCCTGCTAAGAACTGCCGCCGACCTCGCCAGGTGCGGAGCATCGGGATCTGGGTGAGGACGGAGGTGGTTTCGAGGAGCGCGTGGGAGTCGGTGGCCAGCCACAGCGGGAGGTCGCCGACGAAGGCTACGACATCGGGGAGGGCCCGGGTGGGTCGGGTCGCGCCAGAATCCATAGTCGAGCACACCGGGCTCGGTGGCCGCGGCCTTCGCGAGAGCCCTGAGGGCGGACTCGAAATCGGCGGTGTGCGTGATCCCCTGCCCTCACCAGCGCAAACCCGAGGGCCGCTCAGCCTATTGCCGGTTTCGGCCGTACTTTGGCTGCACCCCGTGTAGGCGAACTGGGGCTACCCCGCTGACTGGGATCACATCCCTTCAGTGGCTCACGTCGGCGCCTACTCTAGATCCAGGCGGCTTCGACCGGCTGCCGAACGACCGAGCCCTACACGTCGCGCCTGTGGTGGTCCGGCGTGGAAGGCATCACGCCATGACGTGGTCCTTGCCGGAGCCGATACTGACCGTAGCCGTGGCCAGCCCTGCCCTGCCCGCCGGGTGGGCCGCCGAGCCGAAGTTATTGCGGGGGTTGTCCGTTTGTCCGCAGGGGCGCGAGCTGGAGTGCAACGCCACCCCAGCGGTCTCGCGTAGACGGCTGTGCCGTTCCTGCCCTCGATGTATCGGTGCCGGATGCTGCCGCTGTTGCCGCAGATCGACTCGCGTGGCTCGTCGGTCAGTCGGGTGTCTCGCCCGAGTCGGCGGGCTGGGAGTCGTTGGCCGGCGCGGACCGCTCGATGCCGTCGTCGGTCGCGGCCCAGCTGGCCAGCAGGTTCAGGGCGTCCTGCGAGGGTGAGTGGGGCTCAGCGGTGTAGGTGAGGAGGAACTGGCTGGGGCCGTCGGGGAGCGGAAAGGTTTCGAAGGGCAGGTCGACGTCACCGACGACCGGGTGGTGGAGGAGCTTCACGCCCGTGGTGTGCATGCGGACGTTGTGGGCCGCCCAGCGGCGACGGAATTCCTCGCTGCGGGTGGACAGCTCCCCGATCAGGTCCGTCAGCCGCCGATCGTAGAGATCGCGGCCGGCCTCGGCGCGCAGCATGGCGACCGTGTCGTTGGCGACTTCGTGCCAGTGGCGGAAGAACTCGGTCGCGTGCGGGCCGAGAAAGACGAACCGGGCGTTGTTCGGCGGCCGTACCGGGTCGGCGTAGACGGGGGCGAACAGGGCGCGCCCGTGACCGGGCACGAGAAGGCCCTGTGGTGGGCCCGAGCCGTCGAAGCGTTCCCCGACTACGCCGAGTACCAGAAGAACACGGACCGTGAGATCCCGGTCCTCGTTCTGGAGCCGGCGGCCCACGAGCACTGACCCGGCGCAGCCGGTTCAGCCCGCGGATCCCCCGCACCCTGCCTCTGGCAAACCAGCGTCGGACCACTCCACCTGACAGCGGCCAGCTCGAATCCCCCATGGTCGGCCTGCCCGGCTCGCCTGGACGAAGCACATCACCCGCGACCGCGACATCGATGTCCTCAGCAGCCTGACCTCCGACGACACCCACGCCTGAGCACCATGCCCCGGCCTAGGCCGGAAGCCGCACCCGGTGCACCTACGGCGCTGACCCGCTACCCGGCAACGGCGCCCGCGCCGGCAGCGCGCGGACCACCGAGGCACGGTCCGCCAGCCGGTGACGCACCCCATTGATCAGACCGGCCTGACAGCCGTCACGAACCTGACAGCCGTCACGAAAAGGAGTACCTGATGAAGCACGTATCACTGGGCGGGCTTGATGTCTCCCGCATCGGCCTGGGAGCCATGACCATGGCCGGCATGTACACCACGGGCGCGGGGCTCGATGACGCCGAGTCGATCCGCACCATTCACCGGGCGCTGGACCTCGGGGTCACCCACATCGACACCACCGAGATCTACGGCCCCTTCCACAGCGAGGAACTCGTCGGCAAGGCCATCAAGGGCCGCCGCGACGATGTCGTCGTGGCGACGAAGTTCGGCCTCGCTCCCACGCCGGCGACGGACCCGGCGTCATCGACAGCAGTGCCCACAACGTGAAGGCCGCGGTCGAAGGCTCGCTCCTGCGGCTCGGCACCGACCACATCGACCTCTACTACCAGCACTGCGTCGACCCGAACACGCCCATCGAGGAGACCATCGACGCGCTGGCCGAGCTGGTCGCCGAAGGCAAGGTGCGCTACATCGGGCTCTCGGAGGCCGGCCCCGAGACGATCCGCCGGGCACACGCCGTGCATCCGGTGGCCGCACTGCAGACCGAATACTCGCTGTGGACCCGTGACGTCGAGGTCGAGATCCTCCCGCTGCTGCGCGAGCTCGGTATCGGGTTCGTGCCCTACTCGCCGCTCGGCCATGGCTTGCTGACCGGGCAGATACGCACCGTCGACGACTTCGCCGACGACGACTGGCGCAAGACCAACCCGCGCTTCACCGGCGAGAACTTCCAGCGCAACCTGCGCATCGTCGACGAAGTGCAGGCCATCGGCGCCGAGATCGGCGCCCCCCCCCGGCCCAGACCGCGCTGGCCTGGCTGCTGACCCGGGGCAACGACGTCGCCCCCATCCCCGGAACCCGGCGGGTCGCACGCGTCGAGGAGAACACCGCCGCTGACGGCATCGAACTCAGCGCCGCCCAGCTCGACCGCCTGAACAACCTCACACCGGCCGCGGGCGAGCGCCACGACGAGGCGAACATGGCCACCATCGACCGGTGATCTGACGCCCCGGCGAATCGCCGACCCGCCGCAACCCGCACCCGTTCACCCATTTCACTGATCACTGAAGAGGCTTTCTCATCATGTCCAAGGTTCTCCTTGTCGTAGGCCACCCCGACCTGTCCCAGTCGAAGGCCAACAAGGCCCTGGTGGACGCCGTCCGCGAGCTGGCCCATGTCACCGTGCACGACCTCTACGCCGCCTACCCCGACTTCCAGATCGACGTCGACGCCGAGCAGGCACTGCTGGCCGACCACGATGTGATCGTCTTCCAGCACCCGGTGTTCTGGTACAACACCACCCCTCTGTTCAAGCAGTGGCAGGACAAGGTCTTCACCCTCGGCTGGGCCTTCACCATGGACGGCTCGCCCTCCAAGCTGGCCGGCAAGAAGGCCGTCGTCGCCGTCACCGCCGGCGTCCCCGCCGAGCACTACACCCCCGAAGGCGCGAACAAGACCACCATCGAGACACTCCTCAGCAACTGGTACGCGACCCTGCGGCTGTGCCAGTTCGACATCCAGCCGATGGTCAAGCTGTACGGCACCGCCTTCGGCCTCTCCGAGGAAGACCTGAACACCGCCGCCAAGCAGTACAACGAACTGCTTGCCTCCTTCGCCGCCTGACCGCACTCCCACGTGGACGGCCGCCCTCGCCGATCGCGGCGCAGCGGTGATGGGTCTACAAGCCTCCGGTCGCTCTTCGCCGGATGGGCACCAAGCGACCGAATGGCGCGGTCTCGGACGCCGTCCTTGAGCTTGGCGGCCATCTTGGCGGCGGCGGCCTCGAACGTCCGGCGGGTCTTATCCGTCGCGGCGACGTCAGTCGCCTGCTCGGGGACGCGGCCGGCCTTCCGGTCCGTACGGGTCGGCCGCAGACGAGATCTCGGGCACGGCGACGGCGTGCGGCCGGGAGTGCGAGCCCAGCAGTGCGCCAACGTGCTCAGCATCCGGGTCCGCTGCGCGATGCTGCCGATACCGTGCCCTCACTGCGGGACCGCGTCGCGCGGTGGTGCAGTGCGCTATGTGCGGCGGCTGGCCGATGCTGTCCCGGAGTGACATCCCTGACCCTTTGAGGGCCCGGCACTTTCCTGGACACTTGGGCTCCCTGCTGACTTGTGTTTCCTCAGGCCGAGAGCACTGCGCTGAGTGCGCTGTGTCGTTTCTCGCGGGTTGGAGTGTCGGCAGGGTTGAGCAGGAGGACGGCCTGTCGGGTTCGGTGGTAGTAGACGCGGTGTGCTGAGCGGCTCCGGGTCAGTAGGCCAGCACGGAGGAGGCGGCTGAGGTGGTAGGAGACGGTGGAGGGGCTCATGTAGTGACGTCGGGCAAGTTCTGTGGTGGTTCGGGGCGTGTGCAGGTCGGTCAGCAGAGTGAGGCGGGAGCGGCCGATGACTTCGGCGTGGGGAGCGTGGGCCCCGGCTGGTGAGTCCGGGTGGGATTCGGCCGGGTAGATCAGGTAGGGCCCTCGTTCATCCCAGGGGTCCACGCTGAGTAGCCAGGTAGCGGCCATGCTGGAAGGAAATAGGTTGAGGGGGTGGCTGGTGGTGACGGCAACATGCCTCTGGTCGTCGAGGTTGAGCCCCGCTGAGCAATAGGTGATCGCGGGGTGCAGGGAGTTGAGTCCTGCGGCCAGTCCTGTGGTGGCCGATTCAATGGCTCGGTGTTCGATGTCGGCGGTGGCTCGTGCTCGAAGTATGGGCCAGGTGGTGCAGAGGCAGTGATGCCAGAAGTCCGACATCTCCTGGGCAATGCGCTCGGCGAAGTGCTGCTCGCCACGGTCCAGGAACCGCCGCAGCGTCACGGTGGCTTCATCGCCGCGGCATTGGTCTTTTGGTGCGCTGTCGAAGAGCCTGCGCATCTGACGGCCGACAGTGCCTGCTGGCGTGGTGGCGACACAATGCAACTCGGCATCCAGGTCGGGTACTTGGCTTGCCTGTGAGCCCGGTGTCATGAAGTCTGGAGTGTAGGGACCGATCTGGGCACGAAGAGCAGCGATCAGACGATGGCGGCGCCCCACGAGAACCTTGTCCACATCCCGGGGCCCGCATACTCCTGGGATCTTCGCATTCCAGGAAGCCATGGGGTGCAGTGCCACGGCTACATGCATGAGCGGTGACAGTACGAAACGCGTGGCCGCCAGCCCGTCAGTACTCAAAGAGATCCGTATCAAGACTCGCCTTGATCATTACTTGTGACCCGCATGGTGCACCTGCGGGGACACACATTCGAGTGGTATCTGAACCACGCCAGTGCTGTGGTCGCTTGCAGTGTTCTTCCGGCTGGATCCGGAGGATTCCTGCTCCGTGGTTGCTGACGGTGGTGTCATGGGTGCGGGTCAGCACTGGCGCTTCAATCGGGTGGCCGGCCTCGGTGTGTCTGGAGCGCGTCCTGAACATTCAGGCACGCCTTCACGAGAGTCGGCTGTGAGGAGCCGATATCCGACGTCAAGGGTGTCGCGTTCAAGCAGGTCGGCGTGGCGCTGCGCCCATCGGCCGGCAGTGAGGTCGTCGGACAGGCGAGCCAAGCCGGCATGGAGGGCTTCGTGCGCCTCCCAACAGTTGAGTCAGCCGGTCGATCGTCACGGCACGGAGTTCGTCGAACGCGGCTGACTCGCGGAGGTACTCCTCAAGCAGCCAGAACTTCCGGTTGACGTTCTGGTCCCAAGTGAGGATGACGATACGGTGCCGGGCGATCCGCCGCAGCTCCCTGATTCCGGCGTCGAGATCGGTCCAGTGGTGGACGGTCAGGAGGGCCATGGCCGCGACGGCGGAGTCGTCCACGATCGGTAGGCATTCCGCCGATGCCCGCAATGCCGGTGGTGAACCGGCAGGTCGCTGAACGATCACCGTGGGGCTGAGTTCCACAGCCAGGAGTGTGTGCGGCGGTCGTAGGAGCCGGTGCCGGTGCCTACATTGATCACCGTGGCAGCATCGCCGAGGGCGGCGTAAATCTGAGCGGCGATCCGAGGATCCGGCCGTCGAGTGCGGCTGTAGGTCGCCCCGATGGTCTCGTAAGTCGTCACAGCGCCCACTGAGTCCTGCTTTCCTCTCGGGACGGGCCCCACGCTCGCGGAGCCGGGCAACCGCGTCTGACGCACCGTTGGCTGTGGCCTTGGCCTGATGCGCCTGGCCGGTCATCAGCGCGCAAGCCTGCGCAGCACCCGCACGTAGCGACCCCAGTGCGCCGGGCGGGCCACTGTGCCGGTGCAGGCCAGTTCGGCGCGGTCCAGGCTGTCTTCCAGACAGGCATCGTGGAAGGGGCGGAAGATGAGCGGCCATGTGAGGCGGGCCGGGCCCTTGGAGGCCATGGCAAGAGTGTGTCGCAGCAGCGTGTGCTCCTGATCGACAGTGAAGGCAGCGTATTCGTGGAAGCCACGGAAGCCGCGCGGCCCGTTGAAGGTGAAGCGCACCCAGTGCGAAGGCACATATGCGGCGACGGTATAGCGGACCGGGCCGTGCCCTCCGACCGCTCCGGTCGCCAAGGGGCGGTCGAGCTTCATCGCCGGCCAGCCGCCCGTGGGCCATAGCTTGTCGTCGCTGCTCGCCAGGGTGTCTATCAGCGCGCCCACCTCGCTTTGGCTGGCGGTCAGCAGGCGCTCGTGCACGTTGTAGACGCCCATGCGTCCTCCCCGAACTTGATCTAGAGGGTACTCTCTAATATTCTAGAGAGTACCCTCCAACTCATGGCCAGACCACAGCGTTTCGATACGAATCAGCTCCTCGACGCCGCCGTGCGGCTGGCCGCCGCAGCGGGCCCGGGCGCGGTGACAATGTCCGCGGTCGCCACGGAGGTGGGTGCCCCGAGCGGTTCGGTGTACCACCGCTTCCCCAGGCGAACCGCGCTGCTCGCCGAGGTGTGGCTACGGACGGTAGAAAGCTTCCAACAGGGCTACTTGGAGACCATCGAGGCAGGCACCGACGCGCGGGAGGCGGGGTGTGCGGCGGCGCGCCACGTCGTTGCATGGAGCCGCGCGCACCCGCGGGAGGCCGCCCTCCTTCTTTACGGCGCCGAGGATTTCGAGCGTGCCAAGTGGTCTCAGGAGCACATCCAGCGTGCGGACCGCGGCAACCGGCGCGTGTACGCCGCTCTGGCTTCCCTCGCCGCCGCTCTGGGCGCCGAGGGCCCGCAGGCCACCGAACGTGCCTTGCTCGCGATGGTGGACCTACCCCTCTCGCTGGTTCGCCGCCACCTCCGAGCCGGTGACCCCCTGCCCGCCCACGCCGAGGATCTCGCCGAGGAGTGCACCGCAGCACTGCTCGGTTCGCTTCCCCCGGGTACCTCCGCCAAGGGCTCCCACTCTGACTGAAGAACTCCGGGCCCTCAGGGCTCGCCTCGCGCGCTGTCCGCCGATAGGCCAGGGGGGGGCCGTGTATCGGCTCGGCACGGACGAGACGCCAGGCCCGGTCACGGGCCCGAGCACCGCGGTTCCCGGTGGCCTTGCGTGTCGGCGCAGCTCCCACGGGAGGGCCCGAGCCGCCATCGCCGTTACCCGACCCCGATGGTCGACGCGTCGTTCGTACGCTCAGCCCCCGCCCTCTACCTACCTGCTTCCCCAACAGCCCCTAACAGAATGATCGGCGGCTGGCGCGAGGTGATCCCGTCAACGGATGGGGCGCAGGAGGGCTGTGTAGTTCTCTCCGCCGTACAGGGACTCGTAGTGGATCTTGAGTGTGAGCCGCCGATTGATCAGGTCCTCGACTTCGGCGTGGTTCTGCGGGTCGTAGCTCGCGACACTCAACAAGTACTGTTCGTAGTCGGTGGCGATGACCTCTCCGCGGTTGAAGGTCACAGCGGACGGGTGCACCGACAGGTGGTCGCGGACGCGGCCGATACTCTGTGAGTCCCAGGCGCCGATCACTTCGCCATCGACAGTGAGCGTACTGTCGACGATAACCGCGGGTCCAAGGCCGGAGTTGCTGAGCCGGATCCCTGCTCTGCCTCCCGTCGGCCAGCCGCGGTGGAGTTGTAGTACCGGGCGTACCGAGTGGCGGTTGTGTTGCCGCATGGCGTGCGTCTGGTACACGGAGACGACCAGCGACGCGACGGCGATCACGACCGCGCATATAGCAGTGACGGTCTCCGCGTTCATCCCATCCCCCTGGTGGAGTCCTTTCGCTCAGACGCTATCTGAACCGTTCACCGTGTCCCAGCCCAACCTTCAGCGGTGGGGGGTCAAGGTCATGGGAGAGTCGTCGTGGGTCGGGGTCGGGGCGGATGGAGCGTGCCGAACCGCCGTTGCCGAGGACGGAGAGCGGCGGTTCCGGTATCCGGGCCGCAAGGCGCTGCCGGACCGGGAGGTGCTGTGCGGGATTCTGTACGCGCTGCACACCGGCATTTGTAACCGATCACGTTTCTACAGGTCGCCGTTCGCAGAAAACCACTCAAGACCCGGGCCTTTTCACGAGGTGGTTCCGACAAGCTGCCGGGGTGGTTCTGATGACACCCCATCAAGCCGCAACCGTTGCAGAACGAGACGACTCCTCGGAGTGTGAAGCCCCGGCAGGGAGGCCGTGCCGCACGCGCAACGGGAAGAACGCGACGAAGGATCACGCACCGCGCTTCATCCTCGCCCCGTACTCCGGGGTCCGATCCTCCGCGCCGCTGGTCAAGCGCCTCCCCGCCATCGTGGCTGACTGCCGTCGGCTGAGGCACAGACGGGCCCGCATCCAGCTCTGAACAGACGTCATCGGTCACCCACCTACGGCCGGCGCGTCAGGGTCCCGCATCATGGGCACCATGACGAACCCCGAGGGCCCGTACGTGAAGGTGCACTTCCGCCTTGAGATCGAGGACAACTGGCCCCCAGCATCGGTGGAGAGCCTGTGGGCTGTCGACCAGGGGGACGGCACCGCGCGGCTCGACAACATTGCCTGGTTCGTCCGAGGCATCGCCTGCGGGGACGTCGTGGCCACCGAGCCCGACGAGGAGGGCGAGCGATGGGCTGGGGAGGTGGTTCGGCGTTCCGAAAACTGCACCATCCGCCTCATCGTGCTCCGTGACGGTGGCTCTGGAGCTGCACGGCAGAGCGTGATCAACGCCTTTCACAAACTCGGTGTCTGCGGCGAGGGCATAGAACGGTTCGGCATGGTCGCCCTGGACGTCCCGCCCACCGCCGATCTCGCCAAGGTGCAAAGGCTGCTCAAGCACGGCGTGGCCAAGGAGTGGTGGGACATGGAAGAGGGGTGCATCACCGCGCAATGGCGGGCTGCGTCCGTCGGCTGACGCCGTTGATGTGATCCACGGCTGAGCCGTCCCTGGGCCGTCCGAGGCCGCTCGACAGCAACCAAAGTCGACCAACGACGACGGTGTCGTGCGTTTCCCGAGGAGCTGGCCAGCCCATACATCCTCATCACCAAGGGGTGCGCCGATACTCATCGCGCGGAGGGCGGTGACCGCCGCGGTCATCTCGGGTCTGATTCACGAGCGGCGATCAACGCGAGCACGCCGACGACAACCAGCGCCCAACTGCCGGTGGAGGGGAAGTAGATGACGCACAGCGGTATCCCGATCCCCAACAGATACCACCCGAATTGTGCGGGAAGGCTTCCGGTTACTCGCACCACGTGCCCAGCCAGGGTACCCAGGGCCAGGAACGCCAGACCGGCAGCCATGAACCACACGGTCGCCTCGCGGGCATCGAACCCGTCTATGTCCGGGTCGGCGGCGGTGGCGACGACTCCGTCGTGAAGGATGTCGGACCACGAGTTCGGCTGGGTGAACGCCCAGACGAAGTGGAGCGCAGCCGTCGCGACCATTAACCGCGGTACCCATCTGGCCAGACCGTTCATACGTGTTCTCCAGAAACAGTTGCAGAGCCATTGATATGCTGCGCCGATCGACGGCTTGAGTAACCAGGACCAGTTGACTCAACCCCACAAGCGCCGCCGTTTCGATCAATTTCGGCCGCGCCTATGGGCGCGACGAGCCTCTTCATGAGCCACTGGACCGATTTCAGGCTGCGCCGAGGCGCGACCTCTTGCACTGGTATTCATGGCCGCCGTAGGTTGCGTGCACCTTCAGGCGGAGCGCCTTTCCTTCGGGCAAGTCTTTAACCTGTGCGGCACAACGGTTTCACCGAGCGATTCACCTTGCTGCCAGCCGGGTCGGCATTCGCCAACTGCCGGACGTCGCAATCATTTTGCGCGCCATGCGGAGGGCATGGAAGGGGAGACTGATGCGACAGCGGGGCTGATTGATACCTGAAAATGCATGGCAAGGAGTGGAGCCACCCCCGGCCTGGCGCAAGCTGTCAGTAGCCTTGAGGCCACCCGCACGCGGCGGCCGTTCAACGTCGGCTGGCCGCCCGGCGTCCAGTCCCTTCGACAGGTCGAGCAGCAGACGCAATTGGTGCACCCCGGCTCGACGGAGGCTGCCAGAGCCCAAGGACAAGTGCTGTCGAGCCACCTGGTGCTGGGTGCGTACGTCAGGGCGCTGCCCGTCGTCCGAGCGTCACCCTCGCTGAACGTCGAACTACGCGAAGTGGACTTCGTGGAGCAGGCCAGTTGTGTAACTCGGCAGACAGGGGGATGCCGTGCTCTTGGCTGATCGCTCGGCAGCCCCGGAGGAACTGGCTGTTCCGCCGTTCCTCGGGCTCTCTGACCGCGTACCACCAATGGCGTGGTTCCCCGGCGAACCCGCGCCCTGGTGGAAGCCCCCCGGCTACACGGAACACAGCGACGTCCCTCGGATCCTGCAATGCGCTGCCAGCTGCCGACAAGCGTGCGTCTTGTGTGCCACGAGTTGCAGAGAGCTTTCCCGCTCCCCGGCTCCGCTACGTCGACGCCGTCGTATCAATGTCCTGCGCCGCCCGGTCTCTCCGGCTTCAAGAAGTAGTGACGGCTCGCACATCGCGACAGGCGGCGGCCCATCATTCGAACGATATCGAATCACCTTGTCGGCTGCCTGAATGTCTCCTAGCGTCCCTGAGTCGACCCTCAGGAAAACTACACACGGAGACGCGATGCGCAACACGAAAATCTGGCTGACTGCAGCTCTACTGGCGGCCCTTGTCATGACCGCCTGTGACGGCGGCGATAATTCCGGCAGTGGCGCCAGCGGTAGCCCTGGCGCTGCCCCCTCCCCCGCCGCGCAGAACCCCATCTCGGGAGAGCTCCTCGCCGATCCTGAGCGGGTTCGGCAGGCACTGCCCAGCGAGGTCACTGCCCCCGAGGGGTGGGATGCGGATCAGCCCACACTACTCACCAATGAGAAGTCGACCTTCCAGTGCGGTCGCGACCTCAGGACAAGCTGTGGCGGTCTCATCGCTGCGGGCGTGACCGCATTCGATCGTGATGGCGGCGCGGATGGAGCCATGTTTGTGGACTTCACCCTTTATGCCTTCAACACTCAAGAAAATGCCCGGGTCGGCATGAAGGCCTTGAGAGCCGAAGAGCACCGCGACGCTTCGGGCGCCGAGACGCAGGCCATCAAGGTGGATACGGGGGCGGACGAGAGCGATGCCTTCGCCGGCTCGAACGTATCCCATGTGGTCATGCGAGTCGGTGGGACCCTCGCCATCCTGCGGGCTGAGAACCTTGACAGCGCCGCCGATCTCCAGAGGTTCGCCAAGCTGCAGGTAGAGCGGATCAAGAACGTCGCGCAGGGGAAGAACCCGGATGCCTGACTCTCCTCATCCGCCGGGACACGAGACCAGTACAGCGCGAACACGGCTGCCACGCGGGTTCGGGCCAACCCTGCCGAGGCCAGACCCGCGCACTGCAGGCCCACCCGCGCCGGCGCAACAACGACGCCCGCCGCCCTAGGGCCTGTCCGACGAGTCGAGTGACTCACCTGGCGGTGGCTCGTTGCGGCTGATGTGGGGCGGGGTGATCTATCGGACGACGAGTGGGCTCGACTCGAACCGCATCTGCCCAAGAACCTTGGACGGGGCGGACGTTGGCAGTGTCACCGGCGCGTGATCAACGGGATTCTGTTCCGGCAGCGCACTGGCCTGCCGTGGCGTGATCTTCCGACCCGCTTCGGGAAGTGGAAGACGGTCTATGACCGGCATCGCAGGTGGTCCGCGGATGGCACGTGGGAGAGTCTCCTGCGGACGGTCCACGCCGACGCCGATGTCGAGGGGCGGATCGACTGGAGTGTGGTGAGCGTGGATTCGACGGTCTGCCGCGCCCATCAGCACGCGGCCGGGGCTCATCACCGCTTACCCCGGGTGCTGGGGCGCTGGCGCCGTCCCGCCGAATATCGCCCCGATGACGCGCTCGGCCGTTCACGGGGTGGCCTCACGACGAAGATTCACCTGGCGAGTGACGGCAGCTGCCGCCCATTGGCCGTGCTGATCACCCCCGGTCAGTGGGGTGACGCGCCACAGTTGATCAAGGTTCTCGATCGCGTTCGTGTCCCGCGCCCAACTGGCGGTCACCCGCGGACGCGACCGGACCACGTGTGCGCGATAAGGCGTACAGCTCCCGCCGGAACCGCCGCTATCTGCGGCGACGCCAGATCAAGCACACCATCCCCGAGCCGAAGAATCAGAAGGTCAACCGCCAGCGGCGCGGTAGCCACGGCGGGCGGCCGACCGGCTTCGACAGCACTACCTACAAAAGGAGGAACGAAGTCGAGCGTTGCTTCAATGCGCTCAAGGGCTCCAGAGCAGTGGCGACCCGCTACGACAAGAGGGCCTACGTCTTCCACGGCACGGTCACTCTTGCCGCGATTCGGCTGTGGCTCCGCTACTGATATCAGCCACTGCAGCGGATGCCCCGGTAGTTGGCTCAGTCGTCGGCCGCGACGACGAGGGTGATCTGCCCAGCCGAGCGGTCGATGAGCACGAACTCGTGGAAGTAGTCGTGCACACGTCCTCAGTCGTGAATCGCCTCATCACCGAGCTCGCTGAGGTAGTAGATGCCATCGGCTGCAGCCAGGCAGTCGAACACCTCCCGCTGCAGATCTGCCTCCAGCTCGGTGGGCACGTCCCAGAGCGGATCCACCCAGTCCCGCAGGATCTGCGCGGCCTTCTCCTGGCTGATGGGCCCGTAGAGGTCGGGAGTGATCAACCGCAGCCAATACGGACCATGCCTGGGCCCGCCCGGCAGCACTCCACCACCTGCATAGTCGTCCCGGAACTGCTCATGCCCAATCAGTGCGGCAAGCAGCCCTCTATCGTCCAGGGCCCCCGCGGAGAAGCGGAGCCGCTTGATATCGACCCACCGAAACCCGTGCTCCTTCGGATCCGGGACGTAGTGTCGAAAATTGATGAAGGCGCTTCCCTCGTGAGCGAGCCCGTTGTCCATGGCGCCAGCCTAGAAGGCAGGCAAGGGGACCCCGCCGACCCACCGGATAGCCCCTAAGCCGTGGGGACGAGCATCGACGTGACATCGATCAGCACGTACTGCCACGTTGGCGATCTTGCGGCGGGGTCCTGTCGCCTCGCTGACTGGCGAGCGCACCACGGGCGACCACGCGGGCAATGTGCTTCGTCAGCTGGCCAGGATCACGGAGGCGACCGTCCGCCATCCCGCGTCGGTACGGGCGGCCAGGTAGAGCACACGGACACGCTGGAACTCCCGCCCCTGACTGTCCTGGCGCGCCCAGGTCACCTCGATTTGCGCGGCCCGCTCGTTGAGCACGCGTACCGCCGGGTCGAGGGCCTTGCTGCCGCCGTAGTCGGCGTCGCGCAGTGCGCGCAGCTCGTGTGCGAGTCCCTGGGAGAGCGCCTCGGCGGAGGCGAGAGCGGTGTGGGCCGTGCCCGTGGTCATGCTGATCGGCACCGAGAAGTAGTCGAGGAGCGGCGCGGGATCGGTGCTCCCCTTTGCTGCCAGTCCGATGAACGTCTCGACGTAGCTGTCGAACCATGCCTGTGCTTCGCTCGCGACGGCGGCCAGATCGGTGTGCGTCATGATTTCGTGACCCTTCTTGCGGAGATTTCAGGTGCGGGCTTCTTGGAGGGGAGTGCGCTTTGCCGTCGTGTCACCGGTTCGCGAACGCGTTGGTGCCGGTTAGCTGGGCGGACAGGGTCCACAGGCGTGCGGCCTGTTCGGTGTCGACCGCGTAGGGCCTGACTCCGGGTGCGTCGTCCTGGGAGAGCGGGGCGATCTCGCAGTCGTCCAGGTAGACGCCGCCGGTGTGGGCCAGCTGCGGGGAGGTGGCCGCCCAGACCTGGGTGGCGGCACCCTGTTCGGGGGTCTTGAAACTGGGGGCCGTGTTGCCCTGGTCGTCGATCCAGCCGAAGGCGATCATCTCCTCGCGGGTCATGTGCCGCTGGAGCGGGGTCATGACGGCACCGGGGGCGACGGCGAAGGCCCGCACCTGGTGCTCGCGCCCGAGCGCGTCGAGGTGGACGGCGAACAGCGCGATCGCGGTTTTGGACTGTCCGTAGGCGACGGCCTTGTCATAGTCGTTTGCGAACATGACGTCGTCCCAGCGGATCGGCGAATAGCGGTGTCCGGCAGAGCTGAGCGCGACCACGCGCGCGCCGCCGTCGGCCGCCAGGGCGGGCCACAGCCGGTTCGTGAGTGTGTAGTGGCCCAGGTGGTTGGTGGCGAACTGCGCCTCCCAGCCGGGTCCGAGGCGGGTCTCGGGCAGGGCCATCACGCCGGCGTTGTTGATGAGGATGTCGATGCTGCGGCCGCTTGCCAGGAACTCGTCCGCGAAGGTGTGCACGCTGGCCTGGTCGCCCAGGTCGAGACGGCGCACCTCGACCCCGTCCACTGCGGTGAAGGCTTCCGCAGCCGCTTCCGGGCGGCGGACGGCTGCGACGACAGTCGCGCCAGCGCCCCGCAGGGCGCGTGTGGTCTCCAGCCCCAGTCCGGAACTACCGCCGGTCACGACTGCGAGCTTTCCGGTGAGGTCGAGGCCGGCCAGGACGTCGGCCGTGGTGCTGCGGGCCCCGAAGCCGGAACCGATGGGCTGCTGTGCTGTCATGATCGCCATTCCTTGCGCGTAGAGCGTCACGGTCAACGCCGTAACCGGGGAGTTCCCCGGTTAGTCATGACCGTAAGCGGGGAACTCCCCGGTTGTCCAGTTAGACTGGTCCCCCGATGAAGGGAGCAGCCTTGACCACCAAGCCGAGCGTGTTGCGCGCCGATGCCCGCCGTAACCGGGAGCGCATCCTCGAAGCGGCCGTACGCGCCTTCTCCGAGAAGGGCCCGGACGTCGCGATCGACACGATCGCCAAGGCGGCGGGCGTCGGCTCGGCCACGCTCTACCGCCACTTCCCCACGCGCGAGGCGCTCGTCGAGGCGGCCTACCGCAACGAGCTGGCCCGCGTCTGCGACAGTGCCGCGAAGCTGCTGGCCGACAACCCGCCCGACCGGGCGATCCGCCTGTGGATGGACGACTTCATCGACTACCTGGCTGCCAAGCAGGGCATGGCGGACGCACTGCGGGCCGCGGCCGCATCCGGTGCGGACCCCTTCGCCGAAACCCTCGACAAGCTCGCCACCGCGCTGGGCACCCTGCTGCACGCCGGCGCCGACGCCGGTCTCCTGCGCCCGGGCATCGACCCCTTCGATGTCGGCTTCAGCCTGGCCGGCATCGGGCTGATCACCAGCGCTCCCGACCAGCGCGAACGGGCCGGACGCCTCCTCGACCTGCTCCTCGACGGCCTCCGGTACGGAGCGGACGGATCGGCGTCCAGCTCGTGACCCGGCTTTGGCCGCAATCCTCGCCGGCTTTGTGACGTCAGCGGTCCAGCAGCCCCGACCGCGTTGCGGAGCGCGAGCCACTGACACGGGTCAGGAAATGTGAAACAGGCACTGAATCGGTTTCGGACCCATCGGACAGGCCCTAACCTCCTGGCCGCACAGGGACGCGACCCGCCCACATCCGCTGCGAGGAAGGCGTCCGCTGGAGAGTCAGGTAGCTACGAACGGCACTCAGACCATCCCGCGGCCAGCCTCCCGATCACGCACAGGGATTGCGCGAGAAACAAGGAGACACGTATGGATGCGTTCCAAGGCCCGCTGCTTGACGCTCCGAACGGGCGGCTGGGGCAATCTCGTTCACGTCCCCGCCCAGCCAAGAGCAAGGCCACGGGCCGATTCGCGGGTGCTTGAGGAGCGGCCACCCCCTCACCGACGGGGAGGGCCGACTCCCGCAAGCATGCACATGCCTCTACGCCGCGGGCGCTGGGGCCGTCAACCGTGCAAGGCGGCCGTACCAGAGCAGCAGCACCGTCGGCAGAATCAGCTCCACCCCGATGAACGCGGCATGCATTGCGTGAGGCGCGCCGACCGCACAGTAGGAGACACCGCGCGCCAGCCCACCAACAAACACTGCGCCGAAGACCACCCGCATGACCGGGACATGGCTCTCGGGCCGTCTCGCCGCCACCAGCAGAGCGATGCCGAGGGCACACCAGACCCCCGCGAAGAAGCGGTAGTTGCTATCCAGCGTGTTGCTCACATCAAGGGTCTCCGGCAGTGCGGTGGGCCCGGCAACGACGTCGACGGTGCCTGTGCCCAGCACGACCAGACCCAGCACCGCGAGAGCTCCCTGAAATGCACGCCGTGACGACATATCTACTCCTCCAAAAGGCTCCACTGCGTCCATCCTGGAGCTCTTCAGCAACGGCGAGGAAGATGAAAGCGATGTGACGATGGAACGGATTGATACCGTATCGAGCATGGATCACTCAGGCGTGTCCGATCCGAGCGTGCATCAGCTGCGGCTTTTTCTGATGTTGGCCGAGGAATTGCACTTCGGCCGGGCGGCACAGCGGCTCTACATCAGCCAGCCCGCTTTCAGCCGTCAGATCAAACGGCTGGAGGAGCAACTCGGGCTCACTCTCGTGCAACGCTCCACGAGGAAAGTGCAGATCACCACGGCAGGCGAGAATCTACTGCCACGGATACGAGCCCTGGTGGAAGCAGCCGACACGCTGCGGCAGGCCGCCTCCGAGCATGCTCGATCCGTGACGGGACGAGTGGTGCTCGGCTCATACATCACAGCTCTTCCGGTTGTCACCGAACTGGTTGCCGTACTGCGGCAACGGCATCCCGCGCTGAACGTGGCCTTGCGGGAGGTGGATTTCGTCGAGCAGGTCGGCGCGCTCACGGACGGCAGCGTGGACGCCGTGCTCTGCTACGGTCCCGTACCGGCGGGGATCCAGGCCTTGCCTCTTGCCACTGAACCGCAGGCTGTCTGTCTACCGGACTCCCATCCCCTGGCCACGCGAACTGCCGTTTCCCTGGCAGAGTTGGCGGATCTGCCCGTTGTCGGGCTCGCCGCCTCTGTACACAGGGAGTGGCGCAACTTCTGGGCGGCTGATCCACGGCCTGACGGCACGCCCGTCGCATACACCGATGACGTGGCGACCACGTTCGAGTCGAGTGTCTCAGCGGTGAGCCGTGGGCACGGCACACGCTTCGTGTCGGTCGCGTGCCGCGAGTTGTTCCCGCGCCCGGGCATCCGGTACGTGGACGTGATCGATGCACCCCCTTGCACGGCCCTGCTCGCCTGGTCTGCCGAGCGCCGCGACACACGGGGGGTCGTGGCCCTGCGTCGTGCGGCCGCCGACATGGCCGCGTCGATGAGTGGTAACCCAGATCCTCACTGGTGGCGCACCGCCGGGGGCTCTGTGCGGTAGCTGATTCTGACAAAAGCTGTTGCTCATGTGGTTGTTGGCCTATCTGGTCGCTGGTCTCGTCGTGGCGTAAGACAGTCGCGCCCGTGGACGGTGTCGGAAGAACTGTGGTCGCTGGGCGAACTTCGCTGCCAGAGCCGGGGCTGGCCGTCGGCGAACTGCACACCGCCGACCGCGAGGTGGACGCCGAGGTCCTGGCGCACATCTCCCCAGCCAACAGCTCGGTGGTCAACTACTACGGCTCCATCACCGTCGACTACGAACACGAACTCGCCCAGCTCGATGACCAGGGACACCAGCCGCTGCGGACCGTGAACGTGGACGAGTCCGGAGCCGGGTTGTAACAGCAGGCGTCCGTCACGCTGTCGTTGAAAGTGTGGGAACCACCTACTGGACGCCAGTGTGATCGGTGATGCTGAACTTCTCGGCGTGGACAGGTCACTGGAGGTAGCGGGTGGAACGGGGCGCCCTGATCGCGGAGGACCCGACGGCTCGACGCGACTAACGAGGCGCGTGTGTCCTGGCGGCTGGAGAGGGCACCGGGGGCCGGCAGCGGGGCAGCGTGGCCGCTACGAGGGGCGTGGGCGATCCTGCGGCCTCTAGGCTAGGGCAGGGTGTCGTCCCTCCGGGCGAGGAAGTCCTGCAGTTCGCGGTGACGGAACTGGTAGGCCACCCCGGCCCTTCGCAGCAGCCCGGCTCGGGTGCACCAGTCCAGGAAACGGCCCAGCCGCAGTGGCAACCATCGCCCTGAGCCGCGCCGGGTGGACAACAGCAGCGCGACGTACCACCAGCCGACCTCACCGCTGTAGAACGTCAGCGCGGCCCCGCATCCGAGCCCGGCCCAAAGCCCGGTCCTGAGTCCGGACTCCAGCCCGTGCGTGAGCCCGTCCATGAGTCCCGTCGTGGGCAGGTGGCCGAAGTCGAACGCCCCGCCGAGCACGCTCAAGAAGATGAGCGACCCGACAGTGAGTCCAACCAGGAGCGGGACCGTGAATTTGGGTTCGTGCCCGTCAACCCCCTGAAAGCTGATCGCCCCGAGGTAGAGCCCGAACAAGGTCCCCAGTCCGATCCCGTGAACCAGCCTGATTTCGAAGTCGGCTGCGAATTGTGCGTGGAGGCCGGCTATGAGCCCTTCGTAGAGTCTGAGAACCACCCCGAACGAGAAGATTCCTACGAACACGACAGCGAAGTCGACCGCGACGCCCTTGGTCATTTGGTGAGTGCCATTGAAGCGAGAGCTGCTCATGGGGGACCATCTCTTCACCCCGTCCGGCCTCACCCAAGTCCTCAGCCCGAGCATGACTGATCCGGCCAAGACCCCCAGGGCCGGCGGAAAATCAGGGTTCCAGAACCACCCCACCGCAGTCACGGCCAGGGCAATGGCCGCGGCGACAGCGGTGACAACGGCGCGTATCCGACGGTTGCCAGCCAGGGGCCACAGTTCGGCGAGCACGATATCGGTGCTCGGCAGCGGCGCCTCGCCGGGAGGCCGGCCGGGGGTGGCATTCCGGTCGAGGTAGCGGGCCAGAACCGTCAGCCAGGCGCGGACACGCTCCGGGTTGTACGGAGCATGGTCGCGGTGCACGGCGCTGAACGCGGTGGCTGCGGGAATGAGCAGGTTCAGGAGGTGCTCGCCCACCGCTTCGGGGGTATTCAGGGCTGGGGCGAGCAGGGCGTCCGGATGGCGCGGGTATGCCCCACTGCCGGGGGCGCGCTGTTCATAGACCGTGGCGGCCAGGGTCAGGCGCCAGGGCGTGGACAGGCCGGTGGCCAGAGGGCTGGCCGGGGCGGAGGCAAGGGCGTCCAGGACGTTCTGCCACCGGTCGGCGTCATCGACGCGGTCGGTCAGGAAGTCCCACGCGGTCGCGGCGTCCAGCGGGACGAGCTCGATACGCGCTGCGTCATGCGCCCACTCGCGCGCCGTGAGAAGGGCTTCATACGCACTGCTGCGGCAGGTCAGGACCAGCTGCCCCTTGGCCGTACCCCGCTGGTAGGCGTTCAGGGCCCGAAGCGCCAGGGCCGCACGGGAGGTGTAGCCCGGCTGGGGCGTGGTGTCCATCTCGTCCAGGCCGTCGAGCACCGGCAGCACTCTCCGGTCCTTCACCAAGGCGTGGGCCGCCTTCTCGGACACACCGTACGTGGTCATCAGGTGGCGGGCGATCCACTCCTCCAGGGCACGGCCGGTGTCGAAGGTGGACAGCGACAATCGTATGGGGACTGCATCGCCCGGCGAACGGCGCTGAAGGAGGACGAGCATGAGCTGCAGGGCCAGAACGGTTTTACCGGCGCCCGGGGCGCCCGTGATGACCAGCCGGCCCGGCTCCAGCCGTCGGTAGTAGTCGGCAATGTCGTTGAGTGTCCCGCGCGGGGCAGCACCCGACGCCTCGTGCCCGGGGGCTCCGTAGTGGACGAAGGGGACGTTGATGGTCCGGTCGTGCGCGCCCAGCAACTGCCGCCACGAAGCGCTTTCCGCGTCCAGCACCTCCACCGCCAGCCGGTCGGCGTTCTCCGCGAGATCGGTCTCCTGCCAGCGCAGCGCTTGCACCGCCATCCAGCCCGACCACAACGCGGCGGCTAGGGACACCAGGCCCACGGTCAGCCCGGCCGGATCAACATCCCCTGTGCCCGCCCCCGGTATCGACCACAGTGCGACAACGACGGCCACACCCAGCATCAGCGCCGTGGCCACTCCGAACCCGCGCGCCTGCCAACGCCTGCCCCTCATCGACCGCCCCGTCAGCCAGCGAAGACCAACATCTTCTGCTAATAGCCTAGTTATTGCGGGGCGGCTGGTGCCGTGGATGCGGCCCGGGCCAGGGAGCGGTCACACAAACTTGACGCATCTGTGAGCGCTGGGGACCATCCCCGCGGGGGTGGTCCCGCCATGAGGGCAGGGACGTCACCTCTGTCTCGTTCTGGTCGGGCCGCTCACGCCCCGACTCCCTGATATGGCAGTCCCCCGGCCAGACCCCCCTTGACGCCGACAGCAGGCACATCAGCCTGTCAGTGACCTCCACCATCCCAACCACCCACACAGGTGGATGACCAGATCCGACAGTAGGAGAGGCCCGGAGGCAGCGGCAGCCCGGAACAGCGTCTGGTACTTCAGCTGCTTTCAGCCTCCGAAAACGGAGCAGGACCACGGACTACACCGAGCGGCGCCGCCCCTGCACCAGGCGCTGCACATGCAGCAGACGCAGCATTCCAGAGGAAGGAGAGGTCTGGGGTGCTGCCCCGAACAGTGGATGGTCTGAGCAGAGGTCCCAGGCGTTAGGCGAGGTGGCCATACCCGGCATCGCCACATGCTCTGGAGATGGACGCGTTTCCTCGGCGCTCTTCTCGCCTTGTACGGGTTGTACGTCGCCTACTGCCTCGTCGATGGCATCGCCAGCTGACCGGTGGATGAGTCGACCTGCACAAGGGGTGCCAGGCGGCCCGAAATCCTTGCTGGCAGTCGGCTCGGCCAGCCGCAGTCGCGGTGGTAGAGGCCCATCACTGGGATGAGCGCCCTTGGGCCCGTTCCTGAACCAGGCGGATACGCTCCAGGTGTCGGGCGGGGATTGACGGTTCCTGCTCGAACACCCCGTGCATACGCGGGCGATTCCGCTCACTGTGGTCCGGCCGGCCATGCGGTCGCGCCTGGTCCCCTCCTCCCTCCCCCCGGTGCCGCCTCATCCTCACCATGCTTCCACGCGCCGACGGCACCGGCATGGACCACATGCTCGTGGCGATGACGATCCTCCTCGACGACGGCCTTCGACCCTTGTCCATGCTTCGACGGCGAGATTGTGTGGCTCGCCGGCCCATGCCTGCGGCGCCGAGGCGGCCGATGGGCTGGACATGCTAAGGAATCTGGGTGCTGGGCGTCAGTGAGTCCGCCTCGTTGTCTTTCCACGGTGCGCCAACTGTCCGGGGAGGCAAGAGCTTTGTCCCGGACAAGGGGATCGTGCCTGGTGGGGCAGGGGAGCCACGTCCCGGACAGGCGAGGGAGTACCGAACCGTGGCGTCCGGTTCCTACCGTCCCCTGGCATGGAAACCACACGCAGAGCAATGTTGCGAAACCTGGCCACGGCTTCGGTGATGGCAGCGGCCGGGGGCTTATGGACGCCCGGGAAGGCGAAGGCAGCCCAGGCCCTCCCCGCGGTGCCGGATGCGCCGACGAAGGAAGCCTTCTCGGTGACGTCGCGCCTGCACCCGATAGGCAGCAGGCGAAAGTACACGGACCTCATCGACGACCGCACACCGGCCCTATGCCTGACGCTCGGTCGGGTGCGGGCTTCGCCGCGGCGGTACGGGTGCTGGGCGCGGCGGAGGACGTGGCCCGTGATCTTCAGGCGACCCGTGTCCCGTCCTCCGCCACGATCGGGTCGCTGGACGGCGGCCCCGCCTGATCCGAAAGGGCGGGGTAGTCGTTGTAGCCGGCGGCCCCGCCCACGTACATGAAGTACCGGTCCCGGACCGGGTTGAGGGGTGCGCCGAGGCGCAGCCGGGTGACGAGGTCCGGGTTGGCGAGGAAGGGTCGGCCGAGGGCCACCAGGTCGGCGCCGGCCGCCAGCATCTCCCGCGTGGCCCGGGTGACGGCCTGCGTGGACAGGTCGGTCAGGTCCGGGTTGCCGATCAGGACGCCGGGCCAGTCGGCGCGGATCCGCCGGTACCAGCCGGTCGCCGGGTCGGAGCGCACCAGGTGCAGATAGGAGAGGTCCAGCCCCTTCAGGCGGTCCAGGAGCGCGGCGTAGAGGCCGTCGGTGTCCTCCTCCCAGACACCGTTGACCGTGCTCGCGGGGGAGATGCGGATGCCCACCCGGTCCGCGCCGATCGCGTCGGCCACCGCCTCGGTCACCTCCGCCGCGAACCGCACCCGCCGCACGGCGGAGCCGCCGTAGCTGTCGGTGCGGCGGTTGGTGTTGTCCGCGAGGAACTGGTGCAGCAGCATCCCGTTGGCCGAGTGCACCTCCACGCCCTCGAAGCCTGCGTCGACGGCCCGGCGTGCGGCGGCGGCGAAGTCGGCGATCGTGTCCCGGATGTCGTCCGTCGTCATCGCGCGCGGGACGGCGGCCTGCAGGTGGCCCTGCGGTGTGAAGATCCTCTCCGGCAGCGGGACGGGAGAGGGTGCGAGGGGCGTGAGGCCGGTGGTCGCCGGGTGGCTGACCCGGCCCCCGTGCTGGAGCTGCAGGAACATCCGCCCGCCGGCTGCCCGCACCGCGTCGGTGACCCGCCGCCAGCCGGCCGCGTGCCGGCCGGTGTGGATCGCGGTGATGTCCGGGTACGTCTGTCCGGCCGGGTTGGGCGTCGAGCCCTCGGCGATGATCAGTCCGGCCGAGGCGCGCTGTGCGTAGTGGGTGACCATCAGGTCCGTCGGGGTGCCGTCGGCCTCCGCGCGGTTCCGGGTCAGCGGCGCCATCACGAGGTGGTTGGGGAGGGCGAGTCGGCCGAGTGGGGCGGGGGCGAGGAAGTCCGTTGTCCGCGTCATGCAGGCACGGTAAAACTTGACACTGATGTGAGGTTCAAGCCCTCTTCCCGGCGGAGGCGGACATGCGGATCGGTGAACTGGCCCGGCGCACCGGCGTGAGCGAGCGGTCGCTGCGCTACTACGAGACCCAGGGGTTGCTCACCGCCGAGCGCACCCCCGGCGGCCACCGCGACTACCCGGAGTGGGCCGTCGACCGGGTCATCCGGATCCAGGAGTTGTACGCGGCCGGACTGCACAGCGAGAAGATCCGGCAGCTGCTGCCCTGCATGCGCGACCGGGACGGCGGACCCTCCGCGATCGCCACCCCGCGCCTGGTGCAGGACCTGACCGCCGAGCGGGACCGGATCGACCGCGTGATCGCCGATCTGCGCCGCTCCCGGGAGACCCTGGACGAGGTCATCCGCACGGCCCGGGACGCCTGAGCTTGTTCTTCAACCTCTGAGCCCGTCAGTTCGACAGGGCAGCCGGGAACACCTCGTGGTGAGCCGTCAGCTGGTCGGCGACGAAGGCCCGGCAGGACTCGGTGGCCTGTTCGATGACGCCGGGCAGTTCAGCGCGGTCCTGCGGGGAGAGGCCGTCGTAGCTGTCGGCGAGGATCCGCAGTCGTGTCGGGACGTCCAGTCCTGTGGGATAGAGAGCCGCCTCGGACGTGGGATCGAGCATGGGTACCCAGTAGCGGGCGGTCATGGCGACGTCTCACGCTGCTCGGCCGGGGGCCGCCATGTCGAAAGCGATCAGGGCTGCGGCACGGCCGTCGCGGCAGACGACGTTTTCCGGGCACACATCGTTGTGGCACAGCATCGAACAGGTTGGGCCGGTCCACCAGCCACCACAGCGCCCGCGCCTCCGCGATCGTCGCCGCGGTGTCGTGCGCGAGCCGGGGATCGACCTCGATGGAGACCCGCCCGTCGACGCCGTCCCTCGCGTCGTAGACGGGGCGCAGCACGTCGCAGGCCCACCGGACGTCGGTTGTGGTCAGCGCCCGCAGCGCCTCCCCGACGCCGACTCCGCGGGCCGTCAGGTCGCGGATCTGCGCGTCGTACGCGTCACCGCTCGTGATGGCCTTGGCGAAGATCGTCGGATTCGTGGTCACCCCTACGACCCGGTCCCGCGCGACCAGGTCCGCCAGACTCCTGGAGACCAGGCGCTCGGCTGAGATCGTCCAGCCAGATCGACACTCCGGCATCGCTCAGTGTGTTCAAGGGATTCATGACGCCGCCGCTCCTCCCGCGCGCGAGGCGGAGTGAGGAGTTCAAGGCTTCCTGCTAGCTCGTCCGCGGCCCGCACCAGAGCTTGCCTGTCGCTCCATCGTCTCTGGAAGGCGAGCGGCCCGCAATCCACACACCGGGTAGGCCCGGGTCGGCCGGACTGCACGGCTCGCCGGCCGCTCCATGCCGTCCGGGCGGGGCTGACACCGAAAACGCTCGGATGCTCGCAGTGCGGGGGGAAGTTATTTGGGGTGTATTGGTGCTGAAGCCCGTTGACCGGGCAACTTGGCCTCAAGGTCACCGACAGGGACCAATGCTCCCGCTTATCGGCACCCAGCTTCTGCCGAGACGAACTCAGCCGCCATGAAGTCAGCGCTCACCGTGGGTCTGGACGGCTCCCCCGAGAGCCTGGCCGCGAGGTCACGGTACGCACGTGCGAGCGCGTGCTCAGAGCCCGCTCCAACCGTGTCGACACCCGGCACGGGGACGGCTTCACCCTCATCGAGGGCCGGGATCCCAGCGGCCTGCCCGTGCTGGTGGCCTATCCAGGACCCGACGAAGTGGCGCGGCTCGAGATCATCGCTCGCTACTACGTATGACGCCCACCAGGAGGACCCTCGATGGCACACAAAAGGACCGTCCACGTCCGCCGCGTCTACGAGGAGCCCGCGCAGACCGACGGCACCAGAGTGCTGGTCGACCGCATCTGGCCCCGGGGAATGACCAAGGAGCACGCCCACCTCGACGAGTGGTGCAAGCAGGTCGCACCCTCCACGGAGCTGCGCAAGTGGTACAGCCACGACCCTGAACGATTCCCTGAATTCAGCCGCCGCTACCGGACAGAGCTCAAAGATCCCGAGCACGCAGACGCTGTGGCGCACCTGCGCGAGCTTGCCCAGAACCGGACCCTGACACTGCTCACCGCAACCAAGCATCCCGAGATCAGCGAAGCCGAAGTGCTCGCGGAGCTGCTCCGGGGCTGACGGCACGGGGGTGAGCTCCACTCTCGCGCCGAGCCTGGAGGTGCCACGTCATCGCTGGCGGCCAATCAGAGGAACGGGGCGTGGTGGCGTACGGCTGCCGCTCCTCCTATGGGACTCCGCAGATCCCGCGCAGATCCGGGAGGACTGCCATGGCGACCACGACAAACCTGCTCGAGATGCTCTCGCCCGCACACCGCGACCGGTTGCTGGCATGCGCGACCGATGTGTCCTTCCCCGCGAGCGCCCGCATCTTCGAGGAGGGCAGCAAGGCCGACCGGTTCTGGATCATCCGCACCGGCATGGTCACCCTCGACGTCCACGTCCCTGGCCGCCGGGCAGCGACCGTCGATGCCCTTGGCCCAGGCCGATTGCTCGGCTGGTCGTGGCTCGTCCCACCGCACACCTGGCAGCTCGGCGCTCAGGCACACGGCCCGGTCCACACACTGGAATTCGACACCGCGGCAGTGCACACCATGTGCGAGGAAGACCCGGTGCTGGGGCAGGCGATCGCCCGCTGTGTCGCCACCGTGGTCGGTAACCGGCTCCAATCCACCCGGACGCGACTGCTGGACCTTTACGGACCGGTCGGCAGCGGGCCCCCGCCCTGACCGGCAACTCGGTTCCATGTGCTGCCACAAGGAGGCGTTGTGAGCTCGCGCAGCGCTCGCGCACAGATCGGCCGATAATGGAATCGATCGACTTCGGCGAGACGTGAAACACGTCGCGTCTTGGGACTGCATATGAACGATCAACCCATGCAGATGAACGGTCCCCCGCCCGTCGTCGGACTGGTCGGCGAGAGCCTGCTACCCGTCACCGACGAGGCCGAGTGGGCGGCCGTGTCTCCGCGGCAGATCACACCCGAGCAGTGGCAGACGTTCGAGGGCTACATCAAGGAAATCTTCGAGGCGCTCGGCCTGGCCGTCGGATCCACGGCCACCACAGACACCCCCCGCCGCTTCCTGCGTGCCCTCTTCGACGCCACCAGCGGGTACGAAGGCGACGAGAAGCTGGTCACCGCCTTCGAGACCGAATGCCACGGCGGTTCGGACTGCCGGATCAGCCAGATCGTCGAAGGACCGATCCCGTTCTTCGCCCTCTGCGAGCACCACGCTCTGCCGTTCTTCGGCAGGGCGTACATCGGCTACATCGCACACGAGCACATCCTCGGCCTGTCCAAGCTGACCAGGCTGGTGCGGCTGTTCGCCCGCCGCTTCTCGGTGCAGGAGCGCATCGGCCGCCAGCTCGCCGAATCGTTGCAGCAGATCCTGCTGCCGCACGGCGTCGCGGTCCACTTGGAAGCGGTGCATCTATGCACGCAGATGCGCGGCGTGCGGGAGATCGAGTCCAGCACCCGTACCACCCACTGGCGGGGCACCTACGACGAGGACCCGCAACTGCGCGGCGAATTCTTCACGCTGTGCGGGCAGCGGGGCTTGGCCGGACATGGCTGACCACAGCGCCGCGCATACCGCCGGACCGGTACGGACAAGCTTGTCGGAGCCTCTGGAGTTGCTGTACGAGGAGTCCGGGCAGCCCCGCTTCGGCCTGCCCCCTGCGCTCGCCACGGCCTACGGTGGCGATCTGGGCTTCACCCCGCCGTGCGTGTACGCGAACTTCGTCACCTCCATCGACGGAGTGGTCGCCCTCGGTCCCGAATACCCCTCCTCCGGCTCGGCGATCAGCGGGCGCGAACCCGCGGACCGTTTCGTCATGGGACTGCTGCGCGCCTGCGCCGACGCCGTACTCATCGGAGCCGGCACACTCCGGGCCACCCCCCGTCACCGGTGGACACCCGACCACGTCTGTCCCCAGGCCGCCCCCGACTTCGCCGAGCTGCGACGCAGCCTTCGCCGCCCCACCCAGCCACAACTGGTCGTCGTCACCGCGAGCGGCGACCTGCCCACCCAGCACCCAGCGTTGCAGTCGGGCGCACTCGTGACCACCACCCTGGCCGGTGCCCGCCGACTGGAAGGACGCCTGCCCGCCGCGTGCACGGTACTCACCAGCGATGGGCCAACCGTTCGCCTTGCCGACGTCCTCGCGGCTCTCCGCGCTCACGGACACACCTCGGTACTTACCGAAGGCGGACCACACCTCATCGGCAACCTACTCAGTGAGAGCCTGCTGGATGAACTGTTCCTCACGACATCCCCGGTGCTCGCCGGCCGTGCCGATACCTCCCGACCCGGGCTGATCGCCGGGCTCAACCTGCTGCCGAACCAACCGGCATGGATGGATCTGACCAGCGTCCGGCGACGGGATTCGTATCTGTTCCTCCGCTACCGACGTCGTTCCCCGCGCACGCGCGCCAGCCCGCAAGCAGCGTTGGACGGCTGACGGCACTGTCTCCGGCACCGAGTGCTCCGGCATCGCCCCTGAAGGCAGCACACGCATGCGTCCCTGACGTCGGAGCGCTCCTGGCCGACGAGGGTGCGCTGCGCACCGACATGATCAGGAAGGAAAGCCCATGGAGCTCTTCCCGCCGATTCCGCTCGCCGAATGGCGGGACTGCAAGGAGACGCTGCATCGGTTCGTGCAGATCGTCGGCAAGATCCGGCTCGCCTCCAGCGTTCGGCGTAACCACTGGTGGAATGTGCCCTTCCACCTCACGGGGCGTGGCATCACCACGCGTCCGATGGGGCAGACCGAAGGTCATCCGTTCACCATCGACTTCGACTTCGTCCGCCACCAGCTGGTGGCCGCTTCGCTGGACGGCACAGAGGTGTCCTTTCCGCTCTCCGGCCGGTCCGTGGCGTCCTTCCACCGCGCGACCCTGGACGCTATGGCTGCGCTGGGTGTCCGGGTGGACATCCCGGCCCCCCATCCGTTCGACTTGCCGGACGCAGCCCGGCCCTTCGCCGACGACACCGAACATGCGGCCTACGATCCCGTGCAGGTCAACCGCTATTGGCGAGTCCTGAGCCAGGTGGCACTGGTACTGGAGGAGTTCGCGGCTGGATTCTCGGGGAAGGCCAGCCCTGTGCACCACTTCTGGCACACCTTTGACATTGCCTACAGCCGGTTCTCCGGAAGGCACGTCGAACAGCCGGCGGAGGCCGACTCGGTCACCCGCGAGGCGTACTCCCGTGAGGTGATCAGTTTCGGCTTCTGGTTCGGGGACGACACGTTCCCCGAGCCCGCCTTCTACTCTTACACCTCGCCGGAACCCCCAGGGCTGGCGGAGGAGCCGCTCGCGCCGAAAACCGCCCGGTGGGTGGCGCGCAACGGCAGCCACCTGGCCGTGCTCCGCTACGACGATGCCCGCGCCGAAGCAGACCCGCGCGGCGCAGTGCTCGCCTTCTACGACAGCGCCTACCGGGCCGGAGCCGAGCGTGCCGACTGGGACGTGGCCAGGCTGGCCTGCCCTGGAGGAATTACAGACCAGCACTCGGACCCGGCCGTGACCCGCGGCTGATTCAGTTCCGGCCGTTCCCATTCGCCCATGGGGCTCTCAGTGCAGATGCCGCCGCCAGTCGGTAAGGACCTTGTCCTTGGGGCCAGGCACCGGCTGCGATTCCGGGCGTGAGGTGGGCGGCGACAGTTGCGGCGCCTCGAAAAACGTCTCGGTCTCGACGTCCCAGACCAGCTCTCTCCGGGTTCGAAGCTGGTCAAGATGGGATGCCCGGCCTCATGCGTGTGCCTCGTGCCGTGCCGGGAGGGTGCGGAATCGCAGCACCCGATATGCCCGCAGGCGGCACAGCGCCGCAAGTGCAACCACCACCCGGGGCCGTCGCCCGCCAAACACTCCATCCAGCCGCTGTCGTGCTTCCA
Organism: Streptomyces sp. NPDC039424; assembly: GCF_055639495.1. Lineage (NCBI taxonomy): Bacteria > Bacillati > Actinomycetota > Actinomycetes > Kitasatosporales > Streptomycetaceae > Streptomyces > Streptomyces sp. NPDC039424. The sequence goes on from NZ_JBVKAI010000023.1 coordinate 143,429, forward strand.
TGGCCCCACCTGCGGCGCAACCGCGGCGACCGGCCCGCCCCTGCCCTTCCTCAGTGGTTCCGCCAATGATCCGTGGGGGAAGGCCATGTCGCCCGGATGCCGACCAGCGTGGCGGGCCGCTCATGCTCGGGAAGCACGGCGCTTGTCCGGGCCGGGTTCCGTGTGGCGCTGGGCGATGTCGGCGACGATTTCGCGGAACTTCTTCTCGGCCAGGGGGTAGGTCACCATGATGGCGATCGCGGGGATGATGACCAGGGCCGGGACAGCCCCGGCTGCAATCCTGATCGCGATGACGGCGCTGTCGCTTTGGGTGGCGGCGCCGGATTCGTAGCCTCCGATAACAGACCCTCCTCGACCTGGGCCTGGGCTACCTCAGCCTCAGCGAGGCGACTCCCGCCCTGTCCGGCGGCGAGACGCAGCGGCTCAAGCTCGCCACCGAACTCGACCGCGCCCAGCACGACGCCCTGTTCGTCCTGGATGAACCCAGCGTCGGCATGCTCCCGCTCGACGTCCGCGTCCTCCTCGGCGTGCTGCAGCAACTGGTCGACAACGAGGCCACCGTCGTCTTCATCGAGCACGACCTCGACATGATCGCCAACGCCGACTTCGTGATCGACCTCGGCCCCGGCGGCTGCGTGCACGGCGGACGCATCACCGCCACCGGCACCCCCGACCAGATCGCCGACAGCCCCGACAGCGTCACCCGGGAACAGGCGGTGCGGCCGGCACGGTTGCATCGACCGAGGGTCCGGCGCCGCACGGGCGGGGAACACGGAGACCACAAGGCCGTCCGCCCCACCAGGACCCGGGCCCCACGAGCGCGGTACGCCCGCCGCGCACTCGGAC
>NZ_JBVKAI010000024.1:0-133343 GCF_055639495.1 Streptomyces sp. NPDC039424
TTGATTTTTGGCACGCTGTTGAGTTCTCAAGGAACGGTCGCTTCCTTTGTACTCACCCTCTCGGGCTTTCCTCCGGGCTTCCCTTCGGTGTTTCCAACTCTACCAGTGTTTTTCCGTCTCTCCGACCACCCTCCCGCAGACATGCGGAAGATGACCCCGAGATAGGATCTGACAAGTTGGATGCTGCTGAGCAAGGATGCTTGGTCGCGTCACTCGGCGTCGAGCAGGGTTACGACTGTACACGGAGCCTTGAAGGCGGTGCAAATCGCCGAGGGTTGTGGTCTAGACCTCTAGCCGCTAACTTCCATACGGAACCGTCAGTTCCTATGACATACGCTGCTGCCAGTGTGCCGTCCGGGACAGCGACGGCCCATTTGATCTCCACCCCTGGGAGGCTTCCCATGACCACCGTGACGTCGCCGCTGGCCGGACGTGCCATCGGACTGGCAGCCGTGCCGGATCCGGTCTTCTCCGGGGCCATGGTCGGCCCCGGCACCGCGATCGACCCCGTGCGGGAGCCGTCCGAGGCCGTGTCGCCCGTTGACGGCGTCATCGTCTCTCTGCATCCGCATGCCTTCGTCGTCGTCGACGAGCAGGGGCACGGCGTGCTCACCCACCTTGGTATCGACACCGTGCAGCTCAACGGTGAAGGCTTCGAGCTGCTCGTGAACAAGGGCGACACGGTGCGGCGCGGACAGGCCGTCGTGCGCTGGAACCCGGCCGCCGTCGAGGCCGCCGGGAAGTCTCCGGTCTGCCCGGTCGTGGCGCTGGAGGCCACGGCCGCTTCTCTCTCCGACCTCCGCGACGACGGTGAAGTGAAGGCCGGCGACAGTCTCTTCCTCTGGAAGTGATGTCGGTGCCGTCGTACAGACGGTGAACAGAACAACCATCGCGGCGGCGGGACCCGCCGCACTATCGGAGACGGGTGAGATGGAGACAACGCTGCGAGGCGTCGGCGTGAGCCACGGTGTGGCGATCGGCGAGGTTCGGCACATGGGAACGGCGGTGCTGGAGCCGCCTGCCAAGCAGATCCCGGCGGAGGAGGCGGAGCGCGAGCAGGGGCGTGCCCGTCAGGCTGTGGAGGCTGTGGCTGCCGACTTGATGGCGCGCGGCAACCTGGCGGGGGGCGAAGCCCAGGCGGTGCTCGAAGCGCAGGCCATGATGGCCCAGGACCCCGAGCTGATCGCGGACGTGGATCGGCGTATCGCCGTCGGCAGCACGGCCGAGCGGGCCGTGTACGACGCGTTCGCCGCGTACCGCGAGCTGCTGGCCGGCGCCGGTGAGTACCTCGCCGGGCGCGTGGCCGACCTCGACGACGTGCGGAATCGTATCGTCGCCCGGCTGCTGGGGGTGCCCATGCCGGGCGTCCCGGACAGCGACGAGCCGTACGTGCTGGTCGCCCGTGACCTCGCGCCGGCCGACACCGCGCTGCTGGATCCGACGCTGGTCCTCGGTTTCGTCACCGAGGAGGGCGGTCCGACCAGTCACAGCGCGATCCTGGCGCGGGCGCTCGGCGTTCCGGCCGTGGTGGCGCTGCCGGGGGCCGGTGAGCTCGCCGAGGGCACGCTGATCGCGGTCGACGGCAGCAGCGGCGACATCTTCGTGAACCCCAGCGAGGAGAAGAAGGCCCAGCTCGAGGCCGCCGCAGCCGAGCGCAAGGCGGCGCTGGCCGCCTCGACCGGACCGGGCGCCACCGCCGACGGGCACAAGGTGCCGCTGCTGGCCAACGTCGGCGGTCCGTCGGACGTCCCGGCCGCCCTCGATGCGGGAGCTGAGGGTGTCGGTCTGTTCCGTACCGAGTTCCTGTTCCTCGACGACAGCAAGAACGCCCCGTCCGAGGAGAAGCAGGTCGAGGCCTACCGGCAGGTTCTCGAGGCTTTCCCCGAGGGCCGTGTCGTGGTACGTGTCCTGGACGCGGGTGCCGACAAGCCGCTGGACTTCCTGACGCCGGCGGACGAGCCGAACCCGGCGCTGGGCGTGCGAGGCCTGCGGACGCTGCTCGACCACCCCGAGATTCTGCGCACGCAGCTGACGGCGCTCGCGAAGGCCGCGGAGGGGCTGCCCGTCTACCTCGAGGTCATGGCCCCGATGGTGGCCGACCGTGCAGATGCCAAGGCGTTCGCTGACGCGTGCCGTGAGGCGGGGCTCCGGGCGAAGTTCGGTGCGATGGTGGAGATCCCCTCGGCCGCGCTGCGAGCGCGCTCGATCCTGCAGGAGGTCGAGTTCCTGTCCCTGGGAACCAACGACCTCGCGCAGTACACCTTCGCCGCGGACCGTCAGGTGGGTGCGGTCTCGCGCCTGCAGGATCCGTGGCAGCCCGCGCTGCTCGACCTGGTCGCGCTGTCCGCGGAGGCGGCGAAGGCCGAGGGCAAGAGCTGCGGCGTCTGCGGTGAGGCCGCGTCCGACCCGCTGCTGGCCTGTGTGCTGACGGGTCTGGGTGTCACCTCCCTGTCCATGGGCGCGGCGTCGATTCCTTACGTCCGGGCCGCGCTGGGCAAGTACACGCTGGCGCAGTGCGAGCGTGCGGCGGCGGCCGCGCGGGCGGCGGACAGCGCCGCGGATGCGCGCGACGCCGCCCAGGCGGTGCTGTCCGGCGAGTAGGCCCGGGACCCGTCGTCGGCTGTTTTTCAGGGGCGCTCCACCTGCGGGTGGGGCGCCCCTGGTGCGTTCAGTGGCGGTGTTCGGTCGCCGGGTCCTCCTCTTCGAGGTCGGGGGCCACGCAGTAGTCGACGCCTGATTCCGGGGAGATGATGTCGCCGGTCTCGATGTCGGTGCAGTAGGCGTCGAAGACCTCACCCGCGGTGAGCGGGTGCAGGCCGTTCCCTCGTAGGCGCCAGCCGTAGATGCGGTCGGTCTTGCCCTGGGCGCTGGTGCGCATGACGAGTCCGCCGGGACTGCGGGTGGCGAGGCCGGCGGCGAGGACGGTGGTGAATTCGAGGGCCTCGGCCTCGTCGAGGTGGAGGGTGCTGTCGATGTCCTCGTCGGCATGGAGGACGGAGACGAGCGCTTCGGGGGTGCCCGAGACGCTGCAGACGAGATGCCGGTCGCCTGGTGGCGCCGTGTCGAGGATGCGGACGACGAGGTCTGAGGCGCGGGTGAAGGCGGCGCGGCCGATGTCCTCGCCGCAGGTGGGGCAGGGGCCCAGCCTGGCCAGCAAGGTGGTGGCGTACTGCCAGGTGGCCTGCCGGACGGCTTCGTCGACGAGGGCGGGTACGAGGTCCGTGAGGGCCTGGCCCTCGTAGGGGATCGTGGGGCCGGTGGCCGCGATCTCGGCCGTGAAGCGGGTGCGGCTCGACGGGGCGTCCGGCTCCAGGCCGCTCTCCGTACAGAACTCCGCGTACTCCTCCGGGTCGAAGAGGGCCACTGTGGTGTGGCTGCCCTGGGAGGCGCGGGTCCGGAGCAGAGCCTCCACCTGTCGGAGATAGGTGGTGTGGTCGTCGAAGGTGAAGCTGCGGTAGCGCCGCATGGCGCGGAAGTCGTGTTCGTCGGTCAGCAGACCGATGGTGCCGGCGATTTCGCGGCGCAGGACGCGTCGCATGGTCCGGTGGTCGGTGTGCGCCATGTTTTCCCCCTGTGCACAGTCGATCAATGCTCACTCACCGTAACCGGCGGCACTGACAATCGAGACTGCGCCAGGGGGCGGCTGAGGGGGTCGGTGCCGGGGTCAGGCTCGCTTGCGGGCCAGTTCCTCGTAGAAGCCGAGGAGGTCGAGGTTGTCGATGGAGCCCGGGTTGACGGCCTTGTCCAGGGGGGTGCCCTGGAGGAGGCGCTTGACCGGGACCTCGATGCGCTTTCCGGTGAGGGTGTGCGGCACCCCGGGCACTTCGATGATCTCGTCGGGGACGTGCCGCGGTGAGAGCTGTTCGCGGATGGCCCGCTTGACGCGGTTCAGGAGGGCCTCGTCGAGGACCGCTCCGGGCGCCAGGTGCACGAACAGGGGCATCCAGTAGCCGCCGTCTGGCTGCTCGATGCCGATGACCAGGGATTCCCTGATCTCCGGGAGACGTTCGACGACCTCGTAGATGTCGGCCGAACCCATGCGGACGCCCTGCCGGTTGAGCGTGGAGTCGGATCTGCCGTGGATGACGACGGAGCCCCGGGAGGTGACGGTGATCCAGTCGCCGTGGCGCCAGACGCCGGGATAGGTGTCGAAGTAGCTGTCGTGGTAGCGGCTGCCGTCGGGGTCGTTCCAGAAGTGGATCGGCATGGACGGCATGGGGTTGGTGACCACGAGTTCGCCCACCTCGTCGACGAGGGGCTCGCCGGCCGGGTCCCAGGACTGCAGGTCGGTGCCCAGGCTGGGCGCCTGGAGTTCGCCGGTGTACACCGGGAGTGTCGGTACGGCGCCCGCGAAGCAGGAGCACACGTCCGTGCCGCCGCTGACCGAGGCGATCCACAGGTCCTCGCGGACCTCGTCGTGCAGCCAGCGGAAGCCGTCGGGCGGCAGGGGCGAGCCGGTGGTGGCGACGCACTGCACCCGGGAGAGGTCGAAGTCGCGGGAGGGGTGGACGCCCGCCTTGCGGCAGGCCATGACGTAGGCGGCCGAGGTGCCGTAGAGGGTGGCTCCGGTGCGTTCGGCGATCCGCCACTGGGCGCCCGTGTCCGGATAGCCGGGGCTGCCGTCGTACAGGACGACCGTCGTGCCGGTGAGGAGGCCGGAGACGAGGAAGTTCCACATCATCCAGCCGGTCGAGGTGTACCAGAAGAAACGGTTCTCGGGGCCGAGGTCGCAGTGCAGGCCGAGTTGTTTGAGGTGTTCGACCAGGATGCCGCCCTGGGACTGGACGATGGCCTTGGGCAGACCGGTCGTCCCGGAGGAGTAGAGCACCCACAGGGGGTGGTCGAACGGGACCTGTTCGAAGACGGGCTCGGTGTCGGCAGCCGTCAGGGACGCCCAGTCCAGAGCGCCTTCGGGTGCCTGCGTACCGAGCAGGGGGATGTGGACGACGGCACGCAGGGTGGGCAGCTCGCGGCGCAGCTCGGCGACGATCTCACGGCGGTCGTGTTCCTTGCCGCCGTAGCGGTAGCCGTCGACGGTGAACAGGACGACCGGTTCGACCTGCTGGAAGCGGTCGAGGACGCTGCGGGCGCCGAAGTCGGGCGCGCAGGAGGTCCACACCGCGCCCACGGCGGCGGTGGCGAGCAGGGCGACGACGGCCTGCGGGATGTTCGGGAGGTAGCCGCTGATCCGGTCCCCGGGACGGACGCCGAGAGCGCGTAGTTCGGTGGCCAGGGAGCCGACCTGGCGGCGCAACTCGGACCAGGTGACCGGCCGGGGCTCGTGGGTTTCGTCTACGCAGAGGAGCGCGGGCTGGTCCGGGCGGTCCGCGGCGGCGCGCAGGGCGTGCTCGGCGTAGTTCAGCGTCGCCCCGGGGAACCATTGCGCTCCGGGCATCGAGCGGTCGCCCAGCACGCGCGCGTAGGGCGTGGAGAACCGTACGTCGAACCACTCGGTGACGGCCTCCCAGAAGGTGTCCAGGTGGTCGACGGACCAGCGGTGCAGCGCGGGGTAGCCGCCCTCGGCCGGGGCGCCGTGGTGCTCGGCCGCCCAGGCCTGGAACTGGGTGATACGGGCTCGGGCGATCCGTTCCGGATCCGGCTGCCAGAGCGGCTGGGGGTTCGCGGTCGACATGGTGCGGCTCCCGGACTGTGCGCGTTGTGGGCGTCGTCGCGCACGGGCTGGGTGTGCGCGTGACGCGGCTGACACGGACGATGCCATGTGATCGACTTCTATACCAGGGCGCGCCCCACACAGTCCGTGACGTGAAGGTGTGGTCCCAGCATGGGTGAACGGCAGTTGAACGACACGCGCGCGTGGCGCCGTCAATGGCAAGGTGAGCGGTATGGACGGTCGTGACCTGGTGCGTTCGGTGAAGGTGGTGAGTTCGTCGGGGGCGGCACAGGGGCTGCGTACGGTACGGGCGGCGTGGCGCAGGAGGCGTGCCGACACCGTGGGGCTGCCGCCGCGGGGAGCCGAGCGTGCGCGGGTGCCCGGCCCGGTGCTGGGCGCGGAGCCGGGTCCGGGGGGCGGTGTGATCCGCTTCAGCCGGTCGGAGCTGCGCATCACAGTGGCGGTGAACGGGGCTGTCTTCTGGGGCTGGGACGGGGCCGGGCCGGAGCCGTCGTACGCGCTCGCGGGGCGCTGCCCTGAGCCGGATCCCCGGGCGGTCCTGGAGCCGGACAGGGACGGCGGCTGGCGGGTGGTGGCGGAGCGTGTGACGGTCGCCGTCTCCCGGCACGGCGCGGTCGAGGTGTGCACGCCCGGAGGCGTGATGCTGCGGCGTGATCTGCCGCCGCGGTGGTGGGAGCCGGTCGGTGGGGGCCCGGCGCGCTGGATGCAGCGGTCGGAGGTGGCGGCCGACGCGCGCTTCTTCGGGCTGGGGGGCCGGGCGTCGGGGCCGCGGCTGCGCGACGGGACGTACCGGCTGTGGAACACCGATCCGGGCCGTGCCTTCGCCCCGGGCGACGATCCGCTGTACGTCACCATGCCGGTGCAGCTGGTGGTGTCGGACGCGGCCACGCATCTGGTGTTCCACGACACGTCGTGGGACGGCACGGTGACGCTGCGGGAGGGCGTGGAGGGGGCCGGTTCGGGGCACGACCGCGCCGGGAGGTCCGAGCTGCGGGTGGACGGCGGCCCGTTGCGCTGCTGGGTGATGGTGGGCACCCCCGCGCGCGTGCTGCACGTCTGGGCCTCGCTCAGCGGCGCGCCCGCGCTGCCGCCGGCGTGGGCGCTGGGGCACCATCACGCCCGCTGGGGTTTCGGCAGTGAGCAGGAGGTGCGGCGGATCGTCGCGGGCTACCAGGAGCGTGGTCTGCCGCTGGACGCCGTCCATCTGGACATCGATCACTACGACGCGCATCAGGTGTTCACCGTCGACCAGGAGCGCTTCCCGAAGCTGCCGGTGCTGGCGGAGGAGTTGCGCCGGGACGGGATCCGGCTGGTGTCGATCGTCGATCCGGCGGTGAAGGCGGCTGCGGGCAATGCCGTGTACGACGGTGGGGCGGCCGTGGACGCGTTCGTACGGGATGCCTCCGGGCGGACGGTGCGGGGCGAGGTGTGGGCCGGTGAGTCGGTCTATCCGGACTTCACGCACGCGCGCGTGCGCAAGTGGTGGGGTGGGCTCTACGAGGAGCGGCTCGCGCGGGGCTTCGCCGGGTTCTGGCACGACATGAACGAACCGACGTCGTTCAACGCCTTCGGTGAGTCGACCCTGCCGCGCTCGGCCCGGCACTCCATGGAGGGGTGCGGCGGGGACCACCGGGAGGCGCACAACGTGTACGCGCTGTGCATGGCCAGGGCGGGTTACGAGGGGCTGCGTGAACTGGCTCCCCAGGAGCGGCCGTTCCTGTTCTCGCGCTCGGGCTGGGCCGGGATGCAGCGCTACGGGGGCACCTGGTCCGGGGATGTCGCCACGGGCTGGCCGGGGTTGCGTGCCTCGCTGTCGCTGGTCATGGGGCTCGGGTTGTGCGGGGTGCCGTATTCGGGGCCGGATGTGGGCGGGTTCGACGGCAGCCCCTCGCCGGAGTTGTATCTGCGGTGGTTCCAGCTGGGCGCCTATCTGCCGCTGTTCCGCACGCACGCGAGTCTGCGGGCGGGACGCAGGGAGCCGTGGGCGTTCGGTGCCGAGGTGCTGGAGCACGCGCGCGGGGCTCTGTTGGAGCGCCGGCGTCTGCTGCCGTACTTCATGACGCTGGCGCATCTGGCCCGGCGTACCGGCGCGCCCTATGTGCGGCCCCTGTGGTGGGGGGCGCCGGAGGACCGCGCGCTGCGCGACTGCGAGGACGCGTTCCTGCTGGGCGACTGCCTCCTGGTGGCACCGGTGCTCGATCCGGGGGCGGACCGGCGGCCGGTGCAGGTGCCGCGGGGACGCTGGTACGACACCGTGACGGAGCAGGTGTACGAGGGACCGGGGCAGGTGCTCGTCGACGCGCCTCTGTCTCGGATCCCGGTGCTCGCGCGCGCGGGGGCGATCGTTCCCGTGCGGGGCGACGACGGCGGGCTGGAGCTGGAGGTGTGGGCGCCCGTCCGAGGACGCACCGGGGCCGGGCTGGTCGTGCCGGACGCGGGCGACGGGTGGGACGAACCGGAGGTCGAGCACTACGTCGCCCGCTGGGAGGGCCGACGGCTGGTGGTCGTGCGGGAGCGGGAGGACGGCGCGAGCGAGCCGCCCTACCCGGTGCGCGTCCGAGGACTCGGCTGAGGCCTGCTCAGACGTACCGGCCTTCGAACCACGCCCGCGCGACCAGGGTGTGCAGCGGGAAGGCGAGCTCTTCCGGCCTGCGCAGCAGGTGCCAGCCCTCCGTCTCGTCCGTTTCGGCCGACGGCGGCAGTCCTTCGGCGGGGCGTTCCGGGAGGAGACCGAAAAGCAGCAGGTGTCCGTCGGGCGAGCTCAGGGCGTCGGCCAGGCGCACGTCGCGGGCGGCCGCGTCGATGCCGGTCTCCTCTTTGAGCTCGCGGACGACGGCGTGGCGCCAGTCCTCGCGGTCGTCGATGTAACCGCCCGGCAGTGCGGTGCCCCCGCGCGCGGGGGGGACGGTTCGGGTGATGACGACCAGGGCGGTGCCCTTCGTGTCGTACACGGGCTGGAGGGCGACCGCGACCGGCAGCGGATTGCGGTAGACGACGGTCCCGCAGGACGGACAGGTGCGGGGCCAGCCGGAGACTCCCTCGCCATAGGACGCTCCACAGCTCGAGCAGTGGGAGTTCGGCGCGGAGACGGCGGTTGGGTGCTGGATTTCGGACACGCGCGGACTGTATCCGATCAAAGGAGGGGCGTCTTCTGGAAACAGTCGGGCCCCAAATCGCAAGAAAGCAGAGAGGGGCCGGAACCACCCCCGTCGGCCCCGGCCACCTCTCCCGTTACCACGACGCCGGAAGGGGCTGTGCGGTTCTGCGGGACGGGTCTGCTCTTTTCCGGTTGCCCGTGGCACACTTCTGACGTTCCGTCAGATTCGGTGCGGGGAGGGAATGTGTCGGGCGCACGCACGCCTGCCGTGGCGGGCTGGTTCACCGGCGAGGGGGACGGCTTCAGGCTCCTCGGCACGCGCTGTTCGGCCTGCGCGTCGGTCTTCTTCCCCCGCGAGGACACCCACTGCCGCAACCCGGAGTGCCGGGGCGGTGACCTGGAGGAGGTCCCGCTGTCACGGCGCGGGCGGATCTGGTCGTACACCGACAGCCGCTACCGGCCACCGTCACCCTATGTGAGCGATCCGGAAATTCCGTGGGAGCCGTACGCGTTGATCGCGGTGGAGCTGGAGTCCGAGCGGATCGTGGTGCTGGGACAGGCGGTTCCCGGGATCACCGTCGCCGATCTGACGGTGGGCATGGAGGTGGAGGTCGTCCCCGGAGTGCTGTACGAGGACGCGGAGACGACCTGGACGATCTGGCGCTGGCGGCCGACGGGGGTGGCGGAATGACGGCGGACGTGGCGGTGCTCGGCGTGGGCATGCACCCCTGGGGCAAATGGGGGCGCGGCTTCGTGGAGTACGGGGCGGCGGCGGCCCGCGCGGCCCTCGCGGACGCCGGTCTGCGGTGGCGGGACATCGGCTCGGTCGTCGGCGCGAACACGGTCCGCGGTGGATATCCGGGACATGTCTCGGGCGCGACGTTCGCCAGGGCCCTGGGATGGCAGGGTGCCCGGGTCACCAGCGTGTACGCGGCGTGCGCCTCCGGGGCGCAGGCGGTCGCCACCGCGCGTGCCCAGATCCTCGCCGGGCTCGCGGACGCGGTGCTGGTGGTCGGTGCGGACGCGGCCCCCAAGGGTTTCTTCCGGCCCGGTGGCGGGGACCGGCCCGACGACCCGGACTGGCTGCGCTTCCGTCTGCTGGGGGCGACGAATCCGGCGTACTTCGGGCTGTACGCGCGCCGGCGGATGGCCGTGCACGGGGACACCCTGGAGGACTTCGCGCTGGTCAAGGTGAAGAACGCGGCCCAGGGGGCGCTGAACCCGTACGCCCGTTACCGCAAGCGGGTCACCGCCGAGGAGGTGGCCGCATCGGCGGTCGTCGCCGATCCGCTGCGGCTGCTCGACATCTGCGCGACCTCCGACGGCGGCGCGGCGCTGGTGCTGTCCAGCACCGACTTCGCGCGTCGGCACGGCGTGGCCGCCCCGGTGCGGATCCGGGCGGTCTCCACCGTGACGCCGCGCTATCCCAGCACCGTGCTGGACCTGCCGGACATCGCCACGGACTCCGCGGCGGCGGTGGCGCCCCCGGACGAGACGTTCCGGGCGTCGATCGCCCGGGCCGCATACGAGGAGGCGGGCATCGGCCCGGAGGACCTGTCCCTGGCCGAGGTGTACGACCTGTCCACCGCCCTGGAGCTGCAGTGGTACGAGGATCTGGGGCTGTGCGGCGCCGGTGAGGGCGCGAAGCTGCTGCGGGAGGGCGCGACAGGCCCGGGCGGCCGCATACCGGTGAACGCCGGCGGCGGGCTCGCCTCCTTCGGGGAGGCCGTTCCGGCCCAGGCGATCGCCCAGGTCTGCGAAGTCACCTGGCAGTTGAGGGGCACCGCCGGTGACCGGCAGGTCGCCGGGGCGCGCGTGGGCATCACGGCCAACCAAGGACTGTTCGGGCACGGCTCGTCGGTGATCGCGGTCCGGTGAGGAGCGGCGCGCTTGTGTGACAGGGAGGTCACAGGGCTTTTCCTACGCTCTGTGACCATCCCGGAATGCTGCGTGAACGTCTCATGAACTGCCCCTGGGCGTGCACGCGCGGCGCCATCATGCTCCCGTGCACTCCTGGACGGATACTCTCCGCTTCGCCTTCCAGCCGGTGGTCAACCTGAGGACCGGTGGGGTCGCCGCACTGGAGATACTCGCGCGCCCGGAGACCGGGGACATCCTGGCCGAGGCCCGGCGGGATCCCGAACTCGACGGCAGACTGGCCGTGTTGGCCCTCAGGACGGCGGTCCGCAAGGAGACGATGCTGCCGCTGCACCTCAACGTCTTCGCGGCCACCCTCGCCGACCTGGGCGGTCTCAGCCGCCTGCGGGACGCCGTGCAGGAGGCGGGCCGGTTGCCGTGGGAGGTCACGCTCGACATCGTTCCGCCCTTCACTCACGTGCCGCAGCCGGCGCTGCTGGAAGCGGTGACGGTACTGCGCGGACAGGGTTTCCGGATCAGCGCGGACGGCATCGGGGACGGTGACGTACCCCTGCGGCTGCTCACCGACCTCGCCCCCGACGTGGTGAAACTCGACGCCTCGCTGCTGGCGCGCCCGGCCGCGGTGCGGGCGATGCGGACACTGTGCGAGCAGCTCGGCGCCATGCTGTCGGTCGAGGGCGTGGAGACCGAACTGCAGTGTGCGGCCGCGCTGTCGGCCGGGGCGCAGCTCGCGCAGGGTGAGCTGTTCGCACCGCCGGCCCGGATCCCGATGGCGGATGTATACGTTCCGCCCCGTTCCCCGGCTTTCGGGGCCGTGCCCCGGTCGGGGCCGTCGGTGCGGGAGTTCGTGCGGCCCGCCGCGCTGCTGCCGGTCACAGCCTCCGCGGGCCAGGTACGGGCGCTGCTGACCTGCTCGCCCGACGTGTCCGGGGTGCTGCTCGTCGACCAGACCGGAGCGCCGGTCCGGTCGGTGCACCGCTCCCGCTTCCTGCTGTCGATGTCGGGCCGCTACGGGCACGCCCTGTACGCCGACCGACCCGCCGTCAAGCTGGGCGACCCGCCGCGCACGGTCGGCGTCGACGCAACGGCCTGGGAGGTCCTGGACGTGGTGGCGGTCGGCGGACCGGACCGTACCTCGGACGACGTGGCGGTCGTGGACCACTACGGGCGGTGCGTCGGCGTCGTCCGGCTGGCCGACCTCGTACGGGCACTGGCCGAGACCAGGGTCGAGGAGGCGGCGGGGCTCAATCCGCTGACCCGGCTGCCCGGTTCGGACGCGATCACCGGGGAGGTCGACCGGCGCATCGCCGACGGGCGGGCGTTCACGCTGAGCTGGCTGGACATCGACCACTTCAAACGGGTCAACGACGGTGCCGGGTTCGCGGCCGGCGACGAGCTGATCCGGTCGGTGGGGCGGGCGCTGCAGCAGGCGGTGACCGGGCACGCGCGCGTGGGGCACATCGGCGGGGACGACTTCCTGGTGCTCACCGAGGAGGAGGGGCTGGAGCCGCTGGTCGCCGCCGTGCTCGACGCTCCCTGGTCGGCGGGCGACCACCGGGTCACCCTGTCCCTGGCCACCGTCCTGTGCACGCCGGGCAGCGTGAGCGACCACCGGCAGGCCGCCGCGTGTCTGGCACCGCTGAAGAAGGCGGCGAAGTCGCTGCGCGGGGCCAGCTGGGTGCTGGGGCGCGCGGGGCTGCCCGGTCACGAGATCCGGCGCGGCACGGAGACGATGCCCGCCCAGGCGGGGTGCGCGGCCGTGGAACCGCTGGGCTGACCTACCGTCCGCTCCCCTCCCTCCAGCACCCTTTGAGGGCCCGGAGGGTTCCACGCGGGCGGCTGTCACCGTTGGCGTCGGCAACCTTGACGCTCCCACGGCACCGGTGAACACTTCCGGTGTCGGTCGGCACCGCCGTACATTCCCGGCGTATCTGGCACTGCGCCGCGCGGGTCTCTCCTGAGTCACGGCCCGCTCCCCCACGGGTGATTCGGCTGTCACGGCACGCTCGTCACGGACGCCGGGCGGGGCGCGGGACCCTCCCTGCCTTCGGCTGAAGTCGCCAAGGGAAACGTCCCTGCACTCGGGCCGGCCAGCCGCCCCGGGTCAGCGCCTAGGAGCCGCCATGAGCAACGGAGACATATTCGTCGGCGAGGTCATCGGTACCGCCATCCTGATCCTCTTCGGTGCCGGTGTCTGCGCCGCCGTCACCCTCAGATACTCCAAGGCGCGGGCCTCGGGGTGGGTGGTGATCGCGTTCGGCTGGGGATTCGCCGTGCTGGCGGGCGCCTACACCGCCGCTCCCCTCTCCGGTGGACACCTCAACCCCGCGGTCACCATCGGCATCGCCGTCGACACCGGCGAGTGGGGCAAAGTCTGGCTCTACCTGCTGGGCCAGATCGTCGGCGCGATGCTCGGGGCCGTCCTGGCGTACCTGGTCTACCTCGCCCAGTTCCAGGCCAACGTGCGCACGACGGGCACCACCGAGGGGACCGCCGACGAACCGGTGCCCACCCTCGGCATCTTCTCGACCATCCCGGAGATCCGTAATCCGGTCGCCAACCTGATCACGGAGATCATCGCGACGATCGCGCTCGTCCTGCCGATCCTCGCCTTCGGGCTGACCAAGGGGCTCGGCGAGTCCGGCACCACCGTGCTGATCGTCTCGCTGCTCGTCGTCGGTATCGGCCTCTCCCTGGGCGGGCCCACCGGCTATGCGATCAACCCCGCCCGCGACCTCGGCCCGCGCATCGTGCACGCCTTCCTGCCGATCCCGAACAAGGGCACCTCCGACTGGGGTTACGCCTGGATTCCCGTCGTCGGCCCGCTGATCGGCGGGGCGCTCGCGGGCCTCATCTACAAAGCAGCCTTCTGACCAGCGACCAAGGGGCAGCCATGACGGACAACGCCGAGAAGTACGTCGCCGCCATCGACCAGGGCACCACCTCGAGCCGCTGCATCATCTTCGACCACGGTGGCGCGATCGTCGCCGTCGACCAGCGTGAACACCGCCAGATCTTCCCGAAGCCGGGCTGGGTGGAGCACGACGCCACCGAGATCTGGTCCAAGGTGCAGGCGGTGGTCGCCGGGGCCGTCGCCAAGGCCGGGCTGCGCGCCGACCAGCTCAGCGCGCTCGGCATCACCAACCAGCGCGAGACGACGGTCCTCTGGGACCGCGCCACCGGCAAACCCGTGCACAACGCGATCGTCTGGCAGGACACCCGTACCGCGGCCCTGTGCCACGAGCTGGGCGGCCCGGACGGGCAGGACCGTTTCCGCGAGCAGACCGGGTTGCCGCTGGCCAGCTACTTCTCCGGCCCCAAGGCGGCCTGGCTGCTCGACACGGTGCCGGGGCTCAGGGACCGCGCCGAACGCGGCGAGATCGCCTTCGGGACCATCGACTCCTGGCTGATCTGGAACCTCACCGGGGGCACCGAGGGCGGGCGGCACGTCACCGACGTGACCAACGCCGGGCGCACCATGCTGATGAACCTGGAGACCCTCCAGTGGGACGCGTCCATCCTGTCCGCGATGAACGTGCCCGAAGCGGTCCTCCCCGAAATCAGGTCCTCCGCCGAGGTCTACGGCACGGCCGTCGGCCAGCTCGCCGGCGTGCCCGTCGCGTCCGCGCTGGGCGACCAGCAGGCGGCCGTGTTCGGACAGGCGTGCTACGACGTCGGCACGGCGAAGAACACCTACGGCACGGGCAGTTTCCTCCTCCTCAACACCGGCAACCGGCCGGTTCCCTCCAAGAGCGGGCTGCTGACGACCATGGGCTACAAGATCGGCGGTGAGGCGCCGGTCTACTGCCTGGAGGGCTCCATAGCGATAACGGGCGCGCTGGTGCAGTGGTTCCGGGACCAGCTCGGCATCATCCGCACCGCCGACGAGATCGAGACGCTGGCGGCGAGCGTGGAGGACAACGGCGGCGCCTACATCGTGCCCGCCTTCTCGGGCCTGTTCGCCCCCTACTGGCGCTCCGACGCACGCGGGGTCGTCACGGGCCTGACCCGGTACGTGACGAAGGCTCACCTCGCGCGCGCGGTCCTGGAGGCGACGAGCTGGCAGACACGGGAGGTCGTGGACGCCATGTTCCAGGACTCCGGGGTACGGATCACGACCCTGAAGGTGGACGGCGGCATGACCAAGAACAACCTGCTCATGCAGCATCAGGCCGATGTCCTCGGGGTGCCGGTGATCCGGCCCAGGGTCTCCGAGACGACCTGTCTGGGCGCGGCTTACGCGGCCGGCCTCGCCACGGGCGTGTGGAACGACCTCGACGAGCTGAAGTCGCACTGGCAGAAGGACGCGGAGTGGACGCCCGCCATGGAGGCGTCGGTGCGTGACCGCGAGTACCGCAACTGGCGCAAGGCCGTGGAGAAGAGCTTCGGCTGGCTGGAGGAGGGCGACCAGTAGCGGTACCCGGAGCACGGCTGGAGGAGGGCGACCGGGGTAGACGAGCTCCACGCGCGCGTGGGCAGCCCATGGACCACGGCCCGTACCCCGGTCGGCGGGGTACGGGCCGTGCTCGTGTCTGCGGGGTGGTGCGTCGGTGTCGAACGGCGCGTCAGGTGGTCACGGCCTGGCGGCGATCGGCCGCGTACGCCATGGCGTGCTGGACGACCCCGATCAACACGTCCTTGACGGACTCCCGGTCCCGTGCGTCGCACAGTACGAGCGGTACGTCGTCGTCGAGGTCGAGGGCCTGGCGGACGTCCTCGGCCGGATAGCGGACGGCTCCCTCGAAGCAGTTGACGCCGACGACGAAGGGGATGGAGCGCCGCTCGAAGTAGTCGACGGCGGCGAAGCAGTCCTCCAGCCGACGGGTGTCCGCCAGGACCACCGCGCCCAGCGCCCCTTCGGAGAGCTCGTCCCACATGAACCAGAACCGCTCCTGCCCGGGCGTCCCGAACAGATACAGCACCAGGTCCTCGCGCAGCGTGATGCGGCCGAAGTCCATGGCCACGGTGGTGGTGCGCTTGCCCTCCACACCGCTGGTGTCGTCCACCGGGCGCCCGGCCTCGGTGAGCAGCTCCTCGGTGCGCAGCGGCCTGATCTCGCTGACCGCTCCGACCATGGTCGTCTTGCCCACGCCGAAGCCGCCGGCCACCAGGATCTTGAGCGTGACGGGCTCGACCGGGGGCTTGCCGCGCTCAGAACGCCCGAAGATCATCGATCTCTTCTCCTGCTTGATGGGGGTCGGGTGACGGTGGGCCGTAGCCGCCGCCACCAGGGGTTTCGATGACGAGTACGTCTCCGGGGCCGACGTCCGCCGAGTCGCTTCCGCCGAGTGCGGTGACCGTGCCGTCGGCCCGTTCCACACGGTTGACGCCCAGAGCGCCCGGGCAGCCGCCCGCCATTCCGTACGGCGGGACCCGGCGGTGCTGGGACAGCGTGGAGACGGTCATGGCCTCGCCGAAGCGGATACGACGCACCGCGCCGTCCCCGCCGCGCCAGCGCCCGGCGCCGCCGCTCCCCGGCCGGACCGCGAACTCCTCCAGCCGCACGGGCAGTCGCCACTCCAGTACTTCCGGGTCGGTCAGGCGCGAGTTGGTCATGTGGGTCTGCACGACACTCGCGCCGGGGAAGCCGTCGCCGGCGCCGGATCCGGAGGCGACGGTCTCGTAGTACTGGTGGCGGTCGTTTCCGAAGGTGACGTTGTTCATGGTCCCGGATCCCTCGGCCTGGACGCCGAGCGCCGCGTACAGGGCGCCGGTGATGGCCTGCGAGGTCTCGACGTTGCCCGCGACCACCGCGGCCGGAGGCTCGGGGGCCAGCATCGATCCGGGCGGTACGAGGATGTCCAGGGGGCGCAGGCAGCCGTCGTTGAGCGGGATGTCGTCGGCCACCAGGGTGCGGAAGACGTAGAGCACGGCGGCGTTGACGACCGAGTAGGGGGCGTTGAAGTTGCTTTCGAGCTGCGCGGAGGTACCGGCGAAGTCGATGGTGGCGCGGCGGTTGTCGCGGTCGACGCGCACCTGGACGTGGATGACGGCGCCCGAGTCGGTCTCGTAGGCGTACTCGCCGTCGTCCAGGGCGTCGATGACACGGCGGACCGCCTCCTCGGCGTTGTCCTGGACGTGCCGCATGTAGGCCTGGACGACGTCGAGGCCGAAGTCCTCGATCATGCGGCCGACCTCGTCGACGCCCTTGCGGTTGGCGGCGATCTGGGCGCGCAGGTCGGCGAGGTTGGTCCGGGGGTTGCGGGAGGGGTGGGGCGCCTCGGTCAGCAGGCGGAGGGTCTCCTCCTCGCGGAGCCGGCCGTTCTCGGCGAGCAGCCAGTTGTCGAAGAGGACGCCCTCCTCGTCGATGGTGCGGCTGTCGGCGGGCATGGAGCCCGGTGCGATGCCGCCGATCTCGGCGTGGTGGCCGCGTGAGGCGACGTAGAAGAGGGTGCGGTCACCCTCCGTGTCGAACACCGGGGTGATGACGGTGACGTCGGGCAGGTGGGTGCCGCCGTGGTACGGGTCATTGACGGCGTAGGTGTCGCCCGGCCTCATCGAGTCGCTTCGGCGGCGGATGACCTCCTTGACGCTGGTGCCCATGGAGCCCAGGTGGACGGGGATGTGCGGGGCGTTGGCCACCAGGTTTCCGTCCGGGTCGAACAGGGCGCAGGAGAAGTCCAGACGTTCTTTGATGTTGACGGACTGGGCCGTCGACTCCAGCCGGGCGCCCATCTGTTCGGCGATGGACATGAACAGGTTGTTGAACACCTCGAGGAGAACCGGATCGGTTTCCGTGTCGAGTTCGGAACTCTGTGTGACCACCGCGCGTTCCATGACCAGATGCCCGTCGTCGGTGGCCGCGGCCCGCCAGCCGTCGTCGACGACGGTCGTCGCGCCGGCCTCGGTGATGATCGCGGGGCCGGTGACGGTCTCGCCGGGGGGCAGGTCCTCGCGGCGGTGGAGGGGTACGTCGCGCCAGGACCCGCCGGTGTGCAGACGGACGGTGTCGGGAGCGGCGGCGTGGCCCTCGTAGGGGGCGAGTGCGGAGAGATCGGGGGGGTCGGTGATGCCGGTGGCTTCCACGGAGAGGGCTTCGACGACGATCGGGCGGTCGAGGGTGAAGGAGTACGTGGCGCGATGACGTTCTTCGAAGGCGTGCCGCATGCTGTCGGGCCCGGTCAGCTCGACCGTGAGGGTGGTGTCCGTGCCGTCGTAGCGGAGCTGGGCCCGGCGGGTGATCCTGATGCGGTCCGGCGGGACGTCCTCGGCGAGGAGTTCGGCGCGGGCCGCGGCCTCCAGCTCGTCGGCCGTCTTCCGCACGCCCGGCATCGAGGCGGCCTCCAGGGGTGCCTCGACGGACTGCTCGCGCATGGCGGTGGTGTCGGCGAGGCCGATGCCGAGCGCGGAGAGAAGACCGGCCATGGGCGGTACGAGGACGGTGCGGATGCCGAGCGAGTCGGCGACGAGGCACGCGTGCTGACCGCCCGCGCCGCCGAAGGTGGTGAGGGCGTAGCGGGTGACGTCGTGGCCCTTCTGGACGGAGATCCGCTTCACGGCGCCCGCGATGTTGGCGACGGCGATCTGCAGATAGCCCTCGGCGACCTGCTCCGGGGTGCGGTCGTCGCCGGTCCGTTCGCGGATCTCGCGCGCGAGAGTCGTGAAGCGGTCGCGGACGAGTGCGGCGTCCAGTGGCTGGTCCCCGCCGGGGCCGAAGACCTGGGGGAAGTGCGCGGGCTGGATGCGGCCGAGCATGACGTTGGCGTCGGTGACCGCGAGCGGGCCGCCGCCGCGGTAGCAGGCGGGTCCGGGGTCCGCGCCCGCCGAGTCCGGGCCCACCCGGTAGCGGGAGCCGTCGAAGTGCAGCACCGAACCGCCACCGGCGGCGACGGTGTGGATGTCCAGCATGGGAGCGCGCAGCCGGACGCCCGCGAGCCTTGTGGTGAAGACGCGTTCGTACTCGCCTGCGAAGTGGGAGACGTCGGTGGAGGTGCCGCCCATGTCGAAGCCGATGACACGGTCGAAGCCGGCGAGCTGCGACATGCGGGCCATGCCGACGATGCCGCCGGCCGGCCCGGACAGGACGGCGTCCTTGCCGCGGAACTGCCCGGCCTCGGCGAGCCCGCCGTTGGACTGCATGAACATCAGCCGCACGCCTTCGAGCTCGCCGGCGACGTGCTGGACGTAGCGGCGCAGCACGGGCGAGAGGTAGGCGTCGACGACGGCGGTGTCCCCGCGCGGGACGAGTTTCATCAGCGGGCTGACCTCGCTGGACAGCGAGATCTGCGGGAAGCCGGTGCGAGCGGCCAGCTCGCCGACGGCCCGTTCGTGGGCGGGGTGGAGGTGGCTGTGCATGCAGACGACGGCGACGGCGCGGATCCCGTCGTCGTACGCCTGCTGGAGCGGGCCCGCGAGCGCGTCCAGGTCGGGGGCCCGCAGGACGGTGCCGTCGGCGGCGATGCGCTCGTCGACCTCGACGACCCGCTCGTAGAGCAGCTCCGGCAGTTCGATGCGGCGGGCGAAGATGTGGGGGCGGTTCTGGTAGGCGATGCGCAGGGCGTCCTGGAAGCCCCGGGTGACGATAAGGAGGGTGCGCGCGCCCTTGCGTTCCAGAAGTGCGTTGGTGGCGACCGTCGTGCCCATACGGACGGCATCGACGGGCTCCTCGGAGCCGTCGAGCAGCGCGCGCACACCGGCGACGGCCGCGTCGGCGTACCGGGCCGGGTTGTCGGACAGCAGTTTGTGCGTGAGCAGCCGGCCGTCCGGGCGCCGCGCGACGACGTCGGTGAAGGTGCCGCCTCGGTCGACCCAGAACTGCCAGCCAGTCACGTCACTACCCCGCTTCCGCGCCGCTCACAGCGCCCGGAGGCCGTTGATCACGTCGCGCAGAATACTCTCGTCCGGCAGCTCGGCCGGGGGTACCGGACGGTTGACGTGGACGAGTTCCTCGTTCACAAGATCGCCGATGAGGACCCGCACCACTCCGATGGGCAGGTCGAGCTCGGCGGCGAGCTCGGCGACCGACTGCGGGGTCTCGCGGCACAGCTCGACGATGTCCACGTGTTCCGGGGACAGTGTCTGGTCCGCTTCCGGGTCGTCCGCGTGGGACTCCGTGACGACCACCGCGATCAGGTCGAGGCGATGCTGGGCCGCACTCGTGGTGCGGCCCCGCGTCATGGCGTAGGGGCGGACGACCGGTCCGGCCTCGTCGTCGAACCAGTGGCTTCTTCCCTGACCGTCTCCGCTCATGTCATCCCACTACCCGCCTGCGGGCAGATCGGTGCGCGGGGCGGTGCCCAGATGCACCCCGACCCGCTTGACCAGGAGCGTCATCTCGTACGCGACCTGGCCCACGTCGGAGTCGGCGTCCGAGAGGACGGCGAGGCAGCTGCCGTCACCGGCGGCCGTCACGAAGAGGAAGGCGTCGTCGAGCTCGACGACGGTCTGCCGGACCGTGCCCGCCTCGAAGTGGCGGCCGACGCCCTTGGCGAGGCTGTGGAAGCCGGAGGCCACGGCGGCCAGGTGCTCGCCGTCCTCCCTGGTGAGGTCCTTGGACACCCCGGTGGGCAGGCCGTCGCCGGAGAGCACGACGGCCTTGCGGATGCTGGCGACCCGGTCGACGAGGTCGTCGAGGAGCCAGTTCAGCTCCCCGTTGTTCGTCGCGCTGTGGCCGGTGGCCTTCGGTGCGGTCATCGACCGTCCCCCTTAGTCGTTCCTTGTGCTGTGCCGTTTTGGGCCCCGTCGCCCGTGGCGTTCTCCTCACGACCACGCTGCCAGCCGCGCTGGAGCGAGGCCATCCGGCTGCGTACCTCGTCGGCGTCGCGCTCGACGGGCTCCGCCTCGCGCCCGGGCCGCCGTTCGGGGTCCTGCCTCAGCTGTGGTGCCAGGTTGGCCTGCCGGACGCGTCTGGGCAGCGGTCCGGTGCCGGACTCGGCGGCCCGGGGCGGGCCGTCGGCGGACGGGCCGCCGGGGCCGCCGGGGGCGATCGCGGGGCGACGGCTGCGCCGGGGCAGCTCCGGGGCCTCGGACTGCTCGTCGGGGCCGGAGGCCGGGAACCGGTCACGCTCGTCGACGCGGTCGGCCAGTCCGGTGGCCCGGCGCGCCGCCGTCTCGCCACGGCGGCGGGTCGGGAGCGGAGCCGGGTCCGCGCCCTGCTCCGGTCGGCGCGGTCCGGCACCCGGGAGGGACTTCTGGTCCGCCTCGTCGCGCCGCGACCGCTGCTCGGTGACGGGCCGCCCGTGCGAGCTCACCAGCTTGGGCGTACCGCGCCGGGGCAGCGGCACGGGGGCGTTCGGGCGGTCGTCGGCACCCGTCCGGTCTTGGGCGCCGGGGAGCTGCTGATGGAGCTCACCCAGCTGCGCCGGGGCCTCGTCCGCGCCGGAGCGGGGGCGGCGGGGGAGGAAGAGCCCGCCGCGTTCGCTGTCCTCGTCGGTGAGGGCGCCCGGGAAGCCGTCGAGGGCGTCGAGGTCGACGGGTGCCTCCAGCTCGACCGGGCCGTCCAGGAGCGAGGGCGGCAGACCGGGCGGCGCGGGCGACTGGGACAGCGCCGACGTACGGCTCTCCTCCCGGCCGACCGCCTTCGCGGGCCGCTCCCGGTCGAGGCGGAAGCCGATGCCGTTGGTGTCCGGTACGTCGTCCGTGAGCAGCACGTCGGGGATGAACACGACCGCGGTGGTGCCGCCGTAGGGCGACGGCTGCAACGAGACGCGGACGTTCTGGCGCTGGGCGAGCCGGCTGACCACGAACAGGCCGAGCCGGTCGGTGTCGGAGAGCTCGAACTCGGGTGTCTCGGCGAGCCGGAGGTTGGCGTCCAGCAGTGCTTCGGCGGCCATGCCGAGGCCCCGGTCGTGGATCTCCAGGGTGAAGCCGTTGGCGACCCGCTCGCCGAGGACCTGCACGGCGGTGTGCGGTGGCGAGAACACCGTGGCGTTCTCGAGGAGTTCGGCCACGAGATGGGTGAGGTCGGCGACGGCCGGACCGGTGACCGCGACGCGCGGCAGCCGGCGGACCTCGATGCGCTCGTAGTCCTCGACCTCGGCCACGGCGGCGCGGACGACGTCCATGAGCTGCACGGGCTTGCGCCACTGCCGCGAGGGAGCGGCGCCGGAGAGGATCACCAGGCCCTCGGCGTGCCGGCGCATGCGGGTGGTGAGGTGGTCGAGCCGGAAGAGGTCGGCGAGTTCGTCGGTGTCCTCGGTCCTGCGCTCCATGGTGTCGAGCAGCGTGAGCTGCTTGTGCAGGAGCACCTGGCTGCGGCGGGCGAGGTTCACGAAGACCTCGGAGACCCCGGCGCGCAGCTCGGCCTGTTTGACGGCGGCCTCGACGGCGGCACGCTGCAGGGTGTTGAGCGCCTGGCCGACCTCGCCGATCTCGTTCCTGTCGTACTCCAGGCGTGGTACCTCGGTCTCCACGTCGACCTGCTCGCCCGCGGAGAGCCTGCGCATCACGCTGGGCAGCCGGACGCCGGACGCGTCGTGCGCCTCCATGCGCAGTTGGCGCAGGTCGCGAATGAGGCTGCGGCCGACGCGGACGGACAGCACGACGGAGAGCAGCAGCGCGACCAGCCCGAGGACGCCGGCGACGGCCGCCTGGACGATCACGCCGAAGGCCACCGGCCGGATGCGGTCCTGGTAGCGGTCGCCGACCTGGTCGTCGAGGGTGCGGAGTTCGTCGAGCACATTGCCCGCGGCGGCGTCCCAGGTCTTGGCGCTGACGTCGTGCGGGGTGCCGGAGCGGATGGCGGCGATGTCCTGCTCGGCCGCGCGCAGCGGAGCGGTGGTGGCGTTGTTCCAGAAGCGTTCGTAGCGGTCGCGTTCCGTGGCGGGCAGCAGCGGCAGGCTCATCTCGTACAGGAGGCTGCGCTGGGCGACGAGGTCGGAGACGTCTCGCGTCTCGACGGCGGAGAGTTTCCCGACGACCAGTGCGGAGCCGACCAGGGCGTCCTCGCGGGAGAGCAGTTCGCGGGCGCGGGTGATGTTGACGAGGGCGCGGGCCTGTTTGTCCATCTCGACGTCGTCGATGCCGTCGAGGGTGGCCAGCAGGCCGTAGCAGGGGTCGACCAGGCTGTTGTACTGGTCCAGGGCCTGGGCCCGGTCGACCGTGCCCTCCTCGATGCTGCGGCGCAGGGAGTCGATGCCGGCAAAGGCGTCCAGCACCGCGGTGAGGTGCTCGCTGTCGTCCGGGTCCATGTTGCCGCGGATGTCGGAGTCCTTGGCGTTCTTACGGATCTTGCGGATGGCATCGTCCGTGGCGGCCCGGGTGCGGCGGAGCGCGGTGAGCGCGTCGGAGGCACGGGGGTCGGCGAGGTAGACGAGGGTCTGGCGGCGTTCCTGCTGCAGGACGCGGACGGTGTCCTCGGTGGGGTAGCCGATGTCCTCCACGATGTCCGTCACGTGGAACAGCCGGGCCACTTCGCGCCCCGTGAGCACGGTCGCGAAACCCCAGATCGCGGTCAGGGACACCAGCGGCACGAGAAGAAGCGCCACGATCTTCCGGCGGATGGACTTCCCGCGAAAGCGCATGGCCTCCCCCAGCTCGACCCCCGCCGGTCGGGGGCACGCATGTGCGTCAACAAACGGCGCGAGCCTACTACCGCCACACCGTTAACTCGAAGACGTGTCCGGAGGCTGAACTTCCGCACCGACGGCAAGACATGGCGAGTTGTCCGGGCATTACGGGAGATTGCCACCGCGATCGAGGCGGCCGGGGCGGAGTGGAACGGGATGTGCCCAGCGGGCCGGTTGGCCGAATTTTTTCGATTGGTGGGAATCTTCGTGACGCGCCGTTCGTCCTTCTCTTCGGGAGATGGGTGCGGAATCGGCCACAGGAGCCGCATCCCGCAACCGGGCAGCGTAAAACAGCGCAAGCCGGGCAGCCACTGGGGAGTTGGTGTCTTCGGACACCGGAGCGAGCGGTTTGCCGGCGGTGGGGAGTGACAGGGTGATGGGCACGGCTGAGCGGCACGAGGCACCCGAGGACGGGGTGGCGGTGCTCTCGAAGGAACGGAGGGGCTCACAGGCGCCGGATCGCGACATTCCGTCACATGGGTTTGACGGAGAGTCGACTGAGCGCGACACAGAGGGGGCCGGAACGCAACAGGATTCGTTCTACCGGCCGTTGTGGGTCGAGGAGCCCGCGCGACGGCGGCGGCTCCCCGACCCGGTGCGGACGGCCGCCGTGCGCGCGGTGCTCATCATCGCGGTGACGCTCATCCAGGCCATGGTGGCCTTCCTGTGCACGATGGCGGGGTCCTGGCTGGCGTTCCCGATGGTGATCAGCAGTGTGGCGAGCACGGTCGTGGCCACCTGGGGCGCGGTCGACGTGTGGGTGACCCGTCAGGTGTGGAACCAGCGCAACGGCGTGGTGTCGGTGCCGAGCAGCACGGCCCGTTCCCTGCGGCGTGAGCGGCGCGCCGCTCGCCGGGAGGCGCGGGCCGCCGAGCGCGAGCGGGCGCGCATACGCCGGCGGGGCGGCGCGGGACAGCTGTCGCACCCCTGAGACACGGGGCGGGCGTCACAGCGCCGCCGCCCCGCGTTCACAGCGCGGCGGGCTGTGCCCGGTTCACCTCGCTCTCCTCGCGCAGGAGTTCGCGTCGCGCCCGCATGAAGGGGCGCGGGTGGTCCACGGAGAGCACCGCGACGGTGCGGCCGTCCCGTTCGTACCGGACGAGGAAGCCCCCCTCACCCGGACCCCCATCGGCGAACTCGCCCTCGGCGACACGGACGGTGTCACCGTCCCTGCGTCGGCCGGCGAACTGGATGCGCGCCCCGTACTGGTCGGACCAGAAGTACGGCACCGACCTGACGGCCTCGAGGGTGCGGCCGGCGAGCAGGTTGGCCACGGCGACGCGGGGCTGCTCGGTCGCGGAGGTCCAGTGTTCGGCCCGGCTGCCGGCCACCCGGGCCACGTCGCCGACGGCGACCACCTGGGGCAGCGCGGTCACACAGCCGTCGTCGCACAGCACCCCGTCGTGCAGGGCGAGCGTGGAGCCCGCCAGCCAGGCGGTGTGGGGCGTGGCGCCGATCCCGACGATCACCACGTCGGCCGGGAGGACGCGGCCGTCGCCGAGCTCCACGCCGGTGACGGCGGCGGTGCCGCGCAGTCCGGCGACGCCCGTGCCGGTGACCAGGTCCACCCCGCCGCGGCGGTGCAGTCCGGCGCACACGGCGGCCATCTCGGCGCCGAGTTGGGGCACGAGCGGGAGCGGGGCGGCCTCGACGACGGTGACGCGGTGGCCCAGGGCGGCGCAGGAGGAGGCGGTCTCGGCGCCGATGAAGCCGCCGCCGATGACGACGACCTGACGCGGGCCTCGCGTGAGTTCCGCGCGCAGGGCGCGGGCGTCGTCGAGGGTGCGCAGGGTGTGCACCCCGGTGAGGCTGTCGCCGGGGAGGCGGCGGGCCGCCGCGCCGGTGGCGATGACGACGCCGTCGGTGGAGACGGTACGGCCGTCGTCGAGCAGCACGGTGCGACCACGGGGGTCGAGGCCACGGGCGCGGACGCCGAGGAGCCATTCGGCGTCGAGCCGGCCGGTCTCCTCGGGGTCCGTGAGGGCGAGGGCGTCCTCGTCGGCGCGGCCCGTGAGGAAGTCCTTGGAGAGGGGAGGCCGGTCATAGGGGCGGTGGGGTTCGTCGCCGACGATCACCAGTCGGCCGTCGAAGCCCTGGGCGCGCAGCTCACGGGCCGCGTAGAGGCCGGAGAGCGAGGCGCCGACGACGGTCACGGTTCTCATGCCGCACGGCTCCTCTCGGTCGAGGCCGTCATGCGGCCGTTCCCTCTTCCGCCATCAGGTGGACGTGGATGAGTCCCTCGTCCACCGTGACGCGGTGGGTGCGGACGGGGCGGCGGGCCGGGAAACAGGTCGGCTCTCCGGTGCGGAGGTCGAATGACGCGGCGTGCAGCGGGCATTCGACCAGGCAGCCCTCCAGCCATCCCTCGGAGAGGGACGCGTCCTGGTGCGTACAGGTGTCGTCGATGGCGTACAGCTCGCCGTCGTCGGTGCGGAACACGGCGATGGGTGGAGTGGTCTCGACGCGGACGCACTCGCCCTCGGGGAGGTCTTCGAGGCGGCAGACGGGTATCACGGGCCCCCCTCTCGGTCCGGGACGCGCGGTCCGGGACCCTCGGTCCAGACCTGCTCGGTGCAGGCAGTCAGGGAGTCCGGACCTGCTTCGGTCCGGGCGGTGAAGGTGAAGCGGTGAGGAGTTGCGGACCGCCGTTGGTCCAGGGCGTCCGGCACCCTTCCGGGATTCGGACGCTTCGGTAACATGATGTTTCACATGGCGCACGATCTCGCGCTATGCGCAACAGAATCCGGGCGGGATGACCGTCGCGTCAAGGGTTTCCCGCAGATGCGGCCCAAACCGGGCCGACAGGTGGTGAGAGTTGAGCCATGACCCGCACGCAGAAGCAGTCTGACCGCAGCGAGGAGAAGGCCGAAAGCCCCGAGAGGCAGAACGGCCGGGGAACGGCGAGCGCCGTGCAGTCGGTGGACCGCGCGGTGAGCGTCCTGGAGATCCTCGCCCGGCACGGCGAGGCGGGCGTCACCGAGATCGCGGAGGAGCTGGAGGTGCACAAGTCCACCGCGTTCCGGCTGCTCGGCGTCCTGGAGAACCGCGGCCTGGTGGCCCAGGCGAAGGACCGCGGCAAGTACTACCTGGGGGCCGGCGTACTACGCCTGGCGGGGGCGGCGGCAGTGCGGCTGGACATCTCGCAGGAGGGCGTCCCGGTCTGCCGGGAACTCGCCGACGAGCTGGGCGAGACGGTGAACATCGCCGTGCTCGACGACGACGCGGCGGTCAACATCATGCAGGCCCGCGGCACCGCGTCGGTGACGGCGCAGAACTGGCTGGGCAGACGCACCCCGCTGCACGCCACCTCCAGCGGCAAGGTGCTGCTCGCCCACCTGCCGCCGACCCTGCGCGAGGGCCTGCTGGCACGCCCCCTGCACCGCTTCACCGAGCGGACGATCACCGGGGCCTCGGCGCTGCGCGGCGAACTGGAGGCCGTCGTCCAGCAGGGCTACGGAGTCACCATCGAGGAGCTGGAGCTGGGGCTCGCCGCCGTGGCCGCACCGGTCCGGGCCCACGACGGCAAGGTGATCGCGGCGATCAGCGTCTCGGGGCCGGTGTACCGACTGAACGCGGACCGGCTGCCGGAGCTGGCGAAGCGGACGGTGGCGGCCGGGGCCGAGCTGTCGCGCCGTATGGGCTACGGCTTCTGACCGAGGCCGGCTGGACGGCCGGTCCGCTCGGCCTCCGGCGGCCGAATCGGGTCACGACCACCGCGCGGGACCGGGAACTCCCTGGTCCCGCGCGGCTGTGTGTCCGGCAGGTTTCGCCCCGCGGACGCCTTTTGCCAAGGGTTAACGCGCACCTCTTGACGGCTCCGTGAGGGCGTTCTCAATATGTTCCTCATCGCGCAACCCATCGTGCATTGCGCAACAGCAGAGGAGCGTGGTCGTGCCACACGAGGTCCGTGCCGTAGTTGCTGTGAAGAAGGGCGCACCCGTCGAGGTGCGGACGATCCTCGTCCCCGACCCCGGGCCCGGTGAGGTCCTCGTCACCGTGCAGGCCTGCGGTGTCTGCCACACGGATCTGCACTACCGGGAGGGCGCGATCAACGACGACTTCCCGTTCCTGCTGGGCCATGAGGCGGCCGGCACCATCGAGGCGGTCGGCCCCGGGGTGACCGACCTCGTACCCGGCGACTACGTGGTGCTCGCCTGGCGCGCCCCCTGCGGAAGTTGTCGTTCCTGCCGCCGTGGCCGCCCCTGGTACTGCTTCGACTCCCGCAACGCCGCCCAGCCGATGACCCTGCTGGACGGCACCCCGCTCTCCAACGCCCTCGGCATCGGCGCCTTCGCCGAGAAGACACTGGTCGCGGCCGGTCAGGCCGTGAAGATCGACCCGGCCGCCCGCCCCGAGGCCGCGGGCCTGATCGGCTGTGGCGTGATGGCCGGGTACGGGGCAGCCGTCAACACCGGCAACGTCGGCCGCGGCGACTCGGTGGCCGTCATCGGCTGCGGCGGCGTCGGCAACGCGGCCATCGCCGGTGCCTGCCTCAACGGCGCGATGAAGGTCATCGCCGTCGACATCGACGACAAGAAGCTGGACCAGGCGGAGAAGTTCGGCGCCACGCACACGGTCAACTCCCGTGGCACCGACCCCGTCGAGGCGGTCCGCGCGCTCACCGACGGCTTCGGCGTCGACATCGCGATCGACGCGGTGGGCCGACCGGAGACCTTCACCCAGGCCTTCTACATGCGCGACCACGCCGGTCTGCTGGTCCAGGTGGGCGTCCCCTCCCCCGAGATGAAGGTGGAGCTCCCCCTCATCGACGTGTTCTCGCGCGGCGGCGCCATCAAGTCGTCCTGGTACGGCGACTGCCTGCCCAGCCGCGACTTCCCGTTCCTCATCGACCAGTACCTGTACGGACTGCTGGACCTCAACGCCTTCGTGTCCGAGACCATCGCCCTCGACCAGGTGGAGGAGGCGTTCGCCAAGATGCACCGGGGCGAGGTACTGCGCTCGGTGGTGGTGCTGTGAGCGTCCACGGGGCCGTGCGCGTCGAGCGCGTCGTCACCTCCGGCACCTTCAGCCTGGACGGCGAGACCTTCGACGTCGACAACAACGTCTGGCTGATCGGGGACGACGAGGAGGTGCTCGTCGTCGACGCCGCGCACGACGCGAACGCGATCGAGGCGGCGGTCGCGGGACGGCGGGTCACCGCCGTCGTGTGCACCCACGCCCACGACGACCACATCGACGCCGCCGCCGAACTCTCCACCCGCACCGGCGCACCCGTCCTGCTCCACCCCGACGACCACGAGCTGTGGTCCCACACCCACCCCGGCCGCAAACCGGACGGCGAGCTGACCGACGGCCGCGTCCTCGCCGTCGCCGGCATCGAGCTGCGGGTCGTCCACACCCCCGGCCACACCTGGGGCAGTTGCTGCCTCTACGCCCCGTTCCTCGACGCGGTGTTCACCGGCGACACCCTCTTCCACGGCGGCCCCGGCGCCACCGGCCGCTCGTATTCCGACCGCCCCGCCATCGAGGCGTCCATCCGCGCCCGGCTGTTCACCCTGCCGGGCGACACCGTCGTCCACACCGGCCACGGCCAGGACACGACGATCGCCGCCGAGCGGCCTCACCTGCCCGCCGCCTGAGCGACTCCCCCGAACCTGCCATCCCCGCCACCACAAGGAGGGGCATGTCCAGCACCCCCGAAAACCGGCTCCAGGGTCCGCGCGTCGTCGTCATCGGCGCCGGCATCGTCGGCTGCTCGCTCGCCGACGAGCTCACCGCGCGCGGCTGGAGCGACGTCACCGTCCTCGAACAGGGCCCGCTGCCCGCCCCCGGCGGCTCCACCTCGCACGCGCCGGGCCTCGTCTTCCAGACCAGCCCGTCCAAGACCCTCGCGGAGTTCGCGCGGTACACGGTCGAGAAGTTCTCCTCCCTGGAAGCCGACGGGGTCCCGTGCTTCAACCAGGTCGGCGGCCTGGAGCTGGCCACCACCCCGGAGCGCCTCGCCGAGCTGCACCGCAGAGCCGGTTACGCCGCCGCCTGGGGCATCCGCGGCGAGGTGGTGAGCGCGGCCCGCTGCGAGGAACTCTGGCCGCTCCTCGACAAGTCGGTCGTCCTCGGCGGCTTCCACACCCCCGACGACGGACTGGCCCGCGCGCTGCTCGCCTGCCGGGCACAGATGGAACGCGCCGCCCGCAGGGGCGCCCGTTTCCTGGACCGCCACACAGTCACCGGGATCGAGAAGGAGGACGGCCGGGTCACGGGCGTGGTCACCGACCGGGGCACCTTCCCCGCCGACCACGTCGTCTCCGCGGCCGGTTTCTGGGGCCCGGTCATCGGCCGCATGGCGGGGATCGACGTACCGCTGCAACCGCTCGCCCACCAGTACGCGAGGACGAAGCCGCTCCCCGAGCTGAGCGGTGCCACCGCCGAAGCCTCGAAGCCCATCCTCCGCTTCCAGGACCGCGACCTGTACTTCCGTGAGCACACGGACCGTATCGGCATCGGCAGTTACGCCCACCGGCCGATGCCCGTCGACCCCTTCGCGATCCCGCCGTACGACGAGGCCCGCGCCCAGAGCATGGACATGCCCTCCTCCTACCCCTTCACCGAAGAGGACTGGGCCCCCGGCTGGGACGACTGCCGCAGGCTGATCCCCGCCCTGCGCGAGACGGAGATCGACACCGGCTTCAACGGGGTCTTCTCCTTCACCCCCGACGGCATGCCGGTGCTCGGCGAGTCACGGCGGCTGAGGGGCTTCTGGCTGGCCGAGGCGGTCTGGGTCACCCACTCCGCCGGGGTCGCCAAGGCCGTCGCCGAGTGGATGGTCGACGGGCGGCCCTCCCTGGACGTCCACGAGTGCGACCTCACGCGTTTCGAGGACGCGCAGCGTTCACCGTCGTACGTCCGTGAGCGCGGTGCACAGCAGTTCGTCGAGGTGTACGACGTCCTCCACCCCCTCCAGCCGATGGAGCACCCGCGTCCGCTGCGGGTCAGCCCCTTCTACGCCCGCCAGCGGGAACTCGGCGCGTTCTTCCTGGAGGGCGCCGGCTGGGAGCGCCCGCACTGGTACGAGGCGAACGCCCCGCTCGTGGACGCGCTCGGTGGCCTCCCCGAACGCGACGCCTGGTCCGCCCGCTACTGGTCCCCCATCGCCGCGGCCGAGGCGACGGCGACCCGCGAGAAGGTCGCCCTCTACGACATGACCCCGTTGCGCCGCCTGGAGGTCACCGGCCCCGGCGCGCTCGCCTTCCTCAACCGCATGACCAGCAACAACCTCCGCAAGAAGCCGGGCGCGGTCACCTACACCCTGCTCCTCGACGACACCGGCGGCGTCCGCTCCGACCTCACCGTGGCCCGCCTGGCCCCCGACCGCTTCCAGGTCGGCGCCAACTCTCCCGCCGACCTCGACTGGCTGCTGCGGCACGCCCCGGCCGATACCCACATCCGCGACATCACCTCCGGCACCTGCTGCGTCGGCGTCTGGGGCCCGCTCGCCCGCGACCTCGTCCAGCCACTCACCGCTGACGACTTCTCTCACGAGGGCTTCGGCTACTTCCGGGCGAAGGAGACCTACATCGGGCATGTCCCGGTCACGGCGATGCGGCTCAGTTACGTCGGTGAACTGGGCTGGGAGCTGTACACCACCGCCGACCTGGGGCTCCGGCTGTGGGACACGCTGTGGGAGGCGGGCCGGGACCTCGGGGTGATCGCGGCCGGGCGGTCGGCCTTCAACTCGCTGCGGCTGGAGAAGGGCTACCGCGCCTGGGGCACGGACATGACCGACGAGCACGACCCGTTCGAGGCGGGCGTCGGCTTCGCGGTGCGGATGGACAAGGAGGAGTTCACCGGCAAGGCCGCGCTGGAGGCCGCCGCCGCGCCGAGCCGCCGCCTCACACCCCTCCTCCTGGACGACCCGGCCGCCGTGGTCCTCGGCAAGGAGCCCGTCTTCGTCGACGGCACCCCCGCCGGTTATGTGACCAGCGCGTCCTACGGCTACACGCTGGGCCGCTGCGTCGCGTACGCCTGGCTGCCCGCGCACCTCACCACCGGAGCCGCCGTGCACATCGAGTACTTCGGCGAGAAGGTGCCGGCCACCGTCGCCGAAGAGCCGCTGTTCGACCCGAAGATGACCCGCATCCGCCGATAGGAGGCAGACATGTCCCCCACGTACGACGTGATCGTCATCGGTCTCGGCGGCATGGGCAGCGCCGCCGCCCACCATCTGTCCGCCCGCGGCGCCCGCGTGCTCGGCCTGGAGAAGTTCGGCCCGGTGCACAACCGGGGCTCCAGCCACGGCGGTTCGCGGGTCACCCGGCAGTCGTACTTCGAGGACCCGGCGTACGTCCCGCTGCTGCTGCGCGCCTACGAGCTGTACGAGGACCTGGAGCGGGCCACCGGCCGGGAGATCGCCGTCCTCTCCGGCGGGGTGATGGTCGGCCCGCCCGACTCGCGGACCGTCTCCGGCTCCCTGCGGTCGGCGACCGCGTGGGACCTGCCGCACCAGATGCTGGACGCCAGGGAGATCCGCCGCCGCTTCCCGACCCTGAACCCGCACGACGACGAGGTGGCGCTGTACGAGGAGAAGGCCGGTCTCCTCAGGCCCGAGAACACCGTCGCCGCCCATCTCCAGCTGGCCACCCGGCAGGGCGCGGAGCTGCACTTCGACGAGCCGATGGTGCGCTGGGAACCGTACCGGGACGGCGTGCGGGTGCACACGGCCGAGAACACCTACACGGCCGGGCAGATGGTGATCTGCCCCGGCGCGTGGGCGCCGCAACTGCTCACCGACCTCGGGGTGCCCTTCACCATCGAGCGGCAGATCATGTACTGGTTCCAGCCGAGGGGCGGCACGGACGCCTTCGTCCCCGCCCACCACCCGATCTACATCTGGGAGGACGCGGCAGGCGTCCAGGTCTACGGCTTCCCGGCCATCGACGGCCCCGAGCTCGGCGCCAAGGTCGCCTTCTTCCGCAAGGGCGTCGAGTGCACCCCGGAGACCATCGACCGGACCGTGCACGAGCACGAGGTCAAGGCCATGGCGGACCACATGTCCCGCTGCATCCCCGACCTGCCCGGCACCTTCCTCAAGGCCGCGACCTGCATGTACTCCAACACCCCGGACGAACACTTCGTCATCGCCCGGCACCCCGCGCACCCGCAGTCGGTCACCGTGGCCTGCGGGTTCTCGGGGCACGGCTTCAAGTTCGTGCCCGTCGTCGGCGAGATCCTCGCCGACCTGGCCCTGACCGGCTCCACCGCCCACCCCATCGGCCTGTTCGACCCCGCCCGCCTCGCCGCCGCGCCCGCCTGAGGAGCACGCACGTGACGACGATCCCTCTCTCCCCGAGCCTCATCGCGACGCTTCCGGGCCACTTCTACACGGACCCCGAGGTCTTCCGGCAGGAACAGGAACTCGTCTTCGAGTCCATGTGGTTCTGTGCCGTCCGCAGCGCCGACCTGACCCGGCCCGGCGCCTTCCGCACCGTCCAGGTCGGCCGCGAGAACGTCATCATCACCCGCACCCGCACGGGTGAGCTGCGCGCCTTCCTCAACGTCTGCCGGCACCGCGGGGCGCGCCTGTGCACGCAGGAGTCCGGCGAGGTCCGGCGCTCCCTGCAGTGCCCGTACCACGCGTGGACGTACGACCTAGACGGCAGGTTGATCGCCGCACCCAACTTGATCAAGATGCCCGACGTCGATCGCGTCGAGTACGGATTGATCAAGGTGGCCCTGCGCGAGTGGCTCGGCTACGCCTGGGTGTGCCTCGCCGACGAGCCGCCCTCCTTCGAGGACACGGTGGTGCACGCGGCCGTGGAACGGCTCGGCGACGCGGCGGCGATCGAGCACTACGGCACCGAGAACCTCGCGCTCGGCAAACGCGTCACCTACGACGTGAAGGCCAACTGGAAGCTGATCGTCGAGAACTTCATGGAGTGCTACCACTGCGCCACGATCCACCCCGAACTCACCGAGGTCCTCCCGGAGTTCGCGGACGGCTACGCGGCCCAGTACTACGTCGGCCACGGCGCCGAGTTCGGCGAGGAGATCAAGGGCTTCACGGTCGACGGCAGCGAGGGCTTCGCCAGACTGCCCGCCGTCAGCGCCGACCAGGACCGTCGCTACTACGCCATCACCGTGAAACCGACGGTGTTCGTCAACCTCGTACCGGACCATGTGATCCTGCACCGCATGTTCCCGCTCGCCGAGGACCGCACGGTCGTGGAGTGCGACTGGCTGTACGCGCCGGAGGTGGTGGCGTCGGGCGCGGACGTGTCGAAGTCGGTGGAGCTGTTCCACCGGGTGAACGTCCAGGACTTCGAGGCCTGCGAGCGGACCCAGCCGGCCATGGCCTCCCGCGCCTACCGCCGGGGTGGTGTGCTGGTCCCCAACGAGCACCACATCGGGATCTTCCACGAGTGGCTCGTGGAGAAGCTGGGAGGCGGCCATGCCGGAACTGTTCATTGACGGCGAGTGGCGCGGCGCCCTCGACGAGCGCACCCGCGAGATCCGCTGCCCCGCCGACGGCTCGCTGGTCGGGGTCGTGGACGAGGCGGGCGGCAAGGACACGGTGGAGGCGATCGCCGCCGCCCGGCGCGCCTTCGACACCGGCCCCTGGCCGCACACGCCCCCGAACGAGCGCGGCGACCTGCTGCTGCGCGTCGCCGACCTGATCCTGCGCGACAAGGAGGCGTTGGCCCGCGCCGAGTCCCTGGACACGGGCAAGCGGCTGGTGGAGAGCGCGTACGACATCGACGACATCGTGAACTGCTTCCGCTACTTCGGGCGGCTGGTCGCGGCCGAGACCGGGCGGGTCGTCGACACGGGCACCGAGGGCGTGGACAGCCGGGTGGTGTACGAGCCCGTCGGTGTCTGCGCGCTGATCACCCCCTGGAACTACCCGCTGCTGCAGACGGCCTGGAAGGTCGCCCCCGCCCTGGCCGCCGGGAACACCTTCGTGCTGAAGCCGAGCGAGCTGACCCCGCACACCGCGATCCACCTGGTGCGGCTGCTGGCGGAGGCCGGGCTGCCGCCGGGCGTGGCCAACCTGGTGCTCGGCGCGGGTCCGGAGGCGGGCGCTCCGCTCGGTGACCACCCGGACGTCGACCTGGTCTCCTTCACCGGCGGCCTGCAGACCGGGCGCCGGCTGATGGCGGCGGCGGCCGGCACGGTGAAGAAGGTCGCGCTCGAACTCGGCGGCAAGAACCCCAACGTCGTCTTCGCCGACGCCGACTTCGACACGGCCGTCGACATGGCGCTGACCGCCGTGTTCCTGCACTCCGGGCAGGTCTGCTCGGCCGGCGCGCGGCTCCTCGTCGAGGACTCGCTGCACGACCGGTTCGTGGACGAGGTCGTACGGCGCGCTCGGCTGATCCGGCTGGGCGGCCCGTTCGACGAGCGGGCCCGGACCGGGCCGCTGATCTCGGCCGCGCACCGGGCGAAGGTGGAGGCCTATGTCGCCCAGGGGCTGGCGGAGGGCGCGGTGCTGCGCTGCGGCGGCGCGCGTCCCACCGGGCCCGGCCTCGACGACGGTTTCTACTATCCGCCCACCGTGCTGGACGAGTGCGCGAGCGGGATGTCGGTGGTCCGGGAGGAGTCCTTCGGGCCGGTGCTGACCGTCGAGCGCTTCACCGGCGAGGAGGAGGCCGTCCGGCTGGCCAACGACACCGTCTACGGCCTGGCCGGCGCCGTGTGGACGAGCGACGAGGCCAAGGCCGCCCGGGTCGCGGCGCGGCTGCGGCTCGGCACGGTCTGGATCAACGACTACCACCCGTATGTGCCGCAGGCCGAATGGGGTGGTTACAAGCAGTCCGGCTTCGGGCGCGAGCTCGGGCCGGCGGGGCTCGCCGAGTACCGCGAGACCAAGCACATCTGGCGCAACACCGCACCCGCACCCCAGGGTTGGTTCGACTGACCCTGCCGTGCCCCCCGGATCCGGCACCCGCACGAGCCGCTCGCTCCCCTCCCCCCGGCCCACGAGGAGTCCGCTCATGACCACGACCGAGCAGCCACCAGGCCCGCACCACCACGACGACACCGAACTCGCCGAGTTCGGCTACAAACCCGAACTCAAGAGAACCCTCGGCAACTTCCACACCTTCGCCGCCGGGATCAGCTACATCTCGATCCTCACCGGCACCTTCCAGCTCTTCTACTTCGGCTACGGCAGCGGCGGCCCCGCCTACTGGTGGTCGTGGCCGATGGTGTTCGTCGGCCAGTTCATGGTCGCCCTCTGTTTCGCCGAACTGGCCGCCCGCTACCCGATCGCGGGCTCCGTCTACAACTGGTCCAAGAAGGTCGGCAATCCCCATCTGGGCTGGCTGGCCGGATGGATGATGCTGATCGCCTCGATCGTGTCGATCTCGGCCGTGGCGCTCGCCTACCAGCTGACGCTGCCGCAGATCTCGTCCGCCTTCCAGTTCGTCGGGGACGGCACCGGCAAGTACGACGTGGCGACCAACGCGGTCGTCCTGGCGGCGGTGTTGATTCTCTTCACCACCCTCGTCAACGCGTTCGGCGTCAAGTTGATGGCCACGATCAACACGGCCGGTGTCTTCATCGAGTTGATCGCCACCGTCGTGTTGATCGTCCTGTTCGCAGTCCACATCACGCGCGGTCCTCAGGTGGTCATGCAGACCAACGGCACGGGGACGGGCTACTCGACCGGCTACCTGGGCGCCTTCCTGGTGGCGTCGCTGGCGTCCGCGTACGTCATGTACGGCTTCGACACCGCCTCCTCGCTCGGTGAGGAGTGCCTGGACCCGTCGCGGAACGCGCCGCGCGCCATCATCCGCGCGATCGTCGCCTCCTTCGTACTGGGCGGCCTGGTGCTGCTGCTGGCGCTGATGAGCGTCTCCAGCCTGAAGGGCGAGAAGCTGTCCACGGACGGTCTGCAGTACATCGTGCTCGACGTGCTCGGCCCCACGGCCGGCAAGGCGATGCTGTGGTGCGTGCTGATCGCGGTCACGGTCTGCGCGCTGGCCGTGCACACGGCCGCGATCCGACTGGCGTTCGCGATGGCCCGGGACAACAACCTGCCCGCGTCCTCGCTGCTGGCCCGGGTCAGCCCGCGGTTCCAGACTCCGGTGCTCCCGGCCGTGATCATCGGCGTGCTGGCACTGGCGATCCTCGTCGTCAACATCCGCCAGCCGCAGATCTTCACGGTCGTCACCAGTATCGGCATCATCATGATCTACCTCGCCTACCTGGGCGTGACCGCGCCCATGCTGGTGGCCCGGCTGCGCGGCAAGTGGCAGCCGGCCGGCGACGGCAAATTCTCCCTCGGCCGCTGGGGACTGCTGGTCAACATCGTCGCGGTGGTGTGGGGCGGGGCCATGACGGTCAACCTCATCTGGCCGCGGGACGCGGTGTACAACGCGACCGCCCCGCACCACTGGTACCTGCAGTGGGGCGCGGTGCTGTTCGTCGCGGTCATCGCGGGCGGCGGCTACGCCTACTACTGGTTCGTCCAGCGGCACCGCACCGGTGTCCTCGCCGAGCACCGCCACGACGCCTCCGCCTCCCCCGCCCCGACCGGTCCCCTCGCCGCCCCGGCGGCCGACTAAGGAGGTCACCAGCTCATGAGCACCGATGAGTTCGACTATGTGGTGGTGGGCGGCGGCACCGCGGGCAATGTGGTCGCGGCCCGCCTCTCCGAGGATCCGTCCGTCACCGTGTGCGTCCTGGAGGCCGGTCCGAGCGACGTCGGCGACGACGACGTGCTGAGACTGGAACGCTGGATGGGCCTGCTGGAGTCCGGCTACGACTGGGACTACCCCGTCGAACCGCAGGCCAGCGGCAACAGCTTCATGCGGCACGCGCGCGCCAGGGTGCTGGGCGGCTGCTCCTCGCACAACTCCTGTATCGCCTTCTGGGCCCCGGCCCAGGACCTGGACGACTGGGCGGCGGCGGGCTGCACGGGCTGGAGCGCGGCCGACCTCTTCCCGCTCTACCGGCGCCTGGAGAACAACGACGCCCCCGGCGACCACCACGGCCGCACCGGTCCGGTGAAGCTGCGCACGCTCAAGGGCGAGGACCCGTGCGGCACGGCCCTGCTGGAGGCCTGTGCGCAGGCGGGCATCCCCACGGTCCCGTTCAACACGGGCAGCACCGTCGTCCGAGGCGCCAACTGGTTCCAGATCAACTCCGACGAGAACAACATCCGCCAGTCGTCGTCCGTCGCCTATCTGCACCCGGTGCTGGGCAAGCGGCCCAATCTGGACGTACGGACCGGGGTGCGGGCCAAGAAGCTGGTGCTTCAGGGGCGGCGGTGCGTGGGCGCCGAATACCTGGACCCCGACCTCGTGCACACCCGCACGGTACGGGCCCGGCGTGAGGTGATCGTCTCGTGCGGGTCGATCGACTCGCCCAAGCTGCTCATGCTGTCCGGCATCGGACCGGCCGGGCAGCTGCGCGAGGTCGGCGTCGAGGTGGTCGTCGACTCGGCGGGCGTCGGCGAGAACCTCCAGGACCACCCCGAGGGCGTGATCATGTGGGAGGCCCGGCAGCCGATGACCAGCACGTCCACTCAGTGGTGGGAGGCGGGCATCTTCTACGACACCGAACCGGGCCTGGACCGGCCCGACCTGATGTTCCACTACGGCTCGGTGCCGTTCGACATGAACACCGCCCGCTGGGGCTATCCAACCTCCGAGAACGCCTTCTGCCTCACCCCCAACGTGACGAAGGCGAAGTCCCGGGGCACGGTACGGCTGCGCACGCGGGACTACCGGGACAAGCCGAAGGTGGACCCGCGGTACTTCACGCACGAGCACGACGTGCGGGTGATGACGTACGGGCTGAAACTGGCCCGGCGGATAGCCGCACAACCCGCGCTGAGCGGGTGGACGGGCGCCGAACTGGCGCCGGGGCCGGATGTCCGGACGGACGACGAGCTGCTCGACTACATCCGCAAGACCCACAACACCGTCTACCACCCGTCCTGCACGGTGAAGATGGGCGCGGACGACGACCCCTCGGCCCCGCTCGACGCGCGGCTGCGGGTCAAGGGGGTCGAGGGACTCAGGGTCGCCGACGGGTCCGTCATGCCGGACCTCATCGCCGTCAACCCGTGCATCACGACGATGATGATCGGCGAGAAGTGCGCGGATCTGCTGAAGGAGGACGCCTGACGGCTATGCCGGTCGTTTGAACATCCGTGTCGCCGTGATCTCGCTGCGCACCGCCTCCCCCGCCCGGGGCTGCTGGGGCAGTCCCGGGCGGAGGTGTTCCTCGACGCTGATGTACTTCAGCCCCGCCCTGAGGTCGGCGTCGTTGCGCAGCCGGATGACCAGCGGGAACTCGGCGAGCGCGGTCGTGTCGAACAGGCCGGTGGTGTACAGCAGCTGCACGCCCAGCGCGTCGGACACGGCCCGCTGGAGTTCCAGCAGGTAGGTGGCGTTGGCACGGCCGATCGGGTTGTCCAGGAACAGGGTGCCCGCGTGCCGGTGCTTGTCCCGGCCCCGGTCGTTCGAACGCAGCGCCGCCATCGTGCAGTACAGGGCGATGGCCGCGGTGAGCAGCTGGCCGCCGGAGAACACGTCGCCCATCTGCCCGACGGGGACGCGCTCGGCGCGCAGCACGGCGTCGGGCTTGAGGATCTCCACGGCCACGCCCTTGGGCTGAAGTGCGGCGGCGACGCCCCTGAGCAGCAGGGACATGCCGTCGCGGCGCAGGTCGGAGTTCTTCTTCACGGCGGCCCGGGTCGCCTCGTCGATGACCTCGCCGAGCCGTTCGGTGAGCGTGGCCTGGTCGGGTTCCTCGAAGCGGATGCGCAGGAACTCCTGCCCGGACCACTCGCCGAGCCCCTCGGGCAGACGGGAGAGCCGCTGGGCGGACCGTAGGGTGGCCAGGGCCGACTCGACGAGTCCGCGCAGCCGGTCCACGATCGAGTCACGGTTGCGCTCCAGCTGCTCCAGCTCGTCGGTGAGGACGCGGAGCCGGGGCGCGAAGGCGTCCGCCCACTTCTGGGCGTGCTCGGGCAGCGCGGAGGCGGGCAGCTCGCGGATCTGCTGCCGGGCCGGGGTGCGGACCTGCTCGTAGCGGGTGGAGTTGGCGTGCCGGACCAGGATGTCACTGGCCTCGCGCACGGCGGCCTCGGCGGCGGACAGGTCGGCGGCGCAGCCGCGCAGCGAACGGCGGGCCTCGGCGGCGGCCTGCCGGGCCTCCTCCGGGCTGCCCGGGTACGGCTCCTGCTCCTCCTGTTCCTCCTCGGTCACATGCTCGCGCAGCAGGTCGCGGAGCATCGCTGCGATCTCGTCGAAGCCGCCGGCCGCGTCCTCGGCGGCCCGGTGGGCCTCCAGGAGATCGGCGTGCGCCTCTCGGGCCTGGGCCAATGCCTCGGCGCGGGAGGCGAGTTCGGCGGTGGCGGTGCGCAGCAGGGCTTGGGCGTGCTCGGCGTCGCGCGGGACGAGGTCCTCGGGCAGCTCGGTGTGCGCCTCGCCGTCCTCGGGGGCGTGCCGCTCGGCCTCGCCGCGCAGTCGGCCGAGTTGCTCGCTGGCGCTGGACATGCGGGTCTCCAGGAGCTGCACCAGCTCCTCCGCGCGCGCGGCGGCGGCCTGCCGGGAAGGTCCGTCGGAGCCGTCGGGTGACTGGAGCAGCTGCTCCGCGCGGGTGCGGACCTTGTTGCTCAGCCGGTCCAGTTCGGCCCGGGCGGCGCTCTCGTCGCTCTCCGCGCGGGCCTGCTCGGCGCGCAGGTCGGCGCCGACGCCGACCTTCTCGTACACCTGGGAGGCGGCCCGGTAGGCCTCGCGGAGGGCGGGCAGGGACGCCTTGGGCGTGCCTTCGTCGTCCTGCGGTACGTCGTCGGGGGCGCCCGCGATCTCGGAGCGCTCGGCGCGCAGCGCGCGGGCGGTGCGGCGGGCGTCGTCGGCGGCGCGCTGGGCGGCGCGGCGGTCCTCGTCGGCGGCACGGGCGCGCTCCAGGCAGGACTGGGCGCGGGCCTCCGACTCGGCGGCCTCGTCCGCGAGTTCACGCAGCTTGACCTGCCAGCCGACCCGCTCACGCAGCCGGAAGGCGAGCCCGGCGAGGGCGTCGGCGGCGCGCCGGGCCTTCTGCGCGGCCTCCTGCCGCTCGTCGCGCACCTGCGCGGTCTCGGCGGCGGCCTCGTCGGCCTCGGCCCGCACGGTGCGCGCCTCGGCCAGCTCGGCCTCGGACTCCTCGGCGAACGCGCGCGCCTCCTGGGCGGTCCGCGCCAGCTCGGTCAGCCGCCCGGCCGGGCAGCCGGTGCGCCAGGAGGCGAGCCGCGCGGCCAGCTCACGGTCCTTGCCGAGCCGGGCGGCGAGCGCCCGGATCTCCTCGTCCCGCTCGGTCGCCCGCGCGCGCAGTGCCTGCCGCTCCTCGTCGGCGGCGTGCTCGTCGTGCATGGCGGGGTTCGGCGGGACGAGGAACACGTCATCGGGGGTCGTGTCCTCGGCCGGGGTGGGGGCGAGCAGCGCGGCGGCCGTGCCGACGGCGACGGCGGACCGGGGCAGCAGGGCGGCGTCGCCGAGCACCTCGCGGGCCCGCGCGTGGGTGTCCGGGTCGGTGA
Source organism: Streptomyces sp. NPDC039424 (assembly GCF_055639495.1). Taxonomy (NCBI): domain Bacteria; kingdom Bacillati; phylum Actinomycetota; class Actinomycetes; order Kitasatosporales; family Streptomycetaceae; genus Streptomyces; species Streptomyces sp. NPDC039424. Next base: position 40,599 of record NZ_JBVKAI010000024.1, read on the forward strand.
TGATCACGCCGTCGACGAGCTCGGGGCGGGCGGCGAGCACGCGCGCGTGGTCGGCGGGGTCGACGGCCTGTGCGAGGTAGCGCCAGCCGGGCAGCGCGGGGATGCCGTGTTCGCCCAGGTATTCGACGGTGGCCAGGACGTCGGGGCCGGGCGGCAGCAGGCCGCCGTCGCCCAGGGCGCCGAGGATCCGGGAGTCGTCGGCGGCGGCCGTGCGCAGCTCGAAGAGGTGGCGTTCGGCGGTGGTGACGGCGTCGTCGAGGAGTTCGCGCAGTTCGTCGGCGAAGCGGTCGAGCTCCTCGGCGGTGAGGGGGCTGTCACCGTGTCCGGTCGGGGGGGTGGGGGGACCGTCGGTGCCGTGCCGGGGGTGGGGAATTCCGGGGCGGGCGTCGGGGCCGGTGAGGCTGAGCAGCTCGGCGAGGCGCTCCTCGCCGGCCAGCGCTTCGGCGAGGCGGCGTTCGGCGTCGTACGACCGTTCCGCCGCCGTCGCCGCGTCCGCCGCGCGGGCGGCGGTCAGCTCGGCGCGGGACTCGGCGGAGGCCGCCTCACGGGCGTGCTCGGTGGCCTTGCGGGAGGCCTCGCGGGCCACGTCCCAGGCGGCGACTGCGGTCTTCTCGGCGTCGCTGGCCGCGAGGGCCGCGCGCGCGGGGTCGGCGTCGGGCGCGCTGTCGTCGAGCCAGCCCGCGCGCACCGCCTCGGCGGTCTCCTGCTCGACCTCGCTCAGCCGCTGGCGCAGGTGCCCGGCCTCGCTGCGGGCGCGCTGGGCCTCAGTGGCGGCGGCGGTCGAGTCCCGGTACGCGCAGTCGTTGACCTCCTGGAGCGCGGCCGAGCGCTCCTCCTCCTCGTTGGCGAGGGTCTCGGCGCTCTCGGCGGCCGTGTGCAGGGCCCGTACGAGATCGACGGCGGCCTTGGCGCGGGCGGCGAGCGCGGGGGCCGCGTCCCGTTCGGCCTCCTGGATAGCGGCGGCCACGCGCGCGACGCGGTCGGCGGCGGCGCGGTGGCGCAGCACGGTCTCGGCGGCCTGCCAGGCGGAGTGCAGGGTGCGCGCGTCGGCGAGCTCGCGCTTCTGCGCCGCGGCCGACTTCTCGGCGGCGGCGAGTGCCAGTGAGGCGTGCCGGTAGGCGAGTTGGGCGGCGATCAGCGCGCTGCGCTCCCGGGCGCCCTCGGAGTGCGTCACGGCGTACGCGGCGGCGGTGACCCGCTGGGCGAGGTCGGCGGCCCGGACCCGTTCGCGCACGCCCCGCGCGGACAGCCGCCGGGCCAGGGTGCGGGTGCGGCGCTCGGCGGTGGTGTGGATGTCACGCGCGCGTGAGCGTGCCTCGGCGGCCTCCACGATCCGGCCGAGCAGGTCGACGGACCCGGCGGTGAAGTCCCGTTCGGCGATCAGTTCGGCGCGCCGGCCCAGCTTGTTGCCGAAGCCGCTGACCAGGTCGGCGAGTCCGTCGGTGTCGCGGGTGTCGGTGACGGCGCGCAGCAGCAGGTCGGTGAAGTCGGAGTCCTTCTTCACCGCGAAGAGTCCGGCGGCCTCGCCCTCGTCGGCGTTCATCTCCCGCTGGTAGCGGAAGAGTTCGGGGTCGAGGCCGAGTTCGCCGAGGTGTTCGATCCACCGGTCGTGGATCTCCTCCCAGTGCACCTCCAGGTGCGGGTACGCCTTGCCCGCCTCGGTGAGGGCGTCCCGGAAGCCCTTCATGGTGCGGCGGCGGCCCTGTGCGCCGGAGGCGCCCTCGACGGGCGGGCGTACGGCGGTGGACTCGGCGACGGGCAGGTTGTCGAGGCTCAGTCCGGGGCCGGGCCGGAAGGAGTACCAGGCCTCGGCGAACTTCCGCGGGTCGTTGGAGACCTGCCGCCCGCGCCACTCGCTGGCCTTGCCGACCACGACGCACTCGCCGGTGAGCACGTGCTGCCACTCCAGCGCCACGTGCCCGCAGTCGTCGGCGAGCAGGAACTTGCGCAGCACTCCGGAGCTGGCGCCGCCGAGGGTGTTGCGGTGGCCCGGCAGCATCACGGAGAAGATCAGCTTGAGCAGGACGGACTTGCCGCCGCCGTTCTCCAGGAAGAGCACGCCGGCGGGTGCGGGCCGGCGGGGCGGGCCGACGGGCTCCTCCTCGAAGAACTCCGCCTGGGTGGGCGCGGGGTCGGGCACCGGCTCGCCCACGCCCCGCAGGTCAAGCACGGTGTCGGCGTAGCGCGCACCGGCGGGCCCGATGGAGTAGAGGCGGACCCGGGACAGCTCGTACATGGCGGACTCTCGTAAGTCTTCGGCAGATCGGGAAGGTTCAGGAGTGGAACGGCAGCCCGGCGTCGGCCACCAGGTCCAGGTCGTCGGTGTCGTCGGCGGGCAGCAGGCTGGCCGTGCCGTCGGTGACCGGGACGACGCCCAGCTCGAGCAGCTCGGCCATGGCGGCGCTGCCCGCCAGGTCGCGCACCTGGAGCTGGTAGCGGGCGGTGGTGCGGTACGTACCGCCGTTGTCGTCGCCCGTGCGCTGCAGGAAGCCGGATTCGGTGAGGAACCCGACGGCCTTGGCCACGATGCCCGTGGTCGACGCGGCCGGCCGGCGCGCGTCCTTGGTGGCGCCGGTGGCGCTGCGTCTGGCCCAGATCCGCCAGGCGGCCTCCAGGCCGGGCGCGTCGGTGGCGGGGTCGGTGATCTCGCCCTGTTCCTCGGCCCGCTCCTCCAGGCGCCGGCAAGCCTGCCGGACGAAGGCGTCGACGCCGTTGACCGAGACCCGCCCGATGTAGCCGTCGTCGGCCAGGTCCTCCGGACGCGGGAACGCCAGTGCGGCGACGGCGAGATGGGCCAGCCCGTGCAGGAACCGGTCCCCCGAGTCGGCGGACGTGCGACGCGCGTAGTCGCCCATGCGGACGGCGAACACCGAGTCCTCGGCGGCCGTCACGGCCATCCCCGCGCGCGGGGAGACCTCCAGCACCACGAGTCCGAGTCCGGCCGCCACCGCGTCGGCCAGCCGTGCGAACGGCGGATCCTCGCGGTAGCGCCGCAGCAGTTCGGTGTACTCCTGGTCCCGGGCGGGCTGGAGCTTGGGCTGCAGCCCGAAGGCGACGAGCCGCGCCGCGTCGGCGGCGTCGGCGGGGGTGACGGCGGGGGTCGCCGACGCGGCGGGGGTCTCCGCCTCACTCCACTCGACGTGCTCGCTCACGGTCTCGGCTCCTTGCTGCTTTCTCGGTCACTCATGTCGCTTCCGTCCGGTCCGCCGCCATCCCCGCCGCGTCCAGCAGGGCCGTGCCGACGATGAGATCGGCTCCGCCGAACTCGGGATCGTCCAGCTCGGTCCCGTCGTCCACGGCGAACAGCAGCTTCTGCTCGCCCTGCCGGTAGGCCGTGCCCACCGGGGGGCTGGCCGCGTGCACGGCCAGCAGTGCGACCAGGTACGGCAGCTCGGGGTCCTGGCGGCGGGCCTCGGACAGCAGCCCGGACAGCCGGCGGGGCGCGTCGGCCGGGAGGTCCAGCAACTCCATCGCCGCCGCCAGCTGCTCCTCGCTGAACCGGCTGTCGTCCGGCGTGGCGATCAGGTCGGGTTCGGGCATCTCGGCGCCCAGGTGTTCCCGCTCCACCGGCGGCGTCAGCAGTATGTCGACGAGGTCGACGACCCGGACCGACACCGGCGTACGCAATCCGGTCCCGCGCGCGAAGAAGGCGTCGGTGACCCGGATCGCACGCTCCAGGGGCAGCGGGAGGACGGGCGCGACGAGGTGCCCGTACAGGTCTATGCCCGAGGTGGTCAGGGGGGTGGCGAAGGCCTGCCGGTCCTGTTCGGCGCGGAACAGGGGCCCGGCCTCCAGCAGGCGCGACTGGAGCTGGGTGTGCCGCCGGATGCAGTCCTTGACGATGTCGACCAGTTCGGCGGCCCGGCGCTTGTGCTCGGGGTCCTCGGTCTCGTCGCGCGCCTTGCGGATGTTGGTGAGGATCGCGTTCTCGTGGCGGTACCGGTCCGCCACGTGGTCCAGGGCCTCGGCGATCATGTCCGGTACGGCGTTGAGCCAGTCCACCGCGCGGACGTTGCGCCGGGTGGCGTCCAGGGACCGGCGCAGCGTCTCGGAGTACTGCACGGTGCGGTACCGGGCCTGCTCGGCGGCGAGCTGGGCGTCGGCGAGGCGGCCGCGGTTGATCAGCACCTCGAGCTTGACCTCGGCGGCGATCTGGGCGCTGGTGACATCGGTGTCCAGGGCGCCGACCAGGACGTTGACCGCTTCGTCGGTGGTCCGGAGGTAGACCGTGCCGCCGGGGCCGGGGACCTCCTCGATCAGCTTGAAGTCGTAGTCACGGCGCACATAGGTGCCGTCCGGGGCGAACGTGCCGTACACGGCGCGGAAGCCGCGGTCGACGCTGCCGACGTTGATCAGGTTCTCCAGGACCCAGCGGGCCACGCGCTCGTGCTCGGCGACGGGGCGGCGCGGGGCCTGGGCGGCGATGCGCGGGATGAGCCGGGCCACGATCTGCTCGTGGTCGGCGCCGGTGTCGAAGTCCATGTTCAGCGTGACGAGGTCGATGGCGGCCAGGGCCACCTCCGCCATGCCGTACACCGAGTACTCGCCCGCGAGGTTGACCTTGCGCGCGTCGAGGTCGTGCAGCGGCGCGGTGCAGGCGAGCGCGCGCAGCCGCCGCGCCAGCCCCTCGTCGGCGGCCGGGCCCGGAGCCGGGCGCGGTCCCGCGCTGAGCTGGGCCGGAACACTGTCCGTCGATGCAGGCGAAGTCACGGTGCACAGACTAGGTCCTCGGTCTGACAACGACCCAAACGACGCAGAAGCGACGGCCGTCACACGGGCGCGACACAGCGTCAGCCGGGGCCCGGGCCGTCCTGTCCGACCCGTCGCCGGTACACCCCCACGAGCCGCTTCAGCGAGTCGGCGAGGTAGGTCCCCAGCAGTCTCTCCGCCTCGGGCCGGTCCCCGGCCTGCAGGGCCTGGAGGATCTGGCGGTTGCGGGCGAGGTACGGCTCGTGCAGGGCCCGCGGGTCGTCGACGACGTGGAAGGCGAGGCGCAGTTCGGCGAAGACGCTGCGCATCAGCTCGTCGGTGCGCTCGCTGCCGGCCAGGGCGACCAGTTCCCGGTGGAAGTGGAAGTTGGCCGTACCCAGTCCTTTCCAGTCACCCTCGACGGCCGCCACCTGCCCCTCGGTGACCGCCGCCGCAAGCTCCTCCAGCGCGTACGGCGGCTCGCCCAGCCCCCGTACGACGGCGCACTCGACGAGGGTGCGGGTGCGGTAGATGTCCTCGACGTCCTCGACGGTCAGGACCCGGACGAAGACGCCCCGGTTGAGCTCGTGGACGAGCAGGCGCTCGTGGGTGAGCAGCCGGAACGCCTCGCGCAGGGTGTTGCGGGAGACGCCGAGCGCCCCGCCGATGCTGTCCTCCGACAGCCGGGTGCCGGGCGGGAAGTAGCCCTCGGCGATACGGCTTCTGAGGATGTCCGAGACCCGTTCGGCGGTGCTGGTGCGCCCGAGGAGGGCGCGGTCGTCGGCCAGTCCCGTCAGCTGCTCTGCCATGCCCGGAATTCAACCGCAGACACAAGAACGAAACAACATGGGTATTGAAGGATCGTTGAACGATCCTCTACGGTGCTCGACACGGCTCACTTCTCCGCACCCTCCGTCCCCCTCTGCGAGGTGCCCATGAGCACGACCCCTCCACCACAGTCCGTGACCCCCGTGCACCCGGCGAAAGACGAACGCACCACCGAGGACGGCGCGTTGGGCTGGCTGCACGCCCTCGGGCCGCGTGGCCGCCGCGCCTTCACCGGTGCTTTCGGCGGATATGCCCTGGATTCCTACGACTACTTCACGCTGCCGCTGAGCATGGTCGCGCTGGCGGCGTACTTCGGCCTCGACAGCGGCCAGACCGGCCTGTTCACCACCGTCACGCTGGTGACCTCCGCGATCGGCGGCGCCGTGGCGGGCGTGGTGGCGGACCGGGTCGGCCGGGTCCGGGCCCTGATGATCACGGTGATCACCTACGCGGTGTTCACCGTGGCCTGCGGCTTCGCGCCCACCTACGAGACCCTGCTGGTCTTCAGGGCCCTCCAGGGCCTCGGCTTCGGCGGCGAGTGGGCGGTCGGCGCGATCCTGGTCGCCGAGTACGCGAGCGCGAAGCACCGGGGACGCACCCTCGGCGCGATCCAGAGCTCGTGGGCCGTCGGCTGGGCGCTGGCCGCCGTCGTCTACACGCTGGTCTTCTCCTACGTGGGCGACGACCTGGCCTGGCGCGTGATGTTCTGGACCGGGGCGCTGCCCGCCCTGCTCGTGGTGTGGCTGCGCCGCCGGGTGCACGACGCCCCGCAGGCGACCGCCGCCCGTGAACAGAGCCCGCAGCGGGGGTCGTTCGCGGCCATCTTCCGGCCGGGGACGGCCGAGAAGCCGGGTCTGCTGCGCACCACGGTCTTCGCGGGCCTGCTCTCCACGGGCGTCCAGGGCGGCTACTACACGCTGGCGACCTGGGTGCCGACGTACCTGAAGAGCGAGCGCGGGCTGTCGGTGGTGGGCACCGGCGGCTATCTGACCTTCCTCATCTCCGGTGCCTTCCTGGGCTATCTGACCGGCGGTTACCTCACCGACCGGCTGGGCCGCCGGCGCAACATCTGGCTCTTCGCGCTGCTGTCGGCGGTCTGCGTCCTGGCGTACGCCAACATCCCCAGCGGCGCCAACACCCTTCTGCTGGTGCTCGGTTTCCCGCTCGGCTTCTGCATGTCGGCCATCTTCAGCGGCTTCGGCTCCTACCTGAGCGAGCTGTACCCGACGGCGGTGCGCGGCACGGGACAGGGCTTCACGTACAACACCGGCCGCGCGGTGGGCGCGGTCTTCCCGACCCTGGTGGGCTTCCTGGCCGACAGCTGGGGCGTGGGCGGCGCGCTGGTCTTCGGCGCGATCGGGTACGGCATAGCGGCGCTGGCCCTGCTGGGGCTGCCGGAGACGCGCGGAACGGAGCTGGAGTGACCGGAGTGAACCGCACCGACGACCGCCCCCTGGTCCTCGTCGAGGAGCACGCGCACGCGTGGAGCCCCAGAACCGCGCGGACCCGCGTCCGGGAGGGCCTGGCGGGCCCCACGGCCGGGGTCGCGGCGGGCCACACACAGGCCAACCTGATCTCGGTACCCGCCGACTGGGCCTACGACATGATGCTGTTCTGCCAGCGCAACCCCAAGCCCTGTCCGGTGCTCGACGTCACGGACGCCGGTTCCTTCACCACCGTCCTCGCCGACGGCGCGGACCTGCGCACCGACCTGCCGCGCTACTGGGTGTGGGCGGACGGCGAGCTGGTGGACGAGCCGACCGACGTGCGCGCCCACTGGCGGGACGACCTGGTGTCGTTCCTGATCGGGTGCAGCTTCACCTTCGAGTGGGCGCTCGCCGGGGCCGGCGTGCCGATCCGCCACGTCGAGCAGGGCCGCAACGTGCCGATGTACGTCACCGGCCGGCAGTGCCGTCCGGCCGGGCGGCTGCGGGGCCCCATGGTGGTCTCCATGCGCCCGGTGCCGCCGGAGCACCTGGCGGCCGCGATCCGGGAGAGCAGCCTGCTCCCGGCGGTGCACGGCAGCCCCGTGCACTGCGGCGACCCGGCGGCGCTCGGTATCGACGACCTCGGGCGGCCCGACTTCGGCGACCCGGTGGCCGCCGAACCGGACGACATCCCGGTGTTCTGGGCCTGCGGAGTGACCCCTGCAGGCCGCCGTGATGGCCTCGCGCCCGCCGTTCGCCATCACGCACGCGCCGGGCCAGATGTTCCTCACCGACGCCCGCGACGAGCAGTACCGCGTGGCCTGACCGCGCCGGGCACGCCTGACCGCGCCGGACCGAGACACGAAAGACACGGAAGAAGATCCATGACCTCGATCGATCTGAACGCCGACCTCGGCGAGGGCTTCGGCCGCTGGCGACTCACCGACGACGAACGCCTGTTGTCCGTCGTCACCAGCGCCAACGTGGCCTGCGGCTTCCACGCCGGGGACGCGGCCACCATGCGCCGGGTGTGCGAACTGGCGGCCGAGCGCGGGGTGACGATCGGCGCGCAGGTCTCCTACCGGGACCTGGCGGGGTTCGGGCGGCGCGCGATGGACGTGCCGCCCGCCGAACTGGCCGCCGAGGTCGCCTACCAGATCGGCGCCCTGGAGGTCTTCGCGCGTGCGGCGGGCGCGCGCGTGGCGTACGTGAAGCCGCACGGTGCCCTCTACAACCGGGTGGTGCACGACGAGGAGCAGGCCCGGGCGGTGGTCGACGGTGTGCTCCTCGCCGACGCCTCGCTCCCCGTGCTGGGCCTGCCCGGCTCGCGCGTGCTGGACCTGGCCCGCGAGGCGGGGCTGCCGGCCGTCACCGAGGCGTTCGCGGACCGCGCGTACACCGAGGAGGGCACGCTCGTGCCGCGCGGTCTGGACGGCGCGGTGGTCAGCGACCCGGAGGCGGTCGTGGAGCGCTCGGTGGAGCTGGCCCGCTCCGGCACGGTCGCCGCGCACTCCGGCACGCGCATCGAGGTGCGCGCCCGCTCCCTGTGCCTGCACGGCGACACACCCGGCGCGGTCGAGCTGGCCCGCCGGGTGCGTGAGCGGCTGGTGGCGTCGGGCGTGACGGTGGAGTCCTTCGCATGAGGGCGCTGCCCTTCGGCGACAGCGGGCTGCTGGTCGAGGTCGCCTCGGGCGAGGAGGCCCGGGCGCTGCACGCGGAACTGTCGCGGCGGCGCGCGGAGGGGCTGCTGTCCGTCCGTGAGATCGTGCCCGCGGCCCGCACCGTCCTCCTCGACGGCCTCGACGACCCCGAGCGCCTGGCGTCCGAACTGACCGCCTCCGAGGTGCCGCCCGCTCCCCCACACGCGCGCGAGATCGTCGAGCTCCCGGTCCGCTACGACGGCCCGGACCTCGCCGACGTCGCCGCCCACTGGAACGTGCCGGAGCGGGAGGTGGCCCGCATCCACGCGGCCACCGAGTTCACCGTCGCCTTCTGCGGCTTCGCCCCAGGCTTCGGCTACCTCACCGGCCTGCCCTCGCGCTACGACATGCCGCGCCGGGCCACACCGCGCACGGCCGTCCCGGCCGGTGCCGTGGCGCTGGCCGGTCCCTACACGGGCGTGTACCCGCGCTCGTCGCCGGGCGGCTGGCAGCTGATCGGCACGACGGACGCGGTCCTGTGGGACCACGCGCGCGTGCCGGCCGCTCTGCTGTCGCCGGGGGCGCGCGTCCGCTTCGTACCCGTGGGGGACGTATGACCGACCGTGCGCTCGTCGTCGTACGGGCCGGGGCGCTGACCACCGTGCAGGACCTGGGGCGACCCGGGTACGCCCACCTCGGTGTGCCGCGCTCGGGGGCGCTCGACCCGCCCGCGGCGGCGCTCGTCAACCGGCTGGTCGGCAACGGGCCCGAGGCGGCCGTCCTGGAGACGACGCTCACCGGCTGTGCCCTGCGGCCCCGTTCGGCGGTCACCGTGGCGGTCGCCGGTGCGCCGTGCCCGGTCGCGGTGGGCGGTCGTCCGGTCGCCTGGGGTGCGCCGGTCCTGGTACCGGCCGGGGAGGTGCTGGAGGTCGGAGCGGCCGAGCGGGGAGTACGGACGTACGTGGGCGTCTCCGGCGGCATCGCGGTCGAGCCGGTGCTCGGCAGCCGTGCCACGGACCTGCTCTCGGGCCTCGGCCCGGCGCCGCTCGCGGACGGGGCGGTGCTGCCCCTGGGGAGCCCTTCCGTGCCGCACGCGCGCGTGGACGTCGCCCCGCAGCCGTGCCCGCCCGCCGAACTCGTCCTGCGGGTCACGCCCGGCCCGCGCGCCGACTGGTTCACGCCCGCTGCCGTCCGCGATCTCACCACGCGCACCTTCCGGGTGTCGTCCGCGAGCAACCGCATCGGCATGCGCACGGAGGGGCCCGCCCTGGAGCGGGCCCGTCCCGGCGAACTGCCCAGCGAGGGCATGGTCCTGGGCGCGGTCCAGGTCCCGCCGAACGGCCGGCCCGTGGTCTTCCTGGCCGACCACCCGACCACCGGGGGCTACCCGGTGATCGCGGTGGTCCGTGCCGCCGACCTCCCGGCGGCCGGACAGGCACTGCCCGGCACGCCGGTCCGCTTCGTGGCCGTGCGGCGCCGCTAGTGCCTGTTGCGCGACAGGCCCCCAGCCGTCACACGGCGTCCGGCCGGTCCGCGACCGACAGGGCGGCGAGCGCGGCGGACACCGCGTGCGCGGTGCGCAGGTCGAGGCGGGCGCTGGTGCCGCGGGCGCGGTGCCGCATCTCGTCGGCGGCCAGCCGGACCAGCTGCGGCAGCAGATCGGTGCACCGCCGGGCCACCCAGCCGGTCCCGGCCGTGGCCAGCCACCACAGGCTCGCCGACCGGGTCGGCGCGGGGAACTCCGGCCGGGCCGACGGCGCGGGCCCGCTCGCCATGCCGGCGTCGGCGAGGAGCGCGTGGAAGCGCAGGGCGAGTTGCCGGTGCCCGCGCTCGCCGGGGTGCAGCCGGTCCGCGCTCCACAGGGCGCGGTCGGTGAGCCAGGCGCCCTCCGCCGCGTGCAGATGGACGGCCCCGTACCGGTCGGAGAGCGCGTGGACCACCGCGTTGACCGCCCGTTGCCGCCGGGCCAGCGGGCGGGCCAGGGCACCCGGGAGGCCGAGCATGGCGCCGGGGTCGGGCAGACAGGCCGTGAGCACGACCGCGCCCCGGGCGGTGAAGGCCGCGTAGACCTCGTCCAGCCGGGCGGCCACCGCCCGGATGTCGAAGGTGCAGCGCAGGGTGTCGTTGACACCGATGACGACCGACACCAGGTCCGGGCTCAGCGCCAGCCCCGCCGGGGTCTGCCGCTCCAGGACGTCGCGCGTCTGCGCCCCGCTGACCGCGAGGTTGGTGAACTCCACCGATTCCCCGGCGAGTCCGCCGGCGAGCAGCTCGGCCCAGCCGCGCCAGGCGTCGCCGACCGGGTCGCCCACCCCTTCCGTGAGCGAGTCCCCGAGCGCCACGAAACGAACGGCTCTCATCCGATGCCCTCCGGCACGCCGCGCCGGGACGGGTCCGTCGCGTCGTGCGCGGTGGAACGGGACCGTCCCGTCGCACCGCTTCCGTCACGACCTCCCGTCGCACCGCTTCCGTCACGACGGCACAGCACCGTCGCGTCGTGCGCCGCGAGGAACGCCTCCACCGCCGCGCCCCACCCGAAGCACTCCGCACGCGCGCGTGCCGCGTCCCGCCGCTCCGGCTCCGAGCGGTCCAGCAGCGTCTCCACAGCGTCCGCGAAGGCCTCCCCGCGGTCGCCCGCCGTGGCTCCGGCGGACCCGATCACCTCCGGCAGCGCGGACGACGCGCTGGCCACCACGGGCGTTCCGCACGCCATCGCCTCCAGGGCGGCGAGCCCGAAGGTCTCGGCGGGCCCGGGAGCCAGGCACACGTCCGCGGAGGCCTGCAGCGCGCCCAGCGCGCCCCGGTCCGAGACGTGTCCCAGGAAGGTCACCGGCAGCCCGCGCTCCCGCGCCCGCTGCTCCAGCCGCCCCCGCAGCGGCCCGTCCCCGGCCACCACGAGCACCGCGCGCCGCCCCCGCCGGCGCAGCTCGTCCAGGGTGTCGAGGGCCGTGCCGGGACGTTTCTCCACGGAGAGCCGGGAGCACATCACCAGCAGCGCCTCGTCCGCGCGCGCGTGCCGGGCCCGCAGCCCGGCGTCCCGCAGGGAGGGGTGGCGTTCCATCAGGTCCACGCCCAGCGGGGCGCGTACGACGTTGCGCGCGCCGATCCGGACGAACTCCCGCTCGGCGAACTCGGTGGTGCACACGACCCGCGAGTAGACGTGCGCCGTGCGGATGTTGAGGGCGTCGGCGGCGCGCCGGGACAGGTTCTCCGGCAGGCCCCAGGTGCGCAGCACTCCGTCGGCGGTCTCGTGGGACACCATCACGGCAGGTACCCGGGCCCGGCGGGCCCACCTGCCGGTCCACCGCAGCGTCGTACGGTCGGACACCTCCAGGCGGTCCGGGGCGAGGTCCTCCAGGAGGGCGGCGACGCGCCGTTTGTCGGTGAGCACGCGGTAGCCGCCCGTGCCGGGCAGCAGCGGGCCGGGCAGGGTGATCACCCGGCCCTGCTCGGTCTCGCGGTCGGTGTGGCGCTCGCCGGGGACGACCAGGACGGGTTCATGGCCCGCCGCCCGGAAGCCCTTGCCGAGCTCGCGCAGGGCGGTGCGCAGACCGCCCGAGGCGGGCGCGACGAAGTTGGCGAGCCGCACGATCCGCAGGGGCTCGGTGCTGGTGCCGGTACCGGTGCTCATGCCGCCACCACCGTCTTCCGCGTGGCGAGCACGTCCTCGTAGTGCGCGATCAGCTGGTCGCCGACCGCCGCCCAGGTCCGTCCTTCGACCGTGGCCCGCCCCGCGGCGCCGTACGCGGCGCGCAGCCCCGGATCGGCGGCCAGGGCGGCCACCGCGTCCCGTACGGCGGTGGCGTCGCGCGGCGGGACCAGCAGCCCGGTGCGGCCGTGGGCGACCAGGTCGAGCGGGCCGCCGGCGGCGGGCGCGACGACCGGCACGCCGCTGGCCATGGCCTCCTGGACGGTCTGGCAGAAGGTCTCGAAGGGGCCGGTGTGCGCGAAGACGTCCAGCGAGGCGAAGATCCGGGCGAGTTCGTCGCCGGTGCGGCGGCCGAGCAAGACCGCGCCCGGCAGGGCTTCGGTCAGATGTGCCTGGCTGGGCCCGTCGCCCACGACGACCACCCGTACGCCCTCCAGACCGCAGGCGTCGGCCAGGAGTTCGACCTGCTTCTCGGGGGCGAGCCGTCCGACGTAGCCCACTATCAGCTCGCCGTTCGGGGCGAGTTCGCGGCGCAGTGCCTCGTCGCGCCGGTCGGGGCGGAAGCGGGCGGTGTCGACGCCGCGCGCCCAGAGCCGTACCCGGGGCACGCCGTGCGTCTCCAGGTCGTGCAGCGCCGCGCTGGAGGGGGCGAGCGTCCGGTCGGCGGCGGCGTGGACGGAGCGGATCCGCCGCCAGGCGGCCGCCTCGCCGGCGCCCATGTAGGTGCGGGCGTATCCGGCGAGGTCGGTCTGGTAGACGGCCACGGCCGGGATGCCGAGCCGGGCGGCGGCGGCCATGCCGCGGACGCCGAGGACGAAGGGGCTGGCCAGGTGGACGAGGTCGGCACGGTGCTCGACGAGGGCCGCGGCGACGCGTCGGCTGGGGAGGGCGACGCGGACCTGGGGGTAGCCGGGGAGCGGGAGGGAGGGGACACGGATGACGGGACACGGCGCCGCGAGGGCGTCGGCCTTGGTGCCGGGCGCGGTGGCCGGCGCGACGACGAGCGGAAGGTGACCGCGATCTACGAGGTGCCGGGCGGTCTGGAGCGCGCAGTGGGCCACGCCGTTCACATCGGGGGGAAAGGATTCGGTCACGATGACGACACGCATACCGGTGTTGTCGCCGCGCCGGACGTGGCCGCGTCAACGTGGATCTTTCCGGACGAGGAACGTCCTGTGAGCGTTGCACCGCACACCCGAGCGGGTCGGATCGTGTCCACGCCCTCCTGACCCGCGGGTCACCCGGTGTTCACAGGGCAGGCCCTTCCGGTGCGATCCGGCTGCGTACCGCGGTCTGGACCTCGGCCTCCTCGGCCGGGTCGGCGGCGAGCCGGCGCAGTCGCTCGACCACGCGGGCGTCGCCGGTCTCGGCGTGCCGGGCGGCGATCTCGCGGGTGGTCTCCTCGCAGTCCCAGAGGCATTCGACGGCGAATCCGGTGGCGAAGGAGGGGTCGGTGGCGGCCAGCGCGCGGGCGGCGCGGCCCCGGAGATGGGAGGAGGCCGTCTCACGGTAGACATGGCGCAGGACGGGGGCGGCGCAGGCGATGCCGAGCCGTCCGGTGCCGTCGACGAGGGTCCACAGGGTCGGCGCGTCGGGGCCCTCGCCCCGCACGGCCTCGCGCAGGGCCCCTAGGACGAGGTCGCTGTCCTGGGCGCCGCCGCGGCAGGCGAGCATGCGTCCGGCGGCGGCGCCGAGGGCGTCGGGCCGATGGGCCCAGCCGCGCGCGCGGTCTACGGCGGCGATGCTGCGCATCCGTTCGAAGGCCGCCACGGCGGCCTCCACGACCGGCGTCGTGCCGTCGGCGACGGCGGCCTCGATCAGGCCGAGGGCGGCGGGGTCGTTGCTGTCGGCGAGGTAGCGCAGGGCGGTGCACCGGGCGCCCTCGGTGCCGTTCTGAGCGGCCCGCACGATCTCCGCACGGTCCTCGGGGCCGGCCACGGCGACCAGACAGCGGGCGGCCGGGACATGGAGGGCGGCGCCGCGTTCGACACCCTGCTGGGCCCATTCGAGTACGGCTCGCACGCTCCAGTCCGGGCGGGGCCCGCTGGGCCGCATCTGCCGCTGCCAGCGGTCGAAGCAGCCCGTTTCCTGGGCGGCACGCACGCGTGTGGCGATCGATTCGCGCGGATCCTCGGCCCACAGCCGCCACGGCCGGGGCTCGAACGCGTCGCGCACGACGGCGGCCAGCTCGGCCTCGCCCTCGGGGTCGGTGGAGAAGCGCGCCAGGACGGGTGCGGCGAGGGCGCGCAGCGCCGCGTCGTCGTCGCGCAGCGCGAGTTCGTCGAGGGCCCAGGCCCAGTTGGAGCCGCGGGCGGCGTACCTGCGCAGCATTTCGAGCGCGTCCCGCCTGCCGTACGAGGCGAGGTGACCGAGGACGGCGAGCGCGAGACCGGTACGGGACTCGTCGGTGTCGAGGGTGTCCTCGGGGTCGAAGAGGTGTGCCTCGATGGCGTCGAGTTCGCCGTTCAGATCGAGGTACAGGCGGGCGTAGTAGAGGGAGCGGTTCTCCACCTGCCAGTCGTGACGGGGGTCGCGCAGCACACAGTGGTTCAGGGCCGCGAGCGCTTCGGCGCGCGGGGCGGTGAGCGCGTGCAGCGTGCCGTCGCCGCGGCCCCGCTGGAGCAGGCCGAGCAGCGTACCGCTGGGCGCTATGACCGGATCGAACATGGGAAACAGCCTCACATCAAGCGTCGACGCAACCGGGGAACACGCATTACCTGGCCGCGTGACACAACGTCGGGGCGCCCGCCGTCTCTTGCTTGCTGTAGACCATCTTCCTCTGCCTCTCGTCTGTGGCCCATGCGGACCGCATCACGGCCCGCGTGGTGCGGCAACACCTGCCCAGCCATCGCGTCCGTGAATCACGACGTCATGATGACCCGCGGGTTTCTCCTGCCGCGACCGTATTTCCGGCGGCCCTTTACCGCCTCCCCCGTTTTCCGTGTCGTACCTGGTCAGGACGTTCGGATCAGTGCGCGCCGAACAATTCCAGGACTTCCCTCTTACCGAACATCCGGGCGGTGTCGACGGCCGACGGAGTACCCGCCGCCGGATCGGCGCCGCCTTCCAGAAGAGCCTTGATCACGTCCGCCTCACCCTTGAAGACGGCTCCCGCGAGCGGGGTCTGGCCCCGGTCGTTCACCTGGTCGGGCGTGGCACCCCGGGCGAGCAGCGCGCGCACCGCGTCGGCGTGGCCGTGGTAGGCGGCGAGCATCACCAGCGAGTCACCGCGGTCGTTGGTGAGGTTGGCCGGGACCCCCGCGTCGACGTACGCCACAAGGTCTTCGGTCCGTCCCTTGCGGGCCAGATCGAAGATCTTGGTCGCCAGCTCCACGACCTCGGGGTCGGGGGCTTCGCTCATCGGCCGGACCGCCTCTCCTTGGAACTTCGGGAACGTTCGGGACTGAGGGAGCGTACGGCAGCGGGCGACCCGCCGCCGTACGGGTGAATCGCCAGCGTACTGGCTCCGGCGGCACATGACCCGATCTGCCCGAGGTAAAGACCCGAGGTGAAGATCAGCAGGAGGTGCCACTGCGCCGCTAGATGGAAATCAGCCAGTTTTCACCCAGTTGCACCTTTTATCGTATGGATACATGCTGTGATCCTGGAAGAACTCAGGGTGACTGTCCCCCTCGACACCAGGAGCCCCCAAATGATCCTCTCCATCTCAGGCGTCGTCCTGCTCGGCATCGTGGTCTTCCTCTTCTTCCGGAAGGACGGGCTCAAGGGCTCGCACGCATGCATCTCGGCCCTGTTCGGCTTCTACCTGTCCAGCACGGCCATCGCACCCAGCATCAAGGCCGGGGGCGAGAGCCTGGCGAGCCTCCTCGGTGGCATCAAGTTCTGAACCTGGTGACGCCGCCCGTCCCGCCCGCACGCACCATCAGGAGACAGCAGTGGCCCGGCGCCCTCTCCCCCGCATTCTGAGCAACGGCAGCGCGCAGATCGCCCGGAGCCGGGAGCTGGCCCGGACGGCGGCCGACAGCGCCACCGACGTCCTCCACCCGCTGATCACCATGACGCGCGGACTGCGCCGGCTGGCCTCGGCCGGGCGGCGCAGGTGGGCGGAGACACCCAAGGACAGGCGCGGGCCGCTGCTGTTCCTGGCGGCCTCGGTGGTCCTGGTGGTGGCGCTGGTGCCGTACGGACCGCTGCTCGCCGCCATCACCCTGATGGCGGCGGCGGCCTGGCACGGCCGAGACCGCACGCCGCCCGGGCCCCAAGGGCCCGACGAGTCGCAGACGCAGCGCCTTCGGACGCTGTACGAGGCCCTGGTGCCGTACTTCTCGGCCGCCGAGGACCCCGCCCCGCTGTACGCGCACGGCGGGGAGTGGGACAAGGCCTTCACCGCGCACGAGTTCGACGACGCGGGGCGCGTCGGTCACCTCGTGATCCGCTATCCGGCGTACTTCCCGGACGGTGAGCCCGAGGCCCGCGCGCGGATCGAGCAGTTGCTCGCCGCGAAGGCCGGCCGGGGCCGCGAGTACCACTTCGCCTGGGACGAGGAGGGCAACGAGCTCACCGTCACCGTCCTCGCCCCGCTGCCCACCGACATCGCCGCCCAGCGGTTCGTCACCGCGCCCGGCGAGACGGTCCTCGGCTTCACCGACCCGACCGAGGTCCAGCGCACGCTGCCCCTCTCCTACGGCGAGGAACAGCGCGACGCGCCTCCGGTGGTGTGGCGCACCGGACCGCGGTCCACCGAGCCGCACCTGCTGGTCATGGGCCGGCCGGGCAGCGGCACCTCGACCCTGCTGAGGTCCATCGCGCTCCAGGCGCTCCAGTACGGTGACGTGCTCATCGTCGAGGGGGGCGGCACCGGCGAGTACGCCTGCCTGACCGGGCGGGACGGGGTGCTCGCGGTGGAGTGCGGGCTGGCCGGGGTGCTGGCCAGCCTGGAGTGGGCCGCGCACGAGACGGAGCGACGGCTGATCGCGGTCAACCGGGCGCGACAGGCGGGCCACCCGCCGCCGGAGGACACCAAGCGACCGCTGTGGATCCTGCTGGACCGGCCGAGCGCCCTCTCCCACGTGGCCGCGGCGGACGGACGCAAGGATCCGCAGACGCTGCTCCAGGTGCCACTGCGGCACGGCCGGGCGGCCCATGTGACCGTCGCCGTGGCCGAACAGTTCGACAGCGCGGAAGTGTTGAGCGACGCGGTACGGCACCACACGCGCGCGCGTGTCGTGCTCGGGCCCGCGACGGCGGAGCAACTGGTCGACGTGCTGGGCCTGCCGCCCCATACGACGCCGTTGGCGCAGGTCCCGCCCGGGCGGGGTTACGCGCGGCTGGGCCATGGGCCCGTGCATCGGCTGCAGGTGCCCTCGACGCCGGATCCGTACGACGACGCCACCAGCGATGCGGACCGGCAGGCGGTGATGGCGTTGCTGCCGCCGCGGACGACGCCGGCGGACGGGGAGACCGTGCCGGTGAAGGGGGCGGATCCGGAGCCGGAGCCGGTGCCCGCGGAGGCTGTGGCGGCCGAGAGTTCGTGAGGCCGGCCGCACCCCACGGCAGCTACGCCACGAACGTGCGCAGGGACTCCGTCCCTCCGCTCGCGCCCGTCTCCACCAGGCGGGCGGCGGCGGCCAGCCGTACCGCCGCCTCCTCGGCCACCGCTCCCCCCACGGTGAACGGCAGCCGCACGAACCCCTCGAAGGCGCCGTCGACCCCGAAGCGCGGGCCGGACGGGACGCGTACGCCGACCCGCTCCCCCGCCTCCGCCAGCCGCGAGCCGGACAGACCGCCCGCGCGCACCCAGAGCGTGAGACCGCCCTGGGGGACCTGGAAGTCCCAGGTGGGCAGCTCACGGCGGACGGCGGCGACCAGGGCGTCGCGGTTCTCGCGGGCCTGGGCGCGGCGCAGGTCGACCGCCTGTTCCCAGCCGCCGGTGCTGAAGAGCCAGTTGACGGCGAGCTGCTCCAGGACGGGTGTGCCCAGGTCGGCGTAGGCGCGCGCGGCGACCAGGCTGCGGATCACGTCGGGGGCCGCCCGTACCCAGCCGATCCGCATCCCGGCCCAGAAGGCCTTGCTGGCCGAGCCGACGGTGATCACCGTGGAGCCGGCCGGGTCGAAGCCGCACACCGGGCGCGGCATCGCGGCGGCGTCGAGGTCCTCGTCCAGCCACAGGTCGGTCATCGTCTCGTCGGCGACGAGCACCGTGCCCGCCGAGCGGGCCGCGTCCACCAGCCGGCGCCGCTGGTCCTCGTCGGCGAGGGCGCCGGTGGGGTTGTGGAAGTCGGCGACGACATAGGCGAGCCGGGGCGCGGCGTCCCGCAGCACCTGGCGCCAGCGGTCCATGTCCCACCCGCTGAGCCCCTCGCCCATGGCGACCGGCACGAGCCGGGCGCCCGCCTCCCGCATCAGCTGGAGGATGTTGGCGTACGAGGGCGACTCGACGGCGATGCGCTCGCCGCGGCCCGCGAAGAGGTGGCAGATCGCGTCGATGGCGCCCATCGCGCCGGTCGTCACCATGATCTGCTCGGGCATGGTCGGGATCCCGCGCGCGCTGTAGCGCTCGGCGATCATCGAGCGCAGCGCCGGGATCCCCGCCGGGTAGTCGCCGTGCGTGTGGGCGTACGGCGGCAGTTCCTCCAGGGCGCCCTGTACCGCGCGGGTGAGCCATGGCTCGGGGGCGGGCAGGGCGGCGCAGCCCAGGTCGATGATCGAGCCCAGCGCCTCGGGGGGCAGGGGTTCCAGTCCCCGGGCGGGCAGGGGGTTGCCCGCCGGGACGGCCGTCCAGCTGCCCGCGCCGCGCCGGGACTCCAGGAAGCCCTCGGCGCGCAGCGCCTCGTAGGCGGCGGCGACGGTGGTGCGGCTGACGGAGAGGGAGAGCGCCAGCTCGCGCTCGGCGGGCAGCCGGGCGGCCACGGGCACCCGCCCTTCGAGCACCAGCAGCCGGATGCCGTCGGCGAGCGCGCGGTAGGCGGGCGGACGGCGCGTACCGGCACCGGCGGGGCGGTCCTGCTGCGAGTTGAGCAGCCGGGCGAGCTGCGCGGCGCCCACCGCCGAGGTCCACTGGGCCATGACGATCAGTCCACCTTCCTTGGATTGGCCATGGATGATGCCTCTTTCCAAGCCACAGAGTGTCACGGGTCAGGCCACTACCACCACCGGGGGGACCCTTTGTCCGCGAAGCGGCACATGGCGAGGCGGTTGATCCAGCTGTACGCCGGACTCGCGCTGTACGGCGCGAGCTCCGCGCTCCTTGTGAAGGCCGGTCTCGGCCTGGAGCCCTGGAACGTCCTGCACCAGGGCCTCGCGAAACTCACGGGGCTGAACATGGGCGTCGTACTGACGATCGTGGGCGCGGCGGTCCTGCTGCTGTGGATCCCGCTGCGCCAGCGCCCCGGACTCGGCACGGTCTCCAACGTCCTGGTGATCGGGTTCGCCATGGACGCCACCCTGTCCGTGCTGCCCGAACCGCGGGCCCTGGCCGTCAGGATCCCGCTCCTCGTGGCCGGCGTCGTGCTCAACGGCATGGCGACCGGCCTCTACATCGCCGCGGACCTCGGCCCCGGCCCGCGCGACGGCCTGATGACCGGACTGCACCGGCGCACGGGCCGCTCGATCCGGCTGATCCGCACCGGCGTGGAGATCACCGTCGTCGCCACCGGCTTCGCGCTGGGCGGCACGGTCGGGGTGGGCACGATCCTGTACGCCCTGGCCATCGGCCCGCTGGCGCAGATCTTCCTGCGCCTGTTCACCGTCCAGCCGGAATCCGGTAGCAGCACAATCGTTGCCAAGGGGACACCCGAACGGGTGATACTGCGTCCGTGAGCACGCTCGTACGCCACCCGTACCTGGACCATCCTGGTCCCCTCGCCTTCGCCCACCGGGGCGGGGCCGCCGACGGCCTGGAGAACACCGTGGCGCAGTTCCGCCGCGCGGTCGAGCTGGGCTACCGGTACATCGAGACCGACGTGCACGCCACGGCGGACGGAAAGCTGGTCGCCTTCCACGACGCGACCCTGGACCGGGTCACGGACGGCGCGGGCCGGATCGCCGACTTGCCCTGGGAGGACGTCCGGCACGCGCGCGTGGCGGGCCGCGAACCGGTCCCGCTCTTCGAGGAGCTCCTGGAGACCTTCCCTGACGTCCGCTGGAACGTCGACGTCAAGGCGGAGCCCGCCCTGCGCCCGCTGCTGGAGCTGATCGGGCGGACGAACTCCTGGGACCGCGTCTGCGTCGGCTCCTTCTCGGAGGCGCGGGTGCTGCGCGCCCAGCGGCTGGCCGGACCGCGGCTGGCCACGTCGTTCGGCACGCGCGGGGTGCTCAACCTCCGGCTGCGCTCCTGGGGGCTGCCCGCCGCGGTGCGGCGGTCGGCGGTCGCCGCGCAGGTGCCCGAGGCCCAGTCGGGTGTCCCGGTGGTCGACCAGCGCTTCGTACGCGTGGCCCACGCGCGCGGGCTGCAGGTGCACGTGTGGACGATCAACGAGCCCAAGCGGATGCGCCGGCTCCTGGACCTGGGCGTCGATGGCATCATGACCGATCACATCGACACGTTGCGCAAGGTCATGGAGGACCGGGGCGTCTGGGTCTGACCCTCCGGGCGCCGCGCCCGGCTTTCGCACGGCACTTCAGCGGGGAAGCGAGGGCACGGGTGGGCACCGACACCGTGCGGGCGGAGGCGGCCGACGAGTCCGCCGGGCGACGGCGCGAGCAGCGCGGCTGGTACTTCTACGACTGGGCGTGCTCGGTCTACTCCACGAGCGTGCTGACCGTGTTCCTCGGCCCCTACCTCACCTCGGTCGCCAAGTCGGCGGCGGACCCCGACGGCTTCGTCCACCCCTTGGGGGTGCCGGTCCGGGCCGGTTCCTTCTTCGCGTACTCGGTGTCCCTGTCGGTGATCCTGGCGGTCGTGGTGATGCCCCTGGTGGGCAGCGCGGCCGACCGCACGGGCCGCAAGAAGCCCCTCCTCGGCGCTGCCGCTTACACCGGCGCGGCGGCGACGACCGGCATGTTCTTCCTGGACGGCGACCGCTATCTCCTGGGCGGCGTCCTGCTGATCGTCGCGAACGCGGCGCAGTCCGTGGCGATGATGCTCTACAACTCCTACCTCCCGCAGATCGCGCCGCCCGAGGAACGCGACGCGGTCTCCTCCCGCGGCTGGGCCTTCGGCTACGCGGCGGGCGCCCTGGTCCTGATCGTCGACCTGGTGCTGTACTCCGCGCACGACACCTTCGGGCTCTCCGAGACGGCGGCGGTACGCGTCTGTCTGGCGTCGGCCGGCCTGTGGTGGGGCGCCTTCACTCTCGTACCGCTGCGGCGGCTGCGCGACCGCCGCGCCGGGACGGTACGGGAGGCCACCGCGCCCGGGCTGCGGCAGCTCGCGGCCACGGTCCGGGACATGCGGCGCCACCCGCTGACACTCGCCTTCCTGCTGGCCTATCTCATCTACAACGACGGCATCCAGACCGTGATCTCCCAGGCCTCGGTCTACGGCTCCGAGGAGCTGGGACTCGGGCAGTCGACGCTCATCGGGGCCGTGCTCCTGGTGCAGGTACTGGCCGTCGCGGGCGCCCTGGCGATGGGGCGGCTTGCGCGGACGTACGGCGCGCAGCGGACGATCCTCGGCTCGCTGGTCGCCTGGACGCTCACCCTGGGGGCCGGGTACTTCCTGCCCGCCGGGGCGCCGGTGTGGTTCTTCGCGCTCGCCGCCGGGATCGGGCTGGTCCTGGGCGGCAGCCAGGCGCTCTCCCGCTCGCTGTTCTCGCATCTGGTCCCGCCCGGCAAGGAGGCCGAGTACTTCGCGGCCTACGAGATGAGCGACCGCGGGATGAGCTGGCTCGGCCCACTGCTGTTCGGGATCACCTACCAGCTGAGCGGCAGCTACCGCTCGGCGATCATCTCGCTGGTGGCCTTCTTCGTCATCGGGTTCGTGTTGCTCGCGCGGGTGCCGGTGCGGCGTGCGATCGGCGAGGCGGGCAACCCGGTTCCGGAGAAGATTTAGCGCTCAACACGAAAGGGCGGTAGTGTACGCGTTTGGCCTGCCAGGCGTACCGTTACTGCGCGTCAAAGAAGCCGAAACGCTGGGTGACATCTGCTAGCAGATGTGACAAACCGGGCGCTGGTGGGTACAACAAGGGGCGGCTACGACGGCGACGCATGACCCGGAACGGGACACGGATCGGGAATCTTTACCGCCGACCGGACGTTGACCGGATGACGACGACAGCGACACCTGTCCTGTGGGCGACAAGCCCGGGAGGCACGATTCATGAGTGAGCGAGCTCTTCGCGGTACGCGCCTCGTGGTGACCAGCTACGAGACGGACCGCGGCATCGACCTGGCGCCGCGCCAGGCCGTGGAGTACGCATGCGAGAAGGGGCACCGCTTCGAGATGCCCTTCTCGGTGGAGGCGGAGATCCCGCCGGAGTGGGAGTGCAAGGTCTGCGGTGCCCCTGCACTCCTCGTGGACGGCGACGGCCCTGAGGAGAAGAAGGCCAAGCCCGCGCGTACGCACTGGGACATGCTGATGGAGCGGCGCACCCGCGAGGAACTCGAAGAGGTCCTCGAGGAGCGTCTGGCGGTACTGCGCTCCGGGGCGATGAACATCGCGGTTCACCCCAGGGACAGCCGCAAGAGCGCATAGCCCCTGCGGGGCTGAGGCGGTCCATCAGCGCACGTGAGTAACCGCGGGCGCCGTACGTGAAGTCGACGTACGGCGCCCGCGGTTTTCGTGTTCGCTCAGCGGGTCAGCGGCGGCCGCTGCTCCCGCGGCGCGTCCCCCGGCTGGTCCCTGATGACCTCGCCCTGGACGACCTTGCCGTCGGGGCGGTACATCCGCGCCTGCTGGAAGACGTCGCCCAGGCCACCGGGGACGGCCTCGCGGAGCTTGCGGTCGAAGGTGCGCTCGGCGTAACCGCTGACCGCCTTCTGGACCGGCGGGATCAGGAGCAGCAGACCCGCCGCGTCCGAGATCAGGCCGGGGATCATCAGCAGCAGGCCGCCGAGCATCATCAGGCCGTTGCCGGAGCCCTTCGAGGGCGAGCCGCCCCGCTGCACCGCCTCGTTGAGGTTCTGGAAGGCACGGCGGCCGGCCCGCTTGATGACCACGGAGCCGGCGACGAAGCCCGCCACCAGCAGCATGAACACGGCGAAGCCGCTCGTCGCGCCCGCGACCATGGTCAGCAGCCAGATCTCCAGTACCAGCCAGGCGGCGATCCCGAGCGGCAGGAACGTGCGCAGCCGGGAGCGTCGGGGCCGGGTGGTGGGCTGCGAAGGGGGCGGAGCGCCAGTCGTCATGGGACCAGTGTGCCCGGCCCCGGCTCAGCGCGGGATAAGGGGTGGGGGTCGATCAGCGGGCTTGCCTGACCTTGCCCGTGACCCTGCCCAGCCGCTCGCCCACGCCCCACGCCGTGACCCGCCACAGCGCCTCCACGACGATGTCGCGGCTCATCTTGGAGTCGCCGAGCTCCCGCTCCACGAACGTGATCGGCACCTCGACCACGTGGTAGCCGGCCCTGACCGCGCGCCGGGCCAGGTCGACCTGGAAGCAGTACCCCTGCGAGGCCACCTCGTCGAGGCCCAGGCCCTCCAGGGTCTCCCGGCGGAAGGCGCGGAAGCCACCGGTCACGTCACGGATCGGCACGTCGAGCATGAGGCGCGAGTAGGTGGAGCCGCCGCGCGAGAGGAACTCGCGGGACCTGGGCCAGTTCACCACCCGGCCGCCGGGCACCCAGCGGGAGCCGAGCACGAGGTCGGCGCTCTTGAGGGCGGTGAGCAGGCGGGGCAGTTCCTCGGGCTGGTGGGAGCCGTCGGCGTCCATCTCGACCAGCACGCCGTAGCCGTGGTCCAGGCCCCAGCGGAATCCGGCCAGGTAGGCGGCGCCGAGGCCCTCCTTGCCCTTGCGGTGCAGCACCTGGACATGGTCGTCCTCGGCGGCCAGTTCGTCGGCGAGCTTGCCCGTGCCGTCGGGGCTGTTGTCGTCGGCCACGAGCACGTGAGCCTCGGGAACCGCCTTGCGCACCCGGCCGACGATGGCCTTGATGTTCTCCGCCTCGTTGTAGGTCGGGATGATCACCAAGGCCGTGCCGAGCGGACCGAACCGCCTCTCCCGGTCCTGTGCCGCGAGGGTCTCGTCGCCGTCGTTCACTGCTGCCCCTTCACATGTCGTACGCAGGGTCCACCATAGTGGCCGCGGCCTGCGCCGACGCGACGGCTCGTTCGTATGGTGGTGTCGATTCCCCAAGAGCGGGGTAAGAATGTGTTTTTCGGATCGCGTCCCGCTGCGGATGGGGGCCCGGCGCCCTTCGGGCCGACCTGGGACCCGCTGGCTGCGGATCGACCGAAAGCCGTTGTCTACTGAGCGCCCGGGCCCCACCCGGGTCACACCTTCCCGGCCGGTCGGAAGCGTCCCGCGTCGGCGCGGGCGCTGAGCCTGGCTCCCAGCGACGGTGCCCCGGTGCGGCACACCGTCCCTGACCCAGCGGCGCTGCGACGCGTGCGCGAAATGCTCCCCGGTCGGGCGTCCGGTGGTGGACTCGGCCGAACCTACCGGCCCGCCTCCATCGGCTGTCAACAGCCGTTTGATCTGCGCAAACACACGGGGTCGAGCGGTCGGCGCAGAGGATGCGCAGGTCGCGCGACGCCGTCGCGGCGGCCGATCGCCGCCGCGCCACCCCGGGAGATCACTCGCCCGGCCGTACGAACACCGTCCGTCCGCCCACGACGGTCCGCAGGCAGACCGGCAGGTCGTGGCCGGGGGTCAGGTCGGGCAGACCGGGGGTGCCGGAACGGGGGTCCGTCGACCAGCGCGCGACACGGTCGTCGGGGGCCTGGACGACCAGCGCGTCGGTCCGCCAGACGGCGTAGTCCGCGGGCGCGCCGGGCACCAGGACGCCCGCGTCGTCCCGCCCGACGGCCCGCCAGCCGCCGCGGGTGTGCGCGGTGAACGCGGCCCGCACGGAGACGCGGTGTTCGGGCGTGCGGTGGAAGGCGGCGGCGCGGACGGTGCCCCACGGATCGAGGGGCGTGACCGGGCTGTCGGAGCCGAAGGCGAGGGGCACACCGGCGCGCAGCAGGGCGGCGAAGGGGTTCAGCGTCCGCGCCCGTTCCGCGCCCAGGCGCCGGGCGTACATGCCGTCCTCGCCGCCCCACAGCGCGTCGAAGGCGGGCTGCACGGACGCGGTCAGGCCGAGCTCGGCGAAGGCCGCGATCGTCTCGGGGGTGAGCATCTCGGCGTGCTCGACGCGGTGCCGGGCGGCGCGGACGCGGGCGAGGCCGATCTTCTCGGCGGCGGCCCGTACGCCCTCGACGACCGCGGTGACGGCGGCGTCGCCGATGGCGTGGAAGCCGGCCTGGAGGCCCGCCTCGGTGCAGGCGATGACGTGCTCGGCGACGGCGGCCGCGTCGAGGTAGGCGGTGCCGGTGTGGCCGGCGTCGGCGTACGGCTGGTGCAGACAGGCGGTGTGCGAGCCGAGGGCGCCGTCCACGAAGAGGTCGCCCGCGGCGCCGAGCGCGCCCAGCTCCCGCGCCTTCTCCACATCGCCTTCCGCCCAGTAGCCGATCACGCGCGGTCCCGGCTGCTCGGCGGCGAGCCGCAGCAGGTCCGTGAAGTCGTCCTCGGAGGAGATCCGCGGTCCGCCGCACTCGTGCACCGACCCGATGCCGAGGGAGGCGGCGTGCGCGAGGGCGGCCCGCTGGGCCTCGGCGCGCTGGGCGGGGGTGACGGCGGCGAACGCGGCGGCGCGTACGGCGTGGTGGTCGTCGCGGGTGAGCGGGGCGTCCGCGTGGGACACCTGCCCCGGGACCAGGTCGAGCAGGGCCGTCGTGACCACCGCCGAGTGGACGTCGATACGGGAGAGGTACAGCGGGCGCCCGCCGGTGGCCGCGTCGAGCTCCGCGCGGGTCGGGGGCCGTCCGCCGGGCCAGCGGGCGGCGTCCCAGCCGTGGCCGAGCAGGACCCGGTCGTCCGGGCGGGCGGCGGCGAAGTCCCGTACCCGGGTGAGGGCCGCCTCCAGGGAGGGCGCGTCCGAGAGGTCCAGGCCGGTCAGCGCGAGGCCGGTGGCCGTGGTGTGCACATGGGCGTCGGTGAACGCCGGGGTGACCAGGGCGCCGTCCAGGTCGACCACCTCGTCGACACCGTCCGCGAAGGCGTCGGCGGCACCCTCGGAGCCGACCCAGGCGACCTGGCCGCGCTCCACGACCATCGCGGTGGCGAAGGGGTCGGCGGGGCTGTGCACCTCGCCGCGGCGCAGGAGGACGGTCTCGGAGCCGGGGGCGGGTCGTTCACTCATGACCGACAGTCTCTCGCGGGAAACCGGCCGCGCCGCACCCGGGGCCGCCGGTTCAGATCTTCGGCGGCCGCGACTCGTACGGCGTCGACAGCACGACCGTCGTCCGGGTGGACACCCCGGCCAGGCTGCGCACCCGGGCGAGCAGTTCCTCCAGCTCGTGCGGGGTGGCCACGCGCACCTTGAGGATGTAGTTCTCCTCGCCCGCGACACTGTGGCAGGCCTCGATCTCGGGGACCCCGGCGAGGCGGTCCGCGATGTCGTCGGGGGCGCTGGGGTCGAACGGTTTCACCGAGATGAACGCGGTCATCGGCAGCCCCACGGCCTCGGGGTCGACGACCGCGGCGTAGCCGCGGATGACACCACGCTGTTCGAGCCGGCGCACCCGCTGGTGCACGGCCGACGTGGACAGGCCCGTGGCCTTGCCCAAGTCTGTGTAGCTCATCCGCCCGTCCTTGACGAGCAGCTGCACGATCTGTCGGTCCAGCTCCTCCATGGCGCCAAAACCTACAGTGCCCTTGATCTCCTCGGATACCTGAGCACCCCAGGTCCTACCCGGTTCGTGATGTCCCCGAGAGCCGGCTGTGAGCCATCTGAGGGACAAACGCACCGCACCGGGCACCTGCGGGTGGCATGTGACCAACGCCACAGCCCTCGGGCGGGCTCCGTGATGGTCTCGTGATTACCGCCGCGAGCGGACGGGAAGTGCTTGCTGTGGTCGAGGCCGCAGTGCCGTCGCGGCCCAGCCCGAGGGGGAGAATCCCATGCAGAGTCTTAAGCGCCCTGGTCGTAGCATGCCCAAGCGGCAGCAGCCGGTCGTCGAACCCGAGCCGGAGGGCGTCGAACCCGACGCCTTCGACGACACGGACGTCGAGGAAGCCGACGCCTACGACACCTTCGAGATGTACCGGGTGATCTGCCCGGACTGCGCACAGCCCATCGCCCTGCTGGCGGACGAGGAGATCCTGCCGGAGCACGCGCTGTGCGCCTCGCCGTGGAACCCGTTCGGCCTCACGGTGTGTGCCGGCACGGGCCGCGCGGCGGCCGACGCCCGTCCCGCGGACGAGTCCTTCCAGCCCCAGGAGCAGGACACCGCGCTCCTGCTGACGCTGCCGCAGGGACTGAACTGGCGGACGCAGCCCTTCTCGCACGTCGGAGGCCCGGGCTCACGCCCGATGCGCGTACCCGAGATGCGCCGGGCCGCCTGAGTCACCGCACCACATCCCGGTAGCCGCCCCGCGCCACGGCACGTATGCCGCCGTGGTGCGGGACAGGTGTGTCCGGAGCCGCCGGAAGGGGCGCGGAGTGTGGCCGGACGGCCGCGAACTCACGCCCGAATTGCGGGAAGGGTGACCTGTCCGCCGGTGCGGGCGTTGCCCTGGTATGACCCCCACACATTCGGCGACAGGGCGTCAGTACCGCGTGTTCGTTCCTCCGCCCGCGGGATCGGTCCCCCCTCCCCCGCCGCAGGATCCACCCATCTACCGCGACCTGTTGCGCGCCTGGGCCGACCGGGGCCGCACGCTACCGGGCCGCCACGACCCGGAGTGGGTCAGACTGGCGGCCCCGTCGGCCACGCTCGGGCAGTTCAGCGGCCTTCCGGCCCCGCGACGTGACGGGCGATGACCATCCGCTGGATCTGGTTGGTGCCCTCGACGATCTGCAGGACCTTGGCCTCGCGCATGTAGCGCTCCGCCGGGAAGTCCGCGGTGTAGCCGTACCCGCCGAGGATCTGGACGGCGTCGGTGGTCACCTTCATCGCCGTGTCCGTGCAGTGCAGCTTGGCCATGGCCGCCTGCTTGGCGAACGGCCGCCCAGCGTCCCGCAGCCGGGCCGCCGCCAGGTACAGGGCGCGGCCCGCCTCGATCTGGGTGGCCATGTCGGCGAGCATGAAGCGCAGGCCCTGGAAGTCGGCGATCGGGCGTCCGAACTGCCGGCGGTCGGTGGCGTAGGCGACCGCCTCGTCCAGCGCGGCCTGGGCCACGCCGATCGCGCAGGCCGCGATGCCCAGGCGCCCGGAGTCGAGCGCTGACAGGGCGATGGCGAAACCCTGGCCCTCCTCGCCGATGCGCCGCTCGTCGGCGACCCGCACACCGTCGAAGTGGATCTGGGCGGTGGGCGAGCCCTTCATGCCCATCTTCTTCTCGGGCGCGGCGGCGCTGAGGCCCTCCGCGTCGCCCGGCACCAGGAACGCGGTGATCCCACGCGGGCCGTCCTCGCCGGTGCGCGCCATGACCGTGTAGAAGTCGGCGATGCCTCCGTGGGTGATCCAGGCCTTGGTGCCGTTGATCACCCACTCGTCACCGTCGCGCACCGCCTTCGTGCGCAGCGAGGCCGCGTCCGAGCCCGAGGACGGCTCGGAGAGGCAGTAGGCGCCGAGCAGTCCGCCGCCGAGCATCGCGGGCAGGTGCTCGACCTGCTGCTCCTTGGTGCCGCGGGCGGCGAGCGCGTAGGAGGCCAGGGTGTGCACGCTGACGCCGAGGCCGACGGTGAGGCGGGCGGCGGCGAGCTCCTCCAGGACCTGGAGGTAGACCTCGTACGGCTGGTCGCCGCCACCGTACTCGGAGTCGTACGGCAGACCCAGCAGTCCCGATTCCGACAGAAGGGTGAATATCTCACGCGGGAAGCGTCCGGCGTCCTCCTCCTCGGCCGCCGTGGGTGCGATCTCGCGCTGCGCGATGTCGCGGACGAGCGAGATCAGATCCCGGGCCTCGTCCGTGGGCAGTTGCCGGTCCACCGGCTGCGGGGCGCGGTCGGGCATGGCGACGCTCTCCTCCCTGTCGGGCGCATCGGCGGACGTGCGCCTTGGGTGGGGCGGCGCCGCCTGGTCTGTCTGGGTCCGGCCGATGCGCGCGCTCCCGGGTCTCGGAAGCCGCTGACCAGCGGCTGTGCGCTGTGAGTATGCCCGATCGGCGACCTCTCGTCACCAGTTAACGACCGCTCACTTCAAGACGTCCACCGCAGGCTTCGACCCCTGGCCGAAATTGGTATGGACCACCCCGGGGTTCAGGCCTCCCGGCGGGCCGGCACGGGGGCCGGATAGGCGGGGTCGAGTTCCTCGATGGCGCGCAGGGCGCCACCCAGGGTCTTCACCAGCAGCTCGCGCATGGTTTCGCGGGACAGGCCGGGGTGGTCGATCCAGTCGAGGGTGGCGCCCTCGACGCTGCACACCCAGGCGAGCAGGCCCATGCGGGCCAGCGGCGCGATGTCGCTGCGGCCGTACGCCCCCTCGGCGATGGTCGCCACGACCACCTCGCGCACGCCGTCCCGGATGGCGTGCACCTCGGTGTCGAAGCCGACGCCGCCGCTGACGATGGTGCGGTAGGCGGCCTGGTGGTGCTCGGCGTAGCGCAGATAGCTGTCGACGGTGCGGTGGACCCGGTCCACGGCAGGCAGGTCGAGACCGCTCGAGGCATGGGTGACCAGGCCGGCGACGGAGTCCTGGATGATCGCCAGGTAGTAGCCGCGCTTGGACTGGAAGTAGTAGTAGATCAGGCCCTTGGCGACATGCGCCTGCCGTGCGATGTCGTCCATGGACAGCGCGTCGTAGGACGTATCGGCGAACAACTTCCGCCCGATGGCGATGAGTTCGGCACGACGCGCCGCGGAGCGCTCGGTGCCGCGCGTCGGGGGACGGACGGTGGCACCTTGTTGCCTCGTATTCAATTCAAACCCTGGTCTCAACGGGCTGCGGGACATCGGCAGTATGTCAGAACAACCGGACCGCCCCGTCGGGTTCAGGGCACCCGCGCCAGGTCAGAGCAGGCCGAGCCGGGTCACGAGCATCGCGATCACCGCGACCAGGATCCAGCCCAGAACGTGCTCGAGGATCTGCGGGCCGTCGTCCTGCGGACCGCCGGTGCGGGTACGGGTGTGGGCTGCGGTGGCCGAGTGTGCGGTCATGGTGTCTCGCTGAGGTCTGCTGGGCCGGATGGACTCCCCCCACCGTTCTGTCCACCTTGCCACCGGAAGCGGCTTTCGCGGCGGAGACGTTGGTCACAGCCGTCCGGAGTCAGCGCACACCGGCCGCGGCGAGCGCCCAGCGCTGGTGGCGCGTGGGATGGGCCGGGAAGTACAGGTAGCAGACGCCGCCCGTGCCCGAGACCACCTTGCCGCTGGCGTTGTACCGCTTGGTCCTGAGCCAGATATTTTCGAACTCCCGCCGCAGGTACACGCGCCGCACCGCCGGGTCGCTCGGCGAGGCCGGGTCATTGGCGATCACGTCGCCCTCGGCGGTGAAGCCGATCACCGTCATCAGGTGGCCGGAGGTGCCGTAACCGGCGCCCGTCAGCTCGGTCTTGAGGAAGGACTGGGACGTTATGGCCGGGATGCCGGCCGCGATCAGCGTCTCCAGGTCGGTGAGCGAGCCGAGCCGGGTGACCACGCCCTGCAGACCCCTGTACGTGGCCGCGTAGGCGGCGTTGAACGGCCAGTTGCCGCAGCCCGCGTACTGGTAGTCGTAGGTGTGGCGGGCCGCGTGGCACACCTGCGGGTCGGCGTAGGAGGGGTCGACCCAGGACAGCTGGTCGGCGGTGAGCCGGCCGCCCCAGTACTCGATGATCATCTGCGAGGAGGTGGGGCTGCACCAGGCCTCGCCGCCGTTGTCGTACTCCGGGTACTGGCCCGCGTGGATCTCCTGCGAGTAGCGCGGGACGGTCAACTCCTGGGCCAGGCCGGGGGTGGAGGCCGGGACGGTGAAGCGGTCGGGGATGTCGGAGCCCATGGCGCCGAGCCGCCAGACGGTCGGGGTCGCCCTGGTGCCGGGCCTGCGGTAGAGGGTCAGCCGCAGCCGGTACGACACCAGGCGCAGGCCCGTGGAGGCGTCGTCGATGGCGAAGGTGTCCGTCCAGACGGTGCTCCTGCCATCGGTCTGGTCGTCCACCGAGGTCCGCTTGATGTCCTGGTCACCCGAAGCCCAGCGGCCCATCACGTACCAGGGGGTGGCGGTGCCGTCGGAGTACGTCCCCGACATCTCGACCTGGATCCAGGTGCCGGCCGGCGTCCGGGCGTTCCAGGAGGCGATCACCTCGGTGGCGGGGACGGCGAGCCGGTGCACCGGCGAGGTCCAGGTGGCGTACTCCCAGGGGGCGGTCGTGCCGGTGTGCGGGTCGGTGTAGTCGGTGGTACCGGCCGGAGCTCCGATCGCGAGCCCGGGACGGGCGCCGGCGACGGGCCGGGTGCCCTGGGCGGCGCCGCAGCGCCAGTCGGAGTACGTGGTCCAGGCCCGGTAGTCGACCGGGCGGGCCGGGGTGCGGCCGGCCTCCTTGGCGTCGGCCCCCGCCGTGGCGGCCGCGGGGCCGGCACCGGAGACCACCGCGGCGGCGACGGCCGCGGCCAGGACGGTTCTGCGGGACGGGTGTTCGGCTGTGCTCATGGGCGGAAGACCCCCAGGTGTCAGAAGTCGGGCGGTCCGATGCACGGCTGTGCGCCAACTATGGAGGAGCGGGCATGCCCCTGCCAGCACTTCGGCCCATGCCACGCCCACGAATATTGGTCTGGGCCATTGGCAGGCCGCCGGGGATGCGAACGGCCCCGGCGTACGCGGTGCGCAGGCCGGGGCCGGGGGCCGGAGCGTCAGATGAGGTCCATCGCCGCGACCTCGTCCGGACGGCCGTAGCTGACCGGCCCCTGGAAGCGGCGGCGGGCGGTGGCGAACCACCACACCGTGGCCACCAGCAGGACCACGGCCAGCGCGATCGGCGCGTAGTTGAAGGAGTCGACGGTGATCGGCGAGGCCTGCGGCAGCATGAACAGCACGCTGCTGAGCAGGATCCAGACCACGGCCAGCCAGCCGATCGGCCGGCCCCAGCGGCCCAGGTGCCAGGGCCCGGGCTGGAACTCGTCGCCGAGCCGCAGCCTGAGGAAGACCGGCACGGCGTAGGCGAGGAACAGCCCGACGACGTTGACGCTGACGATGGCGGTGAACGCCGTGTGCGACCACCAGCCCGGCAGCACCAGGGCGAGCGAGCAGCCGACCGCCAGCCACACCGCCTTGACCGGCGTACGGGTGCGCGGCGAGACCGAGTGCCACAGGTGCGAACCGGGCATGGCGCCGTCCCGGGAGAAGGCGAAGATCTGCCGGGTGTTGCTGGTGAGGTTGGCGAGGCCGCAGAAGAGCATCGAGCCGATCACGACGAGCAGCAGCGCCTTCGCCCAGCCCATGCCGAGACCGTCGATGAGAATCTGGACGGGCGGCGCGGAGGAGCTCGCCACCTTGTCGTAGTCGCTAATGCTATAGACCAATGCCAGCATCAGGATCAGCCCGGTGATCGCCGAATAGCCGATCGCACGGGTGATCCCCTTGGGTGCGTTGACCGTCGCCTGGACCGTTTCCTCGGACATGTGGAAGCTGCCGTCGAAGCCGGTGAAGGTCCAACTGGTCACCAGCAGACCGAGCATCCCGCCGTAAAGGCCGTTCGTGAAGCCGGTGTTGTTCGCGAAATGCGTCACGAAGGACGCCGACTGGTGGTGGTCCGGCATCACGATCAGTGTGCTCACGATCACCACGAGTCCGATCAGCAGCCACCACACGGAAATGCGGTTCAGGACGGCGACCAGCTGGACGGTGAAGGTGTTGGCGAGTCCCTGCAGCACGATGATCACGGCGGTGATCAGGACCGTCTGGTGGGTGGTCGGCGTGTACGAATCCCACTGCAGGGCGATGAAGGCCTGGACGAAGGTCGCGGCCGCGTACCCCGTGGCGGCCGTGCCGCCGATCTGGCCCACGAAGTTCAGCCAGCCCGTGTACCAGGACCAGGCGCCCTTGTGGCGTTTGGCGAGTTTACCGGCGGAGAAATACAGGGCCCCGCTCGTCGGATAGGCGGACGCCACCTCCGCCATGGCCGCGCCAATGAACAGCACCATGACGGAAACACCGATCCAACCGAATACGAGAATGCGCGGGCCGCCCGCGTTCATACCGTACCCGAAGGACGAGAAGATACCCGAGATGATATTGATGATGGTGAAGGAGATCGCGAAATTGTCGAACGCCTTGAAACGACGGGTGAGTTTCCGCGGATAACCCATCGCGTGCAGGGTGGCGTCGTCGTCGAGCGCGATCGGGTCCTCTTCCCCGCGGGCTCTTGCCCGTGGAGTCGATATCCGTTCTGACACAGATCGACCTTTCTCTGGGTGGGGGACGAACGGGAAGCCGTGCGGATCAGGCGGACCCCGGCACCGGCAGGCCGCAGCCGCGCCGGGCCCG
Organism: Streptomyces sp. NPDC039424; assembly: GCF_055639495.1. Taxonomy (NCBI): domain Bacteria; kingdom Bacillati; phylum Actinomycetota; class Actinomycetes; order Kitasatosporales; family Streptomycetaceae; genus Streptomyces; species Streptomyces sp. NPDC039424. Next base: position 74,276 of record NZ_JBVKAI010000024.1, read on the forward strand.
GGAGAGCTGCTCGGCGGGGTCGCCGAAGGCGCTCCAGGGCATGCGGGAGGCGTAGGGGCCCATCGCGGTGAACACCGCCCGGGCCTCGAACTCGCGCTGGGCCATGACCAGCGCGTGCGCGAGGTAGGCCAGGTCGAGCACCGGGGTGAAGCGGTAACCGGCCACCGCGGGCAGCCAGTTGTGGTAGATCGCGAGAGCCGTGGAGCGCCACTGGGGCTGTTCCCAGACGCGGTCGGCGAGCAGCTGGGTCGGGTTGTAGCTCTCCACCAGGGCGACCAGGGGCAGCAGGCGCAGCGGGGAGTCGGCGGGCGCCCGCTGACTGAGGAAGGCGGCCACGTCCCAGGCCGAGTTGACCGAGCCGCCGTACCGCGTGAAGAAACACGACAGGAAGCGGTGGTGGGCCTCGCGGTGCCACGGGTCGAGGGACAGGATGTGGGCGAACAGCCGCCAGGGACCGGGCGGGGCGGTCAGCAGCCCGTTGGGGGCGGGGTCGCGGAGCCGGTGCAGCCGGGCCATGGCCAGTCGGGCGACCCAGGGCGTGGGGTCGGCCGGGGCCAGGGCGGCGGCCCGGTCGCAGGCGGTCAGCGCGATCCGCTCCAGTGCCTCGGCCCGCTCGTCCCGGCCGTCGGCGGCCCTGAGCGCCCGCTGCACGGCGACCCGGGCCCACATCAGCGCCGCCTCGGGTGTCGGCTCCTCGTCCAGCCAGCGCTCCACGAGGTCGGTGCCGGCGGCCTCGGACGCCAGCACGAGGGAGCGGTGGGCGCGCAGGCCGTAGTCCGTGCCCGTCTCGGCGAGGGCTTCGTGAGCACTCCGATAACGTCCGGCGCGCACGTCGACGCATACGCTCGCGAGCAGACGGTCGTCGGCCGCCGGATGCCACACATACTGCCCTTCGAATAACTCCGCGGCCATCTACCCCTGTCCATCCCCGTACGGCGCATCGCAGTCGCGCAGGAGGCACCTTACTCAGCGGCGGGCGCACCGGGAATGCCGAATTCGACATATCGGTCAGCAGATTCGGGATTCATTGCAACGATTTCCGGACACCTTGAGACCAGTTCAAGGCGATACGTTTCTCCGGATCCCCGGGGCGGGCCCCGCCCAGCCCCCTACTAGAATGTTTCCGGATAACACCCCACACCGCACCACACCTCGGGAATCGCCATTCACGACCTCGCCTGCCGGCTGCGCGCCCTGCCCCCCTCCTGCGGGCCGGTCCGCCTCGTCGGCGTCGACGGGCACGCCGGTTCGGGGAAGTCCACGTTCGCCGGACGGCTGGCCGCCGCGCTGGGCGGGGCGCCGGTGCTGCACCTGGACGACATCGCCAGCCACGAGGAGCTCTTCGACTGGACCGGGCGTCTGCTGGCCCAGGTGATCGAGCCGCTCGGCCGCGGCGAGAGCGCGCACTACACGCCGTACGACTGGCGCGCCCGGCGCTTCGGCCCGCCCCGCGCGCTGCCGTCCGCTCCCGTGCTCCTGGTCGAGGGGGTCGGCGCCGGCCGCCGCGCCCTGCGCCCGCACCTGGCGCGGCTGCTGTGGATGGAGTTGCCGCACGAGGAGTCCTGGACACGGGGACGGACACGGGACGGGGCGGAGCAGCGGGAGTTCTGGGCCGGGTGGGTCGAGGCGGAACGCGCGCACTTCGCCGGGGACCCCTCGCGGCCGTACGCCGATCTTCTGGTGCTCCAGTCACAGGAGGGGTACGAGGTGCTGCCGGGGCCCGCGGCGACTCCTGGACCGGACCCAGATGTCACCCAGAGTGATGGACCGTCCGCTGTGTGCTGAACCTGTGAAGACCCTTGCGGGAGATCTTGTTCGAGTGCTCCAACTCGGCTTGACCCGGGGGCCGTACAGGTCTTACGTTCTCAACGTGCGGCCATTCGGAGCCGCCCACATACGCGAAGCCCCCGGTTGTTCCCCCGTGATCGGGGGCTTCGTTCTGCTCGCGGCCCGGCTCTCCGGGCCCCATGTGCCGCCATTCGCTCACCCAGGGTCACCGCGCCGCGCGCGCCCCATCTGCTCCCACCTCGTCGAACGGCTCCTGCGGCACCCCTTCGGCGAGGCACTGTCACGCGGGTACGATGCCCTCGGTGCGACCATCGAACGGCTGCTTCGCGCACCTGCAACTCCGGTCCGCGGCACCGCGGTTCGACCAAGGCAGCCGCCGGACGACGGTCCGGGGGTGAACCTCCGGGGGCACGGTCTGTGGGGGACGTGATGGACTTCGGCACGCAGGGCCCCGAGGCCCCGGCCGACCTCGCCTGGCTGCGAGGTGTGGACGCCTACACCATGGGCGCCTATCCGCAGGCGGAGGAGGAGTTCCGCGCCGCGGTGCGGATGGATCCGGGGATGGCCGACGCCTGGCTCGGGCTGCACGCGCTGCGCATCGACACCACGACCGCGCTGCTCAGGATGTTCCGGCACCGGGACCGCTTCGGCGAGCAGCGCGCCCGGCACCGCCGCAGCCTCAACTCCTGGTACTGGCTGGGCTGGTGGGTGCAGCCGGTGCTGGAGAGCCCGCGCGACCTGCTGCTCGCCCACGCCTCGCACTGGCTGGACGGCCGGCACGTCCCGGAGCTGGACCGGGCCCTCGCCGGGCTGCCGCCGGTGGACACCGACCCCCAGGTCCGCTTCCTGCACGCCTGCCGCGCCTACCTGGTCAAGGACTGGGAGCAACTGGTCCGGCGCACCGACTCGCTGCTCGACGATGCCCTGCTCGGCATCGAGGCGGGCCTGTTCGGCGGCATGGCCCGGGTCCGCCTGGAGATGTACGGGCAGGCCGAGCCGCTGCTGTCGACCGCGCTGATGCGGTGCCGCAGCGAGCAGCCGCAGCGCAAGGAGCTGCGGTACTGGCTGGCCCGGGCCCACGAGGGCACCGGCCGCAGTGCCGCCGCACTCCCCCTCTACCGGGCGGTGCACCGGGTCGACCCCGCGTTCATGGACACCTCCGCCCGGCTCGCGGCGATCGCCGAGGGCGACGGGTACGAGGACGCGGCCGGACTCGCGGCCATCACCCTCACCGGATTCGGCCAGGACACCGTCGACGGCCCCGACACGCTGGACCCGCTCTTCGGCACCGAGGGCCGCGAGCTGAGGCTGACCGAGGCCGACCTGCCGCCGGCCGGTGCGATGCCGTCGGTGACCGATCCGGCGGTACGCGCGAAGACCGTCGCGGCGTCGTCGCCGCTGCCCGCCGGGCCGACCGACCCCGTGCTGCTGGAGGAGGCGCTCGCCGAGCTGGAGCGCATGGTGGGGCTGGAGCCGGTCAAGCGCCAGGTCAAGGCGCTGTCCGCGCAGTTGAACATGGCCCGGCTGCGGGCCGGGCAGGGTCTGCCGGTCCAGCCGCCGAAGCGGCACTTCGTCTTCTCCGGCCCCTCGGGCACCGGCAAGACCACCGTCGCCCGGATCCTCGGCCGCGTCTTCTACGCCCTCGGCCTGCTCGGCGGCGACCATCTCGTGGAGGCGCAGCGGGCCGATCTGGTCGGCGAGTACCTGGGCCAGACGGCCGTGAAGGCCAACGAGCTGATCGACTCCGCGATCGGCGGGGTGCTGTTCGTCGACGAGGCGTACTCGCTGTCCAACTCGGGATACGGCAAGGGCGACGCCTACGGCGACGAGGCGCTGCAGGTGCTGCTCAAGCGGGCCGAGGACAACCGCGACCACCTGGTGGTGATCCTGGCCGGCTACCCCGAGGGCATGGACCGGCTGCTGGCCGCCAACCCCGGGCTGTCCTCCCGCTTCACCAGCCGCGTCGACTTCCCTTCCTACCGGCCCCTCGAACTCACCGCGATCGGCGAGGTGCTCGCCGCGGAGAACGGGGACGTGTGGGACGAGGAGGCGCTGGACGAGCTGCGGTCGATCGCCGGGCATGTCGTCGATCAGGGGTGGATCGACGAGCTGGGCAACGGGCGGTTCCTGCGGACGCTGTACGAGAAGAGCTGTGCCTACCGGGATCTGCGGTTGTCCACGTATCCCGGGATGCTGACCCGGGACGACCTGGCGACCTTGCGGCTCCCCGACCTGATGCAGGCGTACGGAGAGGTGCTGTCGGGACGGGGTCCGCAGGATCCGTCGGCCATGTGAGTGACCCGCGGCGCCGCGGGGTGGGTGCCGCCGCGCCCATGCGGCGGCACCCCGGTTCAGCTCGCCAGAGCCTGCTCCGGCTCCCCGCTCACCCGCGGGTCACCGACCCTCGGCACGTCCCGGTGGGCCGGATCGCGTACCTCGCCGACCAGCAGCTCCAGTACGTCCTCCAGCGCGACCAGGCCGAGTACCTTGCCGGACGCGTCGGCCACCTGCGCCAGGTGGGTCGCCGCGCGCCGCATCACCGTGAGCGCGTCGTCGAGCGGCAGCTCGGACCTGAGGGTGGTCATCGGACGCCAGATGTGCTGGGGCACCGCCCGCTTCGAGTCCTCCAGGTCCAGTACGTCCTTCACGTGCAGGTAGCCCATGAAGGCGCCGTTGCCCGCCGCGACCGGAAAGCGGGAGTACCCGGTGCGCGCGGTCAGCTCGACGATCTCCCCCGGGGTGACCGACGGATCCACCGTGACCAGCGACTCGCGCCTGAGCAGCACGTCGGTGACCGGGCGCGAGCCCAGTTCCAGCGCGTCCTCCAGGCGCTCCTGCTCCTCGGGGTCGAGGAGGCCCGCCTGGCCGGAGTCCTCCACCAGCCTGTTGAGCTGCTCGCTGGTGAAGACGGCCTCCACCTCGTCCTTGGGCTCGACCCGGAAGAGCCGCAGGATGCCCTGGGCGCAGGCGCCGAGGGTCACGGTGATGGGCCGGCAGAGGCGGGCGAAGGCGACCAGGCCGGGGCTGAGCCAGAGCGCGGCCTTCTCCGGGGCGGCCATCGCGAGGTTCTTGGGGACCATCTCGCCGATGACGAGGTGGAAGAAGACGACCGCCGCGAGGGCGATCACATAGCCCAGCGGGTGGATCACGCCGTGCGGCAGGTGGATCCCCTCGAACACCGGCTCCAGCAGGTGCGCCACCGTCGGTTCGGCGACCGCGCCCAGGGTCAGCGAGCAGACGGTGATGCCGAACTGGGCGGCGGCCATCATCTGCGGCAGCCGCTCCAGGCCGTAGAGCACCTGGCGGGAGCGGGTGGTGCCGAGCGGTTCGATCTGGCTGCGGCGGACGGAGACGAGCGCGAACTCGGCGCCGACGAAGAAGCCGTTGGCGAGCACGAGCAGCGCGGCGAAGAGCAGTTGGACGACGCTCATCGGGCGGCCTCCATGATGTTCACCGCTGGGGTCGTGCGGACGATGCGGACGCGTTCGGCGCGGTAGTGGCCGACCCGGCGCACGGACAGCCGCCAACCGGGCAGTTCGGCCTTGTCGCCGGGGGCGGGGATGCGGCCGAGCAGGTCGGCGACCAGGCCGGCCACGGTCTCGTACGGGCCCTCGGGCGCTTCGAGGCCGATGCGTTGCAGGATGTCGACGCGGCAGCTGCCGTCGACGTCCCAGGCGGGCCTGCCGTCCTCGGGCGGGGCGGCGGCGAGCTCCGGCACCAGTTGGCCGTCGTGTTCGTCGCGGACCTCGCCGACCAGTTCCTCGACGATGTCCTCCAGGGTGACCACGCCGGCCGTGCCGCCGTACTCGTCGACGACGACCGCGATCGGCTGCTCGCTGCGCAGGCGGGCCAGCAGGGGCTGGACGGGCAGGGTCTCGGGGACGAGCAGGGCCGGGCGGGCGATGCGTCCGACGGGCGTGCGCAGCCGGTCGTGCACCGGGACCGCCAGCGCGTCCTTGAGGTGGGCCATGCCGACGATCTCGTCGATCTTCTCCCGGTAGACCGGGAAGCGGGACAGGCCGGTGGCGCGGGTGAGGTTGACCACGTCCTCGGCGGTGGCCGAGGACTGCAGGGCGCTGACCTTCACGCGCGGGGTCATGACGTGCTGTGCGGTCAGCTCGCCCAGCGACAGCGTCCGGACGAACAGGTCGGCGGTGTCCTGCTCCAGGGCGCCGGCCTGGGCGGAGTGCCGGGCGAGGGAGACGAGTTCGCCGGGGGTGCGGGCGGAGGCCAGCTCCTCGGCGGGCTCGATGCCCATGGCCCGTACCAGCCGGTTGGCGACCGTGTTCAGCGCGGCGATCACCGGGCGGAACAGGCGGGCGAAGCGGTGCTGCGGGCCGGCCACGAACCGGGCGACCTGCAGCGGCCTGGACACCGCCCAGTTCTTGGGGACCAGTTCGCCGATCACCATCTGGATCGCCGAGGCGAGCAGCATGCCGACGACCACGGCGACGCCGGAGACGGCGCCCTCGGGGATGCCGACGGCCGCGAACGGGCCGTGCAGCAGCTCGGCCAGGGCCGGCTCGGCGAGCATGCCGACGACCAGGGAGGTGATGGTGATGCCGAGCTGGGTGCCGGAGAGCTGGAAGGACAGCTCCTTGAGCGACTCGACGACCGTACGGGCGCGTTTGTCGCCCTCGGCCGCGGCTTTCTCGGCCTCCGGGCGCTCCACCGTGACCAGGCCGAATTCGGCCGCCACGAAGAACCCGTTGGCGAGGATCAGCAGGAACGCCGCTCCGAGGAGCAGCAGGGGGATGGTCATGATGCCGCCGCCTCCGCGCTATGTCGGTAGGGGGCGGCGCAGGTACTACAGGACGATCCGTCCATCGCCGGAGAGGGTCACTCCTCGGGTAGCAGGAACCCCTGGCACCGGGTGGCGCGCAGGGGCGGAAGCGCAGCGAAAAACGCCTCCTCCACCAGATTAATCAAGACATGGGCGACTGCGGCAGGGTCGACGGCCCCGAGTCAGCCCTGATCTTCGGCGAGGCGGGCCGTCGAGCGGGCCTCGGCGAGCGCCCGCAGGGTGCGCGCGTCGGCGATGGCGCGCTGCTTGGCGACGCCCGGCTGGATGCCGAGTGCGGGCAGGCTGGTGCCGTCGCTGAGGTTCAGGAACACCCAGGGATCGCCCGGACGGAGGTTCACCTGGAGGATTTCCGCCCAGTCCAGGCGCCGTCTGCTGGCGATGTTGACGACGGTGACGCCCAAGTCGTCGGCGACGACCTTCACCCGGGCGAGCTGGGCCAGCACGCCGAAAATGAGCGCGCCGGTGATGATGAAGCTGAGCCGCTCCCCCGGGCCGAGGTGCTCCAGCAGCATCGCGATCGCCGAGATGACCCCGAAGATCGCCGCACCGGCGGTGAGCAGGATCACGCGGGTGGTACCGGGCCGGAAGGTGACGGGAAGGTCGGGAAGGTCGGACATCTGGCTTACCCCTCCTGCCCTCAGAGACGGCAGGCGTGGATGGCGGTGGTCAGGATGGCCCGGGCGCCGATCTCGTACAGGTCGTCCATGATCCGCTGGGCCTCCTTGGCCGGGACCATGGCGCGGACGGCGACCCAGCCCTCGTTGTGCAGCGGGGAGACGGTCGGCGACTCCAGGCCGGGCGTGAGCGCGACGGCCTTCTCCAGCTGCTCGACACGGCAGTCGTAGTCCATCATCACGTAGGTCCGGGCCACCAGGACGCCCTGGAGGCGGCGCAGGAACTGCTGCACCTTGGGCTCTTCGGTGTCGGCGCCGGCGCGGCGGACGACGATCGCCTCGGACTTCATGATCGGCTCGCCGAAGACCTCCAGGCCCGCGTTGCGCAGGCTGGTGCCCGTCTCGACGACGTCCGCGATGACCTCGGCCACGCCCAGCTCGATCGCGGTCTCCACGGCGCCGTCGAGGTGGACGACGGAGGCGTCGACGCCGCTGTCCGCGAGGTGCCCCGCGACGATCCCCTCGTAGGAGGTGGCGACCGTCCTGCCCTTCAGGTCCTCGATGCCGTTCGCGGTGCCCGGCTTGGCGGCGAAGCGGAAGGTGGAGCGGGCGAAGCCGAGCGGCAGGATCTCCTCGGCGTCGGCGCCGGAGTCGATCAGCAGGTCGCGGCCGGTGATGCCGATGTCGAGGCGGCCGGAGGAGACGTAGATCGCGATGTCGCGGGGGCGGAGGTAGAAGAACTCGACCTCGTTCTCCGGGTCGACGATCCTGAGCTCCTTGGACTCCCGGCGCTGCTGGTAGCCGGCCTCATGCAGCATCTCCGCCGCAGGGCCGGACAGGGAACCCTTGTTGGGGACGGCGATGCGCAGCATGAGGTCGGCTTCCTTCGTTCGTTCGTGCGGTGCTGGTGTGCGGGTTGCGGCTCAGAGGTGGGCGTAGACGTCGTCCAGGGAGATCCCGCGGGCGACCATCATCACCTGGACGTGGTAGAGCAGCTGCGAGATCTCCTCGGCGGCCGCCTCCTTGCCCTCGTACTCGGCGGCCATCCAGACCTCGGCGGCCTCCTCGACGACCTTCTTGCCGATGGCATGGACCCCCTTGCCGACCAGCTCTGCGGTGCGGGAGGTGGCGGGATCGCCCTGGGCGGCCTTGTGCTGGAGCTCGGTGAAGAGCTCCTCGAACGTCTTCTTGGACATGGTGGCGCCCACTTTACGCGTGTGCCGCACGACCTAGTGCCACGGTTCAGATACTGAGCGGAGCGTGACCGCGGTCGCCACCGCGGCGGTCACCGCCTCGTGTCCCTTGTCCTCGTTCGAGCCCTCCAGGCCGGCCCGGTCCAGGGCCTGTTCCTCGGTGTCACAGGTCAGTACGCCGAAGCCGACGGGGACACCGGTCTCCACGGAGACCTGGGTGAGGCCCTGGGCGACGCCCTGGCACACGTAGTCGAAGTGGGGGGTGCCGCCACGGATGACGACGCCGAGGGCGACGACCGCGTCGTAGCCGCGGCCCGCCAGGACCTTGGCGGCGACCGGGAGCTCGAAGCTGCCGGGGACCCGGATCAGCGTCGGCTCGTCGATGCCCAGCTCGCCGAGGGCGCGCAGGGCGCCGTTCACCAGACCGTCCATCACCGTGTCGTGCCACTGCGCCGCGATGACCGCGACCCGCAGGTCGCTGGCGTTGCGTACGGACAGTTCCGGTGCACCCTTGCCGCTCACGTCTCTCCTAAGTGACTTACTTGCTTACTGGTTGCCGCAGGTGGACACGGCGGGCGTGTCCAGCCAGGGCAGGTCGTGCCCCATCCGGTCCCGCTTGGTGCGCAGGTAGCGGAGGTTGTGCTCGCCCGCCTGTACGGGCATCGGCTCGCGTCCGGTGACCTTGAGGCCGTGGCGCAGCAGCGCCTCGGTCTTGTCGGGGTTGTTGGTCATCAGGCGCAGGCTGCGGACGCCGAGGTCCGCCAGGATCTGGGCGCCGGCGCCGTAGTCGCGGGCGTCGGCGGGCAGGCCGAGTTCGAGGTTGGCGTCGAGGGTGTCGTGGCCGCGCTCCTGGAGCTCGTACGCCCGCAGTTTGGACAGCAGGCCGATGCCGCGGCCCTCGTGTCCGCGCAGGTAGACCACGACTCCCCGGCCCTCGGCCTGGATCCGCTCCAGGGAGGTGTCCAGCTGGGGGCCGCAGTCGCAGCGCAGGGAGCTGAACACGTCTCCGGTGAGGCATTCGGAGTGGACGCGGACCAGGACGTCCTCGCCGTCGCCGATCTCGCCGTGGACGAGCGCGACGTGCTCGACGCCGTCGACGGTGGAGCGGTAGCCGTACGCGGTGAAGGTGCCGTGGGCGGTGGGCAGTCGGGTCTCGGCCTCGCGCCGGACGGTGGGCTCGGCGCCGCGGCGGTAGGTGATCAGGTCCTCGATGGAGATGATCGTCAGGCCGTGCTTGCGGGCGAACGGGATCAGTTCGGGCAGGCGGAGCATGCGGCCGTCCTCGCCGGCGATCTCCACGATCGCGCCGGCCGGGCGGAGTCCCGCGAGCCGGGCGAGGTCGACGGCGGCCTCGGTGTGGCCGTTGCGGACCAGGACGCCGCCGGGCCTTGCGCGCAGCGGGAAGACGTGGCCGGGGCGGACCAGGTCGGTGGGCTCGGCGGTGCCGCTCGCCAGCAGCTGGAGCGTGGTCGCGCGGTCGGCGGCGGAGATGCCGGTGGTCACGCCGTGCGCGGCGGAGGCGTCCACGGAGACGGTGAACGCGGTCTTCATCGACTCGGTGTTGTCCTCGACCATCTGCGGCAGGCGCAGCCGGTCGAGCTCCTCGCCCTCCATGGGAGCGCAGATCAGCCCGCGGCACTCGCTCATCATGAAGGCGACGATCTCGGGGGTCGCCTTCTCGGCGGCGATGACGAGATCGCCCTCGTTCTCCCGGTCCTCGTCGTCGACGACCACGACCGGGCGCCCGGCCGCGATGTCGGCGATGGCCTGCTCGACGGGGTCGAGCGCGAAGTCCTCGAAGCCGTCCGTGCTGTAGAGGATGGGTGCCGCGGTCATGCGTGGGCTCCTTCCAGAGCGGGCCGCGCGTTCTCCCGGGAGCGCAGCCACCAGTCGCGCATGCCCCACAGGACCAGCGCACCGTAGATGACGTAGACGAAGCCGGAGAAGGCGTAGCCGTTGGCGAAGTTCAGGGGCACGCCGACGAGGTCGACGAGCAGCCAGGCGAACCAGAACTCGACCATGCCGCGCGCCTGGGCGTACATGGCGACGATGGTGCCGACGAAGATGTAGGCGTCCGGCCAGGGGTCCCAGGACAGGGACGGGTAGGCCTTGAAGAGCAGGGCGACGGCGACCGTGCCGAGGGCGGCGGCGCCGGCCATCGCCGCGCGTTCGCGCCAGGTGGCGAACCGCGGGACGATGTGGCCGTCCGCCGACCGGCCCTTGTCGCGGTTCCACTGCCACCAGCCGTACAGGGCGACGGCCATGACCACGACCTGCTTGCCGGCGCTACCGGTCAGGTGGCCGAAGAAGGCACCGAAAAGGACGAGACCGGACAGGAACTGGACCGGCCAGGTCCATAGGGAGCGTCGCCAGCCGAGCGCCAGGGTGATCAGGCCGAGGATGTTGCCGATCATGTCCGACCAGAGGATGTGCTGGTCGAGGAGGGTGAACGCCTCGGAGTTCAGTGCGTTCACTTCGCGGCCCCCTGACCCGCCGCCAGCAGCCGCTCGACGTACTTGGCGACGATGTCCACCTCGAGGTTGACCGGGTCGCCGGGCTGCTTGAGACCGAGGGTGGTCAGGGCGAGGGTGGTAGGGATGAGGCTGACGGTGAAGTAGTCCGGGCCGGCCTCGACCACGGTGAGGCTGATGCCGTCGACGGTGATGGAGCCCTTCTCGACGACGTAGCGGGCGAGTTCGGCGGGGAGCGAGACCTTGACGATCTCCCAGTGCTCGGAGGGCGTCCGCGCCAGGACCGTGCCCGTGCCGTCGACGTGGCCCTGCACGATGTGCCCGCCGAGGCGCGCGCCCACGGCGGTGGGGCGCTCGAGGTTCACGCGGGAGCCGGCGGAGAGGGCGCCCAGGCTGGAGCGCTTGAGGGTCTCGGCCATGACGTCGGCGGTGAACTCGTCGCCCTCATGGTCGACGACGGTGAGACAGACCCCGTTCACGGCGATGGAATCGCCGTGCTTCGCGCCCTCGGTGACGACGGGGCCGCGCAGCCGGAAGCGGGAGGCGTCGCCGAGATTCTCGACGGCGGTGACCTCACCCAGCTCTTCGACGATTCCGGTGAACACTTCCCGGGTCCTCCTGCCTCTTCGGGCACGGACTCCGGGGCCTGTCGATGACGACAGAATGAAACGGGTGAACACACCGGGAGCGACGCCGGACGGGACCCGCCCGCGACCGGACGAGCCCAGACGGCGGCGCGCACACATGTGTGCCCGCCCGCCGCGCACTGCCTCCCATCCGGACTTTAACCGTCGGTCCAGGAATTTCACCTGGTCAACCGGCCGCTGGAAGCGACCGGGTCGCGGACTGTAACCGCCGGTTCGGACTTTCACCGACCCCGGAGTGCGCTGCTTCTGGTACAGGGCCAGTGTGCCACGCCCGATCGCCGTCCATACGGGTGATGGATGTGGAGTGGCTCACAGAATAATGGTCCATACTATTGACCGATTGGTCTAGTCCTTTTAGGGTTGCGGACGGGCCCGGTGGCGGTGACGACGGCCCTTGCCCGCCGCCGGGCCCTCACTCTGGCAGGGTGATCGCATGACCGCACCGCTCGCCGAGGAGTTCGAACCCCACCGGCCCCGCCTGTTCGGCCTGGCCTACCGGATGCTCGGCGCCGCGCACGAGGCGGAGGACGTGGTGCAGGACGCGTATCTGCGGTTCACCGGCGTCGACCGGGCGCAGGTCGAGCATCCCGCGGCCTGGCTGGCCAAGGTCGTCACCAACCTCTGCCTTAACCGGCTCACTTCGGCCCGCGCCCGGCGCGAGCAGTACGTGGGCCCCTGGCTTCCCGAGCCGGTGCTCACCTCCGACGGCACCCTGGGACCGCTGGAGTCGGCGCAGCGGCGGGACGACGTGTCGATGGCGCTGCTGGTGCTGCTGGAGCGGCTCACACCGACCGAGCGGGCGGTGTACGTACTGCGGGAGGCGTTCGGGTACGGGCACCGGGAGATCGCCGGCGTGCTCGACCTGAGCGAGGCCAACTGCCGCCAGCTGTACCGGCGGGCGGTCCAGCGGGTGGCCGTGCCGGAGGGCCGCTTCGAGCCCTCGCCCGAGCGGCGGCGGGAGCTGGTCGCCTCGTTCGTCGCGGCGGCCCGCGACGGCGATCTGGCCGGCCTCGAGAAGCTGCTCGCGGCCGACGTGACCTGGTGGGGCGACGGCGGCGGCAAGGTCACGGCGGCCCGGCGGCCGATCGAGGGACGGGAGAAGGTCCTCCGCTTCCTCGCGGGCGGCTCGCGGCGGCTCGCGGCGGGCCTGGACCTCACGGTGGCCGAGGTCAACGGCGAGAGCGCGCTGGCGGCATGGGCGGACGGCCTGCTGATCGGCGTCGTCGCCTTCGAGGTCCGGGACAGGTTGATCACCCAGGTGCGGGCCGTGGTGAACCCGGACAAGCTGGACTTCGTACGGCGTCAGCTGGCGCGCCTCTGAAAAAAGAACGCCGAGAGCTGTCACACCGCGGTGGGGCTGTCCGGTCTCAGCTGACGAAGGGTGTCCCGTCCGGGGGCGCCCGGTGTCCGGAGGGACTGAAGGAGCATGACCACGATCCTGGTGACCGGCGGTACCGGAACCCTGGGCCGGCTCGTCGCCGAGCGGCTGCGGGAGGACGGGCACGAGGTGCGGGTGCTCAGCCGCAGCGCCCAGCCGTACGCCGTCGATCTGCGTGAGGGCGGCGCGGGGCTGGACACGGCCCTGGCCGGCGTGGACACGATCGTCCACTGCGCGAGCACGCCGCGCGGCGGTGACGAGCGGGCGGCGGGGAATCTGATCGCGGCGGCGCGCCGGGCGGGGGTGGGTCACCTGGTCTACATCTCCATCGTGGGTGTCGACCGGGTGCCGCTGGGCTACTACAAGTCGAAGCTCGCCGTGGAGAGGCTGGTGGAGGAGTCGGGCCTGGGCTGGACCGTGCTGCGGGCGACCCAGTTCCACGACCTGCTCGTGCAGCTGTTCGAGGCGCTGGCCAAGCCGCCCGTCCTGCTGCTCCCCGCCGGAGTCCCGGACCAGCCGGTCGAGGTGGCCGAAGTCGCGGACCGCCTGGCCGAGTTGGCGACCGCCGCCCCGGCGGGACGGGTCGCGGACATGGGCGGCCCCGAAGTACGCACACTGGAGTCCCTGTCCCGCGCCTACCTCAAGGCGACAGGCCGACGACGCCCGACCCTGCCCCTCCCGCTCCCCGGGAAGACCTACCGAGCCTTCCGACAGGGCGGCCACCTCGCACCGGAGCAGGCGGTGGGCAAGGGCACGTTCGAGGAGTACCTGGGGCGGCGCTTCGGGGGTGGCTCGGGACGCTAGGGGCCGGCGGGCACCGCGCACGCACCGCGCATCACCCCGGCGGCGCGAACAGTTCGTCCTGCGCCCGCTCGCGGGCCGTCAGCAGGGCGCCGCGCAGTACGGCCGTGCCGCCGAGGCCACTGGCTCTCACCTCGGTGGCCAGGGGGGACATCCGGCGGATCCGTTCCTCCACCCGCGCGGCCAGCGCCGCGTCCCCGGCCTGGCCGATCTCGCCGCCCAGGACCACGCATCCGGGGTCCAGGACGGCGACGACGGAGGCGACACCGAGGGCGATCCGGTCGGCCAGGGCGTCGAGGAAACGGGCGGCCCCCGCGTGGTCCCCGCCGGCCGCGTCCACCGCGTCCCGCACGGCCGCGGCCGCGCCGGCCTCCTCCCCGCCGGGTCTCGACAGCCCGTGCTCCGCGGCGAGTTCCTCGATGGCTGGCGCCCCGGCCAGGGAGTGGTAGCCGCCCGTGCAGTCGGTCGCCGAGGGCAGCGCGGCCGTGCCCGGAACCGGCATGAAGCCGATCTCGCCCGTGCCGCCGGAGGCGCCTCGGCGGAGGGCGCCGTCGAGGACGACGGCGGCGCCGGGGCTGTGGCCGAGCCAGAGGAGGACGAAGGTGTCCCGGTCCCGGGCGGCCCCCTCGCGCTGCTCGGCCAGGGCGGCGAGGTTGGTCTCGTTCTCGACGCTGACCCGGGATTCCGGGAACCGCTCCTGGAGCGCGGCGGCCAGGCTGCGGTGCCAGCCGGGCAGGCCCGCCGAGTCGCGGAGTTCGCCCGTGCCGGGATCGATGAGGCCCGGCGCGCCGATGCCGACGGTGTGCAGCCGGTCGGCGCCGGCCTCCTTCACCGCCCGCTCCACCAGCGCCACCGCCTGCTCCTCGGCCCGTCCGGCCCCGGTGTCCCCGCCGATCGGCACGGACGCCTCGGCGAGCACCCGGCCGAGCAGGTCGGACACCAGCACGGAGACGCTCTCGGTACGGACGTCGAGGGCCGCCAGATGGGCCCGGTCGGCGACGATGCCGTACAGCCGGGCGTTCGGGCCGCGGCGCTGCGCACCGGACTCCCCCACCACCGTGATCAGGCCGGAGGCGGTGAGGCGCTCGACGAGGTCGGCGACCGTCGGCCGGGACAGTCCGGTCAGCTGCTTCAACCGCCCTGCCGTCAGCGGACCTTCCTGCTGCAACAGCCGCAGGGCGAGCCGGTCGTTGATGGCCCGGGCGGTGCTCGGTGATGCGGGCATGGCGGGATCCTCCCAGATCGGCGAAGCGGGCACCCGGTGCGCGGGCGGCCGTAAAGCCGCTATCTATCAGGCAGGGTCCCTGATAGTTTACGGCGGTTGCGGCAGGGCAGCAGGGTGCGACGACCCGGGGAGGGGCTGGAAACATGAGTGAGGTGTTCGCCGAGCAAGCCGAGCGCAAGGACCGGTCGACGGTGAAGCGCGCCCGGTACGCCGTCGCGGCCGTCTTCGCCGTGCACGGCGCCGTCACCGGTTCCTTCGCGACCCGCGTGCCGTGGATCCAGGACCACGCCTCGCTCAGCGCCGGGCAACTCGGGTTCGCCCTGGCGTTCACCGCGTTCGGCGCCTCCTGCTCGATGCCGCTGGCCGGCCGGATCAGCCACCGCTTCGGCAGCCGTACCGCCCTGCGCGGCCTGATCGCGCTGTGGACGCTGTCCCTGGTCCTGCCGTCCCTCGCACCGAACCTCTACACGCTCTGCCTGGCGATGTTCGTCTACGGAGCGGCCTCCGGCATGGCCGACGTCGCCATGAACGCGCTGGGCGTGGAGGTCGAACGCCTGTTGGGCAGGTCGATCATGTCCGGCCTGCACGGCATGTGGAGCGCGGGCGCCCTGATCGGCTCCGCGGCCGGCACGCTCGCCGCGCACCTCGGCTCGGACGCGCGCACGCACTTCGCGCTGGCTGCGGCCACGCTCACCCTGCTCGGTGTGCTGGCCTGCGGCTGGGTGCTGGACGTGCAGCCCGCCGAGGACGAGGAGCCGCCGCCGCGGTTCGCACTGCCGCCCAGGTCGGCGCTGCTGATCGGCGCGGTCGGCTTCTGCGCGGTGTTCGCGGAGGGCGCGAGCCTGGACTGGTCGGCGGTCTTCCTGCGGGACCGGCTGGACAGCTCGGCCGGTCTGGCGGCGGCGTCGACGACCGGCTTCATGCTGACCATGGCGGTGGCCCGGATCGCCGGGGACGCGGTGGTGAACCGCTTCGGCGCGGTCCGCACGGTCCGGGCCGGCGGTGTCCTCGCCGTCCTCGGCGGGCTGCTGGTCGTCGTCGCGGACCGTCCGGCGCTCGCGATGGCCGGTTTCGCGCTGATGGGCCTCGGGATCGCGGTCGTCGTCCCGCTGTGCTTCGCCGCGGCCGGCCACAGTGGCCCGAACCCCAGCCAGGCCATCGCGGGCGTGGCGACCATCACCTACACCTCGGGGCTGATCGCGCCCAGTCTGATCGGCGGGGTGGCGCAGGCCACCAGCCTGGTGGTGTCGTTCGGCCTGGTGACGGCGCTGGCCTGCGGCCTCGCGGTCTTCGCGGGGGTCCTGGGCGGCGGGCGGGGCCCGCGCGAGGTCAGTCCGCGGGCCGCAGCAGTTCCCGACCGGCAGTCCTGAAGGCCTCGCTCCACGCGGTGGGGCGCAGGGTGGCCGAGTCCAGCCGGACCAGCACCCGGGTGCCGTGCGCGTAGGTGACCGCCCCGTCGGCCGAGCAGAAGCGGAAGCCGTAGGTCAGGCCGGTGGTGCCGAGCCGCTCCAGCCACAGGTGGACGGCGTAGGTGCCCGGGCTGGTCACCGGTGCCTCGTAGGTGATCCGCAGCTCCTTGACCGCGTTGCAGGCATCGCCGGCCGCCGCCCAGTCGCCGTCGAAGCGGACGCCGTGGGCGTGCCACAGCTCGGCCCAGGCGCGCTCCACCATCAGCGGGTACCGGGCGTTGTGCAGCAGCCCGAGCGCGTCCAGGTCGTCGAAGTGGACGGTGACCGGGATCAGACGGCCGTACGACAGGGCGGGGGCGGGCGGGGCTTCGGCGGTCACGGGTGGGGCTCCTGGGCGTCGCGGGTGAGGCGGTGGGGACACCCCATCCTAAGCGAGCGCTCAGGAGCCCCGGCCGGGAAGCCCCCTGGTCAGCCCGCTATCGAATCGAGCTGCTCGGCGGCGGGCCGCAGCGCCCAGAGGTCACCGCCGGGCGGCGCCTCCAGCCCGGCGACGGCCCGCTTCGCCGCCGTGTCCCCCGCGTCGGCGGCGGCGTGCACGACATCGACCGCCGCGTACCGGTGGAACTCCAGCTCCGGGTACGGCCAGGCGGCGGCCCCGGTGGCGGCGGGCAGCAGATGGTCGACGGCTTTGAACAGGCTCTGGCCGTCCGGCCCCCGATACGCCCACAGGTCCACGCCGACGTGCCGTCCGACGGCCGCGAGCCGGGTGTGGGCGACCAGGTCGAAGGTCGAGTAGTGCCAGCTCCTGGTGCGCGCGAGCTCCTGCGGCTGGCTGCCGTCGGCCGCGATCTGCGGGTCGATCCGCCTGGCGCGCGCGTCGAGCACGGTCCGGCGCGCCAGGTCCTTGTCGCCGGTGGCGTACGCGAGGGCGGCGAGCTGCATGTCGTAGAAGGTGCCGTGGTTGTTCGCGGCGGCGCCCTCCTGCCTGCCGAAGTCGCTGTTCTTCAGCCAGTCGAGGAAGTCGGAGTTCCACTTTCCCGTCGCCGTCCGGTCCTTCGACGTCCAGCCGGGGGCGCCCGTGGCGAGGATCGCCTGGGCGTCGAGGACGCTGGTGTAGGACTGCGAGAAGTCGATGACGCCGATGGCCCGGCCGTCGTACTTGCACGGGATGAACTGGGCGTGGTTCAGGTTGGGGTTCATCCGGGTGGCCGGGTCCAGGAACCAGGCGCGCAGGATCTGCCCGGCCTTCTCGGCGTAGCTCCGCCGGCCCGTGTAGTACCAGGCGAGGGAGAGGTCGTACGCCGAGTCGAAGACCTTCTCGACGTCCTGCCGGTCCGTGCCGGTGTCGACCTCCGGGTTGCGCTGTCCGTCGCGCTGGACGTACGGGCAGCCCCAGGGGTTGTCGGCGGTGGGGGCCGTGCTGGGCCACCAGTAGGGGGCCTGGCTCAGGTAGTCGTGGACGTCGCCGCCGGGTGCGGGCTTCGGCTTGTCCACGACCGTCCAGGGGCCCTGGCCGAGCCACGCGTCGGCGCGGGCGGTCAGGGCCTTGAGCGCGCGTTCGAGCCGGCGGTCCCCCTGGTCCAGGCGGACACGGGTCTGCTGGAGGCGGGTGCCGTCGAGGACGGCCGTCCGGGGCGCCTTCGGTGCCGCCTGGGCGGCGGGGACCAGTACGGCTCCGAAGGTCATCACCGCGGCCAGCAGCACGGCCGCACGGGATCTTCCACTCATCAAGCACTCCGATCAGAAATGTGAACGCAGTTCATGAGTAGGACCGTGCGAGCGTAGGGCCACCAGATACCCGTGACAACGGTCCGGACCCGTCCGATTTCGCTGTCCGCCGTTCCCCCGTTCCGGCGAAGCGCCGGGCCCGTCGGCGCGGCTGTCGGCTCGGGGCTGGGACCCTTCCCCCATGGCGCAGTTGAAGCAGTTCACCCCTTCCGTCGACACCGTTGTCTCCCGTATGCGCGCCCTGGACGCGAGCCTGCCGCCGGGCGACGGGATCGCCGTGTTCAACCGCGTCTACCTGGCCGTCACCGAGGAGGTGGAACGGCGCCTGGAGGCCGGGGAGTTCCCGGACCGGCGGGCCGCGACCGCGCTGGACGTACGGTTCGCCGAGCGGTATCTCGTCGCGGTCGACGCGGCAACCGACGGCCGCCGCACACCGGCCTGCTGGCGGCCGCTGTTCCAGCTCCGCCGCCATCCGGGCGTACGACCGCTGCAGTTCGCCCTCGCGGGCATCAACGCGCACATCGGTCACGACCTGGCGCTGGCCGTCGTGGACGCGTGTCGCACCCTCGGCTGCGAACCGGCCGAGCTGGAGGACGAGTTCGACCGCGTGGGCGAGCTCCTCGTGTCGCTGGAGGAGCGCATCCGCGAGGATCTGATGCCGGGCCCCGATCTGCTCCAGATCGCCGATCCGCTCACCCATCTCCTCGGCTCCTGGAGTCTGGAGCGCGCCCGGGAGGCCACCTGGTCGGCGGCGCGGGCGCTGTGGGCGCTGCGCGGGTTCGAGGACCTGGCCGAGGAGTTCACCGAGCGCCTGGACGCGGCCGTCGGCTTCGCCGGCCGCATGCTGCTCACACCGCTACCGGACTGATCCGGCCACGGGAGGGCTTTGCCCCCTCAACTCCTGTGTGAACGTTGTACGTTCGACAGGAACCGACCTCTTGCAAAGGAGCACAGGGCATGGCGACGCGGCTCGGACTCGGACTCCCCCAGAACAAGCAGTACGACCTCGGACGGGACGTGCCCGACGTGGCGCGGGCCGCCGAGCGGATCGGCTACGAGAGCCTGTGGGTGTACGAGCGGCTCCTGGTGCCCGAGCCCGCCACCCAGGGCCTGTACGGCATCGAAGGCCTCCCCTGGCCGGACGGCTACCGGGGGGTGGCCGAGCCGCTGGTCACCCTCACCCTCGCCGCCGCGGCGACCGAGCGGGCACGGCTGGGCACCAGCGTGCTGGTCGCCCCGCTGCACGTGCCGTTCCAGCTCGCCAAGGCCCTCGCCACCCTGGACGCGGCGAGCGGCGGCCGGGTGGTGGCGGGGCTCGGCACCGGGTGGTCCCTGGACGAGTACGCGGCCGCCTCGGTGAGGCCCTTCGGGGAGCGCGGGCAGGTCCTGGACGAGCTGATCGAGGTGTGCCGGGCCGTCTGGGGCGAGGACCCGGTGTCGTACGACGGACGTGTCACGAAGATCGCGTCCGCCGTGGTCGGCCCCAAGCCCGCCCGGCCGATCCCGATCCTGCTGGCGGCGGCGTCGAAGAAGGCCCAGCGCCGCCTCGTCGACCACGCCGACGGCTGGATGCCGGTGGGCATGGGCGCCGAGGCCCTCGCCGAGCAGTGGCGCGGGCTGCGGGAGCTGGCCGCCGAACGCGGGCGCACCGAGCCGATCCAGACGACCTTGCGCACCAACGCGGACTACCTGGCCCAGGGTTACGACGGTGCCGACCGGCGGCCCTTCCAGGGCAGCGTCGACCAGATCGTGGCGGACCTGGCCGCGCACGCCGAGGTCGGTCTCGACGAGATCTTCATCGACCTCCAGCACGGCACCCGCGACGCCGAGGAGCTCAAGGACGTCGCCGCCGAGGTGTACGAGAAGGCGCGCGCGGCCGGGGTGTGACCCCCAGGGCCTGTCGAAGGACTCAGTCCTCCGGGAGTTCGACGGGCGCGATCTCGTCGTAGACGTCGCCCGGACCGGGGTTGCCCGGGTCGGTGGTGCCGCCGAAGTGGTGCATGACGCCCCAGACCGCGTTCAGCGCGGTCTGGATCGCGCCCTCGGCCCAGCCGGCCGTCCAGGAGATGTCGTCGCCGGCCAGGAAGATGCCCCGCTTGTCCTCGGGCAGCCGGTCCTGCATGAAGTGCGTGAACAGACGCCGCTGGTAGCGGTAGTGGCCGGGCAGGTTGGCCTTGAACGCGCCCATGAAGTAGGGCTCGTTCTCCCAGGACACCGTCACCGGGTTGCCGGTGATGTGCTTCCTGATGTCGACCTTCGGGTAGATCTCGCCGAGCGACTTCAGCATGACCTCCATCCGCTCGTTGGCGGACAGCGGAAGCCACTTCAGGCTGTCGTCGCACCACGTGTAGGAGAGGCAGATGACGGCGGGCTTGTCCGGCCCGTCGTCCAGGAGGTAGGTCCCGCGGGTCATACGGTCGGTGAGCGTCATCGACATGACGTCCCGGCCGGTCTCCTCGTCCTTGTCGAGCCAGAACGGCCGGTCGACCGGGACGAACAGCTTGGAGCTCTCCATGTAGTGGGTGCGCTCGATCGCCGTCCAGTGGTCGATCGGGAAGAGCGAGTCGTCGCAGGCGATCTTCGACAGCAGCATCCAGGACTGGGCGGTGAAGATCGCCGCCTGGTACGTGCGGATGTCGCCGCCCGCGTCCGTCACCGTGATCCGGTTGCCGGCCGTGCGGTGCAGCCGGGTCACGGCCGGGCGCGGCTCACCGTCCACGTGCAGGGACTTCAGCGAGGTGCCGTACGGCCAGTGGACGATCTTCTCCGGCTCGCGCTCCCAGAGCCTGACCGGCAGCTGCTGGGAGCCGCCGACGATGCCGCGGTGGTGGTCGTCGGCCTCGGTGTAGACGACGCGCAGGATCTCCAGGATGGAGTTGGGGAAGTCGGTGTCCCAGCCACCGGTGCCGAAGCCGACCTGGCCGAAGATCTCGCGGTGGCGGAAGGACTTGAAGGCCTCGGAGTCGCAGAGGAAACCGTAGAAGGTCTGGTTGTCCAGCTTCTCGACCAGCTTCGCCCAGATCTCGCGGATGCGCGGCACGTCCCGCTCGCGCATGGCGCGGTTCATGTCGGAGAAGTCGGCGCCCTCTTCGAGGCACTTGTTCCAGGCCTCGGCGACATCGCGGTAGACCTGCGGCAGGTCGTCGATCGTCTCGGCGTAGTGCGACTCGCCCTTGAGGTCGACGACGGTCGAGGGCGTCGCCTCCGCGAGGGGGTTGGGGAAGGGCCGGGTCTCGAGCCCCACCAGGTCGATGTAGTGCTGGAGGGCCGTGGAGGACGGCGGGAAGCGCATCGCGCCCATCTCGGCGGTGAGGGAGGGGTCGCAGCCCTCGAAGCCCACCGTCCGCAGCCGGCCGCCGAGCTGGTCGGCCTCGTAGACGACGGGCTTGAGGCCCATCTTCATCAGCTCGTAGGCGGCCACGATGCCGGACAGGCCGCCGCCGATGACCGCCACCTCGGTGCCGTGCTCGGTCGCCGGGATCTGGCCGAGGCCCGCCGGGTGGGCGAGGAAGTCGTCGTAGGCGTAGGGGAAGTCCGGGCCGAACATGGTGATCGGCGGCTGCTGCTCGTCGGCGTGCTGGACGGCGTTGGGCACCGTGGACGTCATGGGGTACGGACTCCTTGCGCGGAAGAACTCGGGGTGGGGCTCGGGGGGTGAGGCGGCTCAGACGAGCGACCCGTACAGGCCGGGGCGGCGGTCCTTCAGGTACGGGTTCGCCTCGCGGGAGGCGGCCAGGAAGGCGGGGTCGACGTCGGCGACGATCAGCTCCTCGCCGCGGCCGGCGCGGGTGCGGGCGATGCCGTCGGGCCCGGCGAGGGCGGAAAGCCCGAAGAACTCGAACTCACCCTCCGGGCCGACCCGGTTGACGTACGCGACGTACATCTGGTTCTCCCAGGCACGCACCGGCACCATGGACTCGGCGACGAACTGGAACGGGTGCATGTTCGCCGTCGGCACGACGAGCAGGTCGGTGCCGGCCAGGGCGTGGGCGCGCGCGTTCTCCGGGAACTCGACGTCGTAGCAGATCATGATGCCGACGGTCAGACCGCCCAGCCGGGCCTGGACGAGCGACTGCTCGCCCGGGGTGAAGTGATCGCGCTCGGAGCACCCGAAGAGGTGGGTCTTGCGGTAGTTCGCGAGCCGGGTGCCGTCGGCGGAGATCAGCTGGGCGGAGTTGTAGACCGTGTCGCCGTCCCGCTCGGGGTAGCCGTAGGCGATGGCCAGGCCGTGCCGGGTGGCCAGCTCGGCGATCGCGTCCGCCGCGTCGCCGTCGGCGGGCTCGGCGAGGCGCCCGACGGCGTCGCCGATCGCGTACCCGGTGAGGAACATCTCCGGCGCGGCCAGCAGCGCGGCACCCGCGGCGGCGGCCCGGCCCGCGGCCTCGTCGAGGACCTTGAGGTTCTCGGCGGGCGAGCCGGGGCGGCCGGAGCTCTGGAGCAGGGCGGTGCGCATGCGTGGTCCTCACCGGTTACGGAGGGGGTCGTGGGGTCAATTAGACGGTACGGTCGGCGGCCTCGGCCGGACAAGAAGAAGCTGTTGCGCGCCGGTGAGCGGTTCGTTGCGCGCACCAGGCCTCCGGCGGCGATTCGTTGCGTGTCCCGGGCGTCCGCCGGGCCTGTCACAGCTCCCGCAGGCGGTCTACGATCTCGCGCAGCAGTTCGGGGTCGGCGGCCGGTCCCGCCGGCAGTACGCGGCGCGGCTCGTCGATGCGCACCAGCCCCGCCTCGGCCAGGTCGCCGAGCAGCACACGGACGACGGTCAGGGGCAGGTCGGCGTCGGCCGCCAGCTCGACGACCGGGCGCGGACCGCGGCGCACCAGGTCGAGCAGGGCGGTGCGGGCGTGGTCGACACCCGGCTGAGCCACCTCCACCGGGACGGCGGTGACCTGGGACATCAGGTCGATGGTGTGCCGGTCCGAGGGGCGGGTGCGGCCCCGGGTCACGGTGTAGGGGCGCACCATCGACCCGGTCTCGTCCTCGTACCAGTGGTCGTCGCTCACCGCGGGTCAGGGGGCCGATCGCGCGGCGGCGTCCAGATGGCGGCCGAGGCGGCGGACGAGCAGCGCCATCTCGTGGGCGAGCTGTCCGACATCGGTCTGCGCCTCGCTGAGCACGGCCAGGCGGCTGCCGTGCCCCGCCGGGGTGATGAAGAGATATGCGTCGTCGAGCATCACCATGGTCTGGCGCACCTCGCCGGCCTCGAACCGGTCGCCCGCCGAACGGGCCAGGCCGGCGAAGCCCGCGCAGACCGCGGCGAGGTGCTCCACCTCCCGTCTGCGCATGCCGTCCGAGCAGCTCAGCGGGAGGCCGTCGGCGGTGAGCAGCACGGCCTGGCGGACGTGCTCGGTCCGCGCCACGAGGTCATCGAGCAGCCAGCCGAGGTCCGTGCCGGGCGCCTGGCCGGAGACGGGGCCGGCGGGCTCGGGGTTGTGGTGGTCACCGGGCATCGTCGGCGTGCGTCCCTTCATCCGGGTCGGTGGTCGTGGGCAGTCCCTTGCGGCCTCGGTCCAGGCCACGCTGGAACGCGCCGAAGATCGCCCGCATCTCCTCGGCGTCGACCTCGCGCCGCCCTGAGTCCCCCTCGGGCGGGGCGTCCGCGCGCAAGGGAGCGGCCAGGGAGGCTTGGCGGACACGGGTGGGGAGGGCGGGGGCGGGCGCGTCGGCACCGGGGGAACCGGCACCCTCGAAGCCCGGGGCGGCAAGGGCGTCGGCACCGTCGGCATCGGGGTGCGCTGGGCCGGGGTCAGGGGCGGGAGGGTCAGCGGCGGGGTGGGGCACGGCCTTCCCCTTCCCCGGCGGCAGCCCTCGCACCCCCGCTTCCGGCTCCGGCGTCTTCGCCAGCACCCCCGGCGGCAGCCACACCGCCGCCGTCGTCCCGCCGTACGCCGAGTCGCGCAGCGTGACCTCGATGCCGTGCCGGGCGGCGAGGCGCCCCACGACGTAGAGGCCGAGCCGGTCGTGCCGGGTGGGGTCGAAGGCGTCCGGGTCGGTGAGGGTGCGGTGGGCCGCTGAACGCTGGTCGGCGTCGAGGCCGAGCCCCCGGTCGTCGATCTCCAGGAGGAAGCCGCCCCGCGCCCGGCCGGTGCGCAGTGTGACCCGGGTGTGCGGCGGCGAGAACACCGTGGCGTTCTCCAGGAGCTCGGCGACCAGGTGGACCACGTCGGCGACGGCGTCCGCGGCGATGCCGGCCTCGGGCATCGGCGGGACCACGACCCGCGCGTAGTCCTCGATCTCGCCGACCGCCGAGGACACGACGTCCGCGACCGGTACGGGCCGTCGCCACCGGCGTCCGGGCGCCGCGCCGGAGAGGATGATCAGGCTCTCCGCGTGCCGCCGCATACGGGTGGTGAGGTGGTCGATGCGGAACAGCTCGCCCAGGATGCCGGGGTCGTCGGTGCGCCGCTCCAGCGTGTCCACGAGCTTCAGCTGCCGGTGCACGAGCGCCTGGTTGCGGCGCGCGATGTTGAGCAGTACCGCGAACAGCCCGCGCCGCAGGGTGGCCTGCTTGACGGCGGCCTCGACGGCGGCGAGGCGCGCGGTGTTGAAGGACCGGCCGACCTGGCCGATCTCGTCGGGCCGTACCTCGTCGGCGGCCAGCGGCGGCGCCTCGGCCACCGCGTCCACCTCCTCGCCCGCGCTCAGCCTCCGCATCACGTCGGGCAGCTGGCGGGTGGTCAGCAGATCTGCGGCGTCCCGGAGGGTCTCCAGGCGGCGCGAGATGCGCCGGGCGCCGCGCACCGCGAACCACAGGGACAGTCCCACGGCGACCAGCCCGACCACACCGACGACCGCGGCCTTCGCCAGCTCCCGGTAGGCGAAGGCGCGCCCGCGCGCGGCCGAGTTCTCGGCCGACCGGGTGCACAGCAGCATGTACCGCTTGACGGCCCGGTCGGCGGTGGTCCGCCAGGTGCCTGCGGCGACGGCCCGTCCGGCGTGTGCCGCACCCGCCCGCAGCAGCGCGTCCTCGCCGCGCACCAGGTCCCGGTGCAGGTCACCGCGCTGGAACCGGTCGAACAGCGCCCGGGAGTCGGACGGCAGGTCCGGCACGTAGGTCCGTTCGAAGACCCGCCGGTCCTCGATCGTCGCCGTCAGCGTGTCGTACTGGTGGTCGGTCAGGGTGCCGGCCGCGCGGGCCCCGGCGACCAGGGCGTCCTCCCGGGAGACGAACTCCCGTACCCGCACCAGCTCGACGACGACCTGCGCCTCGCGGGCCAGCTGTCCGGCCTGGAGTGCGGTGAGGGTGGACTGGACGTCGAAGCCGGGTTCCACGAGGGCGCTGTACTCGGTCACCGCCCGGTCCCAGGAGAGGGAGCGGGACAGCACCCGTTCGCGCAGCTTCTCCAGCCCGTCGGTGGCGTGCGCCATCGCGTCCAGCACCTGCCGCTGCCGTCCGGTGAGCCGGTCCCGGCCGCCGTCCCGGATCGTCTCGCGCATGGCGTCCACCGCACGGTCGGTGCGGCGCTGCTGGGCCAGCAGGTCTCCAGCGGTGGCCGGGTCCCGGTCGGCGCCCAGATAGACGGCCGACAGCCGCCGCTCGATCTGGATCTGTCCGACCGCCGTGTCGACGGGGGTGCCGAAGTCCTCGTACACCCCCTGGAGCCGGATCAGCGCGCGCAGGTCGCCGGTGACCGACACCATGGTGAAGGTCCACAGGGTCATCAGCGCGAGGACCGGGGCGAGCGCGAGCGCCACGATGCGCGCGCGCACGGTGGAGGAACGGCCGACGGGCCAGCGCATGGGTTACCTGCCGGTGTTACCAGTCAGTAGAAAGTGCGGACAACCTACGGGATCACTCCGGCGACCGCAATGGTGACCTGCGGTAACCCCCGGTCACCTCGTCACCCGCTCAAGCCGGAGACCCCGAGGAGAACCGTCGCAGCAGCGGCGACAGCACCAACACCGACTTGGTCCGCTCCACGAACGACTCCCCCGCGATCCGCTCCAGGACCCGCTCGAAGTGGCGCATGTCGGAGGCGAAGACCTGCACGATCGCGTCCGCGTCCCCGGTGACGGTGGACGCGGCCACGACCTCCTGGTAGCGCTCCAGGCCCCGCTGGATGGTCTCCGGGGAGGTGTTGCGCCGGCAGTAGATCTCGATGAATCCCTCGGTCTCCCAGCCCAGCGCCGCCGGGTCCACCCGGACGGTGAACCCGGTGATGGCTCCGGTGGCGCGCAGCCGGTCCACGCGCCGTTTCACGGCGGGCGCGGAGAGGCCGACCATCTGCCCGATGTCCGCGTAGGAGCGGCGGGCGTCCTCGGCGAGGGCGTGCACGATGCGTTCGTCGAGATCGTTCAGCACAGTGGGTTGATCACTTCTCGGATGGTGCGGGCGTTGCGAGTCGGGACCGGCGGTGGCCGTATACGAAGTAGAACACGAGCCCGACCGCCATCCAGACCCCGAAGACCACCCAGGTGACGGCCGACAGGCTGCCCATCATCCAGACGCAGAAGGCGAGCCCCAGCGCGGGCAGCACCGGCGACAGCGGCACCCGGAAGGTGCGGGGCATCTCCGGACGCGTCCGGCGCAGCACCACCACGGCCACGTTGACCAGCGCGAAGGCGAACAGCGTGCCGATGCTGGTGGCGTCGGCGAGCTGGCCCAGCGGGATGGCCGCGGCGAGGACACCGCAGAACAGCGAGACGATCACCGTGTTGGCGCGGGGCGCGCCGGTCTTCGGGTGAACCCGGCCGAAGACCTTGGGCACCAGGCCGTCCCGGGACATCGCGAAGAGGATGCGGGTCTGGCCGTACAGGACGGTCAGCACGACGCTCGCGATGGCGACGACCGCGCAGGCGGCCAGCAGGGTGCCCCAGAAGGTCTGCCCGGTCACCTCGCGCATGATCTGGGCGAGCGCGGCCTCCGAGTCGTTGAACCGCCGCCAGGGCTTGGCGCCGACGGCGACGGCCGCGACGAGCACGTACAGCGCCGTCACGATGACCAGCGACAGCATGATGGCGCGCGGCAGGTCGCGCTGCGCGTCCTTCGCCTCCTCACCGGCGGTGGAGGCGGCGTCGAAGCCGATGTACGAGAAGAAGAGCGTCGCTCCCGCCGCGCTCACGCCGGTCATGCCCAGCGGCATGAAGTTCTCGTAGTTGCCGGAGCGGAAGCCCTGGATGCCGATCGCGCAGAACAGCACCAGTGCGGCGATCTTCACGCAGACCATGACGGTGTTGGCGCGCGCGGACTCCTTGGCGCCGCCCAGCAGGAACGCCATGGCGAGGAGTACGACGATCAGCGCGGGCAGGTTGAAGACGCCGCCGTCGCCGGGCGGGGCCGACAGGGCGTCCGGGATGGTGACGCCGATGGTGCCGTCGAGCAGCTCGTTGAGGTACTCGCCCCAGCCGACGGCCACGGCGGCGACCGACACGCCGTACTCCAGGACCAGGCACCAGCCGCAGACCCAGGCGATCAGCTCACCCATCGTTGCGTATGCGTACGAGTACGAGGAGCCGGAGACAGGCATGGTGCCGGCCAGCTCGGCGTAGGACAGGGCCGAGAAGAGCGCCGTGAGACCGGCGATCACGAAGGCCAGGGTGACGGCCGGACCGGCCTTGGGGACGGCCTCGCCGAGGACCACGAAGATGCCGGTGCCGAGGGTCGCACCGATGCTGATCATGGTCAGCTGCCACAGTCCGAGGGAGCGCCTGAGGCTCCCTCCATCGCCCTGGCCGGCCTCCGCGACCAGGAGCTCTACAGGCTTGCGGCGCATCAGGCGCGCGGCGAGGCCCGGGGACGCGGGGGCGGTTGCGCTGCGGTCGTGCGGGGGTGCGCCTTGGTCGAGCACGCGCTGGCTCCTTCATCGCTGCCGGTCAGGGCGGCGGGGACCGGCGGCATCCCTGCGAGGGCAGGGACCCGACGAGCGGAGTCCCCGCCACACCACGTACAGGGGAGGAGCCTATGAGCCAGCCCTTCGCGGGCGTAATGCAGCAGCCTTGCGTATCACCGTAAGATCATTGCGTTCCTCGCGAAGGGGTGCCCATTCGTTGCGCGCGGGCTGTCGACCGTTGCACGGCCGTCGCGCACGAGAGTGCGTCAGACCCAGCTGGCGTGCAGCGGCTTGCCCTCGGCGTAACCGGCGGCGCTCTGGATGCCGACGATGGCCTTCTCGGCGAACTCCTCCAGGGAGGCGGCACCGGCGTAGGTGCAGGAGGAGCGGACGCCCGCGATGATCGAGTCGATCAGGTCCTCCACACCGGGCCGGGCCGGGTCGAGGAACATTCGGGAGGTCGAGATGCCCTCCTCGAACAGCGCCTTGCGGGCGCGGTCGTACGCCGACTCCTCGGAGGTGCGGTTGCGCACCGCGCGCGCGGAGGCCATGCCGAACGACTCCTTGTACGGGCGGCCGTTCGCGTCGTGCTGGAGGTCGCCCGGCGACTCGTACGTGCCCGCGAACCAGGAGCCGACCATCACGTTGGACGCACCGGCCGCGAGCGCCATCGACACGTCGCGCGGGTGGCGGACACCGCCGTCGGCCCACACGTGCTTGCCGTACTTCCTCGCCTCGGCCGCGCACTCCAGGACGGCGGAGAACTGCGGCCGGCCCACACCGGTCATCATGCGCGTGGTGCACATGGCGCCGGGGCCGACGCCCACCTTGACGATGTCGGCGCCCGCCTCGATCAGGTCCCTGACGCCCTCGGCGGAGACGATGTTGCCCGCGACGATCGGGACCCGCGGGTCGAGGGCACGGACCAGCCTGATCGCGCTGATCATCGACTCCTGGTGGCCGTGCGCGGTGTCGATGACGAGCGTGTCGACGCCCGCGTCCAGCAGCTGCTTGGCCTTGCCCGCCACGTCGCCGTTGATACCGACGGCGGCGGCGATGCGCAGCCGTCCCTCGGCGTCCGTCGCCGGGGTGTACAGGGTCGCGCGCAGGGCGCCCTTGCGGGTGAGGATGCCGGCCAGCCTGCCGTCCTTGTCGACGGCCGGGGCGTAGCGGCGGTTGGCCGCGTCGAGGGTGTTGAAGGCCTCGCGCGGGTCGATGTCGGCGTCGAGCAGCAGCAGGTCCTTGGACATGACCACTTCGAGCTGGGTGAAGCGGTCGACGCCGCTGAGGTCCCGGTCGGTGACGACACCGATGGGCCGGTGGTCCTCGTCCACGACGACACCGGCGTTGTGCGCGCGCTTGGGCAGCAGGGAGAGGGCGTCGGCGACGGTCTGGTGCGGGGCCAGCACGATCGGGGTGTCGAGGACCAGGTGCCGGCTCTTCACCCAGGAGATCACCTCGGTGACGACGTCGTTCGGGATGTCCTGCGGGATGACCACCAGGCCGCCGCGCCGGGCCATCGTCTCGGCCATGCGGCGGCCGGCGATGGCGGTCATGTTGGCGACGACGAGCGGGATGGTGGTGCCCGTGCCGTCCGGTGAGCCGAGGTCCACGGCCTGGCGCGAGCCGACGGCCGAGCGGCTCGGCACCATGAACACGTCGTCGTACGTCAGGTCGTAGGCGGGCCGGGTGTCATTGAGGAAACGCACGTGCTGCACATCCCAGTCGATCAGAGGTGGCCCCCGGACAGGTCAGCCAGGGGGAAAGAGCACGTACTTCATTCTCCCATGACACCCCCCGCGCCATGCCCCGGCAGAACATCCAGGCTGGTCAGAGGGGCGCTAGGAGGAACCTCCAAAGGCCAGCACCACGGCGAGCGACGGCATCAGGCCGACGGCGTGGGAGAACACCTCCTGGGCGGTCTCCCACTCCTCGGGGCGCGCCTTCGCATACCCCCGCCACCCCCGTACGACGACCAGGAGCCCCTTGCCCTCGGCCTCCTCGGGCCAGACGGAGAGGTCGGAGAGGCTGTCGGCCAGCGCGTCCCAGTTGCGGCCGAACCACCCGGGCAGGTCCAGCGCGCGGACGCACCGGTCCATCAGCCCGGCCTCGTCCGTGACCCCGTCGAGGTCCAGAACCACCACGTACCGACCGGTCAGGTCGTCGGCCATACCGTCGGTCATGTCAGGGTCCGTCCGGGTCCGCCCGGTTCAGCGCCGACTTCGGCGCCGGTCCCGCGGTCATCAGGTAGTCCGCCGCGGAGGTGTCCGTCACCAGGCTGGTGACGAGCCCCGAGCGCAGCACCGCGTCGATCGCGGCCGCCTTGCGCTGCCCGCCCGCTATCGCCACGACCTCGGGGACACGGCGGAGCTGGTCGGCCTTGACCGTGATGCACCGCTCCCCCAGGTCCCGCCCGACCCGGCGGCCGTCGGCGTCGAAGAGGTGCGCGGACATCTCGGCGGCGACACCGAGCGAGGCGTAGTGCGCCCGCTCCTCGTCGCTGAGCATGTCGTGCACCGTCGAGATGCCGGGCTCCCAGGAACCGATGGAGACGCAGGCGACCGTGACCTTGTCGAAGTACTCGAAGGCCCGGGCGATGCCGGTCTGGTGGCGCAGCGCGGTCGCGGTGGCCGCGTCCGGCAGCAGCATCGGCGCGTAGATGGGATGCGCGTCGCCGCCGGAGACCTGGGCGGCGCGACGGACGGCCTCCACCGAGCCGCGCTCGGCGGTCCCGGCGTCGTACACGCCCGTCAGCTGCACCACCGTGCAGGGCGGCAGCCGGTCGAGCGCCGCCGCCATGTGGATGGTGGACCGGCCCCAGGCCAGGCCCAGCACGTCGCCCTCGTTGACCAGCTCGCCGAGCAGGTCGGCGGCCACCTCCCCGAGGTTCTCGGGGTCGGGGGTCTCCTCGGCCTCGGCCGGGGACTCGACCACGACGGCGTGTCTGAGGCCGTAGCGGGCGCGGAGCGCGTCGGAGCGCTCGGCGTCCAGCTCGGCCGGGACACGGATCTCGATACGTACGAGATCCCGTTCGAGGGCCGTCTCCAGGACCCGGGCCACCTTGAAGCGGCTGACGCCGAACTCCTCCGCGATCTGGATCTTGGACTTGCCCTCGAGGTAGAAGCGGCGGGCCATGGCCGCCGCCTGCACCAGCTCAGCGGGTCCCATCCGCATGGCTGACCGGCCCGCCGACATACCCGACACGGCGATCTCCTCACTGCTGTTCACACTCTGGATTCGCCGTTCATCCTTGCAGATCCGGCGCACTTGATCTGCCCTGATGGGCGCCGTTCACATAGCTGTGGCCCAAGGGCCGTTTAGTGGTCGCAGGCCCAGGACGCCTTGGCGGTCGCCGCCTCGGCCTGGGTGCGTAGTGCACGTACCGCCTCTGCCGGGTCCTTCGCCCCGTAGACCGCCGAACCCGCGACGAAGACGTCCGCTCCCGCGTCTGCGCACCGCTCGATCGTCGACGCGGAAACACCTCCGTCGACCTGCAGCCAGAGCTCCAGACCGTGCTTGTCGATCAGCTCGCGGGTGCGGCGGATCTTGGGAAGCATGATGTCCAGGAACGCCTGACCGCCGAAGCCCGGCTCGACCGTCATGATCAGCAGCATGTCGAGCTCGGGGAGCAGGTCCTCGTACGGCTCGATGGGCGTCGCGGGCTTGAGCGCCATGGAGGCGCGGGCGCCCTTGGCGCGGATCTCGCGGGCGAGCCGCACAGGTGCGGCGGCGGCCTCGACGTGGAAGGTGACGGAAGAGGCACCCGCCTCCACGTACTGGGGAGCCCAGCGATCCGCCTCCTCGATCATCAGATGGCAGTCCAGCGGCGTGTCCGTCGCGCGGGCCAGGGACTCCACGACCGGTACGCCGAGCGTGAGGTTCGGGACGAAATGGTTGTCCATCACGTCGACGTGGAGCCAGTCGGCTCCCTGGACCGCCCGGGCCTCGTCCGCGAGACGGGCGAAGTCGGCGGACAGGATGCTGGGGTTGATCTGCACGGCCATGCCCCAAGCCTGCCATGTCCTGGCACGGTTGTTCGCGTCGGTCCGGTACCAGATCCCTCAGCGGTGAGGGGTCGGGGCGTCTCGCGGGGTCAGCCGGTCCGTCGGATGAGCGCCAGATACATGGCGTCCGTGCCGTGAAGATGCGGCCACAGCTGTACGTCGGGGCCCTCGCCGAGCGCCGGGACGCCGGGCAGGAAGGGCCGGGCGTCGAGGAGTTCGGCGTCCGGGCGCTGCTTGAGCACGTCGTCGACGACGGCGCGGGTCTCGGCGAGGTGCGGCGAGCAGGTCGCGTAGCCGACGACTCCGCCGACCCGCACCGCGTCCAGCGCGGAGCGCAGCAGGCCGCGCTGCAGGGGCGCGAAGTTCTCCAGGTCCTCCGGGCGCCGCCGCCACCTGGCCTCGGGACGCCTGCGCAGGGCACCGAGACCGGTGCACG
The DNA here is from genome assembly GCF_055639495.1 of Streptomyces sp. NPDC039424. Classification (NCBI taxonomy): domain Bacteria; kingdom Bacillati; phylum Actinomycetota; class Actinomycetes; order Kitasatosporales; family Streptomycetaceae; genus Streptomyces; species Streptomyces sp. NPDC039424. Next base: position 106,541 of record NZ_JBVKAI010000024.1, read on the forward strand.
GCACGTCCATCAGCACCCGGTCGAAGCTGCCGGGCCGCCACGGCGGCCGGGTCCCGTCGGCGGCGATGACCTGGTACGGCCCGGGGTTCCCTGCCAGCGCCTTGGCCACCAGTCCGGCGCGGTGCGGCTGCTTCTCGGAGGCGAGCAGCATCGCCCCGCGTTCGGCGGCGAGCGCGGCGAGCAGCGCGGCCTTGCCGCCGGGCCCGGCGCACCCGTCGAGCCACTTCTCGTCGGGCCCGTCCAGCGGCACGCCCGCCAGCGCGAGGGCGACCAGCTGGCTGCCCTCGTCCTGCACTCCGGCGCGGCCCTCGCCCACCGCCTCGACGGCGCCCGGTTCCCCGCCCTCGGTGAGCCGCACGGCGTACGGCGACCAGCGGCCGGGTACGGCGGCCTCCTCGCGGAGCAGTTCCTCGGTGGTGGCCCGCCCGGGCCGGGCGACCAGGGTCACCTCGGGCCGCTCGTTGTCGGCCTCCAGCAGGTCCTCGATCCCGGCCCGGCCGCCGCCGAGCGAGTCCCACAGGGCGGAGACGACCCAGCGGGGGTGGGAGTGCACGACGGCGAGGTGGTCCTCGGGGTCCTCGTCGTAGGGCGGCGCGACCTTCTCCAGCCAGCCGTCGAGGTCGTTCTGGGCCACCTTGCGCAGCACCGCGTTCACGAACTTCGCCCGCCCGTCGCCGAGTACGACCCGGGCCAGCTCGACGGAGGCGGACACGGCGGCGTGCGTGGGGATCCGGGTGCCCAGCAGCTGGTGCGCCCCGAGGCTGAGCACGTCCAGGACCGGCGGGTCGACCTCCCTGAGCGGCCGGTCGACGCAGGCGGCGATGACGGCGTCGTACGTCCCCTGCCGCCGCAGCGTCCCGTACACCAGCTCCGTCGCCAGCGCCGCGTCCCGGGCGTCGAAGTCCCCCTTCTCCCGCGCCTTCCTGAGCAGCGGCGGCAGCACGAGGTTGGCGTACGCGTCCCGCTCGTCCACGGCACGCAGCGCCTCGAAGGCGAGGATGCGGACGGGGTCCTTCTGGGGCCGGCGGTAGGGCTTGGCGGGCTTACGGGGCCGCCGGGGCTGATCACTCACGAAAAAGGTGCTCCGGGTGTGGGGTGGAATGCGGTACCCAGCGTACGTCGGGCCGGCACCCGCGGGGCGGGCCGGGGCTCGAGGCCGGGCCCCAAGACCCCGCGGAACCCCGCGAACTCAGCCGCCCACCGTCTCCCCGTCCGCGATCCGCACACCCCGTGCCCAGTCCGCCGCCCGCATCGGCTTCTTGCCCTGGGCCTGCACCCACTGCAGCTCGACGGCGTACGAACCGGTGCCGACGTGCACGCTGTTCTTGCCGACCGCCAGCCGCCCGGGGGCGAGGTCCGTCCGCTCGGGGACGGGTGTGACGTGGATGAGCTTGAGCCGCTCACCGCGGAAGGTGGTCCAGGCGCCGGGCGCCGGGGTGCAGCCGCGCACCACCCGGTCCACGCGGAGCGCGGGCGCCGACCAGTCGACCTGGGCGTCCTCGACGGTGATCTTGGGGGCGACGGAGATGCCCTCGGCGGGCTGCGGTACGGCCTTCAGCGTGCCGTCCTCGATGCCGTCCATGGTGGCGGCGAGCAGGCCCGAGCCCGCAAACGCCAGCCGGGTCAGCAGGTCGCCGCTGGTGTCGGTGGGCCGGACGACCTCGGTGACGGTGCCGTAGACCGGCCCCGAGTCCAGCCCTTCCTCGATCAGGAAGGTGGAGGCCCCGGTGATCTCGTCCCCCGCCATGATGGCGTGCTGCACGGGAGCCGCCCCGCGCCAGGCGGGCAGCAGCGAGAAGTGCAGGTTGACCCAGCCGTGGGCGGGGATGTCGAGGGCCACCCTGGGCAGCAGGGCGCCGTAGGCGACGACGGGGCAGCAGTCGGGCGCGATCTCCTTCAGCCGCTCCAGGAACTCCGGGTCCCGCGGCTTGACGGGCTTCAGCACCTCGATCCCGGCCTCCGCCGCCCGCTCGGCCACGGGAGACGCGACCAGCCTGCGCCCCCGCCCGGCCGGCGCGTCGGGGCGCGTGACGACGGCGGCCACCTCGTGCCGCCCGGAGGCGAGAAGAGCGTCCAGAGCGGGAACGGCGACCTCGGGGGTACCGGCGAAGACGAGCTTCATGGGTGGCTTCGGGCCTCTCGGGCGGGGATCGACGGGCAACGCACAAGTCTATGACGTGATCGCCCACCGCAAACGGAAGGCCGCCGACGGCGAACGCCCCCATGGGAGCGCCCCGCCTCCCGGCCAACTGGAAGCAGGTGGTGCGCGGGTGGGAAACAGGCGTACGCACGCGCCCACACGCCCCCACCCCGTTACCAGCGGAGCGCGTACGCGTTGGTCAAGAGAGAGTTGACCACATCGGGCCGCTTTCGCCGCCCAATTCCTTTCAACGCCGGTTCGAGAGGCTTGTTCATGGCCGACCACGCCACCCACGACGCCCAGGCCCGGGCCAGCCTGCACTTGCTGGTGCGGGACATCGAGCGGGTCCGCCGGCAGGTGGACGCACTGCGCACGCTCACCGCCCAGCTCGGCAACGTCTACCGCCCGCGCCGCTCCGGCCCCTCCACGGGCTTCGTCGTCTACGGACGCGCCCCCGCCCCGACCGTCCGTCTCGCCCAGGAACTCAGGGACAGCGTCGAAACCCTGGTCACGGCCGCCGTGGACTTCGACCGCTCACTCGGTTTCTCGTGGGACGCGGTGGGCTCCGCCCTCGGAGTCACCAAGCAGGCGGTCCACCGCCGTTACGGCGCCCGTCGCGCCGCGACCCAGGCGGCCGCCGAGGCCGAGCGCGCGACGGAGCCTTCGGGCACCCGCACGATCAGTGTGAACACCGGCCTCCCCGCGGTGCCGACGGTCCCGGCGGCCCGTTCGATGCCGACCCAGCCGACCGCGGGCAGCCCCACGCTCCGCGACGAGGTCAGGCCCACGGCCTTCCCCGGCCCCCGCAACGGCTGACGCCCGAAGCCACCCGGGGCCACCGGGATCCCCTTCACCCCGCCCTCCCGGCACGCGTCCGGGAGGGCAGCCGCATACCCGGCCCACTCGATCCGTCTCACCCGATGTCCGGCGGATCGATCCGCACCCGTACCGGCGCCTCCCCGCTCCCCCGCGCCATCCGGGCGGCCTGCGCGGCCTTCAGCGCGGACGCGAGCGCGGCCCCGCTGCCTGGCGGCACCCGGACCAGCGCCCGCTCCCAGTGCTCCCCCGGTGGCGGCGCACCGGGCCGCCGGGGCCGCCCCGGGAGGGTGTCCGGCACCGGCACCGGCCCCAACAGCTCGGCGTCCGGCGGCAGTTCGACCGCACCGAGGAAGTCCCCCACGGCCGGCGCCGTCCCCGACACGGCCGCCATCCGGGACACCGGCGGGAACCCCAGCTCGGCCCGTTCGGCCAGCTCCCGTACCGCGTGCCCGACCGGGTCCCACCGCACCAGCGCCTGCACGGGCCGCAGGGTGGGCTCGGCGACGACCACCACGGTCCCCTTCTCGCCCTGCGGCCGCACCAGCGCCGAGGCCGCGATCCAGCGCCGCAGCGCGTCCTCGCCGGCGCGCAGGTCGGGCCGGCCGAGCATGGCCCAGCCGTCCAGCAGCAGTGCCGCCGCGTAGCCGCCCTCGGCGACCGGTTCGGCCCCCGGTGTGCTCACCACCAGCGCGGGCGTGCCCGGCACCGTGTCCAGCACATGCTCGCGGCCGGAGGTCCGCACGGGGACGGCGGGAAAGGCCCGCCCCAGTTCCTCGGCGGTCCGCCGGGCCCCGACGACCTGGGCGCGCAGCCGGAAGCCCCCGCACTCCGGGCAGTGCCAGGCGCCTTCCTCTCGCCCGCACCAGTCGCACCGGAGCGGCCCGGCGTCCTGGGCCTGGAGCGGCCCGGAGCAGTGCCGGCAGCGCGCGGGCGCCCGGCACTGCGCGCAGGCCATGCGCGGTACGTACCCCCGCCGGGGCACCTGCACCAGGACCGGCCCGTGCCGCAGCCCCTCGCGCGCCACCTGCCAGGCGAGCGTGGGCAGCCGGGCCGCACGGGCGGCCTCGTCCCGCACGAGGTCGCCGTCCCCCACGGTCCGCACCAGCGGCGCGGTCCGCCGCACCTGCTCCCGTCCGGCGACCAGGGGCCGGGCCCAGCCGCTCTCCACGAGCTGGGCCGCCTCCACGGTGCAGCTCCAACTGCCCAGCAGAAAGCCGCACTTGTCCAGGGCGGCGCGCAGCAGCAGCACATCCCGGGCATGCGGCTGCGGGGCGTGCTGCTCGCTGTGGCTGTCGTCCCCGTCGTCCCAGATGGCGACGAGCCCGAGGTCCCGCACCGGCGCGAACATCGCCGCCCTGGTGCCCACCACGGCTCGCACCGACCCGCGCCGCACGGCGAGCCACTGCGCGTACCGCTTCTCGGGCCCGGCGTCGGCGGTGAGCAGCGCGTGCCGTCCCTCCCCCAGCAGCGCGGTCAGCGCGGTGTCGACCCGGGCGGCGGACCGCCCGTCCGGCACGACGACGAGCGCGCCGCGCCCCGAGGCGAGCGTCGCGGCGACGGCCCGCGCCAGCTCCTCGCTCCACTCGGGCCCGGGCAGCGCGTTCCACACGGCGCGGGGGGAACCGCCCGAGGCCAGTGACTCGACGAAGGCGGGCCCCCGTTCGTACCGCGTCCACGACCCGGCGTCCGGCGCGGGCGGAGGCGGCAGCGGCTCGGGCGACGGCCGCTGCTCGGCCCGCGCGCTGCGCGGCGGCACGGCCAGCTGCAGGACGTCGGCGAGGCTCCCCGCGTACCGGTCGGCGACGGCCCGCGCCAGCCCCAGCAGTTCCTCGCTCAGTACGGGCTCGGGCGACACGACCTGGGCCAGCGCCGCCAGCGGCCCCGAGTAGTCGGACTCGGCGCGCCGCTCCACGAGGAATCCGTCGATCAGCCCGCCGCCCTCGCGGCGCCCTTCCCGCACCCGGCCGCGCCCGGCTCCGAACCGCACCCGCACCCGCACCCCCGGCTGCGCCTCGGCGTCCAGTTCCTCGGGCACGGCATAGTCGAAGTACCGGTCGAGATGGAGCACACCCTTGTCGACCAGCACCCGCGCGACGGGCAGTTCCCCGGCCAGCGCGGCCCCCCGCCAGGTCCGCGGCTTGGCCCGGGGCGCCTTGGCCCGGCCCTCCCGGACCCCCTCCCGGATGAGCGCGAGCTGCTCCGCCGCCGCGGCCCCCTGGTCCGCGCCGTCCCCCTGCCCGTTCTCGCTGCTCACGCTTGCATTCTTACCAAACGCCACTGACATGCGGCGTGCTCGCCCGGTGCCGGCCCTCGTGGGCCGGACCTAGGCTGACGGCCATGACCGAACCGACACCCACCTCGCTGGAGCATCTGCGCGCCCGCCTCGCGACCGTCCGGCGCGGGGAGGTGGTCACCGGCACGGTGGTGGGATTCGAGGGCGGCGAAGTCGTCGTGCGCCTGGAGGGCGACGATCCGCAGGCTCCGACGGGCCGCGTCCCGCGGCACCTGCTGTCCTGGACCGCGTTCGAGGACCCGTCGGACGTGGTGGAGGTGGGGCAGCGGATCACCGCCGAGGTGCTGGGGAGCGTCCGGCGAAACGGCGGGAACGGTGAGGTCTCGCTGTCCGCCCAGGCCTGCGAGGACGAGCCTCTGCGCCGCTTCCTCCTCGGCATCGAGCCCGGCGAGGTCCGCACGGGGACGGTGTCCGTCGTACGGAACTTCGGGGTGTTCGTGCACATCGACGGGGAGCCCGTCCATCCCGTCTGGCCCGGAACGGGCTTCATCCGCGTACCCGAGCTGACGTGGTCGCACATCGATCACCCGGAGGACGTGGTCGAGCCGGGGCAGCGGGTCACCGGCGAGGTGCTCGTCGCGGACACCCTCCAGGGGCAGGTGTCCCTGTCCCTCAAGGCCCTGCGGGAAGACCCCTGGGACCGTCTGGCCGCACGCGCGGGTGACGTGATGCCGGGGCTGGTGACCAGGCTCATCCCGTTCGGGGCGTTCGTGCGGATCGCCGAGGACACGGAGGGTCTGGTGCACGTCTCCGACCTGACCGGCCGCGTCGTCCGGGAGGGGCAGGAGCTGGCGGTCAGCATCCTGGAGATCGACCGCGAACGCCGCCGGATCCGGTTGGCACCCGCTTCCTAGAGGGCGCTTCCCAGGAGGCGCCTCCGAGTGGCCGTACGCCGAGGCCCGGCTCCCACGCGGGAGCCGGGCCTCGGGCGGGAGACGGGCAGGCCTTACAGACCCGCGGCCTTCCGCAGCGCGTCCACGCGGTCGGTGCGCTCCCAGGTGAACTCGGGGAGCTCGCGGCCGAAGTGGCCGTACGCCGCGGTCTGGGCGTAGATCGGGCGGAGCAGGTCCAGGTCGCGGATGATGGCGGCCGGACGGAGGTCGAAGACCTCGTCGATCGCCTTCTCGATCTTCTCGGTCTCGATCTTGTGCGTGCCGAAGGTCTCGACGAACAGACCGACCGGCTCGGCCTTGCCGATGGCGTAGGCCACCTGGACCTCGCAGCGGGAGGCCAGGCCCGCGGCGACGACGTTCTTGGCGACCCAGCGCATCGCGTACGCCGCCGAGCGGTCCACCTTGGACGGGTCCTTGCCGGAGAAGGCACCGCCGCCGTGGCGGGCGAAGCCGCCGTAGGTGTCGATGATGATCTTGCGCCCGGTCAGGCCGGCGTCACCCATCGGGCCGCCGATCTCGAAGCGGCCGGTGGGGTTGACCAGCAGGCGGTAGCCCTCGGTGTCGAGCTTGATGCCCTCGTCGAGAAGCGCCTTCAGCTCCGGCTCCACGACGAACTCGCGGATGTCGGGCGCGAGCAGCGACTCCAGGTCGATGTCGCTGGCGTGCTGCGAGGAGACGACGACCGTGTCGAGGCGGACGGCCTTGTCGCCGTCGTACTCGATGGTGACCTGCGTCTTGCCGTCCGGGCGCAGGTAGGGGATCGTGCCGTTCTTGCGGACGTCCGACAGGCGCTTCGACAGACGGTGCGCCAGGAAGATCGGCAGCGGCATCAGGGTGGGCGTCTCGTCGGTCGCGTAGCCGAACATCAGGCCCTGGTCGCCGGCGCCCTGCTTGTCGAGCTCGTCGTCGTCGCCCTCGACCCGGGACTCGTACGCCGTGTCCACGCCCTGCGCGATGTCCGGGGACTGCGCGCCGATCGAGACGGACACGCCGCAGGAGGCGCCGTCGAAGCCCTTCTTCGAGGAGTCGTAGCCGATCTCGAGGATCTTGTTGCGCACCAGGGTCGCGATGTCCGCGTAGGTCTTGGTGGTGACCTCACCGGCCACGTGCACCAGGCCGGTGGTGATCAGGGTCTCCACGGCGACCCTGGAGGTCGGGTCCTCGCGCAGAAGCGCGTCGAGAATGGTGTCGCTGATCTGGTCAGCGATCTTGTCGGGGTGACCTTCGGTCACGGACTCCGAAGTGAACAGGCGACGGGACACAACGCTCCCTGGGGTTGCAGCGGCTGCTGGCTGATCATTGGCGGACGACGCGGGGAGCTGCGCCCAACATCGTCCGAGAACAGTTTATCGGTCGCACTCTGCCGCCGGAGCACCTGTCTCGCCACTCGGGAGCCCTGTGACCTGCGGCACGGGCATTCTGCCCAATGCGCGGCGGCCTTGACCAGAGCCGCCACGCGAAACGCAGCCGGAAACGATCAGCCCAGACGGCCGGTCACCAGGTCCCAGACGATCTCCGCGAGGTCCTCTTTCGGACCGTGCGGTACGGGCGTCTCGCTGCCGTCGGCGCCCAGCACGACGGCCTCGTTCTCCTCGGAGCCGAACGTCTTCCGCTCGCCCACCTCGTTCACCACGAGGAAGTCGCAGCCCTTGCGCACCAGCTTTTTCCGGCCGTTGGCGAGGACGTCGTCCGTCTCCGCGGCGAACCCGACGATCACCTGTCCGGGGCGCGGCCGATCGGCCGATATCTCCGCGAGGATGTCCGGATTCCGTACCAGCGTGACCGGCTCGGGGTCCTGGTCGTCCTTCTTCTTGATCTTCCCGGCCGCGTAGGCCGCCGGGCGGAAGTCGGCCACGGCGGCGGCCATCACCACGGCGTCGGCGTCGGGGGCCGCCTTGAGCACCGCCTCGCGCAGCTGGAGCGCGGTGCCGACCGGTACCACGTCCACGCCGGCCGGGTCCGGCAGGCCGGTGTTGGCCGCGATCAGCGTCACCCGGGCGCCTCGCGCGGCGGCCGTACGGGCGAGGGCGTAGCCCTGCTTGCCGGAGGAGCGGTTGCCGAGGAATCGGACCGGGTCGAGGGGTTCACGGGTGCCGCCGGCGCTGACGACGACGTGCCGGCCGGCGAGGTCCGGCCGCGTCGCTCCCCTGGCCAGGACCCGGCGGCAGACCTCGAATATCTCGGCGGGGTCGGGCAGCCGCCCCTTGCCGGTGTCGACGCCGGTCAGGCGGCCGACCGCGGGTTCGATGACGACGGCGCCCCGGCGGCGCAGGGTCGCCACGTTCTCCTGGGTGGCCGGGTGCTCCCACATCTCGGTGTGCATGGCCGGGGCGAAAACGACCGGACAGCGGGCGGTGAGCAGCGTGTTCGTCAGCAGGTCGTCGGCGAGGCCATGGGCGGCCCTGGCGAGCGTGTCGGCGGTGGCGGGCGCGACGACCACCAGGTCGGCCTGCTGGCCGATGCGGACGTGCGGCACCTCGTGCACGTCGTCCCAGACCTCGGTCGAGACGGGGTTGCCGGAGAGGGCGGACCAGGTGGCGGCGCCGACGAAGTGCAGCGCGGAGGCCGTGGGGACGACTCGGACGTCATGCCCGGACTCGGTCAGCCTGCGCAGCAGCTCGCACGCCTTGTACGCGGCGATGCCGCCGCTGACCCCCAGAACGACCTTGGGCTTGTCCACCATCTCTCCCCGGCTCGGCAACGTACGAGTCCATGCTGCATCACGGTGGGGAACGACCCCACGCCCCCGAGCAAACCACAGGCCCGGCAGTCGGCCTGCCGGGCCTGTGGATAAAGTCACTTGCGATGTGAAAGTACTACTGCGCCGGGCCCTCAATGGCCTCGGACGTCAGCAGACCCGCGTTGATCTCGCGCAGGGCGATCGAGAGCGGCTTCTCGTGGACGTGGGTGTCGACGAGCGGACCGACGTACTCGAGGAGGCCCTCGCCGAGCTGCGAGTAGTACGCGTTGATCTGGCGGGCCCGCTTGGCCGCGTAGATCACGAGGCTGTACTTCGAGTCGGTGGCCTCGAGGAGCTCGTCGATCGGCGGGTTGATGATGCCCTCGGGCGCGGTGATGGAAGAGGACACGCTCTACCTTCCGATGGATGGGAAAGAATCAGTCTGAATGATCAGCCTTGATCACACAACGTCCACCAAGGCTAGCAGCTCGCGAGCCACGTCCTCGACGGAGGTGTTGACCAGGGTGATGTCGAACTCCGGCTCGGCCGCCAGCTCGATCCTCGCCGCCTCCAGGCGACGCTCGATCACCTCGGGCGGCTCGGTCCCCCGGCCGGTGAGTCTGCGCACCAGCTCCTCCCAGGAGGGAGGAGCCAGGAACACCAGCCGGCTCTCCGGCATGGACTCGCGGACCTGCCGGGCGCCCTGGAGGTCGATCTCCAGGAGCACCGGCACCCCGGACTCCAGGTGCTCCAGCACGGCCTGGCGGGGCGTGCCGTAGCGGTTGCCGGCGAATTCGGCCCACTCCAGCAGTTCGCCGTTGGCGATCAGCTTGTCCATCTCCTCGTCGGTGACGAAGAAGTAGTGGACTCCGTGCTGCTCACCGGGGCGGGGCTTGCGGGTGGTGGCCGACACCGAGAGCCAGACCTCGGGGTGTTCCTTGCGCATATGGGCGACAACCGTGCTCTTGCCGACCCCGGAGGGGCCGGAGAGCACGGTCAGCCGCGGACGTTCACTCATGCAGCGATTATTCCAGCAATCCCGGAGTGCCCGGGACTCAGGAGCCGGTGCTCCCGAACTCGCGCTCCAGAGAGGCGATCTGGTTGGAACCGAGGCCACGCACACGGCGGCTCTCGGAGATCCCGAGTCGCTCCATGATCTGCTTGGCGCGGACCTTGCCCACGCCCGGGAGGGACTCGAGCAGGGCGGAGACCTTCATCTTGCCGATGACGTCGTTCTCCTGGCCCTGCTTGATGACCTCGTGAAGAGAGGCGCCGGAGTGCTTGAGTCGATTCTTGACCTCGGCCCGCTCCCGGCGAGCCGCGGCGGCCTTTTCGAGCGCGGCTGCGCGCTGTTCAGGGGTAAGGGGCGGAAGAGCCACGCCTACGTCACCTCGGATGTCGAACTGTCGGATACGGACCGGTGAGGAACCTAGTCGCCCCACACCTGGGGAGCCACGAGCAACACGCTTGCCCGTTCACTCTGCTCGGAGACTAGCGGGCAAGTCCGCCAGAGTCAGCGAGAACAGCGGAAAAGTCCTGGTCAGCCTCCGCCAGGCCGGACATTTCAGACATACTGCCCTGGATTTGAGGATGTATTCACACTCAAGTCGCTCCGGCACCCCTCGCCCGAGCACTCATCGGAGGACTCGGGCACGGGTTCGAGAAGGGCTCGGCGCGGACTCAGGCACCCGTCACGGCGGCCCGGACCTCCCGCGCGAACCGCTCCGCGGCCGCGCGCAGCGCGCCGACCTCGGGACCGTGACGCAGCACACCCCGGCTGACGTTCGGCACCACATTGCGCACCGCCGCCCCGAACACCCCGGGAAGATCGGCCGGCGTCGCGCCCTGGGCCCCGATTCCGGGGGCCAGGAGCGGACCGTTGATGTCGAGGTCGTACCACGACAGGTCGCCGAGCGTGGCACCCACGACCGCCCCGAAGGACCCCAGGGGCTCCTCACCCGCGTTCTCGGCCGCCAGGTGGGCCAGCATCGTCGCGCCGACCGTGCGTCCGTCGGAGCGGACCGCGTGCTGGACCTCGCCGCCTTCCGGGTTCGAGGTGAGCGCCAGCACGAACAGCCCGGCGCCGTTCTCCCGGGCCAGCGCGAGAGCCGGGCTCAGGGAGCCGTAGCCGAGGTACGGCGAGACCGTCAGGGCGTCCGAGAACAGCGGGGCGTCCTTGTGCAGGAACGCCTCGGCGTAGGCGGCCATGGTCGAGCCGATGTCGCCGCGCTTGGCGTCCATCACCACCAGCGCGCCGGCCTCACGCGCCTCCCGCACCGACGTCTCCAGGACGGCGAGGCCGCGCGAGCCGAAGCGCTCGAAGAAGGCGATCTGCGGCTTCAGGACGGCGATCCGGTCGGCCATCGCCTCCACGACCGTGCGGCTGAACCGCTCCAGGCCGGCCACGTCGTCGTTCAGACCCCACTCGGCGAGCAGGGACGCGTGCGGGTCGATGCCGACGCACAGCGGGCCGCGCTCGTCCATGGCGCTGCGCAGTCGTGCGCCGAAGGGCTCGTGGGACGTCATGCGGGCTTCCTCACGTCGGCGCCGACCGCGTCGGCGAGGGTGGCGTACGGGCTGGTGCGCAGGCGTGCCGCGAGCCCCTTGTGGATCGCACGGGTCCAGAAGGGCCCCTCGTAGACGAAGGCGCTGTACCCCTGGACCAGCGTGGCGCCCGCCAGGATGCGCTGCCAGGCGTCCTCGGCGTTCTCGATGCCGCCGACGCCCACCAGGGTGATGCGGTCGCCCACGCGCGCGTAGAGGCGGCGCAGCACCTCCAGGGAGCGTGCCTTCAAAGGCGCCCCCGACAGTCCGCCGACCTCCTTCACCAGCGTGGGTCGGGATGTCAGACCGAGTCCGTCGCGCGCGATGGTGGTGTTGGTGGCGATGATGCCGTCCAGGCCGAGCTCGACCGCCAGGTCGGCGACCGCGTCCACGTCCTCGTCGGCGAGGTCCGGCGCGATCTTCACCAGCAGCGGCACCCGGCGCTCCGGCACGACCCGGTCGGCGGCCTCGCGCACCGCGCTCAGCAGCGGGCGCAGCGCCGCGGTGGCCTGCAGATTGCGCAGCCCGGGCGTGTTCGGGGAGGAGACGTTGACCACCAGGTAGTCGGCGTAGGGCGCCAGACGCTCGGCCGACTTCACGTAGTCGTCGACCGCGGCGGCCTCCGGGACGACCTTGGTCTTGCCGATGTTCACACCCACGACCGTCTTGAAGACGGCCTCACGGGTGGCCAGGCGGGCGGCGACGGCCAGCGAGCCGTCGTTGTTGAAGCCCATGCGGTTGATCAGCGCGCGGTCCGCGACGAGCCGGAACAGCCGCTTCCCGGGGTTGCCGGGCTGCGGCTCCCCCGTGACGGTGCCGATCTCCACGTGGTCGAAGCCCAGCATCGACATGCCGTCGACGGCGACCGCGTTCTTGTCGAAGCCCGCGGCGAGCCCGAAGGGACCGTGCATGCGCAGCCCGAAGGCCTCGGTGCGCAGCTCCTTGTAGCGGGGCGCGAGGGCCGCCGCGACGAAGGTGCGCAGCACGGGGATGCGCACGGCGAGCCGGATCCAGCGGAAGGCCAGGTAGTGGGCCTTCTCGGGGTCCATCCGCTGGAAGACCAGGCGGAAGAAGAGCTTGTACATGTCCAGATGTCCTCGTGAGGCCTCATGAAGAGGGGGACACCGTTTCCGGTGTCCCCCTCGTCGGGTGCTAGTCGCGGGCCGCGGTCAGGTGTTCGGCGTGTTCCTGGAGGGAACGGACACCGACGTCGCCGTGGTTGAGGGCGTCGATGCCCTGGACGGCGGCGGCGAGCGCCTGGACCGTCGTCAGGCACGGTACGGACCGCGCCACGGCCGCCGTACGGATCTCGTAGCCGTCGAGGCGGCCACCGGTGCCGTACGGGGTGTTGACGATGAGGTCGACCTCGCCGTCGTGGATGAGCTGGACGATGGTCCGCTCGCCGTTCGGGCCGGTGCCCTCGGACTGCTTGCGCACGACCGTGGCGTTGATGCCGTTGCGCTTGAGGACCTCGGCGGTGCCGGAGGTGGCGAGCAGCTCGAAGCCGTGGGCGACCAGCTCGCGCGCCGGGAAGATCATCGAGCGCTTGTCGCGGTTGGCGACCGAGATGAAGGCGCGGCCCTTGGTCGGCAGCGGGCCGTACGCCCCGGCCTGCGACTTGGCGTACGCCGTGCCGAAGACGGAGTCGATGCCCATGACCTCGCCGGTGGAGCGCATCTCCGGGCCGAGCACCGTGTCGACGCCGCGGCCGTGGATGTCACGGAAGCGGGACCAGGGCATGACGGCCTCCTTGACGGAGATCGGCGCGTCGAGCGGGAGCTCGCCGCCGTCGCCGTGCCGGGGCAGCAGGCCCTCAGCGCGCAGCTCGGCGACGGTGGCGCCGAGCGAGATCCGGGCGGCGGCCTTGGCCAGCGGCACCGCGGTCGCCTTCGAGGTGAAGGGGACCGTACGGGAGGCGCGCGGGTTGGCCTCCAGGACGTACAGGATGTCGCCCGCCATCGCGAACTGGATGTTGATCAGGCCGCGGACGCCCACCCCGCGCGCGATGGCCTCGGTCGAGGCGCGCAGCCGCTTGATGTCGAAGCCGCCCAGCGTGATCGGCGGCAGGGCGCACGCCGAGTCGCCGGAGTGGATACCGGCCTCCTCGATGTGCTCCATCACGCCGCCGAGGTAGAGCTCCTCGCCGTCGTACAGGGCGTCGACGTCGATCTCGATGGCGTCGTCGAGGAACCGGTCGACCAGCACCGGCCGGGAGGGGCTGATCTCGGTCGACTCGGCGATGTAGGTGGCGAGCCGGGTCTCGTCGTACACGATCTCCATGCCGCGCCCGCCGAGCACGTACGAGGGCCGGACCAGGACCGGGTAGCCGATCTCGTCGGCGATGGCCTTGGCCTCCTCGAAGGTGGTGGCCGTGCCGTGCTTGGGGGCGGGCAGGCCGGCCTCCGCCAGGACGCGGCCGAAGGCGCCGCGGTCCTCGGCGGCGTGGATGGCCTCCGGGGAGGTGCCCACGATCGGCACGCCGTTGTCCTTCAGGGCCTGCGACAGACCCAGCGGGGTCTGGCCGCCCAGCTGCACGATGACGCCCGCGACCGGGCCGGCCTGCTGCTCGGCGTGCACGATCTCCAGCACGTCCTCCAGCGTCAGCGGCTCGAAGTACAGGCGGTCGGAGGTGTCGTAGTCCGTGGAGACGGTCTCCGGGTTGCAGTTGACCATCACGGTCTCGTACCCGGCGTCGCTCAGCGCGAAGGAGGCGTGGACGCAGGAGTAGTCGAACTCGATGCCCTGGCCGATGCGGTTGGGGCCGGAGCCCAGGATGATGACCGCGGGCTTCTCGCGGGCCGCGACCTCGTTCTCCTCGTCATAGGAGGAGTAGAAGTACGGCGTCTTCGCGGCGAACTCGGCGGCGCAGGTGTCGACCGTCTTGTAGACCGGGCGGATGCCCAGCGCGTGCCGGACCTCGCGGACGACCTCCTCGCGCAGCCCGCGGATCTCGCCGATCTGCTGGTCGGAGAAGCCGTGCCGCTTGGCCTCGGCGAGCAGCTCGCCGGTGAGCTCGGGTGCCTCGGCCAGTTCGTCCGCGATCTCCTTGAGGAGGAAGAGCTGGTCGACGAACCACGGGTCGATCTTCGTGTACTCGAAGACCTCCTCGGGCGTGGCGCCCGCGCGGATGGCCTGCAGGACGGTGTTGATCCGGCCGTCGGTCGGGCGCACGGCCTCGGCCAGGAGGGCGGCCTTGTCGCCCGCCTCGCCGACGAAGGTGAACTGGCTGCCCTTCTTCTCCAGCGAGCGCAGCGCCTTCTGGAAGGCCTCGGTGAAGTTGCGGCCGATGGCCATGGCCTCGCCGACCGACTTCATGGTGGTGGTCAGCGTGGAGTCGGCCTGCGGGAACTTCTCGAAGGCGAAGCGGGGCGCCTTGACGACCACGTAGTCGAGGGTCGGCTCGAAGGAGGCCGGGGTCTCCCGCGTGATGTCGTTCGGGATCTCGTCGAGGGTGTAGCCGACGGCGAGCTTGGCGGCGATCTTGGCGATCGGGAAGCCGGTCGCCTTGGAGGCGAGGGCCGAGGAGCGCGAGACGCGCGGGTTCATCTCGATGACGATGACCCGGCCGTCCTCGGGGTTCACCGCGAACTGGATGTTGCAGCCGCCGGTGTCGACGCCGACCTCGCGGATGACGGCGATGCCGATGTCGCGCAGGATCTGGTACTCGCGGTCGGTCAGCGTCATCGAGGGCGCCACCGTGATCGAGTCGCCGGTGTGCACGCCCATGGGGTCGAAGTTCTCGATGGAGCAGACGACCACGACGTTGTCGTTCTTGTCGCGCATCAGCTCCAGCTCGTACTCCTTCCAGCCGAGGATGGACTCCTCCAGGAGCACCTCGGTGGTCGGCGAGAGGGTGAGGCCCTGCCCGGCGATACGGCGCAGCTCGTCCTCGTTGTGCGCGAAGCCGGAGCCGGCGCCGCCCATGGTGAAGGAGGGGCGGACGACGACCGGGTAGCCGCCGAGCTGCTCGACGCCCTTGAGGACGTCGTCCATCGAGTGGCAGATCACCGAGCGGGCGGACTCGCCGTGCCCGATCTTCGTGCGGACGGCCTCGACGACCTCCTTGAAGAGGTCGCGGTCCTCGCCCTTGTTGATCGCCTCGACGTTGGCGCCGATGAGCTCGACGCCGTACTTGTCGAGGGTTCCGGCCTCGTGCAGCGAGATCGCCGTGTTGAGGGCCGTCTGGCCGCCCAGGGTGGGCAGGAGCGCGTCGGGCCGCTCCTTGGCGATGATCTTCTCGACGAAGTCCGGGGTGATCGGCTCGACGTAGGTGGCGTCGGCGATCTCCGGGTCGGTCATGATCGTCGCCGGGTTGGAGTTGACGAGGATGACCCTCAGGCCCTCGGCCTTGAGGACCCGGCACGCCTGGGTGCCGGAGTAGTCGAACTCGGCGGCCTGGCCGATGACGATCGGGCCGGAGCCGATGACCAGGACGGACTGGATATCGGTGCGCTTAGGCACGCTGGCCCTCCATCAGGGATACGAAGCGGTCGAACAGGTAGGCGGCGTCGTGCGGGCCGGCTGCCGCTTCGGGGTGGTACTGGACGCTGAAGGCCGGTCGGTCGAGAAGCTGCAGGCCCTCCACCACGTTGTCGTTGAGGCAGACGTGGGAGACCTCGACGCGGCCGTAGGGGGTCTCGGTCGCCTGCTCCAGCGGGGCGTCGACGGCGAAACCGTGGTTGTGGGCGGTGACCTCGACCTTGCCGGTCGTACGGTCCTGCACCGGCTGGTTGATGCCGCGGTGGCCGTACTTCAGCTTGTAGGTGCCGAAGCCGAGGGCGCGGCCCAGGATCTGGTTGCCGAAGCAGATGCCGAAGAGCGGGGTACCGCGTTCCAGGACGCCCCGCATGACGGAGACCGGGTGGTCGGCGGTGGCGGGGTCGCCGGGGCCGTTGGAGAAGAACACGCCGTCCGGGTTCACGGCGTAGACGTCCTCGACGGTCGCCGTCGCGGGCAGCACGTGCACCTCGATGCCGCGCTCGGCCATGCGGTGCGGGGTCATGCCCTTGATGCCGAGGTCGACGGCGGCGACGGTGTACTTCTTCTCGCCGACCGCGGGGACGACGTACGCCTCCTCGGTGGCGACCTCGGAGCAGAGGTCGGCGCCCTTCATCTCGGGGGCCTGGCGGACCTCGGCGAGCATGGTGCCCTCGTCGGGCAGCGCGTTGCCGGAGAAGATGCCGACGCGCATGGCGCCGCGCTCGCGCAGGTGGCGGGTGAGGGCGCGGGTGTCGATGCCGGAGATGCCGACGACGCCCTGCGCCGCGAGCTCCTCGTCCAGGGACCGCCTGGAGCGCCAGCTGGACGGCACGCGCGCGGGGTCGCGCACGACGTATCCGGCCACCCAGATCCGCTTCGACTCGGGGTCCTCGTCGTTGACGCCGGTGTTGCCGACGTGCGGGGCGGTCATCACCACGACCTGGCGGTGGTAGGAGGGGTCGGTGAGGGTCTCCTGGTAGCCGGTCATGCCGGTGGAGAACACGGCCTCGCCGAAGGTCGCCCCCACGGCCCCGTAGGCGCGGCCCCGGAAGATCCGGCCGTCCTCCAGGACGAGTACGGCGGGAGTCTTGGCGGCTCCCCTGGTGGAGGTCGTCATCGTTCGGCGCCTTCCGTGCTGTGTGTCTCGGTGATGGGGTTCTTGATCATGGAGTTGACGACGTCGACCCACTCGTTGTGTTCGGCCGCCCGGTCCGAGCGGAACCCGGAGTCGATCAGCCGGTCGCCGTGCTGCCAGGTGACGATCAGCAGTCCGCCCTCGGTGAGGACCTTGCCGGCGATGCCCTTGTCGAGCCGGGCCTCGCGCAGCGCGGTTGCGGGGACGAAGAAGTCGGCCGCCCCGGGGCGTACGACGTCCAGTCCCGCGTCCGTCAGCGTGAGCTCGGCCCGGCTGCGGGTGCCCAGGCCGTGCGCCACGATGCGGTCCAGCCACTGACCGGCGGTGGTGGAACCGTGGTAGCGGCCGGTCATGCTCAGTTTCGCCGGGCCGGGGTCGTCCGGCGCGGTGGGCAGCTCCGGAAGGTCACCCTGGAGCGTGCCGCGCCACTTCCAGCCCTCGCGCATCAGCCAGTAGACGAGTGCGACGAAGAGGGCGAGCCCGACCAGCCAGCCGACGCGTGCGGCCCAGTCGGTGACCTGGGCCGACTTCTTGTCGGCGGCCAGTCCGGTGGCGAGTCCGGCCGCCAGTAGCGTTGCAGGTGTCACGTGAGCTTCCCGTCGACGAGCGTGGCCTTGCCCCGCAGCCACGTGTGGGTGACACGGCCCGGCAGCGCGCGTCCCTCGTACGGGGTGTTGCGGCTGCGCGAGGCGAAGCCCGCGGGGTCCACCAGGCCACGGTAGGCCGTGTCGACGAGGGTGAGGTTGGCGGGCTCACCTGCCGAGACGGGACGGCCGTGGCCCTCCGCCCGGCCGATCCGCGCGGGCTTGACGGACATCCGGTCGGCGACGCCGGCCCAGTCCAGCAGGCCCGTGTCCACCATGGTCTCCTGGACCACCGACAGCGCGGTCTCCAGGCCGACCATGCCCATGGCCGCCGCGGCCCACTCGCAGTCCTTGTCCTCGTGCGGGTGCGGGGCGTGGTCGGTGGCGACGATGTCGATCGTGCCGTCGGCGAGCGCCTCGCGCAGCGCGAGCACGTCGCGCTCGGTGCGCAGCGGCGGGTTGACCTTGTAGACCGGGTTGTAGCTGCGCACCAGTTCGTCGGTGAGGAGCAGGTGGTGCGGGGTGACCTCGGCGGTGACCTGGATGCCCCGGGACTTGGCCCAGCGGACGATCTCGACGGAACCCGCCGTCGACAGGTGGCAGATGTGCACACGGGAGCCGACGTGCTCGGCGAGCAGCACGTCCCGGGCGATGATCGACTCCTCGGCGACGGCCGGCCAGCCGCCCAGGCCCAGCTCGGCGGAGACGACGCCCTCGTTCATCTGGGCGCCCTCGGTCAGCCGCGGCTCCTGCGCGTGCTGGGCGACGACCCCGCCGAAGGCCTTCACGTACTCCAGCGCCCGGCGCATGATCACGGCGTCGTCGACGCACTTGCCGTCGTCGGAGAAGACGGTGACCCCGGCGGCCGACTCGTGCATCGCGCCCAGCTCGGCGAGCTTGCGGCCCTCCAGGCCGACGGTGACGGCGCCGATGGGCCGCACGTCGCAGTAGCCGTGCTCCTTGCCGAGCCGCCAGACCTGCTCGACGACGCCGGCGGTGTCGGCCACGGGGAAGGTGTTGGCCATGGCGAAGACGGCCGTGTAGCCGCCGCTCGCCGCCGCGCGGGTGCCGGTCAGGACGGTCTCGGAGTCCTCGCGGCCCGGCTCGCGCAGATGGGTGTGCAGGTCGACCAGGCCCGGCAGCAGCACCTTGCCGTCCGCCTCGACGACCTCGGCACCTTCGCCGGAGAGCCCGTTGCCCACCGCCTCGATGACCTCGCCGTCGATCAGGACGTCCTGCGGCTCGCCGCCGAGCACCTTCGCACCACGGATCAGGATCTTGCTCATGGGTCTTACTTCTCCTCGGTGGTACGGGCAGGGGTGACGGCGCCGCCCAGCAGCAGGTACAGGACGGCCATCCGGATGGAGACTCCGTTCGCCACCTGCTCGATGGCGGTGCAGCGCTCGGAGTCGGCGACCTCGGCGGTGATCTCCATGCCGCGGACCATCGGGCCGGGGTGCATCACGATGGCGTGCTCGGGCATCCGGGCCATGCGGTCGCCGTCGAGGCCGTAGCGCCGTGAGTACTCGCGCTCGGTGGGGAAGAAGGCCGCGTTCATGCGCTCGCGCTGCACGCGCAGCATCATCACCGCGTCGGACTTGGGCAGTGTGGTGTCGAGGTCGTACGAGACCGCGCACGGCCAGGACTCGACGCCGATCGGCAGCAGGGTGGGCGGGGCGACCAGGGTGACCTCGGCGCCCAGGGTGTGCAGCAGGTCCACGTTGGAGCGGGCGACCCGGCTGTGCAGGACGTCCCCGACGATGGTGATCCGCCTGCCGCCCAGGTCCTGCCCGATCCCCGCGTCGCGGCCGACCAGCCGGCGGCGCATGGTGAAGGCGTCCAGGAGGGCCTGGGTGGGGTGCTGGTGGGTGCCGTCGCCGGCGTTGATGACGACGGCGTCGATCCAGCCGGAGTTGGCCAGGCGGTACGGGGCTCCGGAGGCGCCGTGCCGGATGACGACGGCGTCGACGCCCATCGCCTCCAGGGTCTGGGCGGTGTCCTTCAGGGACTCGCCCTTGGACACGCTGGAACCCTTGGCGGAGAAGTTGATGACGTCCGCGGACAGCCGCTTCTCTGCGGCCTCGAACGAGATCCGGGTGCGGGTGGAGTCCTCGAAGAAGAGGTTGACGACGGTGCGGCCGCGCAGGGTCGGCAGCTTCTTGATCGGCCGGTCGGCGACCCGGGCCATCTCCTCGGCGGTGTCGAGGATCAGGACGGCGTCGTCGCGGGTGAGGTCGGCGGCCGAGATGAGATGACGCTGCATCTGTCAGGCTCCGTAAGGCAGTTCATCGGGAAGCGGGGTGTGGGTGCCGCCCAGAGGGCATGGCCGGGCAGGCGGTGGCGCGGCGAGCGGGCGTACGACAGCGACGTACGCCTTCGGCCTGCTACTGGGTCTGCTTCACACCGAGCAGCACGGTGTCGCGACCGTCCTCCTCGGCGAGCTGCACCTTGACCGTCTCCCGCAGCGACGTGGGGAGGTTCTTGCCGACGTAGTCGGCGCGGATGGGGAGTTCCCGGTGGCCGCGGTCGACGAGGACCGCCAGCTGCACCGCGCGCGGGCGCCCGATGTCGTTCAGGGCGTCGAGTGCGGCGCGGATGGTGCGGCCGGAGAAGAGCACGTCGTCGACGAGGACGACCAGACGGCCGTCGATGCCGTCACCGGGGATCTCGGTGCGGGCCAGCGCACGCGGCGGGTGCATGCGGAGGTCGTCGCGGTACATGGTGATGTCGAGGGAGCCGACCGGGATCTTGGTGTCGGTGATCTGCTCGAGCTTGGCGGCGAGCCGCTGGGCGAGGAAGACGCCCCGGGTGGGAATGCCGAGGAGCACCACGTCGTCGGCGCCCTTGGCGCGCTCGACGATCTCGTGGGCGATGCGGGTGAGCACCCGCGCGATGTCGGGCCCTTCGAGGACGGGCCGGGCGTCGGACGACTGCGCGTCCTGCTGCCTGTCCTGCCTGTCGTACTTGCCGTGCTGGTCTTGCTCGTCCTGCTTGTCCATACGAAACGGACCTCCTTCTCCGCCTCACGGGACGGACCTTAAAGGACGTCGGAATTGCGCCATCCACCGTAGCAGGTCCCCGGAACGCCCCCGATCACCCCCTTGGCGCAACCGTCCGCCGCTGCCACGGAAGAGTCGCCGCGGACCATTCGGCTTGACGCGGAAGAGTAACGCTGCGTAACCTCACAGTGAGTTACCAGCCGCGCGGCATGGAAAACAGCCGGCCGCGTCGACACAGTGTCCGGGGAGCTATATGTCCAGCGAATACGCCAAACAGCTCGGGGCCAAGCTCCGGGCCATCCGCACCCAGCAGGGCCTTTCCCTCCACGGTGTCGAGGAGAAGTCCCAGGGTCGCTGGAAGGCCGTGGTGGTCGGTTCGTACGAGCGCGGTGACCGTGCCGTGACCGTACAGCGCCTCGCCGAGCTGGCGGATTTCTATGGCGTTCCGGTGCAGGAGCTGCTGCCGGGCACCACGCCGGGCGGCGCCGCCGAGCCGCCGCCGAAGCTGGTCCTGGACCTGGAGCGGCTGGCCACGGTGCCGGCCGAGAAGGCGGGCCCGCTGCAGCGGTACGCGGCGACCATCCAGTCGCAGCGCGGTGACTACAACGGCAAGGTGCTGTCGATCCGGCAGGACGACCTCCGCACACTCGCCGTCATCTACGACCAGTCGCCCTCGGTCCTCACCGAGCAGCTGATCAGCTGGGGCGTGCTGGACGCGGACGCGCGTCGCGCGGTCGCCACCCACGAGGAGGGCTGAGCGCTCCGCGGGTTCAGCAGAAACGTGCCGCCGGGGTGGCCGGAACTTGACGGTTCCGGCCACCCCGGCGGCTTTCTGCAGGCCTGCGACCCGCCCGGGCACCGGGGAATGCCTCAGGGCCCGCAGCAGTCGCGCTGCGGGCCCTGAGGCGATTTTCGTACCGCTGTACCGCTTGAACCGCTTGTGCCGCTGTACCGGCTTGTGCCGCGCCTACGCCTCGTCCCGGCGCAGCGAGGGCTTGAGCTCCTTGAGCCGCCCGAGCAGGCCGTTGACGAACGCGGGCGACTCGTCGGTCGAGAACTCCTTCGCCAGCTGCACCATCTCGTCCAGGACGACGGCGTCCGGCGTCTCGTCCGCCCAGATCAACTCGTAGGCACCCAGGCGCAGGATGTTGCGGTCGACGACCGGCATCCGGTCGAGCGTCCAGCCGACCGAGTACTGGGCCAGCAGCTCGTCGATCCGCTTCGCGTGCTCGGCGTACCCCTCGACCAGCTGCATCGTGTACTCGCTCACCGGCGGCTGCCGGGGGTCGGTCCGGGAGAGCCGGATCCAGTCCGCGAGGACCGTCAGGACGTCGGCGCCGCGCTGGTCGCCCTCGAAGAGGATCTGGAAGGCGCGCTTGCGGGCCGTGTTGCGGGCAGCCACGGTTAGCTGTTCACCCGGCCGAGGTAGTCGCTCGTACGGGTGTCGACCTTGATCTTCTCACCGGTGGTGATGAAGAGCGGCACCTGGATCTGGTGGCCGGTCTCCAGCGTGGCGGGCTTGGTGCCGCCGGTGGAGCGGTCACCCTGAAGGCCCGGCTCGGTCTCCTGGACGACGAGCTCGACGGCGGCCGGCAGCTCCACGAAGAGCACCTCGCCCTCGTGCTGCGCGACGGTGGCCGTGAAGCCCTCGATGAGGAAGTTGGCGGCGTCGCCGACGGCCTTGCGGTCGACCATCAGCTGGTCGTAGGTCTCCATGTCCATGAAGACGAAGTACTCGCCGTCCATGTACGAGAACTGCATGTCGCGCTTGTCGACAGTGGCGGTCTCGACCTTGACGCCGGCGTTGAAGGTCTTGTCGACCACCTTGCCGGAGAGCACGTTCTTGAGCTTGGTGCGCACGAAGGCAGGGCCCTTGCCGGGCTTGACGTGCTGGAACTCGACGACGGACCAGAGCTGGCCGCCTTCGAGCTTGAGCACCAGGCCGTTCTTGAGGTCGTTCGTGGAAGCCACGGTTGCGGAATCTCCTGGACTGACGTGGACGACCCCGGCGCACGCCACTGCCTAGAGGGCGAGCAGCTCCTTGGTCGTGATGGTGAGTAGCTCGGGTCCGCCGTCCGCCTCGGGGCGTACGACGAGCGTGTCATCGATCCGGACACCGCCCCGGCCCGGGAGGTGGACCCCCGGTTCGACGGTGACCGGCACGCAAGCGTCCAGTTTACCCATGGCCGCGGGAGCCAACTGCGGGTCCTCGTCGATTTCGAGTCCCACCCCGTGTCCGGTGAGCGCCTGCAGGCCCTGCGCGTACCCCGCGGAGTCCAGCACCTGGCGTGCGGCCCGGTCCACCTCGCGGTAGGCCGCGCCGGGCGCCAGGGACTCCCGTCCGGCGCGCTGAGCGGCGAAGACGAGGTCGTACAGCTCGATCTGCCAGTCGGCCGGCGAGGTGCCGATCACGAAGGTACGGCCGATCTCGCAGCGGTAGCCGCGATAGGTGGCCCCGAGGCAGACCGACAGGAAGTCACCCTCCTCGACCCGGCGGTCGGTGGGCCGGTGCCCGCGCCGGCCGGAGTTCGGGCCGGTGGCCACGGAGGTCGGGAAGGCGGGCCCGTCGGCGCCGTGGTCGACCAGGCGCCGCTCCAGCTCCAGGGCGAGATGCCGCTCGGTGCGGCCCACCAGGATGGACTCCAGCAGCTCGCCGAGAGCCTGGTCGGCGATCTCGGCGCCGATCCGGAGGCAGGAGATCTCCTCCTCGTCCTTCACCACCCTGAGCTGCTCGACGGCCCCGCCGAGGTCGGCCAGGCGGAGGCGGGACGCGACGGAGGAGACGGCTCTGTAGCGGGTGACGGTGAGGTGGTGTTCCTCCACGGCCAGGGAATCGGCGCCCTGGCCTTCGGCGAGGCCGGCGGCGGCCACCGCGGGGTCGCCTCCGGCGCCGGTGAGGGAGTGCACCCCGAGGCTGTCGTCCGGTCGGCCTTCGCCCGGACGGTCGCCCGGGGAGTCGGCGCACACGAGCAGGTCCTCGTGTTTGCCGAGCAGCAGAACGGCGCCCCGGGGGGCGGCGCCCGCGAGGTAGCGCACATTGGCGGGGCGGGAGACAAGCGCCGCCGCGCTGCCGCCCGCATTGCAGCGTTCCCTGAGCCGGGTTCGGCGGACCGCGTACACCTCTGACATGAGATGAGCGTAGGAGCGGTGGGCGGATTGTGCCGGTTGGGGAGTTCCGATGGGGGACGGTTACCAGTTCGGAGGGCTTGCGATGGCCCGTGCCAGGACCTCGTCGAGTACCCGTGCCGTGCCCGGGACGTCCAGCTGGGAATTGTCGATGATCGGCAGGCCCGAGCCGTACCAGCCCGCCATGCGGCCGTGGATGCGGGCGACCTCCTCGTCGGTGAGGCGGCGGTTGCCGGTGCGTTCGGCGTTGCGTTCCAGGACGATGTCCAGGCCCGGGAGGAGGACGACGGGCAGCAGGCCGGGGCCGACGTGCCGCTTCCAGCCTCCGAGGCCGACCACCGGGCGGTCCGGGAAGACGGCGTCGTCGAGGATGCAGGAGATCCCGTTGGCCAGGAAGTTGCGGGCGGCGAAGCCGCAGGTGCGGCGGGCCAGGCGGTACTGGGCCTCGGAGTGGTCGTTCCAGCCCGACTGGGGGTCGGCGAAGCCCGAGCGGACCCATTCGCGTACGTCGTCGAGGCTGATGTGCGCGGTGGGGACCCGTCGGTGGTCGGCCCAGTACTTGGCGACGCTCGTCTTCCCGGCGCCCGCGGGGCCGATCAGCAGCACGGCCAGGGTCGTGGTACCCGGGTCGGGGACGGCGGTGGCCGGTGGTGCGCTGGGCATGGCGACGGGGCCGCCCGGCGGCAGCGGTACATGACCGGTGGTCTCGGGGACCGGCGGCACGGACGGGTGCTGCGGGGCAGGCGGCTGCGGGGGCGCGGGCGGCACCGGCCCCGAGGGGGGCCCGGTGAAGCCCGGTGGCGGGGGCGCGGGCGCGTGGGCTCCCGGGTGCGGGCCCGGGTGGTGTGCGGCCGGCGACCAGCCGGCGGCCGGTCCCTGCCCCGGCTGGTGGGGCGGCGGCAGCGGAGACCCCACTGCGTGCTGCATCCGGTGCCACTCCGTCTCGTACAGGCAATTGGCGCTGGCAGGAGCGGTCCCCCGCTCCCTACCGAACGGTACCGTCCCCGGCCGTCGTTTGGTGAACGGCCGGGGGCGGCCCGAAGTGCCCGGCGCCGACGGCGCGTCAGGCGGAAGGCGTACTCGGGGACTTACTGCCCCACTTCGCCGTACGCGGCGAGCAGCACGGCCGGGTCCGGTCCCTCCAGGACGGTCGGCTTGGCGAGGCCGTCGAGCACGATGAAGCGCAGCAGGTCGCCGCGGGACTTCTTGTCCACCTTCATCGTCTCCAGCAGCTTGGGCCACTGGTCGTAGCGGTAGTGCAGCGGCAGCCCGACCGACTCCAGGATGGTGCGGTGGCGGTCGGCGGTCGCGTCGTCCAACCGGCCGGCCAGTCGGCCGAGTTCGGCGGCGAAGTGCATGCCGACCGAGACCGCGGCGCCGTGCCGCCACTGGTAGCGCTCGTTCTTCTCGATGGCGTGGGCGAGCGTGTGGCCGTAGTTGAGGATCTCCCGCAGGCCGGACTCCTTCAGGTCGGAGGAGACGACCTCGGCCTTCACCCGGATCGACCGCTCGATCAGCTCGGCGGTGTGCGGGCCCGCCGGGGTGCGGGCGGCCTCGGGGTCGGACTCGACGAGTTCGAGGATCGCCGGGTCGGCGATGAAACCGGCCTTGATGATCTCGGCGAGCCCGGACACGTAGTCGTTGACCGGGAGGGAGTCCAGCGCCGCCAGGTCGCACAGCACGCCCGCCGGCGGGTGGAAGGCGCCCACCAGGTTCTTGCCCTCGGCGGTGTTGATGCCGGTCTTGCCGCCGACCGCCGCGTCCACCATGGCAAGCACGGTCGTCGGGACGGCGATCCAGCGCACACCGCGCAGCCAGGTCGCGGCCACGAACCCGGCCAGGTCGGTGGTGGCGCCGCCGCCGACGCCCACGATCACGTCGCTGCGGGTGAAGCCGGACTGGCCGAGCGCCTTCCAGCAGTAGGCGGCGACCTCGACGGTCTTGGCCTCCTCGGCGTTCGGCACCTGGATGGCGACGGCCTCGTAGCCCTGTTCGGCCAGGTCGGCGCGGAGTGCGTCGCCGGTCTCGGCCAGTGCCTCCGGGTGGACCACCGCGACGCGCTTGGCCCGGTGCCCGATCAACCCGGCCAGCTCGCCCAGGAGTTGCCGACCGACCAGCACCTCGTACGGGTCGGTGCCCGCGGTGCCGGCGACCTGGATCCGGGTGACTGCCTCGCTCATGCTTCCTTCAACTCCAGTGCGTCCAGCGCCGCTTGGGTGACCTCTTCGGGCGTACGGCCGTCGGTGGGTACGACCGCCGTGGCGACCTCCTCGTACAGGTGCCGCCGCGCCTCCATCAGCTCGCGCCACTGCTTGCGCGGATTGACCGCCAGCAGCGGACGGGCCGCGTTCAGGCCGGTGCGCTTGACCGCCTCCTCGACGTCCATCGAGAGGTAGACCACGCGCTGCGCGGCGAGCAGGCCGCGGGTGTCCTCGTCGAGGATCGCCCCGCCGCCGAGCGCCAGTACGCCGTCGTGCTCGGCCAGCGCCCGGTGCACGGCCCGCTTCTCCAGGGCGCGGAAGACCGGCTCGCCCTCGTCCACGAAGATCTCGGCGATGGTCCGGCCCTCGGCGGTCACGATGTCGTCGTCGGTGTCCCGGTAGGCGACGCCCAGCCGCTCGGCGAGCAGCCGCCCGACCGTGGACTTGCCTACGCCCATCGGACCGACCAGCACGATCGACGGTGCGGTCATCGGACCGTGAGGTTGTCGAGGTACGACCGCACGTTGCGGCGGGTCTCGGGCACGCTGTCGCCGCCGAACTTCTCCGCGACCGCGTCCGCGAGGACCAAGGCCACCATGGCCTCGGCGACGATGCCGGCCGCCGGGACCGCGCACACGTCCGAGCGCTGGTGGTGGGCCTGGGCGGGCTCACCGGTGGCGACGTCCACGGTCTGCAGCGCCCGGGGCACGGTCGCGATCGGCTTCATCGCCGCCCGCACCCGCAGCAGCTCGCCCGTCGTCAGACCGCCCTCGGTACCGCCGGAACGGCCCGACGCCCGCTTGATGCCCTCGGGGGTGGTGACGATCTCGTCGTGCGCCTGGGAGCCGGGCACCCGCGCCAGACCGAACCCGTCGCCGACCTCGACGCCCTTGATCGCCTGGATGCCCAT